>CAZHKE010000005.1:85958-107704 GCA_964532485.1 uncultured Bifidobacteriaceae bacterium
GGTGCCTGGCTCGTTCCGCTGTTCGTCGCGCCGATCTTGATCGCTCGCTCAGCATTCGCGTCCTATCTGGCGTTGCGCGAGGCGCAGGACGCGACTCTCTCGACGCTCACCCGTGCGTTGGAAGCCAAGGATCGGTACACGGCCGGTCACGTCGAGCGAGTCGCGAGGTTCGCCGAGCTCGTCGGCGAGGAGTTCGGGTTCCGTCCGCGACGCCAGCAGCGCCTTCGTCATGCCGCGTTGATGCACGACATCGGCAAGCTCGTCGTACCCAACCAGATCCTCAACAAGCCGGGCCGGCTCACGGCTGCCGAGTACGCCGAGATGCGGCGGCACGAGGAGGCGTCCCTCGAGCTGCTTGCCCGGATCGACTTCCTCGCGCCGGTGGCTTCCAGCGTCGAGGCCGAGGTGGCAGGCGAAATCGATGGTCCGCTCGAGGCCCGAATCGTCCTCGTGGCCGACGCCTTCGACGCGATGACGTCGACGCGTGCGTACCGCAAGGCCTTGTCCCAGGACGTGGCGTTCGAGGAGCTGCGCGCGAACTCGGGGACTCAGTTCGATCCTCACTGCGTCGAAGCTCTCATCTCGGCTCTCGAGACGCGGGGTGAGTGCCATGGCGCTGGGCACGAGACCGACATCACCGACTTCGCCGTGCCACCGCCCGCACGCGGAATCGGGTCGGCTGGTCTCGGAGATCTCGAAGCTGAGCATGAGGTGTCGTCGTGACCCGGTCCATGCACCTCACGCTCGTCGCGGTCTTCGGGGTGCTCGCCGCGTGCATGGCCGACCTCAACGGCGTCTCGGAATCGATGACGAGCCTGATCGTGCTCGCGACCGCGCTGGTTGTCGCCGAGCAGTTCCGGCTTCGGCCTGTGAACCGCGCTCCGCTCCCGCTTTCGTTCGCGATCGTCGTGGTTGTCCTGCGAGCAGCTGACCCAGGCCAGTTCGCGCTGACGGTGACGGCATCCTTTGCGATCGCGATGCTGCTGCTCGAGAACCCGCGTGGCGTCCTGAACCGGACGCTGCTCTTCCTCGAGCGCTTGGTCGAGGCGTTCGCGGCCATGGGAATGTTCATCGCGATCAATGAGTCGGCGGGCGGTGACGACACACAGGTGGTCGTGCTCGGCAGCCTGGCGGCTGCAGTAATCGCCGAGATCGTCGTTGCCGACGTGTTCACGTACGTGCGAGAGCGGAGGGTCGCGCCCCCCCGTGCTCGCGGTGCCGACCTGGCGCTCATCACCTCGGCGATCCTGATGTCGGTCGGCTACGACGGCGTCGACGGCGCGGGGCGACTCGGCCTCTGGGGCCCGCTCCTCTTCTCGATCCCGCTTCTCGCCGCGTGGTACTCGTTCGAGCTCGTGGCCTCGACCCGCCGCAGCTTCTGGCAGACGGTTGGAGCGCTGGGGCGCGCGCCCGAGCTCGCGGGCCTCGTGCGGCCGGGTCACGCCCAGCGGGTCGCTGACGTTGCGGTCGAGATGGGAACCGATCTCGGCTTGAGCACGACCGCGGTCGAGCAGCTCGAGACCGCATCGTTGCTCCATCACCTCGGCGCCGTGTGCCTTGATGCGCCGACGGACGGCTCCCCGCTCGAGGCCAAGGCGGTGTCGGACGCCGGTGGGGCCATGCTGCGAGGAAGCGAGGCGCTCGCGGCTGCCGGGGACATCGTCGCCGCCGAACCGATGTTGTATCGGCCGCCCGTTGGCGCTGCCGAGTCGGGCGGCACGCTCGCCGGTCAGATCCTCAAGGTTGCGAGTGCGTTCGACGAGCTCACGGACGGTCGCGAGGAGCACGCGGCCTGGGCGCTGGAGGCGATCTACACCGGTCCGCTGTACGTGTACGACGGTCGCGTCGTGAACGCACTCGAGCGAGTGCTCGATCGACGAGGAGTCCTTGCCGTGGGGGTCTGAGCGTTGCGAGGAGGTGACGTCCCCCGGCTGGTGCGCCGCCGCCGTCTTCGAGTCCCGTAGTAGACGAGCTCGCAGATCCCGACTGACATGATCAGGTCGCCGAACGACACGACCGTGTCGAACGGTTCGGGGAACACGATCTTGTCGCCGAGCACACCGAGCAGATCGTCGTCGCGCTCCTGGCGGTGTTTGACGGTCCGCTCCGCCGGCTCTTCGACGCGGTTGCCGGCCTTGTCATTGCCGATCCCGACGGTCGGCATGCCCTGGTTCAGCCCGATCACGAGCGCGTTGAGGGCGACGCCGACCGCGATGACCCCGAACCCACGAATCGAGAGGTTCGCGAAGCAGAACGACAGGATGAAGGCATACGACACCATGAGGACGCCGTAGCCGATGGAGTCCATCTGGTCGTTCGTGAAGTCGACGAACTCGAGCGCGACCTGGATCGCGAGCCCGACGAACAGCAGCCAGACGCCGACGATCCGAAGTCGCCCGAGTTCACGGAAGTCGCCCCACGTCAGAACGACGATCAACGCGGCGGCGCCGACCGTCAGGACGAGGAGCCACACGTCGCCACGCTAGCGGGCAGCCGTTCGCGCACGATGCCTACGATGACTGCGTGGCGGAGCTCGAGTACGTGGTCGTCGACGGCATCGCATGCGCGACGATCAATCGACCCGAACGCCGCAACGCGATGTCGCTGGAAGTGATGTCGGGACTGCGTGACGCAGTCGCGAGGGCGCGTGACGATGCCGAGGTCCGGGTCCTCGTCGTCACCGGTGCCGGCGATGCAGCCTTCTGCGCGGGCGCCGATCTCGGTTCGGCGAGCCAGTCTGAGGGAGCGATAGCCGCCCACGACGGTCGTGGGTTGCTCGCAGACCTGTTTCGCGACCTCTGGTCGCTTGGAAAGCCAACCATCGCACGTGTACGTGGGTATGCCCTCGCGGGAGGCTTCGGACTTGCGATGGCATGCGATCTCGTGGTTGCCGCGGATGATGCCGTGTTCGGCACGCCTGAGATCAACGTCGGGCTCTGGCCGTACATGATCACGGTTCCGCTGCTGCGGGCGATGTCGCCGCGGATCGCGCTCGAGCTGATGATGACTGGTCGCAGAGTCGACGCTGCCGAGGCCATGAGGATCGGATTCGTCAACCGGGTCGTTCCGGTCGAGGACCTCGACTCCGCCGTCGACGCGCTCGCCGCGGACCTGGCCGCGAAGTCGCCACTCATCATCAGACTGGGTCGCGACTCTTTCTACCGGGTGCTCGAGATGGGTGCCGACGCCGCGCTTGATCATCTCCAGAGCCAGCTCACCGTCACGTCGCTCTCCGAGGATGCTACGGAAGGCGTGGCAGCGTTCGCAGAGAAGCGCGCGCCGGAGTGGCGCGGTCGCTGACAGGTGGCGCGTGACACAAGCAGCGCGCTCGCGTGACGCATGATTTCTGCGGTGTGCCCATGGACATCGGCTGAGGACGTCGATAGTTTGCGCGCGCTTCA
This sequence comes from uncultured Bifidobacteriaceae bacterium, assembly GCA_964532485.1. Taxonomy (GTDB): domain Bacteria; phylum Actinomycetota; class Acidimicrobiia; order IMCC26256; family PALSA-555; genus DATBSK01. Next base: position 89,360 of record CAZHKE010000005.1, read on the forward strand.
GGCGCCCGCAGAGGCGGGGAAGCTGGGAGGGCGCGATGGAAGACGCCGGCCACTCGGCTCCAGAGGAGCTCCGCGCCGTCATCGCCCGGTATCGCGATGACGCGTACCGACTCGCTCGTCGACTGACGCGAAGTCCGCACGAGGCGGAGGATCTCGCACAGACCGCGCTGTTGAACGTGCTGCGACGAGCAGAGTTCATCGAGGACGAGACGAAGGTTCGCTCCTATCTGCTGACCGCGGTTCGCAACGTGTGGCGGAACCAGCTTCGTTCGCGGTCGCGACGACATGTCCTCGGCTCGGACGCGGCCGAGGTCATACCGTCCGACGAGCTCGAGCCGGAGGAGCAGGTGCTCACTCTCCTGGAAGCCAAGCTCGCAGCTACGGCGCTCGCGTCGCTCTCTACGACGAGTCAGGACGTCATCAGGCTTCGGTACCTGGAAGGACTCGACTACCAGGAGCTGTCCGAGTCGTTGGGCATTACCGCAGTGGCGGCCCGGCAGAGGGCGCACCGTGCCCGCGAAGAATTGATCAGTGCATGCATGGAACTCGACGAACGAACCGACGAGGCCGAGTGCCGAGCTGTTCGGATACGGCTTGGACGCTTCCATCGAGGGCTACTCACCCGCAGGACGCGCTCTCGGCTCGAACTCCACCTCAATACTTGTTCGGGATGCGCATCTCACTACGAGCAGATTGTCGATCTGTATGGGTATCGACTCGGAAAAACGCGAAATGAGGACGATCGCGCGTGATGCGTTCTTGGAATAGTGCGCCGTTGCATCCGGTAGGAGCGATTGGGTCGGGACGACTCATGATGCTCGTGGTTTTCGGCGCGATAGCTGCAGGTGGTGTCTGCATTGTTGTAGCTGTTGCGGATAGCACCTCGATTTCATTGTGGGCAACGCTCGCTTTGGTCGCCCTAACCGTTGTCGCGACACATCGGGAAGCGATCTATGCGGATGAGACAGCTCTCAGCGCGAGTGTCGTGGTCATCTGTGCGTGCATCGTGGGCTTGGGTGGATTGTCGCTGCTGCCTCCGATTCTTTGCGCCGCCGCGGCTGCACTTCACCGAGAGCACATTCGCGATTGTCGGCTCTTGAAGATCTTCGTCAACTTGACCGCAACTGTCATTCCTGCGGTTCTGGCAACTCTGGTGTATCGGGTCTTCGAGGCTGGCAGCATCGCGCAGCTTGTAGGTGCAGTTTTGGCCCTGTGCGTGTACTGGATCTTCAACAACGCGATTGTCGGGTTTGCTCTCGGATTGGTCCATGGTCAGGGGCCGCGTTGCGTCTCGGCCCTCATCCGTTCCGACACTGTGATGCTCGTCTTCGGCCTGGCTGGAGTGCTGTGCGGGGTCATCATGGTCGAGGTGGGTACGTGGGTTGGGCTCGCGACCCTGATTGCAGTGCTGGTCGCACTGGACGTGTTCGTGATCTCCGTGCCGGCTGGGCTCGTCGACGTGCGTGCCTCTTGGGTGATGGTCACCACGCGCGCCGTATCCGGCGTTGCGGCGGGGGTCGTCGGCGCGCTGGTCACCCGCGGCGTCTCGGTGTCGGTGATCGGAGCGTTTGTCGGGCTCGCTGCAGGTGTCGCCGTCGGCATCGCCGTGGTAGCGATGATCGTCGCGTTGCGACTCCTGCTCAACCACGGGCGCGCTGACTTGCCGATGATCGGCGGGATCCTGGTCGTCGAGTCGCTGGTGCCGATCATGGGGGCCTCGTCGGGCGTGGTCGCGAGCGCCGCTGGTCTCGAGGCAGGGCTCTACTTCGCGTCGGCGGTTGTGGCCATCGTCTCGATCGTGGTCGCGGTGCGGCGAGGCCGCGCGGCCGTGCGGCCTCAGATCGGTGACGACGATGCGGTGATGGTCGCAGTCGTCGAGGCGATGGTCGACGGTCTTCCGGTGCGCGATTCCTAGATCTCGAACATCTCATCACGCGTGCTGTGAGCGCGTGCGAGTATTGCCCGCATGAGCGATCAGGGTGGTTCGGGCGCGACCAGCGGTGGTGACGTCCACGACTGGAGTCCGCTCGTCGACGAGCTCGACGCTCGCCGGGAGCGCTCGCTCGGCATGGGCGGCGAAGATCGCGTCGAACGCCAGCACTCGCTCGGAAAGCTCTCCGTTCGCGAACGTCTCGACCTCTTGCTCGACCCGGGAACGTGGGTGGAGCTCGGGATCCTGGCCGACAGCATGGATGCGGCATATGCCGATCGCTTCCTGGCGGCTGATGGTGCCGTCACCGGCATCGGTGAGATCGACGGCCGAAGGGTCGCCGTCGCCGCCTACGACTTCACCGTCCTCGCGGGATCCATGGGCCGCGTCGGGGAGGTGAAGATCAAGCACCTGCGAGAGCTCGCGATCCGCCAGCGGATCCCGATGGTTTGGTTGCTGGACTCTGCTGGCGCCCGCATCCAGTCGGAGTCGGGCTCGACGTTCGCCGGAGCAGGGGACCTGTTCCGAGAGCAAGTCGCGATGAGCGGTGTCGTGCCGATGGTCGCCGCGATGCTCGGCCATTGCGCCGCCGGCACCGCGTACATCCCGGCGCTGGCCGACTTCGTCCCGATGGTGAAGGGAACGTCGTCGATGGCACTCGGCGGGCGCCATCTCGTCAAGGCGGCCGTTGGCGAAGACGTCACCGAGGAGGAGATGGGGGGCTCCGCCGTCCACACGAAGATCTCGGGATGCGCGGACCTCGAGGTCGCAGACGATCGTGAGTGCCTCGAGGTCGTCCGTCGCTACCTCTCGTTCTTCCCGTCACACAATCGAGAGGACCCGCCGATTCGGGAGAGCGCTGATCCCGTCGACCGGCGCGTGGACGAGCTCTACACCATCGTGCCGACGGCTCCGCGACGGGCGTACGACGTTCGCAAGGTCGTCGCGAGCATCGCCGACGGCGGCGAGATTCTGTGGATCAAGCCAGACTGGGCAAAGAACCTCGTGACCGGCCTGGCGCGCATCGGAGGCGCGCCGGTCGGTGTCGTCGCCAACCAGCCGATGGTCCTCGGCGGCGCGCTCGACGTCAATGCAGCCGACAAGGCGGCGCGGTTCGTCTGGCTCTGCGACGCGTTCAACATCCCGCTCGTGTTCTTGCACGACGTCCCAGGATTCATCGTCGGGTCCGCGGTCGAGAAGCAGGGCATCATCCGGCACGGGGCCAAGATGCTGTTCGCGGTCTCCGAGGCGACCGTTCCGAAGATCAGCGTCGTGATGCGGAAGAGCTATGGCGCCGGCTACTTCGTGATGAACGGCTATGCGTACGAACCCGACTACCTCGTCGCATGGCCGACCGCCGAGATCGCGGTGATGGGGCCCGACGGAGCCGTGAACATCATCCATCGACGCACGCTCGAAGAGGTGCCCGAAGAGGATCGCGTGCAGAGGCGTCTCGAGCTTGCCGAGGACATCCGGAGGAACATCGACCCCTACGTCGCGGCGGGCCACGCGCTGATCGACGACGTGATCGATCCGGCGGACACGCGCCACGCCATCTGGCGGGGACTTCAGATCGCTCGCGACAAGCAGATCGACCGACCGTGGCGAAAGCACGGCGTCCTGCCGGTCTGACTACGCTGCCGCGCTATGCACGAGCTCCGCGCCGAGATCACCGCCAACGTCTGGCAGGTGCGCGTCGAAGAGGGACAGATGGTGGCCGAGGGCGACGAGATCGTCATCCTCGAGTCCATGAAGATGGAGATCCCCGTCGTGACGGAAGTCCCGGGTGTCGTGCGCGAGCTGCACGTAGCTCCCGAGGACGTCGTGCAGGAAGGTGATCTGATCGCGTTGATCGACGAGTCCTGACATGCCGGTGGCGTGGGAGCATGTCGGCGACGTCGGAGTCGCGCTCATCGATCGGCCCGAGCGCCGCAACGCGCTCGATGCCGAGCTCTGCGAGGAGCTCACGTCCCTGCTGAACGATGACGCTGATCTCGGCGCCGTCGTCATCGGCGGCACCGGCGACAAGGCCTTCTGCGCAGGTGCCGACCTCGGGCGTCGCGCCGCCGATACCGCCGGTGGCTTGGAGCACGGCGGTGGCGACACGTTCCGTCAGTCCTTCGAGGTTCTGCTCGACACGATCGTGACCTACCCGGCCCCAGTCATCGCGGCGGTGAACGGAGCGGCGCTCGGCGCCGGCATGCAGCTCGCGGTCGCGTGCGATCTCCGTGTCGTTGCTCCCCACGCACGGTTCGGCATCCCTGCCGGGCGGCTCGGAGTCATGCTGAGTGCCTCGAACATCCAGCGCCTCGCGATCCTCGTCGGGCAAGCGACGGCGCGAGACATCCTGCTGACGGCGCGCGTGCTCGATGTCGACGAGGCAGCGAGCGTCGGTCTCGTGCAACGACGCGCCTTGGATGCGGTCAGCGCCGCGCGGGTCTTCGCGCAGGAGATCGCGAAGCTTGCGCCGCTGAGCGTTCGGGGCCACAAGCGTGCGCTGGGGCTCGTCGCAGCGTCGGGAGGCCTCACCGCCCACGACCGCGCCCTCGTCGCCGACATCGAGACGGCGGCGTTCGAGAGTGCCGACCTCCGGGAGGGGCTCGCTGCCTTCAGCGAGAAGCGGCCACCGGAGTTCGAGGGCCGCTGAGCGCCTCGGTCCGCGCGGTCGACTTCTTGATGAGCCCGCTCGGTCGGTCGACCGTTGGTCAGTAGTTCGCCGGGAGCACGCGCTCGAGGTACGAGTAGAAGAAGAAGAGCGCGACCGCGAACGGGATCGCTCCGATGAACCAGCTCGTCCAACGCGGGTGACGGTGGAACAGGAGCCACCAGAGCAACCCGATGATCGCGGCGATCGCGCCCGCGATCGCCGCAGGGAGCTTCGATCCTTCCTCGCCGGAGAGACCTTCCTCGGTGATCGTCACATTCCGCGCGAGCTTGGACGCCGCGAACGCTTCGTCGCCGTCCTCGAGAGCTGCCTTGATGACGAGGCGCTGCGCCGCCGAGTACTTCGGGTTGCAGGTCGTCAGCGTGAGGGTGGGTTCGAATCCCTTCGACGGATCGTCGGGATCGACCGGCGTCGGCAGGATCACGGCGACGTCGGACGGTCGCACGATGAGCTGCTCACTCACGCGGTACTTGAAGTTGCCCTGCAGCGTTCGGACCTGGATGAGGTCACCCTCCGCGAGCTGGTCGAGGTCGCCGAACGGCGCGCCATAGGTCGTCCGGTGTCCGGCGATCGCCGCGTTGCCCTCCTGGCCGGGCAACGGTGTGTCCGGGTAATGGCCCGGACCCTTGCGGAGATCGTCGCGCGTCACACCGTTGACGACGATCGAATCGACGCCGATCTCCGGGATCTCGATGCGAGCCACGGCCTCACCGTCGGGGGGCGGTGGCGGTGACGGCGCCGACGTCGTGGTGGTCGTCGAGCTCGGCGGCACGCCCGTGACCGTCGTCGACGTGGTGCTCGATGAGGTCGCCGACGACGATGGCCGAGCGTCCTCCCGAGCCAGCGCTGTGTTGAACTGCTGCTCGAGCTGGTCCTGCTCGCGAGCCGCGTAGAGCCCGGTTCCCCACAGCTGGTACGCGACGAACAAGAGGATGAGGATCCCGGCCGTGATGAAGACCCGTCCGATCGCGCCGACGACTCTTCGCACCCCACCGATCCTACGTGTGAACGCCCGGGGGAGCGTGGCGCTGACGGGATCTGCGGCGGTTCGCCGCCGCCTCGGGGCCCTTCGTACACTTCGCAGCACCCTGTGGGAGTGCCCGTGCAGCCCGTCGTGCGTCTTCGTTCCATCGTGTGCCTCCTCGGTCGGTTCCCGGCTCTCGCCGGGCTCGACCTCGATGCCGCCGCCGGCGAGGTCGTCCTGTTGTCGGGCGGGAACGGCGCCGGCAAGACCACCCTCTTGCGTCTCATCGCGGGTCTCGTCGCCGTGCACTCGGGCGAAGCGGAGGTGCTCGGTCGCGACCTCACTCGCGACCGCAGATCGCATCGTCGAGAGCTGGCGCTGGTCGGCCACGAGTCCGCCTGCTACGACGACCTCACCACACGCGAGAACGTCGACTTCGCCGTGCGCGCTGCCGGTGCCTCACCCGACGTCGCCGCCGACGCCTTGGAGCAGCTGGGGCTCGCACCGCTCGCCGACGTGGCCCACGGACGACTCTCCACCGGGCAGCGTCGTCGCCTCGCGCTGGCCATCGCACTCGCGCGGGGGCCAAAGCTGCTGCTGCTCGACGAACCGCACGCAGGTCTCGATGCCGAGGGGCGGGCGGTCCTCGACGAGGTGCTCGCCGCAGCATCGGAGGACGGGCGGACCGTGCTCTTGGCATCGCACGAGCTCGATCGCACGCGCGCACTCGCTACCCGCGAGGTCGTGCTGACCGCCGGTCGCGCGCATGGATCGCTCGCCGCAGAGCCGCAGCCGGAGCCGGCCCGACAGTGAACCTCGCACAGGAGGTCGGGCTGGTCGCGGGCAAGGACCTGCGCATCGAGCGGCGCGCGCGCGTCACGCTGCAGCAGATCCTCCCGTTCGGCGCGATCGTGCTGCTGCTGTTCGCGTTCGCCCTCGATCCGGATCGCGGCGTGCTCCGCCGCGTTGCGCCGGGCTTGTTCTGGGTCGCGGTCCTCCTCGCGGTCCTCCTCGCGGTCTCCAGAGCGTTCACGATCGAGACGGAGCACGCCGCGCGTGACGGATTGCGACTGTCTGGTCTCGACCCGGCGGCGATCTTCCTCGGCAAGGCGGCCGCGATCGCGGTGCAGCTGGTCGTGCTCGAAGCGCTCCTCGCGGCCGGCGTCGTCCTCCTCTTCGACGTGAGCCTCTCGTCGATCGGGCCACTCGTCCTCGCGACGCTTGCCGCGACCGTCGGCCTGGCGGCCACCGGTACTCTCTACGGCGTACTCGCCGTCGGACTCCGGATGCGGGAGACGCTGGTGCCGGTGCTGCTGCTCCCCGTGGTGTCGCCGGTCCTGCTCGGCGCCACACGTGCATGGGAAGCCGCGATCGACGGTGCTCCCTCGGACGCGTGGCCGTGGGTCGGGGTGCTCAGCGTGTTCGCGGTCTTGGCAGTGGGGGCCGGAATGCTCGCCTTCGGCCCGCTCCTGGAGGAAGCGTGACCCTGCTGAAGCCAGCCGTCGGACGCGCGCTCGGATGGGCAGCGTTGGCTGCGCTCGTCGTCCTCGCGCTGTTCGGGCTCTGGGGAGCTCCGCCCGATGACGTCCAGGGCGACGCGCAGCGCCTCATGTACCTCCACGTTCCGGCAGCGTGGATCGCGTACCTGGCGTTCGGCGTGACCGCGTTCTCCTCGGCGCTGTGGTTGTGGCCCCGCACCCGCGCCGCCGTGTGGGACCGCATCGCCGGCTCCTCGGCGGAGCTCGGCGTCCTCTTCACCGCCCTGACCCTCATGCTCGGGTCGCTCTGGGGTCGACCGGTCTGGGGTGTGTGGTGGGCATGGGACGCGCGTCTGGTGACCACGGCGGTGCTCCTCTTCCTCTACCTCGGCTACCTAGCGCTCCGGAAGGTGCCTGCGGCACCCGAAGCGCGAGCGAAGCGGTGTGCGATCGCCGCCCTCATCGCGTTCGTCGACGTACCGCTCGTCCACTTCTCGGTGAGCTGGTGGCGGACCCTGCACCAAGAGGCGACGGTGTTCGATCCCGAGCTGAAGGCGAACATCCACGGCGTGATGGCGTTCACGCTCTGGTGGGGCGTGCTCGCGTTCACGCTCGTCTACGTGTACCTGCTCGATCGGCGATACCGGCTCGAATCGCTCGAGGAGGATCTCGAGCAGCGCGAGCTCGAGCAGGCCATCGCCGAGCGCGTCGCCGGTGCCGGGACGCCCGGGCGCGGGAGCCGGAAGGAAGAGGTGCCGGTCGGATGAGCGAGCGTGGATCGTGAGCGACGTCGGCTACGTCGTCGCCGGCTGGTCGATCACTGCGGGCGTGCTCGCGGGCTACTGGCTCTGGTTGCGCCGGCGCACGCGCCATGCCGAGCGGTTCGATCGCGACGCGTGAGCGCTCTGCGATGACGTCGAGCACGCCAGCGACCCAGCGCCGACGTCGGCGCGCGTGGATCGCCGTCGGCATGTGCGGTGTTGCGATCGTTGCGATCGTCGCGCTCGCGGTCGTGCTCTCCAGCAACGTCGTGTACTTCCGGACGGTGTCGGAAGCGGTCGCCCAGCGGAAGGACCAAGGCGGGGACCGCTTCCGTCTCGCCGGCGAGGTCGTGCCCGGCTCGATCACGGAGACGAACGACGGCGTGAGGTTCCGCGTGACCGACGGCGAGGCGACGGCGACGATCGACCACGTCGGCGATCCTCCCGAGCTGTTCAAGGCGGGCGCGCCGGTCGTCTGCGAGGGCCACTGGGGCCGCGGCCCTGCGTTCGACTCCGACCGGATCATGATCCGGCACGGCAACGACTACGAGCCACCCGACGTCGATCAATCGAAGGCGATCGGGGCCGGGTGAAGGCCTCGCTGGGCGTGCTCGCGCTCGCGCTGGGCGCGAGTTGCGCGCTCCTCGGCATCGTCGTGCTCCTGCGCGGCCTCGTGAAGCACGACGAGTCGCTGCTCGTCCTCGGTCGACGCTTCGTCTTCGGCGTGCTGATCGCCGGCGTCATCGCGGCCGGGGCGATGGAGTGGGCACTCGTCTCGCACGACTTCTCACTCAAGTACGTCGCCGAGAACAACGCGACGGGCACGCCGCTGCTCTTCTCGGTCACCGGGCTGTGGGCGGCCCTGGAGGGCTCGATCCTGCTGTGGCTCCTGGTGCTGGGCGGCTACCTCACCTATGTCGCGATGAAGTTCCGCGACCGAGCCGCAGATCCACTGGTCGCCGTCGCGACGATCGTCGGGCTCGTCGTCGCACTGTTCTTCTTCGCGCTCGTCCTGGGACCGGCCAACCCGTTCGAGACGCTGTCGGTCGTGCCTGCCGACGGCCGAGGTCCCAACCCGTTGCTCCAGAACCATCCGTTGATGGCCTTCCACCCCCCGATGCTCTACCTCGGGTACGTCGGCTTCACCGTGCCGTTCATGTTCGCCATCGCGGCGCTGGTCACCGGACGCTTCGGCGAAGGCTGGCTGGCCGACGTCCGCCGGGCGACGCTCGTCGCCTGGGTGTTCCTGTCCGTCGGCATCATCCTCGGCGCTTGGTGGAGCTACGAGGTGCTGGGCTGGGGTGGCTACTGGGCATGGGACCCGGTCGAGAACGCGTCCCTGCTCCCGTGGCTGACCGCGACCGCCTTCATCCACTCCGTGATCATCCAGGAGCGCCGAGGGATGCTTCGCGTCTGGAACCTGTCGTTGGTGATCGCGACGTTCTGCCTGACGATCCTCGGCACGTTCCTGACCCGGTCTGGCGTCCTGAACTCGGTGCACGCCTTCACGGAGTCGACCATCGGCCCGTGGTTGCTCGGCTTCCTTGCCGTGACGGCCGCGACGGGCATCGGGCTCATCGCTTGGCGGGGTGACGCGCTGCGCTCGGCGGGTCGCATCGACTCGCCCGTGTCACGCGAGTCGGCGTTTCTCGCGAACAACCTGCTCTTCGCCGGATTGGCGTTCGTGGTGCTGCTCGGGACCGTGTACCCGCTGCTTGCCGAGGCCGTGCAGGGTCGTCAGCTCAGCGTCGGCGAGCCCTACTTCGATCGGATGACGACACCGATCGGCATCGCGTTGCTGTTCCTGATGGCCGTCGCGCCGGCGTTGCCATGGCGGACCACGAGCAGCGAGGTGCTGAGGAGCAGGCTCTTGATCCCCGCTTGGGTCGGGGCGACCACGATGGTCGTCGCGATCGTGCTCGGCGCCCACGGCATCACCGACGTCTTCGCGTTCGGGCTTGCCGCGTTCGCGCTCGCCGGGATCCTGCGTCAGTTCGTCGTCGGGACGCGGGCGCGCAAGCAGGCCGACGGTGGGTCGTGGCCCGGCGCGCTGTTGCGGTCGATCCGCGGCAACCCTCGCCTCTACGGGGGGCTCGTCGTGCACACGGGGATCGTGCTCATCGCGGTGGCGCTCGCGGCGTCGAGCACGTACGCGACGAAGCGCGAGGTGCGCCTCCAGCGCGGTGAGTCGGCCACCGTCGCCGGCTACACCGTCACCTACCTCGGTCGCGACGTCGATGCCGATGCGCAGAAGCGCGTGGTGAAGGCCCGCGTTCGCATCACGCACGGCGACGACGATCTCGGCGTCTATGCCCCCGCAGTGAACATCTTCCCGAACTCCACGAGCGCCATCGGCACGCCATCGGTGCGCACCGGGTTCCTCCGTGACATCTACCTCACGCTCGTCTCGTCGCCGACGAACGGCACCGGCCGCGTCACGCTCGGTGTCGCGGTCAACCCGATGGTCGTCTGGCTCTGGATCGGGGGCGGCGTGGTCGTGCTCGGTACCGCGCTCGCGCTCGTGCCGGGGAGCCGTCGGCGGCGCGAACGGGCCGTCGAGCCGGCCGTCGACTCGCGTGAACCGGAGCCCGCGCTCGCATGAATCACCCGACTCGTTGGATCGCCGTGGCTGTCGCCGCGGTCGTCGCGCTCGTGGCGGTCGTCCTGGCGACTCAGGTCGGTGGCGACCCGCAGGCGGATGCGACGAAGAGCCAGCTGGTCGGCGAGCCGGTGCCGTCGTTCTCACTGCGCACGCTCGACGACGAACGGCTCTCCGTATCGGATCTCGCCGGGAAGGCCGTGCTGGTCAACTTCTGGAACACGTGGTGCGTGCCGTGCAAGGAGGAGCTCCCCGCGCTGAAGAGCTTCGCTCGGGCTCACGGCGAGGAACCCGACTTCGAGCTCATCGGCATCGTTCGTGATGACTCCGAGCGCGCGGTGAAGGCGTACGAGCCCGGCCGGGACATCGACTGGGCGATCGGGATGGATCCCGGTGCGCGCGCGGCCCTGGCGTTCGGGACTCGCGGCCAGCCCGAGACGTTTGCGATCACGCCCGGCGGTGTCATCGCTGGGGCGCAGATCGGGCCGTCGACTCGTGACGATCTCGAGACGCTCCTCGCCGCGGCGCGCGGCCAGCGACGATGAGGCGCTGGTCCTGGGTCGTGCTGGCCTCGGTCGTCGTCGGCGTCGTCGTGTGGGCCGTGTGGCCCGACGGCGCTGATCGTACGAATCGCGTGCGAACGCGGGAGCTCGCCACCGAGCTGCGCTGTCCCGACTGCGAGGGACTCTCGGTCTTCGATTCGTCGACGTCGACGGCGCGCGCCATCCGCACCGACATCCGGCGCCGCATCGAGGCGGGCGCGAGCGACGAGGAGATCCGCCAGTCGTACGTCGATCGCTACGGCGAGTCGATCCTGCTCAACCCCGAGGGCGAGGGACTCGGAGTCCTGGTGTGGGGTCTCCCGGTGCTCGTGCTGCTCGTCGCCGGAGCCGGTCTCGCACTCGCATTGCGGCGTTGGCGGGCGCAACCTGCGATGCGGTCGACCGACGCCGACGAGACGCTCGTGGCGCGCGAACGTCGAGCCTCGGGATGAGCGCACGACTCGAAGAGCAACGCGACTTCCTGTTGAAGTCGCTCGACGACCTCGAGCAGGAGCGTGCCGCGGGCGCGATCGACGAGGAGTCGTACCGGGCGCTCCACGACGACTACACGGCTCGCGCTGCTGCCGTCATCCGATCGCTTCGCGACGGGGTCGACGCGCGCCCTGAAGCCGAGCCGCCGCCCGCAGCGCGTCGCTGGCTGGTCGTGGCGGGGATCATCGCGTTCGCAGCGGTTGCTGGCGTGGCGCTCGCCTTCGCACTCGGGGCACGACTCCCGGGCGAGACGAGCAGTGGCAACACCGCCCGGCAACCCGGACCCGCGCCGTCGTCGACGGCGGACCGGCGAGCTCGCCTCGAGGCCGCGGTCGCACAGAACCCCGACGACGTCGCCAGCCGGCTGCTCCTCGCGCAGTTCCTCGAAGCCGAGGACGACCTGCCTGCTGCGCTGCGCCAGTACGACGAGATCAGCCGGATCGACCCCTCCAACGCGCAGGCACAGGCGCAGTCGGGCCGGATCCTCTATCTGACAGCCACCGCGGCGGCACCGGCCGACGCCGCCGCGCTCGTCGACGAGTCGCGTGCACGGCTCGACCGCGCCGTCGAGCTCGATCCCGCGCTCGTTGACGCCCGGTTCTTCCGCGCGATCGTGTTGGCGAACGAGTACGGCGACTTCGCCACCGCCCAGTCAGATCTCCAGCGATACCTCGTCGCCGAGCCCGAAGGCACGTTCGCAGACCAAGCGCGTCAGCTCTTGGCCGACCTCACGAAAGCGCTCGAGTCGCCGGCAACCTCGAACCCCTGACCTCGACAGAAAGGCAACAACCATGGCCCAGCAGCCGGAGCAGCAGATCGACGACAACGCGATGTATCGCGCGACGGTGACGACCAGTCGTGGCACGATCGTCATGGACCTCGACCCGCAGCTCGCACCCAGATCCGTCAACAACTTCGTGGGACTCGCGCGACAGGGGTTCTACGACGGTCTCACGTTCCACCGCGTCGTCCCCGACTTCGTGATCCAGGGCGGTTGCCCGGAGGGCACCGGTACGGGTGGCCCCGGCTACAAGTGGGCCGACGAGCCCGTGAAGGGCGAGTACACGCTCGGCGCAGTCGCGATGGCGAACGCCGGCCCGAACACCAACGGATCCCAGTTCTTCGTCTGCATCGACGACTGCACCCGCAAGCTCAGCAAGGACTACAACCTCTTCGGCTACGTGGTCGAGGGCGTCGACGTCGCCCAGGCGACGCAGGTCGGTGACGTGATGGAGGCGGTCACGGTCGAGGAGCGCCCTCGATAGCCGCGTAGCCTGCGGGAAGACACCCGCACGACGAGCCCGGAGCATGCCGATGACCGACGCCGAGGGAAGCCCCACCACACCGGTCGCGCTGGTCGAGGCGCGCTACCAGCAGTACCCGGAACGAGTCGCGGTCGCCCGCGAGCGGCTCGGCCGGCCGCTCACGTACAGCGAGAAGGTGCTGGTCGCCCACGCCGACGACCCGACGACCGTCGGTATGGAGCGCGGCGTCGACTATGCCGACTACCGACCCGATCGGGTCGCGATGCAGGACGCGACGGCGCAGATGGCGCTGTTGCAGTTCATGACGGCCGGTCTGCCGCGCGTCGCGGTGCCTGCGACGGTGCACTGCGACCATCTGATCCAAGCACGCGTCGGCGCCGACGCCGACATGGCGAGCGCGCTCGACGTGAACTCCGAGGTCTACGAGTTCCTTCGCAGCGTGTCGTCGAAGTACGGCCTCGGGTTCTGGAAGCCCGGCTCCGGGATCATCCACCAGGTCGTGCTGGAGCAATATGCGTTTCCTGGCGGCATGATGATCGGCACCGACAGCCACACGCCCAACGCCGGCGGACTCGGCATGGTCGCCATCGGCGTCGGTGGCGCCGACGCGGTCGACGTGCTCGCCGGCTGGCCGTTCAACACCCGGGTGCCGCGGGTGATCGGCGTCCGGCTGACGGGCCACCTCTCGGGTTGGGCGGCGCCGAAGGACGTCATCCTCCAGGTTGCGGGCATCCTCACCGTGAAGGGCGGCACGGGCGCGATCGTCGAGTACTTCGGGCCGGGTGCGGAATCGATCTCGGCCACCGGCAAGGCAACGATCTGCAACATGGGCGCGGAGATCGGCGCCACGTGCTCGCTCTTCCCGCACGACGCCCGCTCGGCCCTCTACCTCAAGGCCACGGGACGAGCCGAGCTCGCCGGTCTCGCTGACGAGTACGCCGAGTTCTTGCGTCCGGACCCCGAGGTCGACCTCGATCCCGAGCGCTTCTACGACCGCGTCATCGAGATCGACCTCGACGACCTCGAGCCTCACGTCGTCGGCCCGCACACGCCCGACCTCGACCGGCCCATCAGTGAGCTCGCCCGGGTCGCCGAGGGCGAGGGGTATCCGCTCGACATCTCGTACGCGCTCGTGGGGTCGTGCACCAACTCGTCCTACGAGGACATCGGCCGGGCCGCGCACGTCGCGCGCCAGGCCAAGACCGCCGGGCTCACGGTGAAGGCGCCGCTTCTGATCACGCCCGGCTCCGAGCAGGTGCGTGCGACGATCGAGCGCGACGGACTGCTCGACGATCTCGAGGCGATCGGCGCAACCGTGCTCGCGAACGCGTGCGGTCCGTGCATCGGTCAGTGGAAGCGCGACGACATCCAGACGGGTGAGACCAACACGATCGTCTCGTCGTTCAACCGAAACTTCCCGGCGCGCAACGACGGCAACGCGGCGACGCTGTCGTTCATCGCGTCACCGGAGACCGTCGTCGCGATGGCGCTCACCGGTCGACTCGACCACGACTTCGTGCACGAGCCGATGAGCAACGGCGACCGGGGCGTGCGTCTCGAGCCACCGGTCGCCGACGAGCTGCCTGACCAGGGCTTCGACCCGGGCAAGTCGGGGTTCCTCGCGCCCGCCGACGACGGTGATTCGGTGGAGATCGTCGTGAAGCCCGACTCGGAGCGCCTCGAGCTCCTCGAGCCGTTTCCGGCCTGGGACGGCAAAGACCTCACAGGACTGCCGGTGCTCCTCAAGGCGACCGGGAAGTGCACGACCGACCACATCTCACCGGCCGGAAGGTGGCTCCGCTACCGGGGTCACCTCACGAACATCTCCCAGAACCTCTTCACGGGCGTGAACAACGCGTTCGCGCTCGACGAGCCGGGACAGGGGATCGACGTGCGCGACGGGTCCACCGCCCCGCTGCCCGACCTCGCGCAGTCCTACAAGGATGCTGGGATCGCATGGGCCGCCGTGGGCGACGAGAACTACGGCGAGGGCTCATCGCGCGAGCACGCCGCGATGGAGCCTCGCTACATGGGGGGTCGGGCGGTGATCGTGCGGTCCTTCGCGCGCATCCACGAGGGCAACCTCAAGAAGCAGGGCGTCCTGGCGCTGACGTTCTCGAACCCGCTCGACTACGAGCGGGTGCTGGTCGACGACGCCATCGACATCGTCGGCCTCGCCGACCTCGCCCCCGGCAAGACCGTCACCGTGGTCCTGCATCACGCCAACGGCAAGAGCGACGAGATCCAGACCGCCCACACGATGTCCGACGAGCACATCAAGTGGTTCCGGGCCGGCTCCGCGCTGAACGTGCTCCGCTCCGAGACCTGATGCGGCGGGCGATCGCGGCGTCGAGCCTGGCGCTTGCCATCGTGGTGACAACCGCCGCGTGCGACAGCGGCGACGAATCGAGCTCGAGCACCTCGACGCGCGGCACACAGGCGACCTCGACGACCGAGGACACGACCTCGGTCACGGTCGGGATCATCTGCGACACCGCCGAAGACGCGTCCCGGACCCTCGTGCAGTCGTGGGGGAGCGACGACGAGGCGGCGGCGAAGCGGTGCGCGACCGACGCGGTCGTCCACGAGCTGTTCCGAACGAAGGGTGCCGGCAACACCTGGATGTCGCGGGGGTGCGATCGCAGCGATCCCGGTGTGCCGGTGTGCGCCTACAGCTACGAAGGTGGTGCGGCCTTCCTGACGGTGGAAGGTACCGAGGCCGAGGGCTGGAAGGTCACGGACCTCGAATTCATGGCTGACTGAGCGCACCCCCCGGCCACGCACGACCTCGTCCCGCCCGACCCCCCCGACCCCCCCGCCGGCGCCCACCAACGACCCCGACCCGCACCGACCGAGGGGGCGGAGAGTTGATCCAGCGGAGACTGGTAGAATGAGCGTGTAGTCGCGCACTCGCGACGACAGACGACTTCGAACGAGGGTGAACGAGCCATGAGCGACCTACTGACGATCACCGACGAAGCCCGCGACAAGATCCTCGAGGTCCGTGCCGGCGAGGAAGACGCCGAGTCGCTCGCGCTCTTCGTCGAGATCTCCGGCATCCAGGACGGCGCGTACAGCTACACGATGGATCTCCGTCCCCAGGGTGAGGCCGGTGCCGCCGATCTCGTCGAGAAGCACGGCGACCTGCCCGTCGTCGTCCGCTCCGAGAGCGCCGAGAGGCTCACCGGCGCGACCCTCGACTTCACCGGCTCGGGCATGGTCATGCAGAACCCCAACCGGCCCGACCCGGAGCCCGTGGCTCCGCCGTGGTCGGAGGCGGCCGACACCGAGCTGACGGGCGACGTCGCCCGCACCGTCGTCGCCGTGCTCGACGAGCAGGTGAACCCGGCGATCGCGGCCCACGGTGGGCAGGCGCAGCTCGTCGCGGTCGAGGCCCCGGTCGCCTACGTGGTGCTGTCGGGCGGTTGTCAGGGCTGCGGCATGGCGGCGGCGACGCTCCAGCAGGGGATCGAGGTCGCGATCGTGGAGGCCGTCCCTGAGATCGACCGGATCGTCGACGTCACCGACCACGCCTCGGGCCTGAACCCGTACTTCGCGTCGGCCGGCCACTCGCACTGACGCGCCGGCTGCGGCGGTCGACGACTACGGCGAGCCGAACCGCTCCACCTCGCGCGCCAGGTCGAGCGGTGCCACCGGTGCGGAGCGCTCGTACTCGCCCCACTCCTCGCGCGGCACCATCCACATGACCTCGAACTCGTTGCCGTCGGGGTCCTTGCCGTAGATCGACTTCGTCGCCCCGTGGTCGCTCTCGCCGGCGTAGGCGTCGAAGCGCAGCAACCCGTCACGGGCCGTCGCGAGATCTTCGATGTTCGCGACCTGCCACGCGAGGTGGTACAGGCCGACGCCGCCCTGCTGCGGGCCGGGGGCGTCAGTACCGACGGAGAACAGCCCCAGGTCGTGGTGGTTCGAGGAGCCCGAGGCGCGGAGGAACACCGCGCCAGGCATCTCCGTCACGACCTCGAAGCCGAACAGCTCCTGGTAGAACGTGGCCGCGCCGGCGGCGTCGCGGACGTACAGCACGGCATGGTTGAGACGCTGCACCGGGATCATGGCTTCTCGCTTCCGCTGGATCGCACGTGTCGTTTCGATGCGCGCCTCGTTCAACCCGAACGCAGCGCCCGCAGCTTCCCGACGACCTCGGGGAACGCCTCGCAGAACGCGTCCACGTCGGCATCGGTGGTGCTCCAGCCGACGCTCGGGCGCAACGATCGGTCGGCGTCGACGCCCATCGCCTCGAGGACCGGTGACGGCTCGAGCGTCTCGCTCGAGCACGACGAGCCCGAGTGCACGGCGATCCCGCGCTGATCGAGCGCGAGCAGGATCGGCTCCGCCTCGACGCCGGCGATGCCGACGCACACGAGGTGGGGGAGGCAGAAGTCGGGGTCGCCGTACCGCTGCACGCCGTCGATCGCGAGTGCCTCCTCGAGGATCCGCGCGGTCTGGGCACGCGCGACAGCGGCTTCGGTGGCCAGCCGATCGCGGTCGAGGAGCTCGGCGGCTGCGGCGCCGAAGCCGACGATCGCCGGAACGTCCTCGATCCCGCCGCGCCGGGCGCGCTCTTGCATCCCGCCCACCACGAACGGTGGCAGCCGGAGCCCGCGGCGCACGAGGAGCGCGGCCGAGCCCTTGGGTCCTCCGAGCTTGTGCGCGGTCACCGACAGAAGATCGGCGTCGAGCGCGGCGAAGTCGATCGCGAGGTGGCCGGCAGCCGCGCACGCGTCGACGTGGACGAGCGCCCCGCGCTCTCGCGCAAGTGCAGCGACCTCGGGTAGGACCTGCTGCACCGTGCCGACCTCGTGGTTGGCGACCTGCATCGACACGAGGGCCGTCGAAGGGCCCAGCGCCGCCGCGACGGCCTCGGCGTCGACCCGGCCGAGGCGGTCGACGCCGACCCGGGTCACCTCGGCAGGCGAACGCTCGCAGGCGTCGATGACCGACGAGTGCTCGATCGCGGTCGTGACGATGTGAGGCGGCCCGTCCGCGTCGGTGTCGACGGCGCGTGTCACCGCACCCCAGACCGCGGCGTTGACGCTCTCGGTGCCGGTGGCCGTGAACACCACCTCGCGGGGCCGTGCCCCGAGCAGCGCCGCGATCTGCTCACGGGCGGTCTCGGTTGCGACCCGCGTCACCCGGCCGTCCGAGTGGACTCGGCCTGGGTCGGCGGGGTGGTCACGCAGGTACGGGAGCATCGCCTCGAGCGCCGAAGGGCGCAGCGGCGACGAGGAGGCGTTGTCGAGGTAGGCGCGCGACACGGCCGTGTCAGACGCGCGCGACGCAGTGGTCGGCGCCCTCGGGTCGGCTGACGTCGAACCGGGGTGAGGTCTCGCCGTAGAGGCCGGCGAGCATCCCGCGGATCATGCCGCGGTCGAGCGCGCACACCACGTGCGGGTATCGCGTCGCGGTGTCGCCGAAGGGGCAGCACTCCGAGACGATCGAGAGCTCGTTGCCGCTCGACTCGGCGTGCGCCGCGAACCCGTGCGCCGTGAGCGCATCGGCGACCGCGGCCAGGGCCGTGCGCGCCGAGCGGTGACCGGCGCCGGGGCCCATGCGGTCGGCGAGCGAGCGGCCGTACTCGTAGCCGACCTCGTCGGCGAGCGCTTCGGCGTGCACGGGCCCGAGCGCGTCGAG
>CAZHKE010000006.1:0-47179 GCA_964532485.1 uncultured Bifidobacteriaceae bacterium
GCGCGACCACGATCAGCCGTGGTCCGACGACCTTCGTTCCCGGGCTCGCTTGCGGCGCTTGCCCTCGTGCATCGCCGCCACTCGGGGGATCGGTATGGCGTGGCCCTCCTCGACGAGATCTGCGTCCAGCGGCTGAGGACCGGGCATCGCCGTCGCCCACGGATCGCTGCCGTCGAGCCGTCGCGCCGCAGTGTGGATCGTGAAGTCGGCGGGCGTGACATCGGGGAGGTCGTCCCACGTCACCGGGAACGACACCGGGACGCCCGAACGGACCCTTGGGCTGTAGGTCGCCACGACCGTGGCGCCGCCGACGCGCGTCGGGTCCACGAACACCTTGTCGCCTCGGTCCTCCTTCAGGAAGGCGGTGGTCGCGAGCGCCGGGTCGAGGCGCTCCGCGCGCGCGGCGATCGCGCGAATCGCGGCCGCGGCGTCGTCCGTCGCGGTCTCCCGATCGATCGGGACGAAGATGTGCACGCCCTTCGCGCCGCTGGTCTTCACCGCGCCGTCGAGGCCGACCGCCGTCAGCACCTCGTGCACGAGGAGCGCGGTCTGCACGGCCTTGGAGAACGTCTCGCCCTCGGGTGGATCGAGGTCGAGGACGAGGTGCGTCATGTGCGTGGGGTCTTCGGCGAGCACCAGCGCGGGGTGGTACTCGACGGCGCGCTGGTTCGCGAACCACAGCAACGTGCGCCGGTCGTCGCACAGCGCGTAGGTCACGTCGCGCTTGGAGCTCTCTGCCCAGAGCGTCATCGTGCGCACCCACTCCGGCGTGTACCTCGGCACGTTCTTCTGCATGAACGCCTCCTGGCCGCGATGCACCCGGATGACCGACAGCGGCCGGCGCGCGAGGACCGGGAGGATGCGGTCGTGGACCGCGTCGAGATAGTCGACGAGATCGCGCTTCGTGGCGCCAGCGCCGTCGAACAGTGACTCGTCGAGGTTGGTGAGGGAGACGCCGTCGCGCGACTCGGTCAAGGCGCCAGCGCGTCGGGAGTCAGGAATCCGCTCGGCCGGTGGATGCCGATGAGCATGTTCTCGTGCATCCCGTACCCGACCTGGCCGGTGCTCGACTCGAATCGGCACAGCGTCTCGTTCAAGAACGCGTACCGGCGCCTGACCTCGGGCTCGCTCATGTCGTGGATGACCCCCTGCACGGTCAGCGGGCCCTGGTAGAAGCCATGACCCCACTCGCCGTCGGGGACGTAGCCAGAGCCCGCGGCCAGATACAGCGTGCGCAGGGGAGTGGTCGTCACGACGATCGGCCGGCCGTCGGGATCGGTCGTCGTGACCGTTGCCCGCCGCACCTCTCGGGTGCCCGACAGGTACTCGATGTCGACCTCGGGCCTCTCGAGATGCTCGACCGGCTTGCCCACGTCGAGCGCCCACACTCGCATCGACTCTTCGAGGTGGCGATGCCCGTCTGAGTCCTGGTCGATCTGCACCTTCAGCATGTGGTCGTCGAACTGCATCGGGAGCCAGTCGTGGCGAAACCCGTAGCCGTCCTGGCTCTCCCGGGCCCTGATGCCCGGTGCCTCCGGCTCCCCGACCGGGCGGACGCCCCACGACCGGTCGCGCACGCCCTTCCAGCGGTCGGGCGTGACGTCGAACGTGCGGCCGGCGGCGGTGAGCGTCCCCTCCCACACGCCGACCTGCGCGTACCGACTCACGTCCTGGATCACGCGCTCGTACCTGCGGCTGAGCGTGTGCGGCTCCTCGAGCGCCTCGACGACGCCGGTGAACGTCAGGTCCGCAGCCACGCCCCACTCGTTCTCGTCGCATGCGACTCGGAGCTGCTTCAGCCCCTCCACGACCTCGACGCGCACCGGCCCGACCGCCGTGTCCATGCGGTCACTGCCGAGCTCGCGCGACGCCCGGACCGTGTGCTGCTTCTCGTCGATCGACACCGTGATGAACGCGTCGGTCACACCGAGGTTCGGGTACTGCCCGAGCCCGATGATCACGAAGAGCTCGTCGCTGCTCGCGTGCATGTTGAAGTAGTGCCGGTCGTAGAAGTTCTTGTCCGACGTGAAGACGTGGTCGAACGTGTCGGGCGTCTGGTGCGCGAGGTAGTCGTCGAATCGGCTCAGCGGCACGGCCAGCCCTCGCGCGTTGCGTCGACGATCCGCATGTCGGCTCCCTTCGGTGAACGAGGTCAGGCGCTCCGCGCCAGGATCCCGCAGTCGGCGCGGACCGCGTCGAGCTGCTCGTCGGCTCGGGCGAGGTGGTCGATCGCGGAGAAGTCGCACGTGCACTGCGCGCCCCGGCGCAACCCTCGGGCCAGCTCGTCGCCGGCTCCGGGCCGGTCGAGCGCACCGGTCTTCGGCGTGATGCCGAGCGCGTCGTACTTGCCCGACTCGTAGAGCGAGAGCGACGCGACGAGCCCGGAGAAGTGATGTTCGAAGCCGGTCGCGCTCGTGAGCATCGCCTGGAGCGCGATCTCGCCGGGGGCGTCCGGGTCGTAGCCGGCGAGCACATGGCTGAAGTCGTGCGCGACGAGGCCACCTCCGCCGTCGGAGGAGACCGGGAATGGAAGGTTCCAGCGCGCGTAGAAGTCGAAGAACGCGCGGCCGAGGCTGCCCGCCGGGCAATCGCCGAGCGCCCGAAGCCGCGTCGCGAGCTCGTCGTCGTCGGCGTGACGGGTCCCGGGTTCGAAGCTCACCGGCTCCCGGAAGCGGTTCCAATCCGCCATCACTTGCTCTTGCGTGGCGACGAGCGCATCGCGGGCGACGACGAGGAACGGCTCGTCGACGCCGAGGGCCGTCGCGTACGCCTCGATACGATCGGCCTGCGCGTTCGTACCGGGGTGTCGGCAGTACTCGACCACGACGAGCAGGTCGACGACTCGCTTGCACTGGTCGGGTTCGACGCCTGCAGCCAGCTCGATGGGGTCGGCCGGATCGAGCGAGGCGACGTCGACGTCATTGCCGAGGTAGCCGTGCAGCAGGCTCTGCACGACGTTGACCTGCTCGATCGTCGGTCCGCCACCGACGTCGGCGGCGCCGAGCAACCCTCGCGCCAGGAGCACTGCGTCGGTCATGCGAATGGTCTCGTCGTTTGTGCCATGGGCTCGACGATACGTCGGTTTCGGACCGTGCATCGATGTGCGGCGTATCGTTCGGCCCTGCCGCAGATGACCGAGCCGCCGACGCCGACACCCGCGATCGAGGTGTACGCCGACGTCGTCTGCCCGTTCACCCATGTCGGGCTCTATCGGCTGTTCGCGCTGCGCGACGAGATCCGACCCGACGTCGCCATCGACGTGCACGCATGGCCGCTCGAGATCGTCAACGGTGAGCTGGTCGCTCGCGAGATGCTCGCAGAGGAGATCGAGGCGCTGCGCACCAAGATCGCGCCCGCGCTCTTCGCGGGCTTCGACGCCGACGCCTTTCCGATGTCGTCGTTGCCCGCGCTCGCACTCGCCGCGCGCGCCTACCGAGAGGACGTACGTGCCGGGGAGCTGGTAAGTCGTGCCGTGCGCGATGCGATCTTCGAGCACGGCCGTGACCTGCGTGACCCCGACGAGCTGGCGTCGATCGGCGAATCGGTCGGAGTCGGTCTACCAGACGACCACGACCGCGGCGCGGTGCTTGCCGACCTCGAGACCGGCCACGCTCGCGGTGTGGTGGGATCGCCGCACTTCTTCGTCGGCGATGCCGACTTCTTCTGTCCCACGCTCGACATCGCACGGACCGACGGCCGGCTCGAGATCTCGTTCGACACCGAAGGCTTCGTCGCCTTCATCAGGAAGACCCTCGGCAGGAGGTGACGTGGAAGCCTCGGAGTCGATCGAACGCGTCACGACCGGAGCGGCCTGGTCCGAGTTCTGCGCGCTGCTGGCCGATGCGGGAGCGGTGCTCCAGCGCGAGGACCTCGGCCTCGACACGTTCGATCGCGCCGAAGGCCTTCGATACCTCGCGCGGCTCACCCAGAACGGTCTGTCGTCGTTCCTCGAGAATCCCGGCGCCCGCTTCCCCCAGCTGCGCGCCCTCCCGGAGCACTGCGGCTTCGGCCTGGACAACCCCGACAACGTGTACCAGAGCGCCGGGATCAACCCTGCGTTCGACTACCGCATCACCGGAACCCGCGGCTCCATCGCGTACCTGTCGTTCGCCGCGCAGAATCAGAACTACGCGCGTCGCGAACGGATCAGCGGCGGCGCCGGTCACCTCGACCACACCGAGCTCGAGATCGGCGCCGACGGCACCTTCGAGGTGATCGCCAGCCAACGTGAGTGTCCCGGGAACTGGCTACGGCTCGCGCCCGACTCGGGCATGATCCTCGTGCGCCAGACGTTCGCCGACCGCGCGCGCGAGGTCGCCGCCCGGTTGCGGATCGAGTGCATCGGCGTCAGCGAGGCTCCGGCACCACTCGACCCGGCATCCGTTCCCGATCAGCTCCTCGGGGCAGCGATGTACGCGATCGGTGCTTCGTCATGGTTCGCGGACTGGGTCGCGCCCTGGCGCGCCGAGCCGAACCGCCTGCACTTCCCGGACCCCGAGCAGCACCGGCTCGTCGGGGGCGATCCGAACATCGTCTTCCAGCTCGGATACTGGTCGCTCGGCGCGGACGAGGCGCTGGTCGTCGAGGCGACACCGCCGCGCTGCGAGTACTGGAACTTCCAGCTCGGGAACATCTGGGCCGAGTGCCTCGACAAGCGCCGCCCGATCTCGCGCAACATCGCGTCGACGACGTACGAGCCGGACGGGTCGTTCCGCTTGGTCGTCGCGCACCGGGATCCGGGCGCGGCGAACTGGCTCGACACCTGTGGCCATCGCCACGGGATCATGGGGCTGCGCTGGGTCCGAGCGGAAGCACACCCGCCCGCGACGACGCGCGTCGTGCCGCTCGGCGAGGTCGACGCCCCGGCACCATGACGATCAAGGCGTGGCGCGTCCACCGCGAACGGTGCTCGGCTGGCATCGGTGAGAGGCCGCGGCGGTCGCGACCGGATGCGACCCAATAACATCGGGCGACTCGAGTCGCCCGATCGAAAGCCATGAGGTCTCGCATGCCCTGCCGTCCCCGTCCCTTCGTGCTCGTGCTCGTGCTCGCGCTCGTGGTCGCGGCGGCGTTGGTGCCGGTGCTGTCCGGCACCGGTGCCGGCGCCGGCAGCGGGGGCACGGTCCGCATCGGCCTCGAGGCACCGCTCTCGGGTGAGCAGGCGACGATCGGCAAGGGCATGCTCAAGGGCGCCCAGCTGGCGGCCCAGCGGCTCAACGCCAACGACGGCATCGACGGCAAGAAGGTCGTCATCGTGCCGATCGACGACGAGGCCGATCCTGACGCCGGCGTGAAGGCGGCGACCGAGGCGATCGACTCGGGGCTCGACGGGGTGGTCGGCCCCTACAACTCGGGAGTCGGCGAGCAGACGTTGCCGCTGTACATCGACGCGGGGCTCGTGCCGATCCGCCTCACGTCGGCCGACGAGACGGCCGGACTCGGCTTCACGCTCCAGCCCATGACGTCGCAGATCGCACCGGTCGCGGCCACGGCGCTGACGGACTGGCAGGGGGCGACGTCGGTGGCGATCGCCTACGACCCGACGACGCTGTACACCGAGTCGGTGTCGGACGCGCTGCGCTCGATCCTCGAGGCCGACGGTGTGACGATCGCGGCGTTCGAACCGGTGGAGCCTGGAGCCGACGACTACTCGACGCTCGTCGACACGCTCGACGCCACGAACCCCGATGTCATCTACCTCGCGACCTACTACCCCGAGGGCGGGCTCATCGCCAAGGAGCTGTTGAAGGCAGGCTCGAAGGCGCAGTGCATCGCCGACTACGGGTCGTACGACCTCGGCTTCATCGACACCGCCGGAGTCAAGGCGGCGCGGAATTGCCCCGTCGTCGGTGTCCCGGCTCCCAACGAGTTCGTCGGGTCGCACAAGTACGTTGCCGCCTACCGCAAGGCGTTCGGCCACGCGTCGCCCGGCACGTGGAGCCCGTACACGTTCGACTCGGTGAACGTGCTCGCCGAGGCGGCCACCGCGACCGGTGGCTTCGACGCCGCCGAGCTGACCGCGAACCTCGACACCGTCGGCGACACGCGCGGCTGGACCGGTTCGATCACGCTTCAGGCCGGCACGGGCAACCGCGAGCCGGCCACGGTCGTGCTGCTCCAGACGACGGCGGCCGGCACGTTCAAGATCGACCCGGGGTGGGCGAGCGCCGTCGGCTACCAGGGGTAGAAGGCTTCGGCGGCGAGGACTTGGCCTCAGCCGATGCGCGTAGCGTGTCGGCGATGGCGACGTTCCAAGACGTGAAGCGCGCGGCGGCCGAGCTGCCCGAGGTCGCCGAGTCGACGTCGTACGGCACCGCGTCGCTCAAGGTGCGGGGCAAGAGCTTCTGCCGCATGTGGGGCGAGCGAGAGCATCGCCGCGACAGGGTCGACGACACCGAGGTGCTCGTCGTGTACTGCGACGCCGACGAGAAGGACGCGCTCATCGCGTCGGCGGGCGGCGTGCTGTTCAACACCCCGCACTACCAGGGCTACGGGGCGATGCTCATCCGGCTCGCGGACGTGCAGCCCGACGACCTCGCCGACTACCTCGAGGACAGCTACCGGCTCAAGGCCCCGAGGACGCTGCTCGAGCAGCTCGACGGGGACTGACGCGCGACTCGGCGCCGCTCAGCGCAGCACCAGGTCGCCGTAGGTGTTGCAGAGCCCGTAGGCCGTGATCGTGAGGAACGCCGCGATCACGAGCCAGACCACCCGCCGGCGCCAGCCGCCGAGCAACGTCGCGCGCGGCATCGGTGCCGCCATGTACCAGCCCGGCAGCAGGCTCGTGGGCGTGGTCCCGAGCACCTCGTCGAGTGGTGGGGCTCCCTCGGGCACCTCGGCGTCGGGATCGGCCGCCAGCGCCAGCGCTCCCAGCTCGTCGTCGGTGAGCTCGTCGTCGGCGAGCTCTCGGTCGGTCGACACGTCGGGTTCCATCACCCGAGTGTTCGAAGCCGCGACACTCATCGGTTGCCCCTTCCTCCGCTCTACTTCCGGGAGTGCCCATGATCCGGCCGGTGCGACGAGTCGTGGTCCTCGGTGACCAGGATCCCCCCTCGGTCACGGATGCGTCCAGTCCGCATGTCCACACGCTGCCAAGGATGTCCGCCGACCTGGGCCACCGACATCGCGATCCTGTCGGCCGTGAGCATCGGGCTGCGCTGAGGGGGGGACCCGTCAGCCGTTCGTGACGCTGGGCACCCGCCGGGATGCGTCCCGTGTCGCCGCGAGGACGGCGCGCAGCTCGTCCACCGGCGCATCCGAGTCGTCCACCAGGTTGTGGCGCTCCTCGGGATCGGTCGAGAGGTTGTGCACCTCCCACTCCGACGGTGTCGCGTCGGCGCCGTCGGGCGTGGTGACCTGGCCGACGGAGGCCTCCCACTCCTCGAGCCGCTGGTAGTAGTGGTTGAGCTTCCAGAGCTCCACGCCGTTGCCGTTCGCCAGCGGCACCACGACCGACTCGACGTTCGCGGGCTCGCGCACCGGCTCGTACGGCTTCTTGGTGATCGGGTTGACGGTCCGCTGCCCGCGGCTGATCTGGTCCTCGGTCATGAAGTAGACGGGCGAATCGTCGAGCACGTCGCCGCTGCCCGCGCGGATCGCGGCGCCGAGGTCACGTCCCGGGAGCGCCTGCGCCTCGGTGTGGCGCTCGCCAACGGCCGCCGCGACGGCTTCGGCGTCGATGCCGGCCAGACCGAGCAACGTCGGCAACAGGTCGATGTGGCTCGTCGGCGCGTTGATCCCGTCACCACCCGACGGGATGCCCGGGCCACACACGGTGAGGGGCACGCGCACGGTCTCGTCGAACGCGTTGTACCACTTCTGTTGGAGGCCGCCGTGCGCCCCGAGCAGCTCCCCGTGGTCCGACGTGAACACCACGATCGTGTCATCGGCCATGCCCGTCGCGTGGAGCCCGTGGACGATCCGATCGATCGCGCGGTCGACGATCTCGTGCAGCCACAGGTAGAAGCGGCGGTACGCGTCGTCGGCAGCCTGCTCGTAGAGCATCGCCGCCCACGTCGAGAGGTACTGCTCCTGGCAGCGCGGCCGACCAGTGAACGAGTCGGTCTGCGACGGCGCGACGCCCGGGTCGGGAACGGAGTCTTCGGGCGCGGGGAACCCGAGCACCTGCCAGCCGGCACCGGAGAAGGCGATGTCGTGCGGGTTCACCAGTGACGCGACCGCGAGCCACGGCTGCGTGCGGTCGTCGGCGAGGTTCCCGAACAGCTCACGCACCTGCTCGGCGAACAGGTCGTCGCGCACGTAGCCGGTGTCGCTCGGGTCGGCACCGTGCGGCTCGCGCCCGATCCACCCCGAGAAGCCGAAGGGTGACAGGCGGTCCGCGCCCCGGTAGGCGGCGATCAGCTCCTGGCGCAGGTTGCCGTCGCGGTCGTTGGTGGCGAGGCCGACGTGGCTGCCCGCGACCGGCAGGTCGGAGTGCGCGATGTGCCACTTGCCCCGGTACTCGGTGCGGTACCCCGCGGCGCGGAACCAGTCGCCCATGGTGGGCACGGTGTCGGGGTCGAGCCACATCATCGCGGGGTCGAACGCGCTCTTCGCCAGGCCGTCGGTCTGGCTGACGCCATGCAGGGTGGGGTACTGACCCGTGAACAGCGACGCGCGGCTGGGGACGCACGCGGTCGACGCGACGTAGTGGCGGTGCAGCTCGACACCCGCGTCGCGCAGCCGCTGGCGCCCGGGCAGCCGGTCGCGCCGGAACGCGGCCGTGTCGGCCGTCTCGTACGGCGGGGGATAGCGCTCCTGATCCGTCATGATCAGGAGGATGTTGGGCTGATCCACGCCAGATGCTTGCACGGATGCCGACGCGCATGCGGACCGGTAGGGTCGGCGCATGACCACGAGGGTCTTCGTCGGGACCCGCAAGGGTGCCTGGATCCTGTCGTCGGACGACCGGACGTCGTGGACCTCGGAGGGCCCGAGCTTCCTCGGGCACATCATCTGGCACGCAGTGCTCGATCCGCGCGATCAGCGGACCTTGCTGCTCGCCGCGGGCACGGGTCACCTCGGACCGACGGTGTTCCGCTCCGAGGACCTCGGTGGGTCGTGGAAGGAGGCCACGCGCCCGCCGGCGTTCACCACGGGCGAGCGGCTCCAGCGGAGTCTTCGCTCGGTGTTCTGGCTCACCCCCGGCCATGCCGACGAGCCGGACGTCTGGTACGCGGGTGGCTCGCCGCAGGGCCTGTTCCGCACCGACGACGGCGGCGACACGTGGGAGCCGGTCTCGGGGTGGAACGACCATCCGATGTGGGAGACCTGGTGCGAGTGGCCCGAGGAGAACACCCCCGACGGCTCGATGCTGCACTCGATCAACGTCGATCCACGTGACCGCGCGCACCTCTATCTCGGTCTGTCCGCGGGCGGCGTCTTCGAGAGCACCGACGCCGGCACCGACTGGCAGCCGCTCAACGCGGGCTCGCTCGTCGCGTTCGGCCCCGACCTCGAGCCCGAGTTCGGCCAAGACCCGCACTGTGTGCGTCTGCATCCCCGGCGACCCGACCGGCTCTACCAGCAGAATCACTGCGGCATCTACCGGATGGAGCGCGCCGACGGTCGGTGGGTGCGCATCGGCGACAACATGCCCCGCGAGGTGGGCGACATCGGCTTCCCGATCGAGCTGCACCCGCGCGACCCCGAGACGGCCTGGGTCTTCCCGATGGATGGCACCGACGTGTGGCCGCGTACGAGCCCCGACGGCCGGCCCGCGGCGTACGTGACTCGCGACGCGGGCGCGTCGTGGACGCGCTGCGACGTCGGGCTCCCCGAGCGCGGGTGGCTCACCGTGAAGCGCCAGGCCATGACGACCGACGCGGGCGACCCTGTCGGCGTGTACTTCGGCACCACCAGCGGCGAGGTGTGGGCGAGCGCCGACGAAGCCGCGCACTGGTCGCCGATCCTCCAGCACCTGCCGGAGATCTACTCGGTGGAGTGCGCCGAGACGGCTGACTGATCGACGCGTCGCACGTGAAGGTGCGCATACCGACACCGTTGCGCTCGTACACCGACCAGCGCGCCGAGGTCGACGCGGAGGGTGCCACGCTCGCGGACCTGCTGCTCGACCTCGACCGGCGTCACCCCGGCATCCGCTTCCGGATGGTCGACGAGCAGGGCCACCTCCGCAGGCACATGAAGATCTTCGTCAACGGCGAGTCCGAGCGCGATCTCGCGCTGGCGATCACCCCGGCCGACGAGGTGATCATCATGCAGGCGCTGTCGGGCGGCTGTCGGCCGTGACGTCCGACCGTCGCGCTCCACTACGGTCGTCCTCCGATGGAGCAGCAGGACGATCGCGACGAGCGGGAGGGAGAGCACGTCTCGGGTGACGTGCCCGAGGGCGTCGGGCCGGAGGTGTTCCGCGAGCGACTCGCCGACGCCACCCGCCACGGCTCCGAGCACGGCGCGCACATGCGCCTGCACGACCAGGACCTCTATCTCGAGGACATCGAGAGCATCGAGGAAGACGACGAGGGCGCGGGCTCGCGCGTCAAGCTCCGCAACGGGCTGATCATCGGCGGCGTCACCGGCGCGGCGATCGTCGCCGCGCTCGCCACGGTGCGCTACCGCCGCCGCCGCCGCCAGTAGCCCCAGCTCCGTCGATGCGCTTCAAGCGCCGAGGTATCTGAGAACCGCCAGGACGCGGCGGTGCGCGGTGCCGTCGGGCTCCAGGCCGAGCTTGGCGAACACGTTGGTGATGTGCTTCTCGACCGCGCCGGCACTGATCACCAGGTGCTCGGCGATGGCTCCGTTCGAGTGCCCTTCGGCCATCAACCCGAGCACCTCACGCTCGCGCGGCGTCAGGTCCTCCATCGCGCGGTCCCGCTGGTGGCGGCCGAAGAGCTGCGCGACGACCTCCGGGTCGAGAGCCGTTCCGCCATCGCCGACGCGCCTGACCGCCTCGACGAAGTCGGCGACGTCGGCGACGCGATCCTTGAGCAGATAGCCCACGCCCTCGGCATCGGTCGCGAGCAGCTCGCGCGCGTACTCGTCTTCCACGTACTGGGAGAGCACCAGCACACGCAACCCCGCGTGACGGCCCCGCGCCTCGATCGCCGCTCGCAGCCCCTCGTCGGTGAACGTCGGTGGCATCCGCACGTCGACGATCGCGAGGTCGGGTTCGGTCGTGCCGATGACGGCTAGAAGCTCGTCGCCGTCACCGGCAGCGCCGACCACCTCGATGCCTTCGTCGGCGAGGAGTCGCTCCAGTCCGGCACGGAGGAGGACCGAGTCCTCGGCAATCACGACCCGCACGGCAGCTCGGCGCGCAGGATGGTCGGACCACCGGGTGGGCTCGACAGCGCGAGCTCGCCGTCGACGCCGGCGACGCGGTCCGCGAGGCCGCGCAGCCCGGTCGGCACCAGTCCGTGCGCCTCGGCGATGCGTGCGCCGCCGCGCCCGTCGTCCTGCACCTCCACCGACAGCTGGCCGTCGTCGCGGGTCACCGCGACCCGAGCCCTGGTCGCGCCGGCGTGTCGCATCACGTTCGTGATGCCCTCGGCAGCCACGTAGTAGGCGGTGGCCTCGAGGGCGGGCGCCGGGCGCTCGGGGAGGTCGACGACGACCTCCACGGGGATCGGCGAGCGGGCCGCGAGCGCGGTGAGCGCGGCGTCGAGGCCGCGGTCGGTGAGGATCGCCGGGTGGATGCCGCGGGCCAGGTCACGGAGCTCTACGAGCGCTCGCTTGGCCTCGTCGTGGGCCGAGTCGAGAAGCTCGCGCGCGCCCTCGGGATCGTTGTCGAGTCGCTCCCTGGCCCGGCCGAGCTCCATCGCGAGCGCGGTCAGCCGCACCTGCGCACCGTCGTGGAGGGCCCGCTCGATGCGCTGGCGCTCGGCCGTCGCCGCGTCGACCGTCTGCGCCCGGCTGACGCTGAGGTGCTCGACCCTTGCGGTGAGCTCGCGCGCGCTCACGCCCAGCACCCCGCGAGCGAGCGCGCGAGTGAGCATCGCGATGCCGTGGATGATCCTCTGCACGACGACGAGGAGGACGAGCCCGCCGACCGTGATCCCGAGCACCTCGTACCACGGGTAGGACCGGGAGAGTGCCCAGGAGTAGGTGGCGAAGAGCGTGGCTCCGATCGCGATCGACCACAGGACGACGGTGATCGTGAAGGTCGCGATGCCCCAGGGCAGGAGCGCCAGCTCGTAGAGCCCCTCCTTCCACACCGTCGGATCCTTGGTACAGGTCCACAGGCGCTGGAGGAAGGGCTCGCCCTCGCCGGGCCACGTGGCGGACTGCAGGTTCTGGGCCTCGAGCAGCCACCGGAAGCGGGCTCTTTCGAGGTTCGCGATCCAACGGACGACGATCCCCGTTCCGACGAGGATCGGCGCGCCGACGAGGACGACCAGCGTCGACAGCCCGGTGGAGACCAACGTGACCACGATCGTGAACGTCGCGATGCCCAACGGGAGATCGAGCAGCAGGTGCAGGGTCTCCTTCAGCGTCTCCGTGAGCGACGGACGCGCCGGGTGCGGGAGCAGGTGCCGCTGCCGGTGCCGACGACGCTGCTCGTGGCGGCGAGCGTGACGCTCGTCGCGTCGGGCGCGGCGTGTCTCGCGCCGCGCCTGCCGCTCGGCCCGCCGCGCGTCCCACTTCGCGTGCGACTGCTCGTGGCGCCCGAGGAGGCGGTCGAGCCAGCTCGATCGCTCCGTCATCGAGAGACCCCCACTTCCTCGTCGCGAGTCAGGGCGGCGAGCTCACGGTCGAGGTCGTCGCTCGACTCGATGCGAACGCGGGGGAGGACACGGTCGAGCCAGCGCGGCAGCCACCAGTTGCGATCGCCGAGCAGCTCCATGGTCGCGGGCACGAGGAGCAGGCGCACGATCGTGGCGTCCACGAGCACGGCGACGGCGAGCCCGAGGCCGAAGAGCTGCAGGGAGCGCTCGGGGCCGAACACGAAGCTGCCGAACACGCAGACCATGATGGCCGCGGCGGCGGTGATGACGCGGGCCGTGAGCGCTACGCCGTCGGCGACGGCGGTCGCGTTGTCGCCGGTGCGGTCGTACTCCTCACGGATCCGCGACAGCAGGAACACCTCGTAGTCCATCGAGAGGCCGAAGACCACGGCGAACAGGAACATGGGTGCCCACGCCTCGATCGGCCCCGGCTTGCCGACGCCGAACAGGTCGCTCGCCCAGCCCCACTGGTACACGGCGACGACGACTCCGTACGCGGCGCCGATCGACAGCAGGTTCATCACCACCGCCTTGAGCGGCACGAGCAGGCTCCGGAACACGACCATCAGCAACAGGAACGACAGGATCAGCACCGCGCCGATGAAGATCGGCAGCCGGCTCGCGGTGTACTCCGCGAAGTCGACCGATGCGGCGGTGATGCCACCGACCCACACCGCGACGTCGGTGCCGGCCGTGGCGGACGGGAGGACGTCGTCGCGAAGGCGGTCGACGAGCTCCTCGGTCGCCGCGTCCTGGGGCGCGCTCGTCGGGAACACCTGGAAGACCGCCGTGTCGCCCGCGTCGTTGACGATGGGTGGCGACGCGAACGCGACCCCTCGAGTCGAGCCGACCGACACGCCGACCTCGGCGACCGTCTGCGAGTCGAGCGCCTGCCCGGGCGTCGACGCGACGAGCAGCAGCGCCCCGTTGAAGCCCGGGCCGAAGCCGTCCGAGAGCGTGTCGTAGGCCTGGCGCGTCGTGTCGGTGGTCGGGCGGTTGCCCGCGTCGCCGAACCCCAGGCGCATCGAGAGCACCGGCACCGACAGCACGAGCAGGATCCCGAGCCCCGCGAGGAACGCCGTCCACGGACGCCGCTGGAGCACGCGGCTCCACCGCCACCAGAACGACTCGCGCCCGGTCCGCTCGCGGCGCACGCGGTGGGGCAGCCCCAGCCTGTCGATGTTGCGGCCGACGAATCCGAGCAACGCCGGCAGCAGCGTCAGCGACGCCAGCATCGTCATGAACACGCCGATCGCGATCGCGATCGAGACACCGAGCGTCGTCGACAGGCGCATCAGGAGGAGCCCGAGGACCGAGATCATCACCGTGAGCCCGGCGAAGAGCACCGCTCGACCCGCGGTGTCGATCGAGTGCGCGATCGCGTCTTCAGCGTCGCGCCCGGCGTGCAGGCTCTCGCGGTAGCGGGTGACGATGAACAGCGCATAGTCGATACCGACGCCGATGCCGACCATGGCTACGGCAGCAGTCGTGAAGTCGGGCATGTCGACGATCGTGCGCGTCAGCAGCACGAGCGCGATGCCCGAGCCGATCCCGCACAGCGCGGTGAAGATCGGCAGCCCCATCGCCAGCACAGAGCCGAACGCGAGGAGCAGGATGACCATCGCCGCGAGCACGCCGACGGCTTCGCTGGAGCCGCCCGGGTTCTCGTCGGCGAACATGTCGCCGCCGAGCGCGACGTCGAGGCCCGCCGGCACCTCGGCGTCCGCGACGATCGTCGCGACCTGGTCGCCCGCGGTCAGCACCTCTTCCTCGGTGCGGTCGGTCAGGTTGAGCTCGCCGTACGCGACCGTCCCGTCCTCGGAGATCTGGCGGGCCCCGTCGGGGGTGTACGGGCTCACGACGACGGCTTCGTCGACCTGCGACGCGACCTGGTCGAAGATCTCCGTCATCGCGTCGCGCACCGGCGGCGTGTCGACGCCCTCGTCGGCCTCGAAGACGATCTGGGCCGAGAAGCCGGCGCGGTCGCGAAAGCCGCTCTGCTCGAGTCGGTCGAACGCCGCCTGGCTCTCGGAGCCGGGGAGGTCGAAGTCGGTGCGGAACGCACCGCCCGCGTTGCTCCCGATCGCGACGATCGCGACGAGGAAGACGATCCAGCCGGCGACGACGAGGCGCCGCCGGCGGTACATCGTGCGGGAGAGTCGGTCGAGCATCGTGGGGCCTCCCGGGGAAGAGGGTCAACGAGAACGTGAGGGCCGGGGGGAGAGCCCTCGCATCGCAGGGTACGGACGTCGCCCGCGTCGGGGAACCGGGCGCACCGGTGGATCCACGGTGGGGATTGCCCCACCGCCGCGGCCGTGACCGAAGTCACGCCGCGCCACTCTCTACGATGCGCCCATGCATTCGACCCGATCGACAGCAGCACTCCTCGTCCTCACGGCCGTCATCACGGCCGCGGCCCTGGTTGCGGTGCCGGCCGGCGCAACCGAGGCGCGAGGCGGCGACGGCGACGCCACCCCGCCGGAGCAGGCCCTGCTCTACGAGAGCTCGCGCGACGACAGCCAGCGCGTCGGCTTCTGGGTCGTCGAGTCCGAGCGCGACGGCAGCGCGGTGCTCGCGATGGAGGTCCACGTCCGCTGCGTGAAGGGCAAGAAGCTCTTCGCGGCCGGTGACATGCGCGCCGAGGTCGACGAGGACGGCGAGATCAGCGCCGAGGGCGACGTGAGCAGCAGCAAGCCCGAGGACGGTCCCGAGACGAGTGGCACCGTCAGCCTCGAAGGCGAGATGACCGCCGGCGGAGGTGCGAAGGGGACCGTGAGCGTCGAGCTCGTCCAGCACAACGAGCAGGACGAGAACGACGTGTACGCGCGCTGCGACGTCGACGACGAGAAGTGGTCGGTCGGGCCGGGCGTCGACAACCCGTCGCTCGCCCGTGTGCGAGGGGTCGTCGACCTCGACGGCGAGCTTCGCGATCCCGACACCCTCGTCCCCGTCGTGGCCGACGAGCGGTCGTTCTTCGCCGTCTACGGCGGGGACGACCCCGTCCTCCGGCGGGTCACGATCAAGGACGGCGACGAGCAGTGGTCGGCGGACCTCGATGGCCCGGGCGACGGGCTCGCGCTCGCCGACGAGACCGTCTGGGTCGTGGTGTACGGACCGAACGCCGAGGATGATGTCGTCGTCGGGTACTCGATCGACGACGGCGACGAGGTGGCCACCGTCCCCGGGTCGGAGGTCGCCGTCGGCCCCGACGGTGAGGTCTGGGTGGCGACGCGCTTCGAGGGGTCGATCCGCCGGATCGACCCCGAGACCGGCGACGAGCTCGCCGAGGTCGACCTCGAGGGCTCGTTCGACGAAGGGCTCGCGGCCGGGCCAGGAGGGCTCTACGCCGGCCTGTCGCTCGACGAGCCGATCGTCGACTCGGTGGACGACGTGTACGCCCGGATCGATCCGGCGACGGGCGAGATGCTCGCGTGGACCGACGAGGTGGGCACCCTCCGTGAGGTGTTCGCCGGCGCGGACACCGTCTGGATCGAGACGGTCGTCGATGTCGTCGCGCTGGACGCGACGACGCTGACGACGGTCACCGAGGCCGACACGAACGGCTTGTCATCGGCCGCGATCGGCGACCGCATGTGGGTCGGAGCCTTCGCCGGGCTGCAAGCGGTGGACCTGACCGGCTCCACCGCCGTCGACATCCCCTGGATCTACGGCACCGTCGGAGCGAGCGACACGACTGCTCTCCTGTTCGCGTCCGACTACGGGCTCCTGCGTGTCGACGCGACCTGATGGCCGAGTAGAGCCAGCCGGCGACCGGCTCTCTTGCTGAGTCGGACCGGACCACCGTCTCGTAGAACGGCGGGTGCGCGGGCGGTCGCTACCGATGGCGCGGTCGGCCGTGCTCACCGGCCGCACCCTCGCTGACCTCGTGCGCAACGTCCTCGACCGCCGCGTGGTCTGACGCGCTCTCTGGTTGCGTCCCTCACCCGCGCATGTAGCGGCGAGGGACGCTGGTCGGTGTGCGCCTAGCATCGCCGACGATGTCGCATCGGCCGCTCGACGACGTGCGCGTGCTGGCGATCGAGCAGATGCAGGCGCTGCCGTATGCAACGCAGATGCTGGCGCGCCTGGGCGCGACCGTCGTGAAGGTGGAGCCGCCCGGACGGGGCGAGTCGGGTCGCCAGGCCCTCCCGGCGGTCGAGGACCCCGAGGGGCGCCTCATCGGAGCGACGTTCCTGCGCAACAACTTCAACAAGCGCAGCATCGCCGTCGACCTGAAGAACCCCGACGGCCGTGAGCTCGTGCTGCGCCTCGCGCCCCGCTTCGACGTCGTCGCGCAGAACTTCAAGGCCGGGACGATCGACCGGCTCGGTCTCGGCTACGACGACGTCAAGCAGGTCCATCCGACCGTCGTGTACCTCTCGGTGTCGGGCTTCGGGACGACGAACCCGACGCGCTACAGCTCGTGGCCCGCCTACGCGCCAGTCGCCGAGGCGATGGCCGGCCTCTACACGTATCTCGGTGAGCCCGACACGCCGCCAGCCGTCTCACCGATGGGCACACTGGGCGACACCGGGAGCGCGCTGTTCTCGGTCGTCGGCGTGCTCGCCGCACTGCGTCACCGCGATCACACCGGCGAGGGGCAGCACGTCGACGTGGCGATGCTCGACGCCATGGTCGCGATGGCCGACGCGGGCGTGAACTACTGGTCGCTCGGGCTCAAGCAGGGTGCCAAGGCGCCGCTCATCAACCATTCGTTCCGCGCCAGCGACGGCTGGTTCATCATCCAATGCGGTCGCATGCATCAGTGGGAGTTCCTCTGTCGCACCGTCGGTCACCCCGAGTGGCTCGACGACCCGCGCCTGCCCGATCCGCCGTCGTGGTACGAGCACATCGACGACGTCCTCCGACCCGCCATCGAGCGGTGGGCCGCAGACAAGACGCGCTTCGAGGCGGCGCGAGCGCTCGCCGAGGCCGGTGTCGCGTCCGGGATGGTCAACCGCGCCGAGGACGTGCTCGAGGACGAGCACGTGCGAGCCCACGACATGATCGTCTCGACGCCCCGGCCCCGAGGTGACGGTGAGCCGATCCTCGCGGTCGGCAACCCCGTCAAGCTGTCGAAGGTGGACGATCGGCCCGACACGCGCTTCCCCTGGGTGGGGGAGCACACCGACGAGGTGCTTCGCGACGAGCTGGGAGTCACCGGAGGCGAGCTCGAGAAGCTCCGCGCCGCCGGCGCCATCGAGTGAGGGCCGACTCCTCGGATCAGAGGGTCTGGGCCGCGATCAGCTCCTCGAGGTAGCGGTCGCTCCACCACGACAGCTGCAGCTGCTTGGCGCGTCGGAAGTACATCTGCATGTCGCACTCGACCGTGAAGCCCATGCCGCCGTGCACCTGATGGCCCATGGCGGTCACGTCGCGGAACGTCTGGCACGCGAACAGCTTCGCCATCGGTGCGAGCAGTTCGACCGGCCGGTCGTTGGCGCGGGCCCACGCGGCCTCGTGGACGAGGATCGTCGCGCCCTCGACCGCCGTCGACGCGTCGGCCAGGTAGTGCGCGATCGCTTGGAACGCACCGAGCGGCTTGTCGAACTGCTGCCGATCCTTCGCGTACTGCACCGTCATCTCGAGCGCGACGCGCGCGCCGCCGACGGCTTGCGCCGCGAGGAGCACGATGCCGTCGAGCATCGTGTCGTGCCAGGTGTCCCAACCGGTCCCGGCCGCGCCGACGCGGCTGCCGGCCGACACACGCACGCCGTCGAACACGACCTGGTACTGGGTGTCGGCGGCGATCGTCATCTGCTGGTCCGGGGTGATCCCGTCGGCGTCGGCATCGACGGTGAACAGGTCGACGCCTGCGTCGGTGCGTGCCAGCACGACGTAGCCGTCGGCCGCCCCCGCGTACGGGACATGCCACTTCGTGCCGTCGAGCACGAACCCGTCACCGTCGGCCCGGGCGGTGAGCCCGATCCCATCGGGCCCGAAGCCGTGGTGCGGCTCGAGCCAGGCCGTGGTCATCACGATCTCACCGGTCGCGATGCGCGGCAGGAGCGATGCCCGCTGCTCGTCGGAACCGGCGCGCAACAGCACGCCCGCGCTCATGACCGCGCTCACGAAGTGCGGTGACGGCGCCAGCGTGCGCCCGAGCTCCTCGTAGAGGATCGCCCCTTCGAGCGCGGTCATCCCTGAACCACCGTGCTCCGCGGGGATCAGCAGCCCGATGACGTCGAGCTCGGCGAGCTGCTTCCACAGGTCGGCGGGATACCCGGTGGCGTCGTCCTCGAGATCGCGCACGACGTCGGTCGGCGCGTACGCCGTGCACACGCCGCGCACCATCTCGCGCAGCATGTCCTGCTCTTCGGTGAACTCGAGATCCATCTCGCTACCTCTCCTCGCGCTCTTGCGTCGCAGACCCGGAGCAGTTGTGGCTCTGCGACGCAAGCGCCTGTGTCACGGCTGCCACTGGTCGCCCGTGCGGTCCCAGGGGTTGTCGTCGGGGGAGACGGGCAGGGCGACGCGCACGGTGCAGTCGCTCCTCGTCTCGCCGCCGACGGTGAGCTGCACGAGCACGCGCGCCCATCCGCATCCCGCGTCGTCCACTTGGACCTGCTCGATGGTGCCGTCGAAATGCATCTCGTCGCCCGGGAACACCGAGCTCCTCATGCGGAACTGCATGCGACCGAGCCGCCCGGTCGGACCGGTCCAGTCGGTGACGTACCGCTCGAACCACGCGGCCTGGTTCGGCGTGTTGAGGAAGATGTCTTGCAATCCGTTGCGATGCACCGCGAAGTCGTAGTCGTGGTGCATCGGGCGCCAGTCGCGTGATGCGAGCGCGCCGAGCACGACGGTCGTCGCGGTCACGTCGTACGTCAGCGTCGGCAGTGCGTCGCCCTCCCGCACCTCACCGTGCAGCAAGCGGTGGTAGGCCGCGCGGGTGTCGGTCATGCCTGCACCTCGTCGCGGCGGTACCCGAAGCCGGTGTAGCTGTCGGTGCCGACCCGCTCGTCGTGCTGGTTGAAGGCTTCGACGTCGATGACCCAGAACCGCCCGAGCCCGAGCCTGGTGCGCTTCTCCTCGCTCACCGACCGCAGGATCTGGTGCGTCCGCAGCCGGTCGCCGATGCGGACGGGCTCGTAGAACACCATCGTGTTGTCGGTGATCACGGCCTCCGGGAGGTCGAACCGGGCCTTGAGGTCGAAGTGCGCCTGGAGCGCCAGCGTCTCCCCGGTGCGGCCCGGCGCCCAGCGGTGGCGCCGGAACCAGACCGAGAGCATCGTCGGAGGGGCGATGTGGCCGTGCGTGAGCTCGTCGGCGACCGCGTCGTCCCAA
Source organism: uncultured Bifidobacteriaceae bacterium (assembly GCA_964532485.1). GTDB lineage: Bacteria > Actinomycetota > Acidimicrobiia > IMCC26256 > PALSA-555 > DATBSK01. Next base: position 19,971 of record CAZHKE010000006.1, read on the forward strand.
TAGAGAGGATTGCCGTTCTCGACGGACGAGCACGTCGTCCACACGTAGCCCTGCTCGACCGGGAACTCGCCCACCTCCTCGTACTGGACGACGCCCAGCAGCGCCTCCACGTCGGCGGGCAACGTCGAGCCCGGGGTCACGCGACCACTCCCTGGTCGCGCAGCTGGTCGATCTCGGTGGTGGTGTAGCCGGCCGCGGCGAGCAGCTCGGACGTGTCGGTGCGAGCGACGTCGCGGATCTCGGGGGGCGGTTGGTCGCGCTCCTGGCCCGCGAGCACCCAGCCCACCTGCCGGATCGTGCCGTGCTCGGCGCTGTGCGCGTCGACGAACACGTTGCGGGCCCGGTAGTGCGGGTCGTCGACGAGCTCGGCCACGGTGTTGACAGGTGCGACGCAGGTGTCGGCCGGTGCGAGCTGTGCGACCCATTTGTCGCGATCGCGTGACGCGAGCGCGGCGGCGAAGTCGGCGCGCATGGCGCCTTGCGCAGCGTCGTCGTACTGGTGGCCGAGCCACTGCTCGCACCCGAGCTCGCGGCACAGGTTGGCGAAGAAGTGCGGCTCGATCACCGCGACCGCGAGCCACCGGCCATCCGCGCAGGCGTACACGTCGTACCACGCATAGCGACCGGTGAGGACGCCGTGGCGCGGGCCCGGGACCTCGCCGGTCGCGAGGTACTCGTCGACCGCCAACGACATCAGCGCGACCACGCCGTCGGCGACCGCGACATCGAGGTAGGTGCCCCCGCCCGTCGACGCCCGCCGGAGCAGCGCGGCGAGGATCGACATGACCGCATGCATCCCGCCGGCGGCGCTGTCGGCGACCGTCGCGCCCGGGATCGCAGGACCGCCGTTGCCGTCGCGGCCGGTGCAGTCGAGGAAGCCGCCCATCGCCAGGTACCCGAGGTCGTGGCCGGCGCGCTGCGCGTACGGGCCGTCCTGCCCGTACCCCGTCGTCGAGCAGTAGACGATCCCCGGGTTGACGTCACGCACATCGTCGTAGCCGATGCCGAGCCGCCCGACCACGCCCGGGCGGAAGCTCTCGATGACGACGTCGGCGCGCGTTGCGAGGCGGAGGAACGCGTCGCGGCCCGCCGGCTCCTTGAGGTCGAGGAGGACGCGCTGCATCCCGCGGTGCCCGCTGTACGCGTAGAACCACGGCTTCACCTGTGCGGCACCGTGCCTGGGGGTGGGCCCGACCTTGATCACGGTCGCGCCGTAGTCGGCGAGCCAGCGCGACGTGCGCGCGGCCGGGCCGACGCTCGCGAGGTCCAGCACGGTGTAGCCGGCGAGGAGTGGTTCGGGCACCGAGCAGCGTTCCGGGTCAGAAGTTCTTGGGGAGCCCGAGCCCGCGGCGGGCGATGATGTTCTTCTGGACCTCCGACGTGCCGCCGCCGATGGTGTCGATCACGGTGTAGCGATAGGTCGACTCCGCCCGGCCCTGCATCGGCGCCGACTCGGTGTGGACGCGCAGCTGGCTGCCCGGTCCCGCCAGGTCCATCGACGCGTCGGCCAGGCGCCGTGAGAACTCGGTCGCGAACAGCTTGTACTGCGACGACTCGATCGTCGGCGGGGCGGCACCCTCTTCCTTCTCGGCCTTCATCGACTCGGCGACGACGCGCAGCCCGAGCACGCGCGCGACCTCGGCATCGGTGACGAGCCGGGCGATGCGGCCGCGGACGACCGGGTCGTCGCGCAGCGGCCGACCGTCGACCTCCTCGTTGCGCACGTAGTCGCAGAGCAGGTCGAGGCGCTGCTTGATCGGCGAGAACGTGAACATCGTGAACCGCTCGAGGTCCAGCGCCTGCGAGATGTACTGGAAGCCGCTGTTCACGTCGCCGACGACGTACTCGTCGGGGACGAAGACGTCCTCGATGAACACCTCGTTGGTGCGCTCGTCGCCCATCGTCCAGATCGGCCGGATCGTCACGCCTGGTTGGTCGAGCGGCACGAGCATCAGGGTGATGCCGCGGTGCTTGTTGTCGGGATCGGTGCGCGTGCCGAGCCAGTACCACTCGGCGAAGTGCGCCGACGTCGTCCACGTCTTCTGGCCGTTGAGGAGCCAGCCCGACTTCCCGTCCTGCTCGGTGCGCTCGGCCTTCAGTCGCATGGACGCGGCGTCGGAGCCGGCGTTGGGCTCGCTGTAGCCGACGGCGAACTCGACGTCGTTGTTCAGGATCATTGGCAGGAACTTCTCCTTGAGGAAGTCGTTCCCGTGCGCGATCAGGGTCTTGCCGATGATTCCGACGCCCTTGCCGATCTGTGGGCCGCCCCGGCCGGCGAGCGCCTCGTTGAGGAGGTACTCGTAGACGCCCTCCCCCTCCGAGCCGCTGTACTCCTTCGGCCAGGTGAGTCCGAGCCAGCCCTTCTGGCCGAGCTCGCGCATGAACCCACGGCGCTCGGGCGTGTCGACGATCTGGGCCATGTTCTCCCGAGTCAGGTCGAACACCTCGGGATCGTCGTGGGCGTCGAGGAACGCCTCGACCTCCGCCTGGAAGTCGCGTTGCTCGGGTGAGAAGTCGAAGTCCACACGTCCCCCAAGTCGGTGTGGCGGATCATGCCGGCGGTCGGTACGAGTGCCCTTGATGGCGTCGAATCTGACGCCCCGTCAGAGGATAACGAAGCGGTACGAAGCGCGAGTCCTCCGTCCGAGACACCGACCTCGATGCTGTCGCATGATGTGCGCATGACACCTTCGAAGCAGATCTGGCCGTCCGTCCGCTACGACGATGCCCCGGGCGCGATCCGATTCCTGGTCGACGTCTGTGGCTTCGAGGAGCGCCTCGTCGTGAGGGGCGATGGTGATCGCGAGATCGAGCACGCGCAGCTCGCCTGGCCCGAAGGCGGCGGCTTCATGTGCGGGTCGCGCGCCACCGGTGAAGGCGCGCAGTTCAACACGGGCAAGGCGTCGATCTATGTCGTCACCGACGATCCGGATGCGGTGTGCGATCGAGTGAAGGCGGCCGGCGCGCCGATCACCCGCGACATCCAGGACGAGGACTACGGCGGACGCGGCTTCACGGTCGAGGACCCCGGGGGCAACCTCTGGACGTTCGGGAGCTATCGGGGCGAGTAGCGCTCGAGGTGGCTCGTCAGCACCTCGACGAGGGCGACGCGCTCGGTGGTGATGAGGCACAATGCGGCCGTGCGTGGCGACGACATGATCCTCGTCTCGGTCGACGACCACATCGCGGAGCCGGCCGACATGTTCGACGGCCACGTGCCGGCGAAGTACCGCGACCTGGCCCCACGTGTCTTCGACCTCCCCGACGGGTCCCAGCAGTGGTACTACGGCGACATCGCGGGCCGGAACCTCGGGCTGAACGCGGTCGCGGGGAAGCCTCCGGAGATGTTCAACGTCAACCCGACGCGCTACGAGCAGATGCGCCCCGGCTGCTACGACGTCGACGAGCGCGTGCGCGACATGTCGGCCGGTGGGCAGCTGGCGGGCCTCAACTTCCCGAACTGGACCGGCTTCGCCGGTCAGGTGCTCCAGCTCGGACCCGACCGCGACGTCAACCTCGCGATGATCCGCGCGTACAACGACTGGCACATCGACGAGTGGTGCGGGGCGTACCCGGAGCGGTTCATCCCGTGCGGGATCCTCCCGCTCTACGACGCCGACGAGTGCGCCACCGAGATCCGCCGTCTCGCGGACAAGGGCTGCCACGCCGTCACGTTCTCGGAGAACCCCGTCGGCCTGGGCATGCCGAGCATCCACACCGATGCATGGGACCCGCTCTTCGCGGCAGCGAGCGACGTCGGGACGATCCTGTGCTGCCACGTCGGGTCGTCGTCGAAGAGCGCGTCGACCACACCCGACGCGCCGCCGCCCGTGCCGATGACCCTGTCGTCGGCGATGTCGATCTACACGCTCGGCGATCTGCTCTGGGCCGAGCTCTGGCAGCGGTTCCCCGATCTCCGGTTCGCGCTGACCGAGGGCGACATCGGCTGGATCCCGTACTTCCTGTGGCGCGCCGAGCACACGCTCGACCGCCACAACGCCTGGATGGGGCACGAGCTCCCGCAGGGCATGCGCCCCAGCGACGTCTTCCGCGAGCGGATCCTGTGCTGCTTCATCAACGACCGGATCGGTGTGAAGCTCCTGGACGAGTTCAACGTCGACAACGTGTGCTGGGAGTCCGACTACCCGCACTCCGACAGCTCGTGGCCGAACGCGCCCGAGCGCTGCGAGGTGCTGTTCGCCGACCTCGACGAGTCGACGGTGAACAAGCTGACGCACGAGAACGCGATGCGCCACTACCAGTTCGACCCGTTCTCGATTCGTCCGCGGGGGCGATGCACCGCCGCGGCGCTGCGGGCCGAGGCGACCGACGTCGACACCGTCACCCGCGTGGGGCGTCCCGCCGACGAGACCGACGTCGCGGCATGGAAGCGGATGACCGGCGCAGCCGCGAAGGCGAGCTCCGCGACTCGCTGAGCGCTAGTCGGCGGCGAGCGTACTCACGCGACGGCGTGACGCCGAGGTGACCTTCGCGAACACGTTCGAGGAACCGCCGCCGCCACCGCCCGCGCCCGTCGAGGCCGCGCCGGCGTTCACCGGCTGACGACCGTCACCGCCCGGAGGCGATGCACGCACGGCGTTGGCGTCGCGGTCACCTACGCCTGAGTGGGGACTCCGTCGACGTAGCTCACCTGGTTCGTGCGGATCGCCGGGACCTTGTCACCGGGGAGCAGCACACCCACGAGGTTGAGCGGATCGGTGGCGTTGAGCGTGACTCGCTCGCCGTTGCCATCGGTCTTGCGCATCCGCTCGAGCTGCTCGACCGCGCTCGGCAGTGCGTACTGCTCGCCGCTGAAGCCGGCGACGAACCGGCCGCCTCGGACCAGGCCGCGGTCTTCGAGCCGTCGGAGGGCCCACTGCACGTCGCGCCAGGGGAAGCGCAGCGAGTCGTGCACGGCCAGGTCGCGGAACACGATGCCCCAGCGCTGGAGGAGCAGCTCGGCGACGGCCTCCGCGAGCTCGTCGCGGTCGAGGTCGGCGCTCGCCTCCGCGAGCGCCGTCGGGACCAGCGACCAGCGGCCGGCGCCCGACGCGGCGATCGCCGCGGCCCGACGAAGCCGCGAGTGACGCGGTGGCAGGCTCGCGTGTCGCTCGCCGGTGACGCGGGCGCGGATCGCCGCGAACCCGTCGGACGTGAGCAGGCCCCGGGCGACTCCGTCCCAGAGCGCGCGCTCGACGTCGTCGGGAAGACGGCGCGTGGCGTCGGCGAGCTCGACCGCGAAGCACGCCCCCCGCCGCCGGAGGACCTCGATGACCTCGGCCGTCGCGCCGACGCTCGGCGGCGCGGGCTCGACCCCGTCGCGCGCGGCCTCCAGCAGCCAGCCGAGGTCGCTGCGCAGCACCACCGTGATCGGCGTCGCCTTCGAAGGTGGGCCGGCCGGGCCGTCGTTCTCGTCACGCGCCCGCGGCATGAGGCGCAGCCACGACACCTCGCCGTCGTGGCACAGCCGGTCGAGCCAACCCGGTCGGTAGTCGCGCAGCCTCCGCGCCAGGAGCTCGGGCTCCCAGGAAGCGGCCGCGGCCTCGTAGCCCTCGAGCTGCTCGATGACGGCGGCGAGGCCGGCCTCGCCGGCGAGCTGGGTGTCGGGCGCGACGTGCTGCCAGCGGAGCAGGAAGCGCATGAGGTCCTGCGCCGTCGCGGGCTGCACGGTGCCGCGACGGCGCCGGCGTGACCCCGAGTGCATCCGCGCCAGGAGGCGGCGCGTGACCCACTCCGTGCCCGTGGTGCCGGGCGTGTACCGGCCCTGGAACGCGAAGCCCTCCTGCTCGAGCACTGCCAGACCCGAAGCCACCCGCCCGGCGGAGAGCCGCGTGGTCTCCGCGATCCCATCGACGGTGGTGATCCCGCTCACCTCGAGGTGTCCGCGCAGCAAGGTGACGACCGCCTCGTCGTCGCCCGCCAGGGCGCGTTGGGCCTCGTCGGCCGTCTCGACCGCGCACCACAGCTCGTGATGCGTACCTGGAGGCCGGATAGCGGCCTCCAGATACGCACCACGGCCCTTGGCGACGAGCTCGTCCCAGAGCGGGCGCCAGGCATCGCGCGCCGCCAGGACCACGAGGGAGCAGAGCAGGTCGTGCAGCTCGTCGGCGGTCGTCGGCTCGGGAGTGATCTCGGCGGTCACCTGCGCGATGGCCCCGGGATCGAGCGCTCCGATCGACGTGAGGTCGACCGACATGCCCCGGGGCAGCACGACCGCGTTGGTGCGGCGGTTCTGGATCTCGCCCTCGTCGTCGAGGTACGCGTAGGGCCGCGCGGTCAGGATCTCGTGCGCGAGCACTGACGGCTCGGTCGTGTCACAGCAGTGCACGTCGACGACGCCCGACTCGATCTGCTCGAGCAAGCCGCGGGCGCCGTCGACGTCGAGGGCCTCGTGAAGGGTGTCGTGGATGGTCTGACGCACGAGCACGTGGTCGGGGATCTCGATCGGCCCGACGATGTTGTCCTGGCACGCGGCAGCCTGCGGGAAGACCGCGGCCATCAGGTCGTCGGACTCCATGCGCTGGATCGGCGGCGGGTTGCGTCGACCGTTGCGGAACCGCAGCACCATCAACGACCGGTTGAGGTTCCACCGCCAGCGGGCCAGGAACATCGGTGCGTCGAGGATGGCGTGCTCGAGCGTGTCGTCGATGGTGCTGCTCGACAGGTAGCGGGGGACGTCGGTGAGCGGGAAGGAATGGTGCGGACCGAGTGAGAGCACCACGGCGTCGTCGTTGGCCGCGGCCTGGAGCTCGAAGTTGAACGTTCGGCAGAACTTCTTGCGCAGCGCAAGTCCGAGTGCACGGTTGATCTGGCCGCCGTAGGGGGAGTGGACGACCAGCTGCATGCCACCGGTCTCGTCGAAGAAGCGCTCGAGGACGAGGTGCTCACGGGTGGGCGTGACGCCGAGCGCGGCACGGCCGATCGCCACGTAGTCGACGATCATCGCCGCGGGGACGTCGTCGATGCCGGCCCAGTCGCGCAGCCAGGCGCGTGCGCCGTCGGCGTCACCGGACGCGAGCCGCGCGTCGATCTCGCGGCGGAGCTGCGACACGTGCTCGGACAGCTCGGTGGTGCGCGCGGGCGCCTCACCCAGCCAGAACGGGATCGTGGGTGGCGCACCGGCGGCGTCGCGGACGCGCACGACTCCCGGCTCGACCTTGCGGATCTGCCACGAGTGGGTGCCGAGCAGGAACACGTCGCCCGCCATCGACTCGATCGCCCAGTCTTCGTTGACCGACCCCACGAACAGGTCGTCGGGCTCGGCGACGACGCGGTAGTCGCCGTTCTCGGGTATCGCGCCGCCCGAAGTGAGCGCGGCGAGGCGCGCTCCCTTGCGGCCGCGCGCTTCGCCGTTGACCCGGTCGAGGTGGACGTAGGCCCCGCGCTTGCCGCGGCCCGTCGGGATCCCGTCGGCCACGAGATCGAGCACCGCGTCGAACTCGTCGCGAGACAGCTCGCGGAACGGATCGGCCTTGCGGACGAGCGCGAACAGCGCGTCGGTCTCCCACTCCTGGGCGGCGGTCTCCGCCACGATGTGCTGGGCGGCGATGTCGAGCGGCGCATCGGGTGGGCGAATCGCGTCGAGTTGGCCGGCGCGCACCGCGGCGAGGAGCGCGCTGCACTCGACGAGCTCGTCGCGCGTCATCGGGTAGAGGCGTCCCTTCGGCGTGCCACTGCGGGAGTGGTTCGAGCGTCCGACGCGCTGGAGGAACGTCGCGATGCTGCGCGGCGAGCCGATCTGGCACACCAGCTCGACCGGGCCGATGTCGATGCCGAGCTCGAGCGAGGCCGTCGCGACGAGTGCCTTGAGCTGCCCGGCCCGCAGACGCGTCTCGATGCGATAGCGCCGGTCCTTCGAGAGGCTGCCGTGGTGCGCGGCGACGACGTCGTCGCCGAGTCGCTCGCCCAGCAGGTGCGCGAGCCGTTCGGCGAGCCGGCGGGTGTTGACGAACACCAGCGTCGTGCGGTGCTGGCGCACGAGGTCGGCGATGCGGTCGAGGATGTCGGCCATCTGCTCGGCGGGAGCGACCGCCTCGAGCTCGCCGTCGGGGAGCTCGAGCGCGAGGTCGAGATCGCGCTGGTGGCCGCGGTCGACGATCGCGGGCAGCGGACGGTCGCCCACGAGCAGGCGCGCGACCGTCTCGATGGGCCGCTGTGTCGCCGACAGGCCGACGCGTGCCGGACGCGCCTCGCACAGGGCTTCGAGGCGCTCCAGCGTGAGCGAGAGGTGCGAGCCCCGCTTGTCGCGCGCGACGGCGTGGATCTCGTCGACGATGACGGTCTCGGTGGTGCGCACCAGGTCGCGACCGCGCTCGCTCGTGACGAGCAGGTACAGCGACTCGGGCGTCGTGACCACGAACGTCGGGGGCCGGCGCAGCATGGCCGCTCGTGCCGACGAGGGCGTGTCGCCCGTGCGGACCGCGACCGTGATGTCGGGTGCGTCGAGCCCGAGCTCTACGGCGATCGACGCGATCTCGGTGAGCGGCCGCTCGAGGTTCTCGGCGATGTCGACGGCAAGGGCCTTCAGCGGGGACACGTAGACGACGCGCGTCACGCGCTCGACGTCTCCCCCCGCCTCGTGAGCCCGATAGAGGCGGTCGATGCAGACCAGGAAGCCGGCGAGCGTCTTGCCGGAACCGGTCGGCGCGGCGATGAGCGTGTCGGTGCCCGCGGCGATGTGGGGCCACCCGTCACGCTGAGGCTCGGTGGGCCCCTCGGGGAACCGGCGCCGGAACCACTCGCGTACCGCGGGGTGGAAGCCCTCGACGGTCCCGTCGGACGCGAACGGCAGCTGCCGGGCGGCGGATCGGTCGGGGAGGAGCGTGGTCACTCGGCGCAGTCTCCCACCCCCCTGTGACGGGGCCACCCCGGTTCCCAGGTACGCATCAAGAGGACAGCGTCAGGCCGGCGGCGAGGGCGGCGCCGAGCTCCCAGCACGCGTCGACGTCGTCCCTGGACGGATCGCCGATGACGCTGACGTGGTCGTGGGCGAGGCGCCACTCGAGGCCGGTGACCACGGTCTGGACCGAGCGGACCGCACCCGTGGTGTCGTTGTTGCCGTGCACGTAGAGCCCGTACGGGCGCCGCTTCGTCGCCTCGAGGCAGGGGTAGTACACGGAGTCGAAGAAGTGCTTCATCGCCCCCGACATGTACCCGAGGTTCGCCGGCGTGCCGAGCAGGTACCCGTCGGCGCCGAGCACGTCGGCTGCGCTCGCCTGGAGCGCCGCCCGCGTGACCACCTCCACCCCCTCGATCTGGGGGTCGGTCGCGCCCGCGTGCACGGCATCGAACATCGCCTGGAGCGACGGTGACGTCGTGTGGTGGACGAGCAGCAACGTGCGCATGCGAGCGCGCAGTGTGGCACGCGCAGCAACCTCGGTACGCTCGAGCCGATGTCCGATGCCTGCTGCGCCCCTCGGCGCGACGACGGCGAAGCTTCGGTCGCGTTCGCCGCGGCCGAGCCGCCGTCGCGCGGCAACGCCGTCGCCGGCGGCGACCACGGCCGCGCGCTCGCCTCGATCCCGCCCACCGCGTTCGCGATGGGTGACGAGTCCGTCTGGGCGTACCCGGGTGACGGCGAGAGCCCGGTGCACGAGGTGACGCTCGACGGGTTCTGCATCGACGCGCACGCGGTCACGAACGAGGCGTTCGGGCGCTTCGCCGACGCGACGGGCTACCAGACCGACGCGGAGCGCTACGGCTGGTCGTTCGTGTTCGGCGGCCTGCTGCCCGACGACTTCCCCGACACCCGCGCCGTCGCCCAGGCGCCGTGGTGGCGCCAGGTCGAGGGCGCGACCTGGCGTCACCCCGAGGGGCCGCAGTCCGGGGTCGACGGCCGGGGCGATCATCCCGTCGTGCACGTGTCCTGGAACGACGCGCAGGCGTACTGCGCGTGGTCGGGTACGCGCCTGCCGACCGAAGCCGAGTGGGAGGCGGCCGCGCGCGGTGGGCTCGCAGGGCATGCGTTCCCGTGGGGCGACGACCTCGAGCCCGATGGGGAGCACCGGATGAACGTGTTCCAGGGTGAGTTCCCGGGCGGGAACACCGGCGCCGACGGCTACCTCGGCACCGCTCCGGTCGACACGTTCGCGCCGAACGGCTACGGCCTGTTCAACGTCACGGGCAACGTCTGGGAGTGGTGCAGCGACTGGTTCGATCCCTCGTACTACGGGCGCTCGGAGTCGCGGAACCCTTCCGGACCGGCCGCGGGCGCGCAGCGCGTCCAGCGGGGTGGCTCCTACCTGTGCCACATGTCGTACTGCCGGCGCTATCGGGTGTCGGCGCGCTTTGCCAACGAACCCGACAGCTCGACGGGTAACGTCGGGTTTCGCGTGGCGGCCGACAGGGGAGCGTGACCATGGGTCCGGCGATCAGCGACGTCCTGCCTCTCGCCGTCGGGGTGATGATCAGCCCGATCCCGATCATCGCCGTGATCCTCATGCTCTTCTCGCCGCGGGCACGCGCCAACGGTCCGTCGTTCCTGCTGGGCTGGATCGCCGGTCTCGCCGTCGTGAGCGCGATCGTCTACGTGATCGCAGACGGCGCCGACGTCGCGAGCGACAGCGACGCCGCCGACACCACCTCGACCGTGAAGGTCGTGCTCGGCGTCGTGCTGATCCTGATGGCGCTCCGTCGGTGGCGATCGCGTCCCGCGCCCGGCGAGGCGGCGCCGATGCCCAAGTGGATGGCCGCGGTCGACTCGGTGACCCCGGTGAAGGCAGTCGGGTTCGGCATCCTGCTGAGTGCCATCAACCCCAAGAACCTGATCCTCACCGTCGGGGCCGCGGCCGCCGTCGCGCAGGCGGGCGTGTCGACGAGCGACGCCGTCGTGACGCTCGTCGTGTTCGTGCTGATCGGCAGCCTCAGCATCATCGTGCCGGTCGCCGCGTACGTGTTCGCCGGCGAGCGTGCGCGCACCATGCTCGATGGCTGGAAGGCATGGCTCCAGCAGCACAACGCGGCGGTGATGACGGTGCTGCTGCTCGTGATCGGTGTCGTGCTGCTGGCGAAGGGCCTCGGGCTGCTCACCGCCTAGTCGGGCAAGCCCGCCGCGAGCACGATCGTGGCTCCGACGCTCAACGTGCGGCTCATGGTGCGCCGACCGCGACGAGACGGCGACGGGCCTCGTCCTTCGCCGCGTCGAGGTCGGCGACGTCACGCTCGATCGCCGTGCGCCGCCGGGCGAAGACGAACACGCAGCGCGTGACGGTCCGACCGAGCGCGGCTTCGAGCGCGAGCGTGTAGGCCGCTCCTTGCACCGAGTACCGGTCCAGCGCCTCCTCGAGGCGCTCGTCGTCGACCTGGTCGGTCTTGTAGTCGACGACCACGAGCTCGCCGTCGAGCTCCACCAGCAGGTCGACGAAGCCCTCCAGCAGCACGCCGTCCACGGTTGCGGCCACCGGGACCTCGCGCCACCACCGGCCGCCGCCCTCGATCGCGGCGCGCACGACGGGGGCCTCGAGGGCGCTCAGCGCGAACGCGCGCACCTCGTCCTCGCGGTCGGGGACGCCCTCCGCGAGCGCCTGGGCCCGGGCGATCTCGCGCAGATCGGTGGCGCGTGCGAGGTCGACCGTCTGGAGCACCGCGTGCACCGCGCGGCCAACCGCGGTACCGGCCCGACCCCGCCGCCAGGGCGGCGCGTCGTCGGCGGGCGGCTCCTTGGCGAGGCCGGGAGCGTCGGGTGCCTCGTCGTCGAGCGCGGCAAGGGCCGTCGCTGCCACGCTGGCTGGTGCGGCCGCGCGCGCGAGCGCGGAGTCGCGACGAGCCGCCCACTCCTCGTAGGCCGCGGGCTCTGCGACCGGTGCCGGGCCGGGTGGTGGGACGACCCCGGGGACGGGCTCACCGGGGTCGAGCTGGTCGAATGCCGCGTGCTCGAGCTGCTCCGCCACCGACCGCGCGTGGCACTCCGTCTTGTCCTTGCGGTGCACGCTCACCACGAGGTGGTCGCGCGCGCGCGTCATCGCGACGTAGAGCAGACGCAGCCGCTCGGCGCGATCGTGCCTGCCCTCGGCCGAGATCGCGTCGTCGTAGCCTTCCGTGGCGACGCGCGAGCCCGATGCCTTGGTGCCGACGGCGTACTCCGCGGCGCCGTCGGCGTCCCATACGACCGGAGGACGGAAGTTGGGCGGCTGGGTGCTGAGGCCGGCCAGGACGACGATGGGGAACTCGAGCCCTTTTGCGCCGTGCACGGTGAGGATCCTCACTGCGTCGTCGTCGGGCTCGGGTGCGACGGACTCGACGACACGCGCGTGCTCGTCGGCCTGCTCTCGTGCCCACTCGACGAACCCGCGGAGCGTGCCCGCCCCAGCGTCGTCCCACACGCGCGCTTGGTCGACGAAGTAGCGGATCCGCCGCCAGTGGTCGCGAGGGCGACGGCGTGCGACGGCCAGCTCCAGCATCCGCCGCTGGCGCACGACGGCCTCGACCGTCTCGCTCACGCTGCGCCACCAGCGCCGGGCCCACAGCTCCCGGAGCGCGCGGAGCCCCGCGACGACCGGATGCTCGTCGGCGAGGGCGGCGACGACGTCGTCGCGTTCGGACCGGTAGTCCCACGTACCATCCGCCTGCGCGTACACACCGAGGTCGGTGTCGCTGCAGCCGAAGGCCACCGACCGCAGCGCAGCGACGACCGCGATGCCGTCGCTCGGGTCGTCGACCGCGGTGAGGATCGACAGCAGGTCGCGGATCTCGGCGGTCGCGAACAGCAGCGACTGGCTCTCGACGCGCACCGGGATTCCCGCCGTCTCGAGCGAGTCCTCGATGCCCGACAGGGCGGTGCGCGACGGGATGAGGATCGCGACATCGGCGTACGCCGCATGCCGGGTGGCGCCGTCGCGACCGACGACCTTCCACTCGTCGCGCTTGATCGCCTGCAGGATCGCCGCAACGTCAGAAGCCTCGCGGGCACGGATCGCCTCGACGCGCTCCTTCGTCACGTCGCCGAACACGCCGACCGCCGGGCCGCCGCCCGTGATCGGCTCACGATGAGCGTGGAGCTCGACGTGCGGGGCCTGCACACCCGGCTCGTCGGTGAGGAGCCCACCGAAGAGCGCGTTCACGAAGTCGATGATCGACGGCACGGAACGGAAGTTGTCGACCAGCGTCGCATCGTCGAGCCCGAGCCTCGTCCGAGCGGTGTCGTAGACGCGGAGGTCAGCGCGCCGGAACCGGTAGATCGACTGCTTGGGGTCGCCCACCACGACGAGCGCCCCTGGCTCGATCGAGACCTCGTGCCACGCGCGGTCGCCCGCGCCGGGATCGAGGGTGGTCAACAGGGCGGCGAGCTGGATCTGGAGCGGATCGGTGTCCTGGAACTCATCGAGCAGGATGCGCCGCCAGCGGCGTGCCGCCGCGGCGCGCACATCGGGACGCGTGCGCAGCAGGTCTCTCGCCAGCACGAGGAGGTCGTGGAACTCCAGCGTGCCGTCCTGACGACGCTCGACCGCGAAGGCGCGGACGAAGGTGGCGATGTGATGGACCAGCGTCGCCAGGACCGCGCGCCGCTGCTCGTCGAGGATCTCCGTGCGGACGTCGTTGGCGTGGCCACAGGCGGCGCGGACCTCGTCGATGTCGCTGCGCCAGTTCGTCTTCTTGCCCCGCGCGCATGTCAGCTCGCCCACCCGGTCGACGAGCTCGAGCTCGTCGAGCAGGTCGGGACGGCGCTCCACCAGTACGTCGCGCAACGGGACGAGCGCCTCGTCGACGTGCGCGGCGAGCAGATCGCCCTCGACGTGGCAGTCGGAGCGGCGGAGCTCGATCACCGTGTCCAGAGCGGCGACGAGCGATGCGACGTCGAACGACGGCAGCGCGTCCGGTGGATCGGGAATCGCGACGCGGTCGTGGTTGTCGTGGAGCAGGCGTGCCGCGGCGCGCAGGTGATCGAAGCGAAGACCCAGGACGAGGCCGCGCAGCAGCGTCTCCTCGAGCGAGGGGTCGGCGAACAGCTCGTCGACGAGCTCGCCCCATCGCTGCTCGAAGCGGACCCGCGATCGGATGTCGTCGAGGACCTCGAACGCGGGTGGCAGCCCCGCTTCGAGCGGGTACTCGGTGAGCAGGCGCTGTGAGAACCCGTGGAGGGTCGTGAGCGCGGCGTCGTCGATCTGCTCGAGCGCCCCCCGGCACCGGGCGCGAGCGTCGGTGCCGGAGACCCACTCGAGGTCTCCAGCAGCCGCGGCTTCGAGACCACCGCGGATGCGATCGCGCAGCTCTGCCGCCGCGGCCTCGGTGAACGTGATCGCCGCGAGCTCCCGCAGCTCGACGCTGCCGGCCGCCGCAAGCGCGACGACCCGATCGACGAGGGCCGTCGTCTTGCCGGTGCCCGCACCGGCCTCGATGAAGATGCTCCGGCCGTGCTCGTCACGCACCCGGGCGCGGGCATCGGCGTCGACGGTGACTGCCATCAGGCGTCGTCCTCCGCGTCGGCCTCGTCGGTCGCGTCGTCGAGGGCGAGCGCGTGGAACGGGTCTGTCGCCGAGTCGAACGCGACACGGTCCCACGCGGCACCGCGGTCGACCGAGCACAGGCGGTCGAACTCGCACCAGCGGCACGACGACCACACCTCCCGCGACGAACGCCAGTCCCAGTCGCGAATGCCCGGCACCGCGGGGAAGCACCCGTCGCCGATGCCTTCCACGATCGTGCCGACCACGTCGACGAAGCGGTCCTCGGCGTCGTCGAGCGAGACCTGGAGCAACGCGTCATCCGGCTCGTCGCGCGTGAACCAGTAGGCCGCGATCGCCTCGTCGCCCCCCTCCCGTGCGCGCGCCGCCAGCGCGTACACCGGCAGCTGCAGCAGGCGACCTTCGTCGACGGGATCGGCGTCGACTCCGGCGTAGCGTCGCTGTCCGCCGGTCTTGTAGTCGTAGACGACTGTGCGACGGCCGTCGGGTGAGCGGTCGACGCGGTCGATCCGCCCGCGGAAGCGCACGACGGTGCCGCCGTGCAGCGGGACCTCGACAGGCGGCGTGTCGTTGGTGCCGAAGCCGCGCTCGAGCCCGTCGGGCGCGGGGACGACGCCGAGCGAGGAGCGGACGTGCTCGTCGACGCGGAGGAACCGACGAGCCGTCGCGACGATTCGGCGTCGGGCCAGCGTCCACATGACGGAGCGACCGGTGATGCCGCGTCGTTCCGCGTCGTCGCAGTGACGGGCGACGATCGAGTCGAGCAGCGCGCGGTCGTCGGCAGTCCACGGCGCGTCGGGCGATGCAGGTGGGGGCGCGTCGCGTACGAACTCCTCGAGCACGGCGTGCAGCAGCGCGCCCTCGTCGAGCGCACTGATCGCTTCGGTCGCCTCGGGACGCGGCACGTCCTGGAGGCGCAGCACGCGCGCGAGGTAGTAGCGGAACGGGCACTCGGCCCATGTCTGGAGCGCCGTCGGCGACGTCGGGCGCGATGTGCCTGGTGCGAGGCCGAGTCCGTCGCCGACGAAGCCGTCGTACGGGGTCGCCTGCCACGTGGCGCGGGACGCGCCGGCCGCGAAGCCGTGCGCGAGCGCACCGGCGGCGAGCGGGTGCTCGCTGAGGTCTCGCCCCGCGTCGCGCCAGCCCCGCAGCGATCGCAGGGCGTACTCGGTGTCGCTGCTCGGCTCGCCGTGGAGCACGAAGCCCTCGAAGCTCTCGATCACGTCGAGCCACGGCCCGGGGGCGACGTCGTCGCGCAGCTGCTCGGCGGTGAGATCGCTCCGTGCGAGTGCCGACGCCGACTCGACGACCCACCGGGCCGGCAGCCGCTTCCGCTGCGCGCGCGGATCGGCGCGGGGGAACGTCAGCACGCGCTCGGGTGCCGACGCGAGCGCGGCGAGGTAGTCGCGGCGCTCCTCGAGGCGTCGGGTGGCGTGCTGGGAGAGCGCGACCACGCCTCGGCGCTCGCGGTCGGGCAGCAGTGGGTCTTCGCGACCGCGTGGCGGCAACGTGCCTTCGACCGCGCCCAGCACGTAGACGACGTCGAAGTCGGCGGCGTACGCCTGGCTCAGCGCACCGATGAGCACGCCCGCGCCGAAGTGTCCGACGCGCTCGAGCCGGGCGTCGAGCTCGGCCTCGAGTGTGCGGCGGAAGCGCCCCCGGTCGAGCTTCCCGATTCGGTCGCCGGCGGGTCCGATCGTGTCGAGCGCCGCGAGCTCGTCGAGGCTCGCGGTGATGCGACGCGCGCCCTCGAGCTCGCGTTCGGGCCAGTCGTGTCGCTGCCCCTCCGAGCCGGCGTACCGCACGAGCAGCCCCGCGGCCCAGCCGGCGAGCGACGCCCAGGTCGGCGGGTCCGGCGGCGTGAGCGCGTCGGCGACGTCGGCGACGAACGCGGCGAGCGCGGCGCTGTCGGTGCGGTCGCGCTCGAGTCGCCGCACCTGCCAGTCGCTCGCCTCGGCGTCGTCGGCGAGGGCGGCCAGCTCGCTCTCGATCGCCTCGAGTCGAAGCGCCAGCCGCTCCGACCACTGGTCGGCGCCGCTCACGACACCGGCCTCGCGCGACAGCACGTCCCAGCGCGTCGCGTTCACGCGTCGGCCGTCGGCGGGGTCGATCACCGGACCCGATGCCATCCATCCAGCCACGTCGTCGCGTGCGAGATCGCCATCGACGAGGGCCAGCAGCCCGAGCAGCAGTCGACCGGCGGCCGAGTCTGCGACCCGGCGCGGTGCGGCGCCGGTCCAGGCGATGCCCGCCGCGTCGAGCACCTCGGGGATCAGGCGGGCGTAGGGCTCGGCGACGCGGTAGAGGAGCGCGACGCGGCCGAGCGGCTCTCCGCGTCGTGCCCGGGCGTCGAGCTCGCGTGCGACCGCCCGCACCTCGTCGTCGGGGTCGGGCGCGGAGAGCAGCCGCTGCGCCAGCGGAGCCACCGCGGCGTCCCGGGACACGGACACGCCGAGCAGCGGGCGCAGCCGCGCCGCCAGCGCGTCGGTGAGCCCGGTGTCGGGGCCGTCGTCACCGCAGCGACCGAGCACGGCGGTGAGACGGTCGCGATCGGCCAGCGCAGCGAGCAGCGCCTCCTCGGCGCTCGTGATCGCGGTCGGCAGGTACACCACCACGTGACCGACTTCCATCGCCGTCGCGGCATCGGACTCGACCGCACGTGCTGCGGCGCGCGCGACGTCGTCGAGGTCGTAGCAGTCGGCCGTGAGCCGTCGGAACTCGTCGTACAGGCGGATCACCGCAGAGGCCCGGTCGCTGCGCTCTGCGATCCCGGCGCGCGCGGCGTCATCGATCTCGTCGAGCTCCGAGAACGTCGACGCCAGGGCGGCGGCGGTCGCGGGGTGCGAGCGAACGGGAGCGAGCGGGCCGTCATCGGCGACGAGCGCGGTGTGGATCGCCTCGAGGCGCAGCGCCGACGTCAGCGGGCGACGGTCATCTGCCGCGAGGACGGGCGCCCCGAGGAGCTCGGCGACCCGGGCCAGCGCGGTGAAGCGGACGTTGGCGAGACCGGTGCGCACGCCCACGACGCGTCGCAGCGCCAGGCCCGCCAGCGGCGACGGGACCGCGACCGTGACCGGGGCCAGGGGGTCGTCGGCGCGCAGGCGGGCGACGATCGCGACGAGCTCGTCGCGCGCGGGCGATCCGAGGGGGACGACCACGAGCGCTCCCAGCGCGGTGCTCGGTCCGCCCGATTCGTGCAGGATGGGCGTCTCGTCCGGGCCGGGGCTCTCGTCCAGGCCGGGGAGGTGCTGCTGCATCACCTCCTCGTCTCCTGCTTCGCCTGGTCCCGACTCGTCCACCATCGCGGGGCGAGAGTACCGACGGGGTGAGACGTGAGCCCCGGATCCGGCCCCGGGAACCCGATCGGTGCTGCCACCGTTCTCGCTTCGACCGGTCAGACGCCTCGACTCCCGGGACCTGGGCTCGCCCCGGGTGCTCGAAGGATTCGGGCCTTCGTGTGCCATCCTGGAGAGTCCCGTATGCGCAAGGTCCCCGGCGCGTTCCGCAACTTCGTCCTCACGATCGTCATCGGCGGCATCGCCGTCGGGGCGTGCATGGCCGCGCTGCTTCCGGGGCTCGCCGAGGTCGGCAAGGCGCACCACTACACGAGCGACAAGATCGGAGCCCTGCGCAACCTGGCGCAGCGATCCACGATCTACGACGCGGCCGGCGGGGTCATCGACGTCGTCGGCAACAAGAACCGCGAGGAGATCGGCCTCGACGCCGTGCCGCCGCTGATCCAGAACGCGGTGATCTCCGTCGAGGACCAGACGTTCTGGGACAACGACGGCGTCGACCTCAACGCCACGGTCCGAGCGCTGCTCAAGAACCTCTCGTCGGGCGAGATCGAGCAGGGTGGTTCGACGATCACCCAGCAGCTCGTCAAGAACCGCATCCTCACCCGCAAGCGCGACATCAACCGGAAGGTGCGCGAGATCGTGCTCGCCTTCCGCCTCAACGAGAAGTACTCCAAGCGTGAGATCCTCGAGCAGTACCTCAACACCGTCTACTTCGGGCAGGGCTCCTACGGCGTGAAGTCGGCGGTCGAGCGCTTCTTCCTCACCGCCGACCCGGGCGCGGCGTTCCCGCGCCCCAAGACGCTGGAAGAGATCACGGTCGGAGAGGCCGCGCTGCTCGCGGGTCTCATCTCCAACCCCGAGGGGAACAACCCGTTCACGAACCCCGAGGGCGCGGTGCGCCGGCGCGAGACCGCGCTGGAGCGGATGCTCGACCAGGGCTACATCACCGAGGAGCAGGCCGCGGCCGCGCGCGAGGAGCCGCTGCCGACGATCAAGCCCGAGGCCGAGCTGCGCCCGCGCTCGTCCTGGGGCGAGGAGATCCAGGACCGCCTCATCAACGACCCCGTCTACGAGGTGCTCGGCGCGACGCCCAAGGAACGTCAGGGCAAGGTCCTCAACGGGGGCCTGAAGGTCTATGCCACCGAAGACCCCAACGTGCAGGCCGCCGCGCAGTCGGCGATGGACCAGGTGCTGCCCGAGAAGCCCGGCTGGACCGGGTCGCTCGTGGCGATGGACCCGCGCACCGGGTTCGTGAAGGCGATGGTCGCCGGGCCGGGCTTCGAGTCGAGCCAGTACAACATCGCGACCAGCTACCCGGGCCGCCAAGCGGGATCGACGTGGAAGGTCAACACGCTCGCCGCCGCGCTCGACAGCGGCTACTCGCCGAACGACTTCATCGACGGCACGTCGCCGTGCGAGTTCCCCCAGTACGGGCGCACGCAGAACGCCGAGGGCGGCGGCGGCAAGATGACGTTGCGCGCCGCCACGACCGGTTCGGTGAACTGCGCCTTCGCCCGTCTCGAGCTCTCGGTGGGCTTCGACAAGGTGATCGACACCGCGTACAAGATGGGCATCACCCAGCAGACGCTGAAGCCCGTCCTCACCTTGACGCTTGGTGCAATCGAGTCGACGGCGACCGAGATGGCGACCGTCGCGTCGACGGTCGCCAGCAGCGGGATGATGCGCCCGGCCATCTTCATCAGCAAGATCCTCGGCCCCGACGGTGAGATCGTGTTCGACGCGGCCCGCGACGTGACGCCGCAGCGGGCGATCTCGGCCGACGCCGCCAACTGTCAGCTCGACATCATGAAGGGCGTCATCACCGGCGGCACCGGCACTGCCGCTCGTCTCAACGGTCGCGAGTCGGCGGGCAAGACGGGCACGACCGACAACCGCGCCGACGCGAACTTCCTCCAGATCACGCCGGGTCTCGTGGCGTTCACCTGGCACGGCAACGCGGACGCCCGGATCCCCGGTGCCGGGTTCGGCGGGCAGATCCCCGCTCGGATCTCCAAGATCTTCATGGACACCGCGCTGGCCGGAACGCCGCCCGAGGCGTTCCCCCCCGCGGGTCCGGCGTGCGCGCGCAAGGGCGCGTTCATCACCGAGAACGGGCGGTCGGCCACCGCCCCGGGCGCGTTCCCCGGCGAGACCGTCCCGACCCTTGTGCCACCGTCGGTCGTCGTGAACCCGCCGACGACGAGGCCCACCGCGACGACGAAGGCCGCACCGACGACGAAGGCGACGACGCCGACGACGCCCACGACACCCGACACGTCGGAAGGGGCGGGCGACGGCGGCTGACCCCGCCACCCGACGCGCCACCACACGGCGCGAGCGCCTAGCGTCCGTCGCGTGAGCGCGCTCGAACCTCTCCTCGACCTCCAGGAGCGAGACCTCGCGCTCGACCGCATCCGCCACCGGCTCGCCGCGCTCCCCGAGCGCGCCGAGGTCGAAGCGGGAGAGACGCGACTCGCAGAGCTCCGGGACGTGGCCACCCAGCTCCGCTCGCAACGTGACGAAGTGGCGCGCGAGGAGAAGCGTTTCGAGGACGAAGCGGCGGCGCTCGGTCAGCAGGCCGCGGAGGCCGAGGCGAAGCTCTACGGCGGCGAGGTGGCATCGCCCCGCGAGCTCCAGGCGCTGCAGGCCGACATCGCGCAGCTCAAGCGTCACCAGCAGTCCGTCGAGGACCGCCAGCTCGCGGCGATGGAGCGGCGCGAGCCGCTCGACGAGCAGCTCGCGGGCCTCGACGGCGAGGCGGCGGGGCTCGACGGCCAGCTCGCCGGGCTGCGCGGCACGCTCGCCGAGGCCGAGGGCTCGCGCGGCGCCGAGCTCGCCACCGAGGAGGAGGCGCGCGCCACGGTCGCCGCGGGGATCGACCGCGAGCTGCTCGACGTGTACGAGCGGTGCCGCGAGAAGTCGAACGGCGTCGGTGCCGCGCGCCTCGTGGGCATGACCTGCCAGGGCTGTCACCTGTCGATCCCGGCCACCGAGGCCGAGCGGATCCGCAAGGCAGCCGACGGCACCGTCGAGCACTGCGACAACTGCGGCACCATCCTCGTCCCGTGACCGGGCTCGACGTCGTGGAGGTGTTCGCCGACGGGGGCGCGCGGGGCAACCCCGGGCCGGCAGCGATCGGCGCTGTCGTGCTCGATCCGAGCACGACACCGCCCGCGCTCCTGGCGACCGTCAGTGAGCGAATCGGCACCGCGACGAACAATGTCGCCGAGTACAAGGCCGTGATCGCCGGCCTCGAGGCCGCGCAGCCGTTCGGCGCCGAGCTGCTGCGACTGCGCGCCGACTCGCTGCTCGTCATCCGTCAGCTCGAAGGCACGTGGAAGGTCAAGCACGAGGGGTTGCGACCCTTGCACGCCCGCGCTCGAGAGCTGCTCGCGTCGTGGCCGCGGACCGAGCTCGCCCACGTGCCCCGCGAGCAGAACGCCGACGCTGACCTCCTCGTCAACGCGGCGCTCGACGCCTCGACCTAGGAGCCGGCGATGCTGCTCTGGTACGTCGGCGTCTCGGTGCTCCTGGTCGCGAACGTGTTCAAGAGCTCGGGCATCGACTACCGCCTCGTGGCGCTCGGCTCGATGCTGCCACTGCTCGTCGACCTGCCGGTCGGCCACACCGCGTTCGGGCACACGCTGCTGTTCCCGATCACGCTGCTCGTCGTCGTGATGCTCGCGACGATCGGGCGCCCACGTCTCGCGAGACGCCGGCTCCTGTGCCTCCCGATCGGCGTGTTCTGCGGCCTGATCCTGTCGGGCGCGTTCACGAACGCCGACCTGTTCTGGTGGCCGCTCGGTGGCGCGACCTTCCCCGACGACTCGTTGCTCCCCGTCTGGTGGGTCGTGCTGCTGGAGGAGGTCGCGGGGCTCGTGGCGTGTTGGTGGGTCGTCGGACAGTTCGACCTGTACCTGCCCGAGCCGCGGCGCGAGCTCGTGCGCACCGGTCGTCTGCGCGAGGCGAGCGCGTCGTGATCGTGCTCGTGCGGCACGGCGCGACCGACCACAACCTGCGCGGGCTCCTCGTCGGACGGGCCGACCCGCCGCTCTCGAGCGACGGCACGCGGCAGGCCCGCGAGCTCGCGGAGAGGCTCGAGCGGGAGGGTCGGCCCGCGCGCATCGTCGCCAGCCCGCTGCGGCGCACACGCGAGACGGCCGTGGCGATCGCCGGACCCTGGGGGATGTCGGTCGACGACGAGCCGCGGCTGCTCGAGATGGATTACGGCGAATGGGATGAGCGCCCGCTCGGCGACATCCCGCGTGAAGCGTGGGAGGCGTGGCACGCAGACCCCGACTTCGCGGCGCCGGGCGGCGAGAGCCTGCGCCAGGTGCAGCGGCGCGTCGCCGACTGCATGGAGTCGCTCCAGCGCGAGGCGAGCGACGCCGGTCGGATCGTCGCGGTCAGCCACGTGTCGCCGATCAAGGCCGCGGTGCTCTGGGCGCTCGGTCTCGGCGAGCAGCCGCAGCTCGCGTGGCGACTGCGCCTCGACACCGCGTCCATCAGCCGTGTCGCCCCCGGCCCCGTCGGCCCGGTCGTCACCGCCTTCAACCAGCGGGCCTGACGGCTTTTGGGCACGCTGAAGCTGACTATCTGCCCTTCAACGTGCCCAGAAACCGGTGGATGGCGGGAGCGGGCTACTCCGCGGTGACGGGGATGGCGGTGCTCACCGACGTCGGCGCGCGGGCGGGGCGCGCATGGGCGCCCTGGCCGTCGACGACGAAGCGACCCTCGCCCGGACCGTCGGCGACCGGCATGCCGAGCGCGTCGAGCAGCGCGTGGTCTTCCGCGGCGGGACGTCCTCCGGTCGTGAGGTAGTTGCCGACGATGAGGGCGTTGGCGCCGGCGAGCAGGCCCATCGCCTGGAGCTCGCCGAGGACGAGCTCACGCCCGCCGGCGAGCCGCAGCCAGGCGCTCGGCAGCACGAGCCGGAACAGCGCGATCGCCTGGAGCGCCTCGCGGGGCGTGATCATCCGTTGCTCACCGAGCGGCGTGCCCGACGGCATCAGGAAGTTGATCGGCACCTCGCAGGGCGAGAGCTCGGCGAGCTCGAACGCGAAGTCGACCCGCTGCTCGAGGGTCTCACCCATGCCGAGGATGCCGCCCGAGCACAGCTCCATCCCCGCGTCGGTGGCGAGGCGCGCCGTCGCGACCCGGTCGTCGTAGGTGTGGGTCGTGCAGATCGTCGGGAAGACCGCGCGCGGCGCCTCGAGGTTGTGGTTGTAACGGCGGACGTCGGCGGCGGCGAGACGCCGGGCCTGCTCTTCGGTGAGCAGCCCGAGCGAGCACGCCACCTCGAGGCCGGCCTCCTCGTGGACGGCGTGGACCGCGTCGATCACCTTGTTCAGGAGCCGCTCCTCGGGCCCGCGCACCGCGACCACGATGCAGAACTGGGTGGCGCCCGCGTCGCGGGTCGCGCGCGCTGCGGCGACGACCTCGTCGAGGTCGAGGAACGGATAGACGTCGACGTCAGTGTGGTAGCGCGCTGACTGCGAGCAGAAGGCACAGTCTTCGGGACACGCGCCCGACTTGGCGTTGATCAGGCTCTCGAGCTCGACCGCGTCACCGCAGTACTCGAGCCGGACGCGATGCGCGAGTGCGATGACGTCGGGCAGCTCGTCGAGGGGCACGGCCGCGACTGCGCCCGCCTCGTCCCGCGTCAGCGAGCAGCGCTCGTCGAGCAGCGCCTCCTCGGCGCGCGCGAGCGCGGTGTGCACGGGCATGCAGGCACGGTAGCGCGACACTTCGCCCGCCGGCCCTAGCGTGTGAGCCGTGGCACAGCCGGTCGAGACCAACGTCTGCGTCGTCGGCGCCGGCCTCGCCGGCCTGACCGCGGCCCGACAGCTCATCGACGCCGGACGCGACGTGGTGGTGCTGGAAGCCCGGGATCGTGTCGGCGGTCGGGTGCTCACCGAGGAGCTCGCCGACGGCACCGTGGTCGACCACGGGGGTCAGTGGCTCGGTCCGGGCCAGCACCGGATCGCGCGCCTGGCCGAAGAGCTCGGCAACGACACGTTCGCCACCCACGACGACGGCGAGAGCCTGCTGCGCTTCGGCGGCAAGACCGGCCGGTACCGGGGTGCGATCCCGCGCCTGAGCCCGGCCGTGCTGCTCGACATGGGGCAGGCGCAGGCCCGGTTCGACCACATGGCCGTGCGCGTCCCCCTCGACGCGCCGTGGCGAGCCGATCGGGCCGACGACTGGGACGGTCAGACGTTCGAGAGCTGGATCCGGCACAACACGGTGACGCGGGGGGCACGTGAGCTCTTCACGTTGTTCAGCGAGGCGGTGTTCGCGGCGGAGCCGGCCGATCTCTCGCTGCTGCACGCGCTCTTCTACACGCACTCGGGCAACGGCGTGGACGTCCTTGCCGGGACCCGTGGTGGTGCCCAGCAGGATCGGTTCATCGGGGGCTCGCAGGCGAACGCCACCGGTCTCGCCGCGATGCTCGGCGACCGGGTGCGCCTCTCGGAGCCCGTCCGGCGGATCGACCAGTCGGGCGACGCGGTCGCGCTCCTCACCGACGACCTGCTCGTGACCGCTCGGCACGCGATCGTCGCCGTACCGCCACCGCTGGCGGCGCGCATCCGCTACGAGCCGGCGCTGCCTGCGCGGCGCGATCAGCTGCTCCAGCGGCTGCCGATGGGTGCCGTCATCAAGTGCCACGCGCTGTACGACCGACCGTTCTGGCGCGACGACGGCCTCTCGGGCCAGGCCACGACCGACGCCGGGCCCGTGAAGGTCGTGTTCGACAGCTCGCCACCGTCGGGTACACCGGGGGTGCTGCTCGCGTTCGTCGAGGGTGCCCACGCGCGCACGCTGAGCGGCGCCGAGCCGCCGCGGCGGCGGGCGGCCGTGCTCGAGGGTCTCGCGACGCTGTTCGGCCCGGCCGCCCGTCAGCCGGTCGAGTACCTCGAGCGCGACTGGTCCGTCGAGGAGTGGACTCGCGGGTGCTACGCCGCGCTGTTCACGCCCGGGGCGTGGACGCAGCACGGCCCCGCACTGCGTGAGCCGGTTGGTCGTCTGCACTGGGCCGGGACCGAGACCGCGACGGTGTGGTGCGGCTACATGGACGGGGCGATCCAGTCCGGGGAGCGCGCCGCGCACGAGATCCTGAGCGCGACATGACACGGGTCGAGCACCTGGGCGCCGCCGAGCTCGACGACGTGCTGCCGCTGATCGCCGCGTACCAGCGGTTCTACGAGGTCGAGCCCGACGAGGCGCACAACGCGACGTTCTTCGGCCGCTTCGTCGACTCCGACGCCGACGGCATGCTCCTCGGCGCGCGCGCCGAGGCGGGTGGGCCGCTCGTGGGGTACGCGTGCCTGCACTGGCGGCTCGACTCCGTCACCGCGCACGAGGTCGTGTGCCTGCACGATCTGTTCGTGGTGCCCGACGCGAGGGGCACGGGTGTGGGTCGCGCGCTGCTGGAGGCGGCCGCCGACGTCGCCGGTGCGCGCGGGGCCGCCGCGCTCGTCTGGAGCACCGCGCCCGACAACGCGACGGCCCAGCGCCTGTACGACCGCACCGGCGCCACGAGATCGTCGTGGTACGAGTACACGTGGTCGCTCTCGCCCTGATCGAGGCGGCGCCGACGCGTCGTTCGGCGATGCGCGACGGGGTGCCCGGCCTTGGCGACCGGGCACCCCGTTTGGAAGGCTCGAGCCCAACAGGGCTCACATCGCGTCGGCGCCCTCCTCTCCTGTCCGGATGCGGACGAGCCGACTCAGGGGCGCGACCCAGATCTTGCCGTCTCCGATCTTCCCGGTCCGCGCTGCGCCGACGATGGCGTCGACGGTGCCGTCGACCATTCCGTCGTCGACGACGACTTCGACCTTGACCTTGGGAACGAAGTCGACCTGGTACTCGGCGCCCCGGTAGGTCTCCGTGTGCCCGCGCTGGCGGCCGAAGCCCTGCACGTCGCTCACGGTCAGCCCGGCCGTCCCGATCCCTTCGAGGGCCTCCTTCACGGATTCGAGCTGGAACGGCTTGATGACAGCGGTGATGAGTTGCATCGCTCGTTCCTCCTACGCGCCAGGGGCGCTCGATGCGCCCACGAGGGATCCGGCTCCGGCGAGCACGTCGGGGTTGTATCCCGGTGCACCGTGCTCGGTGATGTCGAGACCCTCGATCTCCTCGTCGGGCGGGACCCGGAGACCGATGGTTCGCTTGAGCACCTGGAAGAGCACGCCGGTGGTGACGACCACGAAGCCGAACACCGCGGCGACACCGATCGCCTGGCTCAGCAGCTGATCGGCACCGTCGCCGTAGAACAGGCCGCCTTCGGTGGCGAACAGTCCCACCGCGAGGGTGCCCCACGCACCGCACACGCCGTGGACCGAGATCGCGCCGACGGGATCATCGACCCTGGCACGGTCCAGCCCGAACACCGAGAAGACGACGATCACACCGGCGATCGCGCCGATGGCCCCCGCGCCCCAGTTGTCGACGCTCGCGCAGCCGGCCGTGATCCCGACCAGGCCGGCGAGGACGCCGTTGCCCGTCATCGCGACGTCGGGCTTGCCGGTCGTGAGCCACACCGTGATCATCGCGGCGACGGCACCGGCCGCACCCGCGATGAGCGTGGTGACCGCGATCGAGCCGACGGCGAGATCGGCGGCGAGCTGCGAGCCCGGATTGAAGCCGAACCACCCGACGAAGAGGATGAACACGCCGACGATCGCGAACGGCAGTGAGTGGCCGGGGATCGCACGCGGCTTCCCGTCCTTGCCGTACTTTCCGATCCGCGCGCCGACCGTGATGGCACCCATGAGGGCGGCCCACCCGCCGACGCTGTGCACGATCGTCGAACCCGCGAAGTCGATCATCGGGGTGTCGAGCTGCGCGAGCCAGCCTCCTCCCCAGAGCCAGTGCACGACGATCGGATACACGAGCGCGGTGATGAAGAAGCTGTAGACGAGGTAGGCCTTGAACCTCGTCCGCTCCGCCATTGCTCCCGAGACGATCGTGGCCGCGGTCGCGGCGAACGCGACCTGGAAGATGAAGTACGTCGGCAGGGTGAGCGCACCGAAGTCGTACGCGCCCGAATCGAGCAGCCAGCCCTTGTGGCCGAGGAAGTCGTTCCCCGTGCCGAATGCGAGCGTGAAGCCCAGCAGAGCGAAGCCCAGGACTCCCACCGAGAAGTCCATGAGGTTCTTCATCATGATGTTGCCGACGTTCTTGCCGCGGGTCAGACCTGCCTCCACGAGTGCGAAGCCGGCCTGCATGAAGATGACCAGCACCGCCGCGACGAGCACCCAGATGTTGTCGAGGATCACCTGCACGCCGGCGGCACCGTCCCCCTGGGCGAATGCAGGTGTTGCGATCCCGACAAGTACGACGCACGACAGCAGTGGCGCGATCAAGAGCTTGCGTCTCACGTGGCTCTCCTTGTGTGTCGGACGGGAACACCGCCGACCCAACGTCCACGGGCCTCGAAGCGGTTCGGGGCAACGTATGAGTCAGGTGTGGCGCCGACGTGTCCGGTCTGTTTCGCGCGTGTGAACGC
>CAZHKE010000006.1:47279-106666 GCA_964532485.1 uncultured Bifidobacteriaceae bacterium
TGGTGGTGAGTCGGCCAGGCGGCCGCGTACCGACCCTTTCACGTGGAGGGATCGGTCCGAGGAACGTCCGGACTCCACAGAGCACGGTGCTGGGTAACACCCAGTCGGGGCGACCCGCAGGAAAGTGCCACAGAGAGCAGACCGCCGATGGCCTGCCTCCCCGGAGGTGGGCACAGGCAAGGGTGAAACGGTGCGGTAAGAGCGCACCAGCGCCCGGGGTGACCCGGGCGGCTCGGCAAACCCCACCGGGAGCAAGGCCAGACAGGGGGAGTGCGGCTCGCACGCAGACACCCCCGGGTAGGCCGCTGGAGCCGGCGGGCAACCGCCGGCCGAGAGGGATGGTCGCCACGGACGGCGCACGCCGTTCGGACAGAATCCGGCGTACCGGCCGACTCGCCACCAACCCCTTGTGCGACACCAGGTTCGGGCTGCTCTTGTCCTCAGCTGGTCCTCAGCGCGTCGTCGCGCAACGCGCGTCAGGTGCCGTCGCGCCGGAGCAGCAGAACGCCCGACGGCGTGCCGCCGCCCGTGGCCACGACCGCGGTGCGGGCCCCCGCGACCTGGCGCTCGTCGGCCTCGTGGCGGAGCTGCGCGACCGCCTCGTAGAGGAAGCCGAAGCCGTGGGTGCGGCCCTCCGACAGCTGGCCACCATGAGGGTTGAGGGGCAGCTCACCGTCGTGCGCGATGCGGCGGCCGGCGTCGAGCCAGTCCATGGCCTCGCCCGGCTCGCAGAAGCCGAGACCCTCGAGCCACGAGATGGCGTTGAACGTGAAGCCGTCGTAGAGCAGTGCCACGTCGACATCGCTGGGTCGAAGATCGGTCCGCGACCACAGGTGCGCGGCCTGGCCGAGCACCTGTGGCTCGTGGGTCAACACGTCCTGATCCCACGACACGCGCTCGAGGATCTGCGTACCGACGGCCTCGACCCGCACCGCCGGATGGGGGAGGTCACCCGCAACCGATGCGTCCGAGACGACCAGCGCGACCGAACCATCGCAGGGCACGTCGCAGTCGTAGAGGCCGAACGGGCTCGAGATCGGACGGGCCGACAGGTAGTCGTCCATGGTCATCGGGTCGCGGTAGATCGCCACCGGGTTGCGAGCCGCGTTCGCGCGGTCGGTCAGAGCGATCCATCCGAGCAGCTCGCGCGTCGCGCCGTAGCGGTGGAGATACTGGTTGGCGTTCACACCGATCCAGTTCGCCGCCGACATCGCCCCGAACGGCATGCTCCACGCCATGAAGCCGTCGATGCGGTCACCGCCCCGTTGGCCGAGGCCCAGGGCGGCGTACGTCGACTGCCACACAGTGCGGAAGCACAGCACGTGTCGGCACAGCCCCGCGCTGACCGCCAACATCGCCTGGATGATCGCGCCCGCCGGGCCGGGAAGCTCGAAGCCACCGTTCGTCCATGTGGGGTGGATTCGCAGCACTTCTTCCAGGGCAGTGATCCCGCCCTCGTCGAACCCCATTCCCGACGCGCCGGGATACGTCGAGAGGCCGTCGATGTCGCCGCGCTCCAGGCCGGCGTCGCTGATCGCTTCCAGGCACGCGTCGACGGTGAGCGACAACGGCGGGCGCATCAGGCGTCGGCCCAACGCGGATCGTCCGATGCCCGACACGACGACCTTGTGTTCGAAGCGCTCGGGGCTCGGAGCCGCTCGGGGCTGGGGGCGCGCGCGCTCGACAACCGGATTCGGACCGTCGAGCTCCCCGGTGGGGCTGAACAACGGCAGCCATACATCATCGTGTTGCTCGAAGCGCACCGTGACCCGCTGGCCGATCCGCACCTCATCCGGCTCGCAGTCGACGATGTTCGTGGTCAGCCGAACGGTCGGGTCTTCGTCGAGGGCCACGACCGCGACGACGTAGGGAGGCTCGAACGCCGGATGCCACGGCTGGGCGTTGACGGTGAAGCCGGCGACGGAGGCGCGTCCAGACACCTCGACATCGCGGCGGTCTCGACTGCCACAGCGCGGACAGATCGGCGCTGGCGGGTGTACGAGCTGGCCGCAGTCATGGCACCCGTCGATCCGCAGCACGCCGTCCGAGCCGGACGTCCAGAAACGGTGGTTGCTCAGATCGAGCTGGGGGAGGGGTCGGTTCATCGCCGGCCCTCGACGACGTCGGGCGCGCCTATCACACCGCGGCGTGCGCGGCTTCCCAACGGCGGCGGTACTCCACCCTCGAGACCGCGCTGACATCGACGTCCGTCGCCCGAGCGCGTAGGGCGCCGACCGTCGCTTGCTCGCGGGGCACCGCCTGGAACGGATCGAACCGGAAGAACCGCGCGGCGTTCTCGAAGGTGATCGCGTTGACCTCTTCATCCGTGCATTCGGCCTTGGTCAGCTCGTCCCAGAGCATCTCAGGCGAGCGAGGCCAGGTGGAATCGGAGTGCGGATAGTCGCACTCCCACGCGATGTTCTCGATCCCGATTCGATGCCGCGTGAGCAGCGCCGTCGGGTCGGTGATGAAGCAAGCGAGGAAGTTCTTGCGCCAGACGTCGGTCGGGGTCATTCCAGGCTCGCCGACCTGGAGGTCGGCCCATGTCTGGTTGGTCTGGTAGCGATCCATCCGGTCGAGCATGAAGCCGACCCAGCCGATCCCACCCTCGGACATCGCAACCTTGAGATCCGGGAAGCGCTTGAGCGTGCCCGACAGCATCAGATCAGTCGTGGCCACGGCCGAGAGCTGGCTGACGAGGAGGACGAGGTCGTCGACGTCCGCCGTCGCGGGCCGCTGGAGCAGACGGAACGCGCCGCCGATGTGGAGGCACAGCGTCATGTCGTTGTCGCACAGTGCCTGGAACACCGGATCCCAGTACTCGCCCTCGCCGAACGCGGGCAGGCCGACCCCGTAGGGGGTCTCGGGCAGCGAGATGGCGGTGACTCCCTTGCGCGCGACTCGCTCGATCTCGGCGACCATGGCGCGCGGGTCGTACGTCGGCACGATGCTCAGCGGAAGGAACCGGCCGGGATGCTCACCGGCGACTTCGTCGATG
The DNA here is from genome assembly GCA_964532485.1 of uncultured Bifidobacteriaceae bacterium. Lineage (GTDB taxonomy): Bacteria > Actinomycetota > Acidimicrobiia > IMCC26256 > PALSA-555 > DATBSK01. The sequence goes on from CAZHKE010000006.1 coordinate 50,278, forward strand.
TGCCAGTCGTTGTACGCCGAGATGACCGCGGTGGTCAGGTCCTCGTCCATGCTCGAGTTGGTGAACGACATGCCGTTGAAGCCGGCGAACGTGGGGAAGCACAACGCGGTCTGCTGGCCGTTGGCGTCCATGTCGCGGACACGCTGTGCCACGTCGTAGACGCCGGGGCGCATCTCCTCGTAGCCGACGGGATCGATGCCCCACTCCTTCTGCGGCCACCCCGCGACCGAGCCGAGTCCGGCGTAGCCGGTCTCCTCGCCTTGGAAGAGCCACGCACCGGTGCCGGCAGCGCCACCACCCGGGACGTACTTCGGCGCATCTGCCTGATGCTTCGCCGGAAGGCGGCCCTCGAACAGGTCCGGCGGCTCGACGATGTGGTCGTCGATGCTGACCAGCACCATGTCTTCCATCCGCATGCGACCACGCTCCTTCAGGGTGCGACTCGTGTCGCGGGTCAGGACGCATCGCCCTGACCACCCGTCGATCGGTGATTTCTACTGCCCTTAACATAATCGGCCGATCCGAAGTACGTTGTTCGCCGTGACGCTTGCCGCTGACCTCTACTGGGACCCCCTCGACACCGAGATCGACGCCGATCCCTACGCGATCTGGCGGCGGATGCGGGACGAGGCGCCGGTGTACCGCAACGAGCGCTACGACTTCTGGGCTCTGTCCCGCTTCCATGACGTCGAGGCCGCTCACCGGGATCCGGCGACCTACAGCTCGGCACACGGCACGGTGCTCGAGATGATGACGCCCGAGCTGATGACCGACGTCATCATCAACATGGACCCGCCTCAGCACACAGAGCTGCGTGCGCTCGTGTCGCGGGCGTTCACTCCACGTCGCATCCGCGCGCTCGAGGAAAGGATCCGCGCCGTCTGCGCTGAGCTTCTCGACCCCCACGTCGGCTCGAGCGGGTTCGACTACGTCGCTGACTTCGGCGCCCAGCTGCCGTCGCGGGTGATCTCGATGCTGCTCGGCGTGCCCGAGCAGGAGCGGGAGGAGCAGCGCCAGAACATCGACCTCATCTTCCACATCGAGCCCGACGTCGGGATGTTCAACGATGTCTCGATCGGAGCGCGGCTCGCGCTTCAGGAGTACCTGGCCGGCCTCGCCGCGCGAAAGCGAGTCAAGCCTGGCGACGACCTCATCAGCCTCTTGTGCGAGCATCTCGACGACAACGAGCTGGCCACGTTCTGCAACCTGCTGTTCGCTGCAGGGACCGAGACCGTCGGGCGCTTGCTCGGAAACGCCGCGGTGGTGCTCGCGGAGGAGCCCGACCAGCGGGCGATCCTCGCTACCGATCCGGAGCTGTGCGCGAACGGTGTCGAGGAGCTGCTGCGCTACGAAGCGCCGTCGCCGGTGCAGGGGCGCTGGACCACCGAGAAGGTGACGGTGCACGGAGTCGAGATCCCCAAGGACTCGAAGGTGCTCCTGCTCACCGGTAGCGCGGGTCGCGACGAGCGCGTCTTCCCCGATCCCGACCGTTTCGACGTCCGCCGCACCATCGATCACCACCTGTCGTTCGGCTACGGCATCCACTTCTGCGTCGGCGCCTCCCTGGCTCGAATGGAGGGCAAGGTGGCGCTCGAGGAGACGCTGAAGCGCTTCCCGAGCTGGGAGGTCGAGCCCGGCGCAGCGGTGCGCCAGCACACCTCGACGGTGCGCGGATACCTGTCGGTGCCGATCCGCGTGTGAGCTGAGACGCCCCCGGCTCTACTGCTGAGCGACAAATGCCTCAGGGTCGAAGTCGAGGACGATGCGACCGGTGGTGATGCCCGAGATCGTGCCGCCGTCGGTGTTCACGTTCTCGCCCGAGATGTAGGAGGCCGCGTCGCTGTTGAGGAAGATCATCGGCCCCGCCTGCTCAGCCGGCGTCGAGCGGCGACCCATGCCCTGCGCGAAGAGGTCGATGATCTGTCCGCCTCCGGCGGCCTCCTCGAACGCCGGCATCATCGGTGTCTCGGTCGGGCCCGGGCTGATGCAGTTGAGGCGAATGCCCTTCGCGTTGAGGTCGACGGCGGCCTTCATCGTCCAGATGATGAGCGCCTCCTTCGACGGTGCGTACCCGCTGGCGATCTCGTCTGGGTGCGTCTCGCACCACGCCTTCGCCGACGCGAAGTCCGGCGTGTCGACGAGCTCCATCCACTTGGCGAGGTTCATCAGATACCCGCTCCCCGCGGTCGACGCGATGCTGCAGACCGCACCGCCACGGGTCATGTGCGCAGAGACGCAGCCGGTCAGGTGACGCGCGGCGGCGAAGTTGACGAGCATCACGTCCACGTCGCTGAAGGCGACACCCGGCAGGCCGGCTGCATTGAACAACGCGTCGATCGTTCCACCGATGTTCTCGATCGCGGCTGTCGCGGCGTCGGGGTCGCGCAGGTCGACCGACTGGTGACTGGCGACGTCGATGGGAGGCTCCTTCAGGTCCAGCACGTGGATCTCGGCACCGAGATCGGCGAGCCCTTGGACCACGGCCGCGCCCATGCCCGCACCGCCCCCTCCGCTGACGACCACCCGCTTGCCCTCGTAGCTCAACGGACCCTTCATCGATGTGCTCCTTGACCATCTCGACGGCACGCCGATATCTTACTCTGAGTAACTAATCCGTCTCGGGGGGTGTGTGATGGTTTCGGCGCGAGATGCTCGAGACTGGGCGGCGAGCGGAGGGTTGCACGGAATCGGCAACTCGCTCTACACACCGTTCAGCGGCCCGCACGGAGACGAGATCGACTGGGACGCGTACCGCACGCTCGTGCGCTACTGCGTCGGTCCGCTCGACCACGACATGTTGTGGCTCACCAGCGGGGTCGCGGAGTGGTGGTCGCTCACCATGGACGAGCGCAAGAAGCTCGTCGAGGTGGCGATCGAGGAAGCACGCGCCATCAAGCCCGACGTCGTCATCCAAGCGTGCACCGGCACCGCCTCGTCGAAGGAGTCGCTCGAGCTCACGTTGCACGCGCAAGAGCACGGCGCGGACATGTGCGTCCTGCAGACCCCACCGATGGAGGTCCACAACGGCGAGGGCGTGCTGCGCTTCTTCGAGTACGTCGCCGAGCGCACCGACATCGCTCTCGGCATGTTCAACGCGCCCGCGTCGGGCTACCTGCTCACCGCGCAGGAGATGGCCGACATCCACCACCGCATCCCTGCGGTGATCTCGGTGAAGGAGGGTCACATGGACAGCTTCATGACGTCCGCGATCCTCCATGCCCTCGCTCCCGAGCTCGTCATCTGGGAGTGCGACCTCATCGTGTACCGGGCGGGCTGGCTGCAGCAGGGCATCGTGACTCCCGCCCAGCTCGGCACGGTGGGCTACCTCTACGAGACGCCGCAGAACAAGTGGTACACGCAGTACTGGGAGCTGATCTGGGAGGACAGGATCGCCGACGCCATCGCCTTCGCCGAGGAGTCCGGGTTGGACGAGTTCCAGGGCGCCATCGGCCGCTGGTTCGGCGAGTACCCCGGGCGCCCCGGCTACCTCACCCACTGGGGTGAGGCCCTCAAGGTCGCCGCCGACGCACTGGGTCTTCCCGTCGGAGACTACGGGCGGTCGCGACCTCCGCAGGCGCTACTACCCGAGGAGGGCAAGCTCCAGACCCGGGCCGGCTACGAGAAGTTCGGTCTGATCGGAGCGGCGGCCGACGCGCTCGCAGCGCGCTGAGCTGCCGTTCATCCACGAACCTGCAAGACGCGCGACTGCGATGACCCGGCCGCGTGCAGACCGTCCAGCCTGAGGAGGCTTCGAAGTGCATCTGCCGATGAAGGGCGTCACGGTCCTCGAAGTGGCGCAGTTCACCTTCACGCCCGCAGCGGGAGCGATCCTCGCCGAGTGGGGCGCCGACGTGATCAAGGTCGAGCACGCGGTGACCGGCGATGCACAGCGAGGGTTGAGCATCGGGAGCTACGCCGCCGGGACGAACTCGTTCCTGCCGCTGATGGAGCACCCGAACCGCGGCAAGCGAAGCATCGGGCTCGCCCTCGAGACTCCCGGCGGGCACGACGTGCTGATGAAGCTCGTGAGCGAGGCCGACGTCTTCTTGACCAACTTCCTCCCTGATGCGCGGCGCCGGCTCGAGATCGAGGTCGAGCACGTGCGCGAGGTGAACCCGGACATCATCTACGTACGCGGGAGCGGCCACGGTCAGCGGGGTCCCGACGCGGAGAAGGGCGGCTACGACGGATCCGCGTTCTGGTGCCGAGGAGGTAGCGCGTGGAGCGCGACCCCGCCGGACAGCCCTCGTCCCATCGCGATGCCCGGTGGTGCCTACGGCGACTCGATCGGCGGCATGACCATCGCCGGCGGCATCGCGGCCGCCCTCTTCGGCCGGGCCGCAACGGGGGAGACGTCCGTCGTCGACGTCTCCCTGCTCGGCGTCGGCATGTGGGCGATGGGCCTCAACATGTCGATCACCCTCGCCACCGGCCACAACATCCCGCCGGCACCGCTGACCGAGCCGGCTGCGGCGATCGCGAACCCGCTCATCGGAGCCTTCCGGACCTCGGATGATCGCTGGGTCAACCTGAACATGCTGCAACCGGGCCGGTACTTCGAGGACACGTGCCGGCACCTGGGGATCGAGCACCTGCTCGACGACGAGCGGTTCGCGACGGCCCAGGGAATCATGGACCACACCCAGGAGATCCTCGGGGTGATCAGCGACGCCTTCGCGCAGAAGCCGTTCTCCTACTGGGTCGAGCAGCTGAGCACGCTCGATGGTCAGTGGGCGCCGGAGTGGAACCTCGTCGAGCTCGCCGAGGATCCCCAAGTGGACGCCAACGGCTACCTCGTCGAGCTCGCCGACGCCGAGGGAAATCCACAACGCCTGGTGGCCAACCCCGTGCAGTTCGACGAGCAGCCACCCGCCGGGATGATCGGACCCGGGTTCGCCGAACACACCGATCAGATCCTGCGCGACCTCGGGTGCACCGACGAGGAGATCATCCAGCTCAAGATCGACGGCGCCTGCACCTGAGCCACCCGCGCGCGGCAGCTACGACATCGGCGTGACCTCGGCGGGGTCGAAGCCGAAGACCTCGAGTGCGTTCTCCCGGAACACACGACGGGCGATCGCTCGGTCGTCGATCAGGTTCGCCTGCCGATCGACGATCTCGCGCGAATGTGGGTACGTGCCCTCTTCGTGCGGGAAGTCGTTGCCCCACATCAGCGTGGTCTCGCCCGTGTGCACGAGGTTGTGGATTCCGATCGAGTCGCTCTGGAACGTCGAGTGGATCTGACGCCGGGCGTAGTAGCTCGGCGGGTGCGCGAGGTCCGGGTACACCGACGGATTGCCGGACCTGCTCCCGAAGTCGCGGAACTCGTCGTACTTGCGGAAGGCGACGTTGTAGTAGTCCATCGTCTCCATCGTCCACGCGAGCCAGCCCGTGTTGTACTCGATGAACACCACGTGCATCCCTGGCCGGTCGGCGAGCACACCGGACGTCGAGAGCAACGTCGCGACTTGGGGAGCCATCGTCTGGAGGTACATCAAGTTGGCGACGGCGGCGCCAGGGCCGCGGTAGTGGACCATCTCATGGCCGGTCCCCTGGTGCATCACCACGGGAAGGCCCGTCCCCGCGATCAGATCCCACAACGGCCGCCACGAAGCGTGGTTCCACATCGGCGTGACGATCGCCGGGAGCATGATGGCGCCCAACCCGAGCTCGGCGATGAAGGTCGCTTCCGCGATCGCCATCTCGACGTCCCACGTGGGTACGAGGCCGGCGCAGCAGAACCGGGGCGACCGCCGATGCAGCTGGTCGTGGATCCACTCGTTGTAGATGCGACAGCTCGCCTTGCCCCCCTCGGGGCTCTCGAGCATCCAGACCTGGAGCCCGATGGTCGGGAAGATGCACTCGGCGGCGACGCCGTCGGCGCGCATGACGTCGATTCGCTTGTCGGGGTCGAGCACCGCGAGGCGATCGGCCTCGGCCTGCATGCTCTGCTGGAACGCGTGCTGGCCGTCGAAGACCAGCTGCCAGCTCCCGTCTTCCCCGGACTCGAGGCCACGCATCGCCTGCTCCCGCAACGACGGCGGCAGGTTCGACGACCAGAGGTCGCGCGGTTCGTTGACGTGCGAGTCGGCCGAGATCATGCCGATCGTGGAGATCGCGCCCTCTGCCGCCTGCGCTCCTGGGTCCGTCTTCGTCATATGGCGACTCCTCTCGGGCCGACGATTCGTGGTCTACGTCGCGAGCTCGATCACAAGGGGGAGCTCGACGAGCCGACGAATCATGAGGCTCTTGTGGTGCTCCAGTCTGGTGTCGGTCTCCTCGATGGTGAAGGAGGAGGTACGGGTCAACAGGCGCTCGAACGTGATCCTCGCCTCGATGCGGGCGAGGGGAGCGCCCAGGCAGAGGTGGATGCCCCAGCCGAAGCCGACGTGTTGGCGCGCGTTGGGCCGGTCGAGATCGATGTCCTCCGGGCGCTCGAACGCGCCCGGATCTCGGTTCGCGGCAGGCCAGACGAGCACCGCGCGCGCCCCGGCCGGGATCGTCGTCCCACCGAGGATCGTGTCGCGGGTGGTCCGGCGGTAATGGCCCCGAAAGGGCGGGTCGATCCGGAGCGCCTCTTCGACGAACGTGGGGATCAGCGACGGCTCGTCACGCAGGCGCTGCTGGAGGACAGGCTGCTCCGCCAGGATGCGGGCGCCCGTGCCGAGCAGGCTCGTCGTCGACTCGCCCCCGGCGGAGATGAGGGTCCCCAAGATGGCGAACACCTCGCCCTCGCTGAGCTCGCCGGCCTCTACGGCCTGCGCACAGGTTCCGATCACGGTCGAGGTGTTCGGCGTCGAGCTGGCTCGAGCGGCCAGGAAGGCGTCGAGCACGGGGCCGAACTCCGCCATCGCTGTGAGCAACGTCGGGCGCAGCTCCTCGGTGACGAAGCCGCCGATCGCCTCGACGGAGGAGTAGCCCTGCGCCTTGAGCGTGGGCGCGTGCTCGTCGGCGACGCCGAGCAGGCGGGTCACCATGAGCATCGGCAACGGCTCGGCGACGTCGGCCATCCACTCGAGGCGGCCGGCGGGCAGGAGTCGATCCAGCGCGTCGTCGACGAGCGCGCGGAACTCTGACTCCCGGGACGCCATCACGGCCGTGGTGAACAACGGGGTCAATATCTTGCGCTGTCGGGTGTGATCCGGGGGGTCCGCGGTCGCCAGCGCGCTGCCCATGTCGTCCATCTCGCCCGCGTTGCCCAGCACGTCGACCAGCTCGGCGGTTCCGTCCTCTGCCAGGTGCAGGAACTCGGTGCTGGAGCTCGAGTAGGTCTTGGTGTTCGCCACTACTTCGTGGATCAGGTCCATCCTCGTCACAAGGAATGCGTCGGTGCCAGGGACCTGGTGAACCGGATCGGTCTCCCGCAGCTGCGCGAAGTAGCTGTGAGGTTCTTCGACCGTTCTCGGATCGAAGAGCGGGTCGATCGTGGTCGCCACACGACTCTCCTCACCTCGCGCGGACGGAGGGGCGTGCAACCCATCGCACACGCCGCCCCAGCACCCTAATTTGAAACAGCATAGAAAAGCCACAGGGGGGTCGACCAGAGTTGGTGACGAGGTATAGAAAAGGACGGGTCGAGCGTCCGAGGAGGCGAGCGTGGCAGAAGAGCCCGGGCTGCGGTACGTCGACTCGGACGGGCACATCCTCGAGCATCCAACCGGGATGTTGGACTACGCCGAGGCGGAGTACCGCGACCGCATCTGGCACATCGAGACCGCCGAGGACGGCGAGGAGACGGTCGTCTTCAACGGCACCCGGACGCCGGCGAACCTCCACGCGGCGGCCGGGACGGCCGGGATGAGCGACGAGGATCGGGCCAGGGCGTTCCGCGGGGAGATGCGGTACACCGAGGTGCGTCCAGCGGCCTACAACGCCAAGGCTCGTCTGCAGGACATGGACCAGGACGGCATCGACCTGGCGGTCCTGTACCCGACGATGCTGCTGGCGCTCCAGAGCATCACCGACGTTCCCTTCACGGTCGCCCAGGCGCGTGCGTACAACGGTTGGGCTTCCGATCACACCCTGGAGGGTGAGGGTCGAATCTTCGCCGCGGGTGCGGTTCCCGCGATGCACGCGCCGGAGGATGTGCAGGGTGTCGCCGATGAGATCCGGCGGGTCGCGACCCTGCCCGGGATGGTGTCGGTCTTCATGCGTCCGAACCCCGCGGTCGACTGGCGACCGCTCAACGACGCGGTGTACGACCCGATCTGGCAGGCCGCCGAGGAAACGGGGTTGCCGATCGCCATGCATCCGTTCCTGGCGCCGGACCTGCCAGGAGCGTCGCTCGGGCTGCGGATCGGTGACAAGGGGCTGTTGTTCAGCCAGGCGCTGGCCAACCCCGTCGACGTGATGGCGGCGATCATGTGGACGACCGCCGGCGGGGTGTGCGAGCGATTCCCGGGCTGCAGGTTGATCTTCCTCGAGGCCAACGGCGGCTGGATCGTCCCGTGGCTGGAGCGGCTCGACCACCACGTGGACAAGTTCCAGTGGGAGGTGGGGGACCTGAAGCTCTCCCCGTCGGAGTACTTCCGTCGACAGTGCTGGATCAGCTTCGACCCCGACGAGTCCATGCTGGCTTTCACCGCGCACTCGCCGCTGGTCGGCGCGGAGCGCATCATCTGGGCGTCGGACTACCCGCACCCCGACGCCAAGTTCCCGGGCGTCACCGATGAGCTGACCGAAGCCCTCGAGGGCTTGACCCTCGAGCAACAGCAGGCCATCACCTCCGAGAGCGCCATCGCCCTCTACCGCATCGGTTGATACTGCCCACTCGACGGGCGGCGCAGGATGCGACGGCCTACGACCATGGGCAGGTCGAGGAACGTCTTGATCCCCGGTGCCGCCTCACACACCGGCGCGACCGCGTGCACCGCGTGCATGGTCGTGCCCAAGCAGGCCTGGTCGTTGTGGTCCTCACCGTGCACCCCGATCCTGGCCTCGAGCACCATCGACGGGCGCCCCTCGATGCTCACCTTCCACCCGCGACCGCTCGGCCAGTCTGGAGCGGCCTCGTCCGACAACCGAGTGATGTGCTCCACCGTGAGCGCCTCCCGACCCTCGACGACTGCCATGGCCGAGAACCGCATCGCAGCGACCGTCCCCACCTCGATGCGGCCCGCGGCGACATCGAACGCCTCGTCGGTCACCCACACCTGGCGGTCGAAGGAGAGATCCTCGATCGTCGCCTCCAACCCGTCGGCGACCAGCATCAGCGGAGCCACGAAGAACCCGCCGATCGTCGAAGCCTCACCCCACAGCACGTTCGGGTCGTCCGGCGCCCGACCGAAGCCCATGCCGTCGAACAGGTTGAACGCATGGTCATACGTCGAGTAGTCGAGCAGCTCCTGCACGGTCAGCGACTCGATGTATCGGAAGATGCCTGACATCGTCAGTGGCAACACCTCTGACGCCCATCCTGGCTCGATGCCCGTGCCGTGGAACGAGGTCTTGCCCGCTGCGCACGCCTCCTCCAGCTGCTCCACGACCGCCGGACCCATGCTCGCCGGATAGATCAACGGGGTCTCGTCGGTCGAGACGACGTTCTTTCCCGATGCCAAGAGCGCACAGATGTCGTCGATCGCCGGCGCGGCGCCGTGCTCGCCCTGGGCCATGTACAGCACGCAGTCGGCGTCGAGCGCCAGGATCGCCCCGGGCTCGTTCGTCGCCGTCACGCCGATGGGCCCGATACCGCCGATCTCACCCGCGTCGCGACCCACTTGCTCGTCGCGGTAGACGAAGGCACCCACGACCTCCAGGTCGGGGTGATCCACGGCTGCCCTCAACGCGTGACGACCGATCACGCCGGAGCCCCACTGCACGACTCGAAGCATGGCGCCGTTGCATCATCCCGAGGAGCCCGGTGCCTCGCGTTGCCGGGCCGTCATCGGCGAGCCGTGAAGCTCGTGTTCGGCGCTCGGCGATCGCGCGTCCACCGCTCTCCTCAGAACACCCCCACGCCGGCAGCCTCGTTGCGCTTGCGCCACTCCTCGCGGGACATGCGAGTGGTGTCGACGTCCTTCGCGAGGGCCCGCAGGGCACCTACGGTTGCGTCTTCCTTGGCGATGTGCTCGAACGGATCCCAGTCGTAGAACCTGCAGGCGTTCTCCCAGGTGATCTTGTTGATCTCTCCGTCGTCGGTGACCCCGGCGCCCTGGAGCTCCTTCCAGAGGAACTCTGGTGATTCGGGCCAGGTCGTGTCGGTGTGTGGGTAGTCGCACTCCCACGCGATGTTGTCGATGCCGATCCGGTGGCGCGCCTCGAGCCCCGACGGATCCGTGATGAAGCAAGCGAGGATGCTCCTGCGGAACACCTCCGACGGCCTCGTCGGGCCGAAGCCGAACTCGCTGTTCGTGATCCACTTCTGGTTGTCGTAGTGACGTTCGACTCGGTCCAGGTAGAAGGGGATCCAGCCGATCCCGCCCTCCGAGAGCGCGACCCTGAGGTCCGGGAAGGCACGCAGCGTCGGGCCGAAGAGCAGGTCCTGGGCGGTGACGACCGACACCTGGCACGCGATGACCATCAGGTGGTCGATCCCTGCCTCCGGAGGACGAGCGATGCACTCGAAGCCCGCCCCGATGTGGAGCGACAGGACCATGTTCTCGTCGCACAGCGCCTCGAGCATCGGGTCCCAGTGGCCCGACAGGAAGCTCGGGTATCCCTTGATGTGCGGCGTCTCGAGGAAGCTGATGCTCCTGCAGCCCTTCTTCCCGACGCGGTGCACCTCCTTCGCCGTCTCGTCGATGTCCCACATCGGAACCAGGCAGCAGGGGATGAAGCGACCCGGATACGCGGCACACCACTCGTCGATCACCCAGTCGTTGTACGACTGGAGCATGACGAGCCCGAGCTCCTTGTCGTCCGCCTCCGCGAACGTCCGGGCGTTCCAGCCCGCCATCGTCGGGAAGTTCATCGACGCGAGCACGCCGTTCGCGTTCATGTCGCGCACCCGCTCGTGGACGTCGAAGCAGCCGGGGCGCAGCTCGGTGTACGCACCGGCGGCGTAGCCCCACTCCTCGCTGGGCCAGCCGACGGTCGCGGACAGGCCGAAGGGGGTCGAGGTTGCCTCCCCTTGGAACACCCACTCATCGACGCCGAACTCGTTGCGAACGAGCTTCGGAGCCTGATCGGCCCACTTGGCGGGCACGTGGTTCTTCCACATGTCCGGCGGCTCGACCATGTGATCGTCGATGCTCACCATGATCATGTCTTCCATCTGCATGGCAGGCTCCCCCTGGACGCGGCCCTTCCGAGCGAATTCCTTACGAAGATTAACATCGTCGGACACGTAGTGCGTCAGCCGCGGACTCTGTTCTTCTGTGCGGGGACGACCGGCGGTGCTTCCTTCATGGCCGGCACGCCGTCCTCAGGGAGTGCGAGGGGTGGCCCGCCACCGTGAACCACCGACCAGTGGCTGTGGTTCAGCTCGTGGAGCGTGAAGCACGCATTGAGCGAGTTGTAGAACCCCATGTTGTCGACCGTCTGGTTGACCGACTCCTTGACGAGCAGCGCCGCCATCGTCGGAACCGCGGCGACGCGACGAGCGAAGTCGAGGGTCATGTCGCCGAGCTGATCGGCCGGGAAGACCTTCGAGACCATGCCCATGGCGTGGGCCTCGTCGGCGGTGACCGAATCGCCGGTGAGCATGAGCTCCTTGGTCTTTCGGGGGCCGAACTCCCACGGGTGCGCGAAGTACTCCATCCCGCACATGCCGAGGCGCGTGCCGACGACGTCGGCGAAGCGCGTGCCTTCGGCGGCGACGATGAGATCGCACGCCCACATCAGCATCAGCCCGGCGGAGTACACGTCGCCGTGCACCTGCGCGATCGTGATCTTGCGGAGGTTCCGCCACCGCAACGTGTTCTGGAAGAAGTAGTGCCATTCCTGGAGCATCAGGCTCTCGGCGCCTTCCCGGGCGCCGCCATTGACCTTCCAGGTCGCGTGCTGGTTGGGGCCCGGCATGTACTCCTCCATCGAGACCTTCGACATGACGTCGTGTCCCGACGAGAACATCGGACCGGTTCCGCCCAAGATGACGACCCGTACGGCGTCGTCGGCCTCTGCGGCGAGGAACGCGTCGTTCAGCTCGACCAGCAGGCCGCGATTCTGCGCGTTGCGGGCGTCGGGTCGGTTGAGCATGATGCGCACGACGGCCCCGTCGTCGTGCTGCTCGACCAGCAGGTACTGATAGTCGGGCATGCTTCCCCCTGATCTCGGACGCTGGCTTTTCTATCATGCCTCAATTTAGGGTGGCGACGCAGAGACGAGCGGCCGGCACGGGGGACGCGAGGTGGACGACGAGCTGACCGACGAGCAGCGGTTGCTCCATGACACCGCGGTGCGATTCATCCAGAGCGAGCTCCCGCTCGCGGCGACCCGAGAGCTGCATGAGGACCCCCGCGGCTACGACGAGAAGTGGTTGGCTCGTACCGCCGAGCTGGGCTGGTACTCGCTCCTCGTCGCGGAGGAGCACGGCGGCGGGAGCATCAGCGGTCATGGTCTGATCGACCTGGCGGTCGTGGCCGACACCATCGGTCGCTTCGTCCAACCGGGGCCGTTCATCTCCATGAACGTGGTCGGTGCCGCCGTCACTGCCGACGGGACCGCTGAGCAGCGCGCGGCCCTCCTTCCCGGCATGGTCGCGGGCGAGGTGGTGGCGACGTGGGCCCCGTTCGACTCCACGGGCAAGTGGGACGGCGGCCATGGACTCACGGTCACCGCGGACGGCGACGAGATCGTCCTCCGAGGCACGAGGGGCTTCGTGCAGGACGCCCTGACATCCGACGTCCTGTGCGTCGTCGGAACCCTCGGCGGCGCGCCGGTCCAGGTCCTGGTGCCGACGCGCACTGCTGGTGTCGATGTCGAGCCGTTGACGTGCCTCGACCTGTCCCGACGCATGGGTGAGGTCACGTTCGACGCGCGCCTGCCGGCAGCCGCGCAGCTCGGTGGCGCGGGCGCCGACACCGAGGTCGCGCTCGAGCATCAGCTGCAGATCGCGGTCGTGCTCGCTTGCGCAGAGACCGTCGGCGCGCTCGACACGATGTTCGAGATGACCGTCGAGTACTCGAAGGGCCGCGTCGCCTTCGGGCGCCCGATCGGGTCGTTCCAGGCACTCAAGCACGTGATGGCGGACGTCGCGGTCTTTCTCGAGGGCTGCAAGGCCGTGGCCACGGAGAGCGCGCGGGTCGTCGATGCGGGCGGTGACGACGCCGCGGAGGTGGTGTCGATGGCGGCGTCCTACATCGACGAGCGCGCCACCGAGATCGCGCAGCAGTGTCTGCAGATCCACGGTGGGATCGGCTTCACCTGGGAGCACGACCTCCACCTCTTGATGCGACGAGCACGTTCGACCACTTCGTTGTGGTGCGACCCGGTGTGGCACCGCGAGCGGATCTGCGAGGTGCACGCACTGTGAGCGAGATCGATGGTCTCGACGACTACCGCACCGAGATGCGCGCCTGGCTCGCCGCGAACCTGCCCGCCCGGGTCCCGGGCTCGTCGACGCTCGACGTCGACGGACTGACCCCCGAGCAGCTCGCCGACGGCCGTGCACAGCAGAAGCAGATGTACGACGCGGGCTACGTCGGCATCACCGTGCCGACGGAGTACGGCGGCCAGGGGCTGTCCGAGGCGCACCAGCGCGTCTGGATCGAAGAGTCGGCCGGCTACGCGGTGCCGTTGCCGGCGGGCGTGGCCTCGATGGTGACCATGGGCGTGGTCCTGCCCACGCTGCTTGCAAACGCCACCGAGGAGCAGAAGCGGGCATGGATCCCGCGACTGCTCCGAGCCGAGGACATCTGGGTGCAGCTGCTCTCCGAGCCGGCCGCGGGTTCGGACCTCGCCGGCATCCTCACCCGGGCCACCCGCACAGGCGACACCTGGGTCCTCAACGGCACCAAGCTGTGGTCGTCGGGCGCGACGTACGCCGACTACGGGATCTGCCTGGCGCGCACCGACTGGGACGTGCCGAAGCATCGGGGCCTCACGTGGTTCAAGGTCCCTCTGCACGACGAGCGGGTGACCGTCCGGCCGGTCCGCCAGGTCAACGGCAGCCTCGAGTTCTGCGAGGAGTTCCTCGACGACGTCGTCGTCGGTGACGACATGGTGATCGGCCCGGTCAACGGCGGGTGGGCCGTTGCCAACTCGATGCTGGTGTTCGAGCGCGGCGTCGGCCACATCGAGGGCCCGCGCGCGGGTGGCGCCACTTCGCAACGAGAGCTCGCTCCCGACCTCGTCGAGCTGGCGCGCCAGCGGGGTACCACGGGCAACGCCGCGGTGCGTCAGCTCATCGCCCGAGCTCATGCCGAAGACTGGGCCCACGAGCTGTTGACCCAACGCGTGACGGCACGGCTGACGAGCGGCAGCGCCAACCCCGCGTCCGCAGCGCTCGTCAAGCTGTCCATGGGCCTACGCAATCCCGAGCGCGCGATCGCAGCCGTGACCATCGCCGGGCGTCTTGCAGTCGCGTGGCGGGAGGCAGGCTCATCGGGCGAGCGCGCGGCAACCGGCTTCTTCTACGGCCGCCAGTTCGCGATCGCGGGTGGCAGCAACCAGATCCAGCGCAACGTCATCAGCGAACGGCTCCTCGGGCTGCCCCGCGAGCCGAGCGAAGACAAGGACAAGCCGTTCCGCGAGGTGCTTCGTGATGGCCAGGGCTGGGGCTCCGCGGATCGCTGAGCGTGGTGCGCGCCATTTTGAGGCATCGTTGAAAACTCGATAGTGTGCGCCGTCATGGGCGAAGCCCGCATGCTCGTCGACGGCAAGCTCGTCGACGCCGAGGGTGGCGAGACCTTCGACAACGTCGATCCGACGACCGAAGCCGTGCTCGGCCCGGTCGCCGACGGCTCGGCGGCCGACATGGCTGCCGCGATCGCCGCAGCACGATCCGCGTTCGACCACACGTCGTGGTCGACCGACAAGGCGCTGCGCAAGCGCTGCCTCGAGCAGCTCCAGGTCGCGATCGAGTCCGAGCAAGAGGAGCTGCGCCAGGAGCTCGTCGCCGAGGTCGGCTGCCCGATCGCGCTCACCTACGGCCCGCAGCTCGACGCACCGGTGAAGCGAGCGCTGAGCTGGCCGCGGCAGATGATCGATGAGTTCGAGTGGGAGCGCACGCTCCCGGCGGTTGACGCCCTCGGCTTCGGCATCCTGACCGCTCGTGAGGTGTGGAAGGAGCCCAAGGGCGTCATCGGGACCATCGTCCCGTGGAACTTTCCCATCGAGCTCATCCTGACGAAGCTCGGACCGATCCTGGCGATGGGCAACACGTGCGTGTTGAAGCCGGCGCCGGACACGCCGTGGAACGCCACCCGAGTGGGGCGTCTGATCGCCGAGTCGACCGAGATCCCCCCTGGCGTCGTCAACGTCGTCACTTCGTCCGACCACCTCGTCGGTGAGGTGATCACGACCTCGCCCGAGGTGGACATGGTGGCCTTCACCGGGTCGACCGCGACCGGCCGGCGGATCATGGAGGGCGCCTCGGCCACCGTCAAGGACGTCTTCCTCGAGCTGGGCGGCAAGTCCGCCAACATCGTGCTCGACGACGCCGATTTCGAGGCGTTCTTCGGCATGGCCGCGATGGCGTGCATGCACGGCGGCCAGGCGTGTGCGCAGGCGTCGCGCCTGCTCGTGCCCCGTCACCGGTACGATGAGGCAGTCGAGATCGCCAAGGCCAGCTTCGAGAGTTGGAGCTATGGCGACCCGAGGCAGTTCGAGAACCTCCAGGGCCCGCAGATCTCGAAGCGCCAGCAAGAGCGCGTGCTCGGCTACATCGACACGGGCAAGAGCGAAGGTGCACGCGTGGTCACCGGAGGCGGCATCCCGGCCCACCTCGACAAGGGCTTCTTCGTCGAGCCGACCCTCTTCGTGGACGTCACCAACGACATGACGATCGCCCGTGAGGAGATCTTCGGCCCGGTGCTGGCGATGATCCCTTTCGACGACGACGCCGACGCGGTGCGCATCGCGAACGACAGCCCCTACGGCCTCGCGGGGGGCGTCACCTCAGGCGACCTGGATCGCGCGAAGGCGGTCGCCCGGAAGGTGCGCACCGGGACGCTCAGCGTGAACGGCGGCATCTGGTACGACGCCGACGCCCCGTTCGGCGGCTACAAGGGCTCGGGAATCGGCCGCCAATGTGGCATCGAGGGCCTGGAGATCTTCACCCAGACGAAGACCGTCGGATGGCCGGCCGAAGGCTGATCGAACGCTCGGCGCGATCCCGCGTGCACCCGGTCTCGATCTGCACAGGAGGACGATGACCAGCTACACGTACGACCTGTACATCGACGGGGAGTGGACCGGTGGCAGCGCCAGCGGGTCCATCGACGTCATCAACCCTGCCACCGAAGAATCGATCGGCAGCGTCCCCGAGGCCGGCGCCAAGGACGCCGCCGCGGCCGTCACCGCAGCACGCCGGGCGTTCGACGACGGACCCTGGGCGTGGATGTCGCCCGCGGAGCGGGCCAAGTCCATGCTCCGCTTCGCCGAGATCCTCGACGCGCGGCGTGACCACCTGAAGGAGCTGGTCATCGCCGAGGCAGGATCGACAGGAATGCTTGCCGACTTCGTGCAGGTCGGCGGCGCGATCGACTTCGCGCGGTCGGTAGCCGAGACCGTCGAGCACGCCGTGCACTGGTTCGAGCCCGGTCCCCCGAAGGCGAACCCGCTCACGGTCGCCGGCACCGCTCTCGTGCGTGAGCCCGTCGGTGTCGTCGCGGCGATCACCCCCTTCAACTTTCCGTTCTTCCTCAACATCGTGAAGGTGTTCCCGGCCCTCGCGGTCGGGAACACGGTGGTCCTGAAGCCGCACCCGTGGACACCCCTGGACGGAATGGAGCTGGCGCTCGCAGCCGAGGAGGCGGGACTGCCGCCAGGCGTGTTCAACGTCGTGAGCGGCGGCGCCGAGGTCGGCGAGGAGCTCTCGTCGAGCCCGATGGTCGACATGGTCACCTTCACGGGCTCGACGGCAACAGGACGTCGGATCATGGAGGTGGCGTCGACGACGGTCAAGAAGCTGCAGCTCGAGCTCGGCGGGAAGAGTGCCCTCGTCGTGCTCGACGACGTCGCCCCCGACCAGGCGGTCAACGACGCCATCCAGGGCTGCGTCATCCACGCCGGGCAAGGGTGCGTGCTCCAGTCCCGGGTGCTGATGCCCGAGACCCACGTGGACGGATTCATCGAAGCCGTGAAGGCAGTGATGCCCTTCATCAAGGTCGGTGATCCCGCGGAGCCCGACACGGTCGTCGGGCCGTTGATCCGAGAGCAGCAGCGGGCCCGCGTCGAGGGCTACGTGACGTCGGGCGTCGAGCAGGGTGCCGAGGTCGCGCTCGGAGGCAAGCGCCCCGATGGTCTCGACAAGGGCTTCTTCTACGAGCCGACGATCTTCGTCAACTGTCGCAACGACATGAGGATCTGTCAGGAGGAGATCTTCGGACCCGTGCTCACGGTCATCCCGTACTCGGGTGGCGACGCCGAGGCCGTGCGCATCGCCAACGACACGATCTACGGCTTGGGTGGCGGGGTGCTCTCCGCCAACACCGGCCGGGGCTTCAACGTCGCCCGCCAGATCCGGGCCGGCAGCGTGCTGGTCACCACGGTCGGCGGCTCGCCGGTCGACGACCTCGGCCCGGGCGACGGCGCGGGCCCGGGTTGGGGCGCGTGGCCCGACGCCATCGGCGTGCACGGCGCCTTCGGCGGCTACAAGCAGTCGGGCATCGGCCGCGAGTGGGGCCACCACGGCATGGAGGACTTCACCGAGCTGAAGAACCTCACCTGGCGGTAGCCGCGAGCGTCAGTCGAGCTCGGTGTCGCCGAAGTAGGCGGCCTCGAGCCGTTCGGCCTTCCCCCGCAGCTCGTCGGCCGTACCGCGCAGCACGATGGACCCGCGGTTGAGCACCGCCGCGTGGTCGGCCACCTCGAGGGCGAGGGTGACGTGCTGCTCCACGAGGAGGATGGCACAGCCGTCCTCTGCCGCCGTCTGCTTCACGCGGTCGAACAGCCTCTCGACCACGAGCGGGGCCAACCCCATGCTCATCTCGTCCACCAAGAGTGCCCGGGGCGCCTGGATCAGGGCACGGGCCATGGCGAGCATCTGCTGCTCGCCGCCCGACAGCGCCCCTGCGCGAATGGACCACCGAGGCTCGAGGGCCGGAAACACGTCGAGCATCTCGCGTGGCGATCGGTGCCCCTTGCGGCGGGCGGCCTTGAGATTCTCCTCGACCGTCAGCGTCGTGAACAGACTGCGGTTGTCCGGAACCAGGACGATCCCTGCCTTCGCCGCGAGGCTCGGGCGTCCTGACTTCAGGGGCTGGCCGTCGACGAACACGGCACCGTCCTGGAGCGGGAGGAAGCCTGCGAGCGTGAGGAGCAGCGTCGTCTTGCCCGCGCCGTTGGGGCCCAAGAGGGCTTGGATGGCGCCCGCGTCGATGCTGACGTCGACGTCGCGGAACGCCACCGTCCGGCCGCGACCGCCGGTGAGCCCGGAGCCCTCGAGGCGAGGAGTCATTCCGGCTCCGCCGCCGCGTCGTGGACGTGTCCGAGGTACGCGTCGGCGACGGCGCGGTTGGATCGGATCGAACCCGCGTCGCCCTCGGCGATGACACACCCGAAGTCGAGCACGTAGAGGTCATCGCAGACGTCGAACATGAGCGCGACGTCGTGGTCGACGAGCAGAACGCCCGTCCCCGTGGCGCTGATCGCACCGATCCGCTCGCCGAGCCAGGCGGTCTCGACGGAGTCCAAGCCAGCGGCAGGCTCGTCCAGCATGAGCGCCTTCGGGCCCGTCGCGCAGGCTCGGGCGATGGACAGGAGCTGGCGCTGACCCTGGCTCAGGCTTCCCGCGTCGCGAGCGCGAAGCTCCGCGATCCCCACGAGATCGAGCGCTTCGCCCACGATGTCGTGGCGCGACTCTTCGCGCGTGGCGAAGGCGGCGGCACGTACGTTCTCCTCGACGGTGAGGTCGTCGTAGAGCTCCAGCGACTGGAACGTGCGGGCCAGCCCGCGACGCACTCGCTGGTGAGGGGGCAGGCCGTCGATGCGGCTGCCGTCCAGCACGACGGCCCCGGTGGCCTCGGTGAAGCCCGAGATGGCGTCGATCGCACTCGTCTTGCCGGCGCCGTTGGGGCCGATGAGGCCCACGATCCCGCCGGCAGGGATCCGCAGGGAGAGCTCGGCGACCGCGACGACGCCCTCGTAGTGGACCGTCAAGTGGTCCACCTCGAGGACGTCGGGCGTGCCCGGGGGCGGGGCATTGCGCGGCGTGGCTCGGGGCGAGGCGGACGTCAGGCGGCTCGTGCGGGAAGGGTCGGTCGGGGCGCCGTCACGCTTCCGGCGCCACGCGTCGAGCCGGTCCGCCAGCCGGTGGCCGATGCTGGCGAGCCCCTCGGGATTCTGGATGAGCGTCACGATCACGGCGACACCGCTGATGATCGCGAACCACTCGCCGAGGTCGATCCACTGGTCGGCCAGGTAGAACACGACACCATCTGCTATCAGGACCCCGGCCAGCAGACCGCCGAACACCGAGGTGACGCCGGCGAGGTACGCAGTAGAGAGGATGGTCAAGCCCCCGAGGGCGGTGAAGCTGACCCAGGTGACGGTGCCGAGGCGGTAGGCGAGGAGACTGCCCCCGAGCCCGGCGATGAACGAGGCGAGACCGAAGCTGACGACCTTGACGAAGGTCACGTTGATGCCGATGCCGGCCGCCGAACGCTCGTTGGCCCGCACCGCCAGCATTGCTGACCCGAGGGATCCGGTCCGCAGCCGGGCCACACCGAAGGCGACGAGCGCGCAGACCAGGAGGCACAAGAAGCCGAACGGCAGCCGCGGAAACTCCGTACCGAGGCCGACGCCGAGGTCGAGACCCAAGAGCGTCGGCTGGGTGACCCGGGCACCGGAGGCGTCGATGTAGTCCGTGTTGCGGAACCAGACCGCTTCCAGGCCGAACGCGAGGGCGAGGGTCACGACGCCAAGCGTCAGGCCTCGCAGCCGCAACGCAGGGAGGCCCACGAGCACGCCGATCGCCGTTGCCGCGAGCGCAGCGAGCAACGGGGCGATGGGGAACGGCACGCCCCAGCTCTCGGTGAGAAAGGTGAGGACGAACGCGCTGACGCCCGCGATGGCCAGCTGCGCCAGGGACACCTGCCCGGCGTAGCCCGTGACGACGACCAGCGAGAGTGCGATCACCGCGCCGATCAGGGTCGTGATGACCGCCAGCCGGGCCGAGCCGCTGGTGAGGACGAGGGCCCCGGATCCGACGGCGAGTCCCACGACCATCGCGGTCGCGATCGACCGGGGTCGGGGCGCCCTGCCGAGCGGCGTCCGCAGCAGCGCGCCGCGCTCGGGGACGGCGCGGCCGGTCACGAGGAGTGCGATGAGCATCACGACGAGCGGGACCATGTCACCGACGCCGGCCTGCGGAATCCACGAGTGGAGCCCTGACAGGTAGACGAGCCAGGCCTGGACCATCCCGATGAGGATCCCGGCCAGGACGCTCGGCACGAGGTACTGGAACCTGCCGACGATGGCGGCGGCGAGGGCAGGTACGACGAACAGCGTGTAGGAGGCCGGTGTCACGGGGGCCAGCGGAGCGATGAGGATGCCGGCGATGCCGGTGACGGCACCGCTGACGATCCAGTTCAAGAGAGCGATCCGATCGGGCGAGATGCCGCTCACGTACGCGCCCATCTGGGACTCCGCGGTGGCTCGGGTGTGGAGGCCGAACGGAGTCCATCGGTAGAGCGCGGTGATCGCCAACGTGAGCACGACCACTGTGGCGGCGAGGTAGAACCGGTCCGACAGCAGCGCCAGGTCTCCGAACGTCCACCGTTCGGACGGGTAGATCGCGGTCACGCTCACCGGAGTCGTGCCGAGCCGGTTCGACATCAGCGACTGCAGGACGACGAGCACGCCGAGCGAGGCCACGGCACGAGCGAGCGGAGGGGCGTTCCTGAGCGGGCGGAAGACGACGACGTACAACAGCGCGCCAAGGAGCGCGGAGATCGCCAAGGTCAGCAGCAGCGCCGGGGCGGGGGCGACCTCGCCGGGGAGGTCCACGGTCGTCGGCAGTCCGGGAACGATCAGCAGGAGCTTGCCGTCGCGGAGGAACGCGTACGTGTACGCCGCGTACAGGGCTTGGGCCCCCGTGGCGAAGTTGATGACCCCCGACGCCCGGTACGTCAGAACGAGCGCGAGCGCCAGCGCCGCGTAGGTTCCTCCGTTGCCGAGTCCGAGGAGTGACGACGCGAAATGATCCACCGACCGACCCGCCGCTCTCGGGCTACGCCACTGCTAGTGATCTCGTGCCAGGTGATCTCGCCTAGCTCGCAGCCGGGTCCTCCTCACCCAGCGTCTTGAACGTCGTGATGTTCCCTTCGTCGTCGAGAGTCGTGTACAGCACCTCGTTCGCCGCACAGATGGCCCGCCCGGTCGGGTCGGCCTTGCCGTTGCAGCGGAAGTGCTGCCCGCCCGTACCGGGCATCACGCTGTCCGGCATCGACTTGATCGCCTTGGTGACGCTCGCGGGGTTCACCGCGCCCTCTACGCCGTTCGCCGCGATGGCGAACGACGAGGCCACGATGAATGCTACGAGGCCGTTGTTGGCCTCAGGGTCGGCTCCCGACTCCCCGTACTCGTCGAGCACGGCGAGGTACTGCACGACCGATGGGTTCGACTTGTCAGCGAACGGCGTCGTCGCGCCGACGGTGACTCCTTCGAGGAAGTCTCCGGGTACCGCGTTCCTCGTCACATCGGTGATGCACTCCTGGATCGCGACCACCTCACCCTTGAAGCCTGCGGTCCGCAAACCGTTGAGCGCGGCGGCGCAGAACGAGTCGTTGCCGACGATGTTCACCACGCCCTTCGGGTTGTCCGACACGACCTGCTGCATCTGCGGCGTCATGTCGGCGGTGCCGGGCGGCACCTCGACGATCTCCAGCTTGCGCCCCTGCGCCTCGATGCGGCTCCGGGCGGCCTCGACCGCGTCGACCGCGGCAGGGACACCGATGACGACGGCAGTGACGGTCTTGGCGCCGTTCTCCTTGGCGATGCCCGCAGGCAAGTCGCCCAGGAGGCCGTTCGGGTTGGTGAGAGCGAACGTCCTCTTGTCGTTCAGCAGGTCCTCCTCGGTGATGCCGTAGAACATCACGGGGATCTTGGCCTCGTGCAGCACGGACCAGAGGCTCTCGGCCTGAGTCGAGTTGGAGACGAAGACGCCGGCCACCCCGTCGCTGATCAATTGGTTGGCGCAGTCAGCAGCCTTGCCCGGGTCGGCGTCCGTCGTGCACACGATCAGGTCGATGGGGTGGCCGCCCAGCCCACCCATGTGCTCGTTCAGCCACTTCACCGTCGCTTCGGCGGCCTGGATGTCGATCTCGTTGCTGATGCCCTCACTCACGCCGTCCGCGATCATCCCGATCTTCGCCGGTGTCCCGCTGGCCTTGTTCTTGGGCCCGAGCGGGTCCCCAGAGGACTCACTCGTCGACGGGTCGTCGCTCCCCGTGGCCGAGGCCGCGCTGGTGAATGCCGACGTCATCAGCAGCGCCGCGGTCAACGCGAGACCCGCGCTCCGTCGCGCCCACTTCGCAGTCATCCTCGTTCCCCCCTGATGATCGAAATGTTGACGATGAATCAAACGCCGCGCACGCTAGTTGACGCAACATAGAAAAGTCACGCCCCCCAGGGCGGGGCCGGGACTCGAGAGGGCTGCCCACGGCTCTCGGTTCCCCGTCCCCCGACCGACGAGTCAGTAGGTTGAAGGACAGTGATGCCAGTCAAGAGAATGCGCTGAGGAGCATGCCTCGAACAGGCGAGGACACCGTGAGCCCGCAGCCCGCGCGCGCGGCGGTCGGCCGCCCAGCGGTCATCAGCCTCGACGACGCGCTCGAGGCCGCCACGGCCCTCGCCGAACAGGTGGGCATCGACGGGCTGACGATGGGCCTCGTGGCCGAGAAGCTGGGAGTGACTGCGGCGGCCCTCTACCACTACGTGCCCAGCAAGCAGGCCCTCGTCAACCTCGTCGTCGACCGGGCGTTCGAGAAGGTCCAAGCGCCGGCGGTCGACGCCGGAACGTGGGACGAACGACTCCGGATCTTCGAGCGGGCGGTTCGCGCCGAGCTGCGGAGGCTGAAGTGGGGGACTCCGGAGGTCATCGTGAACGGCGAGCCCCCGGCGTCGCTCCGTCGCCTGTTCGGAGTCGGCATCGACATCCTCTCCGAGACGGGCGCCGACGAGCGCGAGGTGATGCTCGCCTACACGACCGTCTACGCGTTCATGGTCGGGCAGCTCTGGTTCGACAGCGCGACCAGCGACCTCCCGGTCGGCGAACCCTTGCAGATCCGGGTCGCGGCCGAGGAAGCCGGCATCACGAACGATGCGCTCTTCGAGCAGGGCATCGAGATCGTCATCTCCGGCCTCCGCCAGCGCCTCGAGCGGTCGCAGCGACAGAAGTAGCCGCGAAGGCCATGACGCGGCGTGCGCGCCGCGTTTTCTAACGCGAACAGGAAACCTCGGATACAGTGACGCCCGGTCCGAGGAGAGGAGTTCGCGCGATGACCATCAGCGTCGAGGAGTTCGTCGAGCACTTCGACTTCACGCACCCCGACTTCCCGAACCTGCCCCCCGACTTCATCTGGGAGGTGTACCGGCGCCTGCGGGCTCAGCGACCGGTCGCCCTCGCGCAGAACCGGTACGACCAGCCCGGGCTGCCGAAGAAGGAAGCCGCCGAGTGGCACATCATCGGTTACAACGAGGTCTACGAGGTGCTCCAGGACTCGAAGCGGTTCTCTTCGAAGGTCTTCGGCGTCAGCACGGGTCTCGAGGGCAGCATCATCTCGCTCGACCCACCGGAGCAGAACCGAGACAAGAAGTTCATCAACCCGTTCTTCTCGCCCGAGCGCATGCGGGCCTTGGAGGGTCCCGTTCGCGACGCCGTCGATCGCGAGATCGACTCGTTCATCGAACGTGGCTCGGGCGACCTCGCGCGCGTGGCGTGGCGCGTTCCCGGACTGATCCTGTTTCAGGAGCTCCTCGGCTTTCCGCCGGGCGACGTCCAGGGCATTCTCGATGCGATGCATCCCGAGATCGAGGGTGACGCCCCTGACATGTCCGACATGGAAGTCGCGGTGGGAATGCTGTCCGCGCTGGTCGCGTACTGCACCGATCAGCTGATCTCGCGTCGCGACAACCCGGCGCCCGACGAGCTCAACGTCTTCGACCACCTCTTGCACACGAGCATCGATGGCGAGGACTTCCCGTTCGACAAGATCGTGGCCAACGCCGTGCTGCTCGTCGCCGCAGGACTCGAGACCACGTCGAACGCCCTCACCAACGCGTACGTGTGGCTCGCACAACACCCCGACCAGCGCGATCGGCTGGTCGAGGATCCGACCATGATCCCCAAGGCTGTCGAGGAGCTGATCCGGTACACCGGGTCGGTCCATGGCCTGGGTCGCATCGCGGTGGAGGACGTCGAGGTCGGTGGTTGCCCCATCAAGAAGGGCGACTTCGTGACCCCCAACTTCGCGGCGGCGAACCGAGACCCGCGCGAGTTCGACGATCCCGACGAATGCATCATCGACCGAGACCCCAACCGCCACCTCGCCTTCGGCGCCGGTTACCACCGGTGCGTCGGTTCCAACCTCGCTCGCATGGAGATGCGGGTTGGGATCGAACAGGCCCTTGCCCGGCTCTCGGACTACCGCATCCCCGACGACCGGTCCGCGACCTACCGGCACGGGCTGATCCCGGGGTACCCGCACATCCCGGTCGAGTTCACGCCGGGGCCACGCCGGTTCCCGGCCGAGGTGACGGCGCCGTCATGAACGGGACCGTGAGTCCGCCGGCACCAGCGCGCGGTGCGGTCTCGACTCTGACAGACGACGATCGGTCCCGGCCGCCCCAAGCACCGAGCCAGACGTTGCGTGAGCGACCAGAGGGTTACTGACGTCATGCCGCCGCTGGAAGGGATCCGCGTCGTCGACCTCGCGCTGTGGGCGGCAGGCCCGGGTGCGGGCGGCGTGCTCGCGCACTGGGGAGCCGACGTCGTCAAGATCGAGCAGCCGCGAAGCCCCGACCCGGTACGGGTCATCGGCGGAACCGCGGAACCGGGTGGTGCGAGCGTGATGTTCAAGCACTACAACCGGGGCAAGCGTGCGATCGCGCTCGATGTCGCAGCCGACGAGGGCTACGACATCCTGCGCCGCCTCGTGCTGCGCGCCGATGTCTTCTTGACGAGCCACCTCACCAAGACGCGACAGAAGTTGAAGATCGACGTCGACGACATCCGCGCGATCAATCCCGAGATCGTGTACGCGAAGGTGACGGGTCAAGGGCCCGCAGGGCCGGACGCGGAGCGCGGCGGATTCGACCTCGCGACGTTCTGGTGTCGCGGCGGTCTGGCCGACACAGCCGCCAAGGCCGCAGGTGTCGAGCAGCCGCCTTCCATGATCGGACACGGCGACGGTGTGGCCGCCTTCACGCTCGCCAGTGGGATCTGTGCTGCCTTGTTGCAGCGCGAACGCACGTCGACTGCGCCAGTCGTCGATTCGTCGCTGCTCGGAACCGCGATGTGGATGCTCGGCCCGAACATCGCCAGTGCGCAGTTCCCTGACGCACCGAACCACGCTTCGGTCCCTCGTGAGCTCCGAGGTCCGTCCGTCAACTGCTACAAGACGAAGGACGACAGGTACGTGCAGCTCGTCTTCCTCGGCGGCGAAGCCGACTGGCTCGACTTCTACGAGCGCGCCGAACATCCGGAGCTCGCGGGCGACCCACGGTTCGCGAACGTCGCCTTCACCGGCCCGCTGGGAGGCCCCGACGGTGCCGCGGCCGTGGCGGCGCTCGACGAGATCTTCGCGGAGCGCACTCTCGACGAGTGGCGAGTCCGCCTGTCAACGGCACGAGGCGTGTGGGCGCCGATCCAGACCCTGGAAGAGCTGTACGACGACAGCCAGACGACGGCCAACGGGTTCATCCGGCCGGTGGCCGATGCACCTGATGGTCTCAAGCTGGTGGCGCCGCCGGTGCTGTTCGATCAGGACCCGGGCGACCCCGGGCGGGCTCCCGACATCGGGGAGCACACCGACGAGGTGCTCCGGGAAGTGGGGTTCAGCGAGCTGGAGCTCACCAGGTACCGCGAGCTCGGCGTCATCGCGTAGCAGATGAGCATTGCGCGGCCTCACCGCTTCGACGACGTCGCGTCGAACGCCCGGTCCGTCGACGAAGGTCGTTGCACGCCGCCGCGTCCGAGAAGGGGGGCGTGAATGTCGAGCCGATCTGAGCGCCCGCTGGGCAACGTTCGGATCTGCGACTTCACCGGCCAGCTCGCCGGGGCAGGCGCGACCCGAACGCTCGCCGCGTTCGGCGCCCAGGTCATCCGGGTCGAGGATCCGGTCCGCCAGGGTCGCTGGGACATGCTCCGGGGCAGCGGACCCTTCGTCGACGAACGCCGAGGCCCCGAGCTCGGCGGCGGGTTCAACAACCACAACGTCGAGAAGCTCGGTGTCACGATCAACCTCAAGGACGAACGGGGGCGTGACCTCCTGCGCGAGCTGATCGCGACCAGCGACGTGGTCACCGAGAACTTCGCCGGCGGCGTGCTCGCCCGTCTGGGCTTCGGGTACGACGACCTCCGCGAGATCCGCAACGACATCATCTACGTCTCGAACAGTGGCTTCGGCCACACCGGGCCCTACTCGGCGTTCAAGACGTGGGGCCCGGTCGTCCAGGCGATCTGTGGCCTGTCGTTCCTCTCCGGGCTCCCTGACGAGCCGCCCGCAGGGTGGGGCTATTCCTACATGGATCACCTGGGCGCCGACTTCATGGCGCTCGCGATCCTCGCCGCGCTCGTACACCGCCGACGCACGGGTGAGGGCCAATGGGTCGACATGTCGTCAATCGAGGCCGGGATCACCCTCGATGGCCCCTCGATCCTCGACCACAGCGTCAACGGGCGCCCGGCGCGACGAGCGGGCTCGCCCGACAGCAACCACAGCGCATCGCCGAGAATGGTGCCGCACAACATCTTCCCCGCGGCGGGCGAGGACCGATGGGTTGCCATCGCGTGTCGTGACGACTCCGACTGGGCAGCCCTGGCCAAGGTCATCGGTGAGGCGTGGGCGAACGAATCCCGGTTCGACGACCTCGCAGGCCGGTACGCCGCGCAGTCCGAGCTGGACGCCCGGATGGCTCGATGGACGAGCACGCGTGACCGCTTCGAGCTCGCGGCCGAGCTCAGAGCGGTCGGCGTGCCGGCCAGCGCCGTCCAGCAGGCAGTCGACCGCATCGAGCACGATCCCGGAACCTCGGCGTGGGGGCTGTGGCCCCTCGTACGGCACCCGGAGATCGGTGAAGTCCGGGTCGACGGGATCCCCGTCCATCTGTCCGAGGCCGACTGGGTGATCGAGCGCGGCGCTCCACTCCTCGGTGAGCACAACGACCGTGTGTTCGGCGACTTCCTTGGACACACTGCCGAGGAGCTCGCCGCACTTCGCGACGCGAATGTGATCTGATGACGCCCGCAGGCGGCGCGCTCGCCGGGCTCCGAGTCGTCGAGCTCGCCAGCGACCATGCGGCCTTCGCCGGGAAGCTGCTCGCGGACTTGGGCGCGGAGGTCGTGCTCGTGGAGCCGCCGGGCGGACACCACAGCCGCGGCTACGAGCCCTTCGTCGATGATCGGCCCGACCCCGAGCGGAGTCTTTGGTGGTGGCACTACCACACCAGCAAGCTCGGCGTGGTGCTCGACCTCGAGGACGGCGCCGACGTGACGCGCTTCCGACGGCTCGTCGCGACAGCGGACATCGTGCTCGACGGCGAGGCGCCGGGGCGGATGTCCGCGCTGGGACTCGACTTCTCAGACCTGCGCGCCGGCCACGATGAGCTCGTATGGGTCTCGGTCACTGCCTTCGGACGCGACAACCCGCGGCGGGGCGAGCCGTTCACCGACCTGACCCTGCTCGCGGGTGGCGGTCCGGTGTGGTCCTGCGGCTACGACGACCACAGTCTGCCGCCGGTCCGCGGCGGCGGGAACCAGGGCTACCAGATCGGCTCGGTGTGGGCGGCGATCGGCGCGCTCACCGCGATCCTCGCCCGCGACGTCACGGGTCGCGGGCAGCTGGTCGACGTGAGCCTGCACGCAGCCGCCAACGTCACGACCGAGGCCGCCACACAAGCCTGGCTGATGACCGGTGAGGAGGTCTCGCGCCTCACCTGCCGCCACGCGGCGCGCCAGGGCAACGTGAGCCAGCAGACGCTGGCGTTGACGGCCGACGGCAGGTGGATGAACACGGGGGTCCCGCCGCGCACGCCGCGCGAGTTCAGCGCCCTGTCGGAGTGGCTCGACGAGCTCGACCTGCGCGACGAGTTCCCCGAGACCGTGTTCCTCGAGCTCGGCGCGAAGCGTGAGACGATCGCGTTCGGTGACATCGGTGTCGACCCGGTGCTCACCGAGATCGTGAGCGCCGGACGCGAGGCGATGATGTTCATCGCATCGAAGCTGAGTGCCGACGACTTCTTCGTCGGGGGCCAACGCAGGGGTCTGACGTGCGGGCCGGTGTACGCGCCCGAGGAGATCATGGCCGACGAGCACATCACCGCGCGTGGGTTCCCCACCGCCGTTCACCACGACGATCTGGATCGGGACGTGGTGTACCCCGGTGCGCCATTCGTCATGTCGGCGACGCCGTGGCGGATTGCCCGGCGTGCCCCGCGAATCGGTGAGCACCAGCATCTCGTCTTCACCCCGTCGTCGTGACGTATCGACCCGAGAGGACTTCTTGAAGATGTACGAGGAGATGTTCAGGTTCGACGGCAAGCGAGCCCTGGTCGTCGGTGGCGCGACCGGCATGGGCGCAGAGGCCGCCCGCATCATCCAAGGCCTCGGGGCGGAGGTGACCGTCATGGACAATGCCGACGTCCAGATGGCGGACGTCGCGGGCGTCAAGCTCGATCTCCGTGACCGTGCCGGCATCGACGCGGCCGTGGACGCGCAAGAGGGGCCGATCCACGCGGTGCTGTCGTGCGCGGGCGTTGGCGCTGGCTCCCCCGGCATCCATCAGGTGAACTTCATCGGTCAGCGCCACCTGATCGAGCGGCTCATCGATCAGGACAAGCTGCCGTCGGGGTCGGCCGTCGCCATGATCGCCTCGATCGCCGGCATGGGTTGGGAGGCGAACCTGCCGACACTGCTCGACTTCCTGGCCACCCCCGACTTCGAGGCTGCCTCGAAGTGGGTCGAGGAGCACCCCGACCAGACCGGCCCGGCCGAGCTGACGATGGACTACGTCTTCAGCAAGCAGGCGATCTGCGCATATGCGGCGTCTCGCGCCTTCCACTTCTTGCAGCGAGGGATCCGGATCAACGCCATCATGCCGGGGATCATCGATACGGCACTCGCCCGGGCGAACGACTGGTTGAGCTACGACGAGGACTGGCGCAGCGCCGTCTCGATCGAGAACACGCCGGAGAAGCCTGCATACCCGTTGGTGTTCCTCTGCAGCGCCGCAGCGAGTCACGTCAGCGGGGCGACGCTGACGGTCGACGTCGGTTGGACGAGCTCGCAGATGACAGGCTCGTTCACCTCAGGCGCACTGCCCGCCGCCGACTGACCCCGAGACAGCGAAGGAGCACCCATGCGCGCGATCGTCGACCGCGACCGTTGCCAGGGCCACAACCGGTGCTACGCGGAAGCGCCGACGCTGTTCGACCTCGACGACGAGCTGAAGTCCGTCGTCCTGGTCGACATCGTGCCGACCGACCAAGAGGATGCGGCGCGGCGCGCCGAGCGCAACTGCCCCGAGCGCGCGATCACGCTGGTGGACGGAGATGGATGAACCGTCCGCCGACGTGAATGAGCACGTCCTCTACCCACCGATGCCGGCCCCGGACGAGCTCAGCGCCTTCTTCTGGGACGGCATCGCCCGGCACGAGCTGCTCGTCATGCGCTGCACATCGTGCGGATGGCTCCTGCATCCGCCGAAGGGCTCGTGCCCGCGCTGCCTGTCGACATCGCTCGCGGTGACCGACCTGTCGGGCCGGGCCTCGCTCGTCACGTGGTCCCAGCCCATGCAGTCCCACGAGCCCTACTTCCAAGCGCGGGTCCCCTTCGTGTTCGCCACCGTCAACCTTGTGGAGCAGGAGCCCTTGCGCTTCGCGACGAACCTCGTCGATTGCGACGAGGACGCGCTGCGCATCGACCTGCCGCTCGTCGTCACCTTCCGCGACGTCGCGCCGGGCTGCACGTTGCCGCTCTTCCGGCCGGCCTGATGGTGAACGCCAGCAAGCGGGTCGCGATCGCCGGCGTCGGCTACTCGGAGATCGGTCGCCGCCTGCCGCACTCCGACGACGAGCTCGTCCGCCAGGCCGTCACCGCCGCGCTCGACGACGCGGGCATGACGACATCGGACATCGACGGGATCGGCACCTCCGGCGGCGTCGCCCTCTCGATCGGGCAGTTGCTCGGGATGATGCCGCTCAACTGGTTCTTCACGTCGACCCAGATCGGGCCCGCGTTCTCGGAGACGGCGGTCATGACGATCTCGGCCGTCGCCTCGGGCGTGTGCCACACCGCGCTCGCCATTCGACTCATCCGTCAGGCCGGCGGGGGCCGGCCTTCGCTCGAGGCGATGGCGGCGATGACGGGTCCGCCGGACGGGCCCCGGCGGGTCGGCGGCGACCAGCAGTGGACGGCGCCGTTCGGCGGCAGCATGCCCGCGACGTTCCTCGGCGGGTTGCAGATGCAGCGCTACATGAGCGAGTTCGGGGTGACGCAGGAGCAGTTCGGTGTTCACGCGACGATCCAGAGGGAACACGCGGCCCGGAACCCCGATGCGCTGCTGCGCGACCCGCTGACGCTCGACGAGTATCTCGCCTCGCGCTTCGTGAGCAAGCCGGTCCGCCTCCTCGACTGCGACTATCCCTGTGACGCGGTCTCGTGCGTGATCTTCACGACGGCCGAGCGCGCGAGAGACCTCCGGAAGCCGCCGGTGCTGGTCGAGGCCTGGGCGATGGCGGGTGTGAGCGATCTCGACATGACGCTGCTCGACGACTTCACGGCCAACTCCGTCGCGCCGTGCAGCGAGGCCTTGTGGTCCCGAACCGACCTCCGGCCGTCCGACGTGGACACTGCTCACCTCTATGACGGATTCTCGGTGATCTGCTTCGAGTGGCTCGAGCACCTCGGCTTCTGCGGACGCGGTGAGGCGGGGGCGTTCGTCGAGGAAGGCAAAACTCGTCTCGGTGGTTCGCTCCCGCTCAACACCGACGGCGGGGCGTGCAACGTCGGTCGCCGCCACGGTGCCAACTTCTGCATCGAGGCGGCGCGCCAACTGCGCGGCGAGGCCGGTCCTCGCCAGGTGCCCGGTGCCGAGGTCTCCGTGTGGTCGAACGCGTCCGGCGCCTTCGCCGGCGCGGCGCTGTTGACCACGGATCGGTGACGATCACGCTGGGTCGATGATGCCTCTGCGCTCGAGCGTGTCGCGGATCCCGTCGCGCCAGTGAACGGAGCACTTGCCGATCATGTCCTCACGGCGGGTGTTGTCGGAGATGAAGGTGTCGAACGCTACGGGGCTCTCGACGAACTCGGCCTCCAGGCCGGTGAGCTCGGCGACGTACTCGACCATCTCGCGATCGGACACCGGTTCGTCGCCGGCCCAGTTCACGAGCGTCGCCGGCACGGACGCAGCCTCGAGCAGCAGATGTGCCTGCGCGGCGATGTCCTCGCCGGCGATCGGTGAGCACATGTCTTCGTACCCGATCGGCTCGGGGATCGGCTGGCCCGCCGACAGCAGGTGGTACGCCATCACGGGCAGGCCACCATGGCCGGTCCAGCTGTAGCCCACGTTCATGCGGGCGATCGTCGTCGGCAGGTCGAGCATCCGAGCCGCAGACCGAACGGCACCTTCGGTTGCGATCTTCGCCACCGGGTACCCGGGGTCGTAGCTCGCCATCCCCCCGAGAGCGTCTGTCTCCGAGTACGCGTGGTCGGGGTGATCCTCGTGTCGCCGGTAGACGCAGAAGCTGCCGACGTAGAGGAAGGCATCGGCGTTTCGGCAATGCTGCATGAGGAGCGCCGTCGACTCGGCGTTCTTGGCGATGCCCTCGTCATGGTGCTCCAGCCCGCCGACCGGGTCGATCGCCGAGTGCACGACGTGGGTGAAGTCGTCGGGCAGCATTGAGTGGTCGCCCGTCTTCATCTCCCAGAGGATGGTCTTCACGCCCATCGCTTCGAGCTCGGCCTTACGTGTGGGGTCGGTGAAGCGCGCCGGGCACCAGACCTCGTTCTTCGCGACCATGTCCTCGACGATCGGTCCGGCGATCTGGCCGGTACCGCCCGTGATGAGGACCTTCTTGCCCTCGATCAACGCTTGTCCCCCCGATTCTCGTGGAGCTCGACGATCAGTTGCTCGGCTTCTGCAGGCTGTGGCGCCCGGTGATCATGGGCAGGTCGAGGCACGTCTTGATCCCGGGTGCCGCGTTGCACAGCGGAACGACCGCGTGGACGGCATGCAAGGCGGTGCCGAGGCACGCCTGGTCATTGTGGTCCTCACCGTGGATGCCGATCTTGGCCTCGAGGACCATGGACGGCAGGCCTTCGACGGTGACCTTCCAGCCGCGCCCGTTGGGCCAGTCGGGAGCGGCGTCGTCGGACAGGCGGTTGATGTGCTCGACCGTGAGCGCCTTGCGCCCCTCGACGACAGCAGTGGCCGAGAAGCGCATCGCGGCAACCGTGCCGGCCTCGATGCGGCCCGCCGCGATGTCGAAGGCCGTGTCGGTCACCCACACCTGGCGATCGAAGGTGAAGTCGTCGATGGTGGCCCCCAGGCCGTCAGCGATGAGCATGATCGGCGCCAGGAAGAAGCCACCGATCACGGACGCGTCGCCCCAGAGCGCGCTCTCGTCGTCGGGGGTCTTGCCGAAACCCATGCCTTCGAACAAGTTGAACGCGTGGTCGTAGCTCGAGTAGTCGAGCAGCTCCTGGACCGTCAGCGACTCGATGTGGCGAAAGATGCCTGACATCGTCAGTGGCAGCACCTCGGAGGCCCAGCCGGGTTCCACCCCAGTGCCATGGAAGCTGGTGCCGCCCTCCGCGCAGGCCTTCTCGATGCGGCCGAGCACCTCGGGGCCCATCGCCGCCGGGTAGATCAACGGCGTCACCGCGGTCGATACGACGTTCTTGCCCGACGAGAGCAGGGCGCAGATGTCGTCGATGGCGGGGAACGGATCTTGCTCGGCCATCGCCATGTAGATGACGCAATCGGCATCGAGGGCGAGGATCGCGTCGCGATCGTTCGTCGCCTTCACACCGATCGGTCCGATGCCAGCGATGTCGCCGACATCCTTCCCGACCTTCTCGTCGGTGTAGACGTACGCACCGACGAGCTCGAGGTCTGGGTGATCAGCGGTCGCGGCGATCGCGAAGCAACCGACCGGACCCGTGGCCCACTGCACGACTCTGAGCATGGGGGCGACTATCGCACTCCTCGGCAGGATTGTCTATGGTCCATCGAAAACAGTCTCCTGGGTGGGAGCTCCTGCGCCCACGTGTGCAGCCGCCATCCGACCGAAAGCGGCCTCGCTCCGGATCCGGGCCACGACGACCAAGGCGTCGGCATCGGGTGTCAGCTCACACGAGACCCGCCGCGCCAGACGGCGAACAGCCAAGAAGAGGCGAACAGCGAAGAAGAGGGGAGCGATGGGAGGTGAGCTCGAGGGACGCCGGGTGCTCGTCGTCGGCGCGTCACGCGGCATCGGCTACGCGGCGGCGGTGGCGTGCGGCGATGCCGGCGCGCGCCTCGCGGTAGCGGCGCGCACGACATCTCAGCTCCAGGCGCACGCTGACCGGCACGGTGCGGCCGTCGTGGACTGCGACGTCTGCGACGAGGCCGGTTGCAGAGCCGCGGTCGACTCGGCGGTGTCGGCGCTCGGCGGACTCGATGCGCTGGTCATCACCACGGGGATCACCTCCTTCGGAGACGTGGCCGAGTACTCGAGGAGTCGACTCGAGGACGTGTTCGCGACGAACGTCTTCGGGCCGCACTCCGTCCTCGCGGCGGCCGTGCCGCACCTCGAGCAGTCCGGCGGGCACGCGGTGGTGCTCAACTCCGAGAGCGCCCAGTACGTTCCGGACCCCTGGCCGGGCATCGGTGCCTACATCGCATCGAAGCGGGCGCTCGACTCGTTGGTGCGCTCGTACCACGTCGAGCACCCCGCGGTCGCGTTCACCAGCTATTTCGTCGGTGCGACGCTGACGAACATCTCCAGCGAGGGCGCCGAGCCGTACCTCGGTCGCTGGCTCGAGAAGGGCTACCTCGAGGTCACCAACGCGCTCGTTCCCGAAGACCACGGTCGAATCATCGTCGACATCCTCACGGCGGGGGAGCGCGTACGCATCGACGCCGTCGGTGTGCGCCCGCGGCACATCAGCGGCGGCATCGTCGAGTTCTGAGGGAACGTCCGTCAGCTCGCGGACTGCGTCTTGGCGTTGACGACGACGCGTCGCGTCGTGAAGCGCCACGCATCCGATCGCCGCAGCTCGTCGTGGTAGCGAGCGGCCAGCGTGATGCTGAAGGTCCCGTCGGCCTGGCGACTCACCACGGCGAGGTCGCTCACGCAGCGCGCCGCCGCTCCGTCGAGATCGATCTCGATGTTGGAGAGCATGTGCGAGGTCGACGGCCGGTCGAAGGGGCTGGCGCCCGCAGCGAAGACTTCGGCGATGGCCTCGCGTCCGACGGCCACGCGGCCCATCAGGTCGAGCCGGCCGTCGGGTACGAACAGCTCGGGCACCTCGGCAGTGCGCCCGTCGTCGACGAGGCGGCAGTAGCGAACGAGCAGGCGCTCGATCGCCCGCTCGTCGACCAGCCGGTCGACGGCGTCGTCATCCATTCCCGACGTCCTGGCTGAGGTGCGCGGTCATCGAAGACTCCTCGGCTCTTGTAGTAGGAATGCCATCATTATTAGGGTTTTGGCTCGGTCCGAACAGGCCATCCCAGGGGGACGTCGTGACAGACCAACCGGCCGGCGGCGACGAGACGACCCGCGCCGGCGCCCCATCGCCCGAGAGCGCGAACTCGGCGCCACGACGCATCCTCGAAGGAGTGCGTGTGCTCGAGCTCGCAACCCTGCTCGCTGGGCCGTTCATCGGAATGCTGCTCCGCGACTTCGGCGCCGAGGTGGTCAAGGTCGAGGATCCTGGTGGAGGCGACCCGTCACGCGGTTGGCCGCCCAGCGCGGGTGGGATGAGCGTGATGTTCGCCCGAGTGAACATGGGCAAACGGTCGATCGCCGTCAACTTGCGTGACCGCGCCGGTCAGCAGCTCATTCGTGATCTCGCGGCGACGAGCGACGTCGTGATCGAGAACTTCCGGCCGGGTCGCCTCGCGGCCTGGGACCTCGGGTGGGACCGGCTGAAGGAGATCAACCCGCAGCTCGTGCTGGTGCACGTGACGGGGTACGGACAAGACGGACCGTACCGGGACCGGCCAGGCTTCGGTGCCGTTGCCGAGTCCGAGGGTGGATTGGCGTACGTCAACGGGTGGGCGGACAAGCCACCTGCGATCGCTCCGTTCGGCATGGGTGACTCGATAGCGGCCATGGCCGGAGCGCTCGGCGCCGTCCTCGGCTTGCTCGACGTCGCCAACGGCCGCAAGGGACGCGAGGTCGACATCGCGCTCTACGAACCGACGATCGCGTTCATGGGAGACACGATCCTGCGATACACGCTGACGGGGGATGTGCTCGAGCGAGGCGGCTTCAACGTGACGGCACCGCGGGGGTGCTACGAGACGTCCGACCAGCATTGGATCATCATCGCCGGGTCGAGTGAAGCGGTCGTCCATCGCTTGTTCGAGGCGATGGGCAGACCCGATCTGGTGACCGATGACCGCTTTGCGACCAACGCGGCGCGCATCGAGAATCGCGCGGAGGTCGAAGAGATGGTGAGCAGATGGGTCGCGACTCAAACTCGCGAAGGCGTCCTCTCGATCCTTCGCGACCACGATGTCGCCGCGGGCCCGGTCAACGATTCCAAGGACATCGCCGAGGACCCCGTGTTCCGCCAACGGGGAAGCATCAGAGAGGTTCGTAGCGAGCGCTTCGGCGGCACCGTGCTCTGGCCGGGAGGAGTGCTGAGAACGACCGAACCTGTCGCCGACTACGTCGATCCCCCGGATCTCGGCCGAGACACGGACGACGTGCTGGCCGAGCTCGGCGTGGCGCCCGAACGACGGGCCGAGCTCCGCTCGACGCATGTCATCGGGTGAGGCGTCGCGTCAGTGGCTCGATGATCGATCTTCCGGCCACAGCGCGGCGCGCAGCTTGAACTTCTGGATCTTGCCGGTGCCCGTCTTCGGGAGCTCGCCGAACACGACCCGCTTCGGCGCCTTGAAACGCGCGAGCCGGTGGCGCACGTGTGCGATCAGCTCGTCTTCGGATGCGGTGGCACCAGGTTGGAGCACGACGAATGCGTGTGGCACCTCACCCCAGCGTTCATCCGGTGCAGCCACGACCGCGCACTCCAGGACGGCCGGGTGGGCGGCGAGGGCCTGTTCGACCTCGATCGAGGCGATGTTCTCACCGCCGGAGATGATCACGTCCTTCGACCGGTCCCGCAGCTCGAGGTAGCCGTCCGTGTGGATGACACCGACATCTCCGGTTCGCAGCCAGCCCTTCGCGTTCGCCTGGGCGGTGGCGTCCTCGTCGCGGTAGTAGCCGAGCATCACGTTGTTGCCTCGCAGCACGACCTCGCCCAGCGTCTGTCCGTCGGCACGGACGTCCTCGCCGTTCTCGTCGACGACGCGTAGAGGGATGCCGATCTGGTTGACGACACCTTGGCGTGCCTTGAGCCGCGCCCGTTCGGCGTCGTCGAGCCGATCCCATTCGGGCTGCCAGTCGCAGATCACGGCCGGCCCGTAGGTCTCGGTCAGCCCGTACAGGTGGGTGACGTGGAGGTTGAGCGCGGCCATCCTGGCCAGCAGCGCCGGTGAGGGTGGTGCTCCACCGGTCATCACGCTCACCGGG
Source organism: uncultured Bifidobacteriaceae bacterium (assembly GCA_964532485.1). Taxonomy (GTDB): domain Bacteria; phylum Actinomycetota; class Acidimicrobiia; order IMCC26256; family PALSA-555; genus DATBSK01. Next base: position 87,280 of record CAZHKE010000006.1, read on the forward strand.
CGCTCCGAGGGCCCGGCGTCCGCCCATGGGCCGTACGCGATCGAGGTGAGCACAGTGGGTGCTGCGTTGAAGTGGGTGACCCCGTCATTGCGGATCGCGGCCCAGATTCGTTGCGGATCGACGCGGCGGAGCTCGACGTGCGTGCCGCCGGCAGCTGTGACGGCCCACGGGAAGCACCAGCCGTTGCAGTGGAACATCGGCAGTGTCCACAGGAACACGGTGCTCGGCGCGAGTCGGGTGTGAGCGCTCATCGCGATCGCTTGTAGGTAGGCGCCGCGGTGGCTGTACATGACGCCCTTCGGGCGTCCGGTGGTACCGCTCGTGTAGTTGAGGGCGAGCAGCTGGTGCTCGTCACTGACCTCGATGCGCGTCGGCGACGCCTTGGTGAGGGCCGCCTCGTAGCCGTCGTCGGATCCACCAGCGACGACCAAGATCATGTCTGGCCGTCCGTCGGCGAGCTGGGCGCCGACGCGCTCGAGCTCGTGGTCGACGATCAGCACGCGAGCGTCGCAGTGCTCGACGATGTACGCCAGCTCCGGCACCGACAGCCTCGTGTTCAAGGCGTTGAGGACGGCCCCCGCCCACGGCACCCCGAAGTGGGCCTCCAGCAGCGTGTGCGTGTTGGGAGAAAGGACCGACACGACATCACCCAGTCGGACGCCGAGCTCCGCGAGGACACCCGCGAGGCGTTCGCAGCGTTGGAGAAGCTCGCGGTAGCTGAGCTCCACGTCCTCGCCGACGACGGCGGGACGCTCGGCGAACGCGCTGGCCGCGCGATCGAGGAACGACGTCGGCGTGAGCGGCACCGCCCCGAACGGTGACGAGGTCATCGGCGGGTCATTCGCGCGATGCCGGCCCTGTGGTGCCCTGCCCTCTCTGGGCAGCGGCTGATCATCACAACGAATTGGCTCGAATCGACGCCCCGCTGATACTGCACTTCCCTCGTGTTGCGACGCGCGTGTCGAGGCGGCATGCTAACAATCATCCTAATCAAGTCGAAGTCGTCGCTCATCGAGGGGGGAGGCGCATGACTCGCACCGCGAATCCGACGGCGTTCGTCGGCTGCGGGTACACCGACGTCACGCGCCACCCGGCCAAGTCCGAGATCGACCTCGGCGTCGAGGCCTGTGCGCGTGCGGCCGAGGATGCCGGCCTCGAACCCGGCGACCTCGACGGGATCAACATCCAGGTCCACCACTACCCACCGCCGGACACGGGCGAGATCGTCGCTCGGCTCGGGATGCACGAGGTCAAGTGGACCGAAGACGGCGGGATCGGGGTTACGGCGATCGCGCGAGCTGCCGACGCGGTCGCCCGCGGGAGATGCGATCGAGTGGTGGTGTGCAAGATCATGAACACCGTGGCGCCGGTCCTGACGCCGCTCATCGACCCGGACACCGGGAGGGTCGGGGGGCAGGCCCAGTTCGACGTCCCGTATGGACTCGGCTACACGATGCAGGGAATCGGGCTGACGACCCGTCGCTGGATGCATCGCTACAAGATCACCTCCGAGCAGGTGGGTTGGCTCTGCACCACACAGCGTGAGCACGCCCGCCTCAACCCGCATGCGGTGCTCCACGATCCGCTGACCCTCGACGAGTACCTCGCGTCGCGCTGGATCGCCGATCCGGTGCGTCTGCTCGACTGCGACTATCCCGTGAACGGTGCCTACGCCTATGTGATGACGCGCGTCGATGCTGCTCGCGATCTGCGGCACCCCCCGGTGCTGCTCCTCTCGTGGGCCGAGTCCTCCCACGACCAGATGGCGTACAACAACCTCCCCGAGGAGCTGGGCGACGGGCCGACCGGCTGGCTGTCCGAGATCTATCGAGACGCGGGCATCGGACCGGATGAGCTCGACGTGTGGATGCTCTACGACGGCTTCAGCTTCTTCGCGATGCAGTGGATGGAGAGCCTCGGACTGGTACCTCGCGGCGAGTCGGGGAGCTACGTCGAGGGTGGTCGACGGATCGGCATCGATGGGGAGCATCCGGTCAACACTCACGGGGGACAGCTCTCCGAGGGGCGGCTGCACGGCGCCGGTCACATCCTCGAAGCCGTCCAGCAGCTGCGGGGGAATGCCGGCGCCCGCCAGGCCAACAAGGCGGACCACGCCGTCGTGACGACTTCCTTCCCCAACACCGGTGCTGCGGCGATCCTCGCCAGGAGCAACTGATGACCGACACGAACATCGAGACGCGTGCCGGGCAGGAGCGCCTCAAGCAGGCCGGAGTGTTGCCCGTCCCCGAACCCGACGAGCTGACGGCGCCGTACTGGCAAGCGTCGGGGCGAGATGAGCTGCGCCTGATGACGTGCACGAGCTGCGGCCAGCTTCGCCACCCACCGTCCGTGACCTGCCCGTACTGCGGATCCCAGGAAGCATCGTGGGAGCGCGTCAGCGGTGACGGCACCGTCTACAGCTTCATCATCGACCATCGCTTGATGGTGCCGGGATTCGACGAACCCTACGTCGTCGCCCAGGTCAACCCGATCGAGGCGGAGCACGACACCGTTCGCATCGTGGCCAACATCAAGGGCTGCGATCCGTCAGCCGTGTACATCGGCATGCCCGTCGAGGTGTTCTTCGAGCAACGAGGCCCGGCGCGCCTCCCGCAGTTCCGTCCTCGACTGGATCAGAAGTGAGCAGAGCACGCCATTCGCCGAGGGTCATGTCCCGAACCGTTGTCGCAACACTCCGAACGAAGGAATCCATCTGATGGCTCGACTCAACTTTGGTCTGTTCGTCGCACCGATTCACAACCTCGGGCAGAGCCCGAACCTGGCGCTGCACCGTGATGTCGAACTCGCGGTTCTGGCTGACCAGCTCGGCTACGACGAGGTCTGGTTCGGCGAGCACCACTCGAGTGGCACCGAGTGGATCACGTCGCCCGAGATCTTCATCGCCCACGTCGCCCCGCAGACCCGGAACATCAAGCTCGCCACCGGCGCGATCTCCTTGCCGTACCACAACCCGCTGTGGGTCGCCGACCGAGTGATCTTGCTCGACCACCTCACACGCGGCCGGCTGATCTGTGGCATCGGCCCGGGGTCGATCGCGAACGACGCTCACATGATCGGGCTCGACATGACCGAGCTGCGCGACGCGCTCGAGGAGGACGCCGAGGTGCTGATGCACCTGCTCACGAGCGAGGAGCCGCTCTCGGTCAAGACGTCGCGCTACACGCTCAACGACGCGATGTGCATGGTCCGTCCGTACTCGGACCCGCTCTTCGAGGTCGTCATCCCTGCCGTGTCTTCGGCGGTCGCACCGACCTTGGCGGGCAAGTTCGGCGGGAGCATCATCTCGATGGCCTCCTCGGCGGAAGGTGCAGCCAGCGCGCTGACGTCGCAGTGGGATCTGGTGGAGTCGGTTGCCGCCGAACATGACCGCGAGGTGTCTCGCTCTCGCTGGAGGCTCACCTCGAACATGTACATTGCCGAGTCCGAGACCCAGGCACTCGAAGACATTCAGCACGGGTTCATGGCGTGGTACAGCTACTACCAGAAGAACACGTCGCATCCCATGTTCGAGTGGAAGTTCGAGACGTTCGAGGAACGCCTGCAGTACCTCAAGGAAGCGGGCATGGTCGTGATCGGCACCCCGGACGACGCGATCAACACGATCTCGAAGTTCGCGGAGATGAGCGGCGGCTTCGGTTGCCACGTGCAGTTCCACCACGAGTGGGCGACCTTCGAGAACATGAAGCGCCACCACAACCTCTTCGCGCAGTACGTCATGCCACATTTCCAGGGACAGCTGTCGGGTCCGCAGAAGACGAGCGACTTCGCTGCGCGCGATCGCGAAGGCAACCTCAAGGAGATGACGCGGGCAATGGACAGCTATTCGTCGCGCCGCCCGATGCCGGCCGGCTCTTCGTGAGCATGATGGACGGAGGCTTGGCAACTCTTGCGCAGGATATCCATGACAACGCTTGGTGACTCCCGCTTGTTGATCGACGGCGAGCTGCGCCCGTCCTCGTCCGGTGCCGAGTTCGACAACATCGACCCGACGACCGAGGAAGTGCTCGGGCGTGCTGCCGCTGCAACCACAACGGACCTCGATCGCGCGCTGGGGGCCGCCCGACACGAGTTCGACCATGGCTCGTGGGCGCGCGATCTCGACCTGCGCGTGCAGTGCCTGCGGCAGTTGCAGACCGCGCTCGCGGCGAACCTCGACGAGCTTCGCCAGGTCCTGATCACGGAGGCCGGCTGCCCGGTGGCGCTGACCCGAGGCGCGCAGGTGGACACCGCCCTCGACGAGATCACCGATGCGGTCGCGCGTGCATCGACCTACGAGTGGGAGCGACCGATCGTGGCTGCAGGTGCCACCGGGGAGGTGCTCTTGCGGCGCGAGCCGCGCGGTGTCGTGGCCGCGATCACTGCATTCAACTACCCCCTCTATCTCAACCTGCGGAAGGCCGCGCATGCGCTCGCCGCCGGTTGCGTCGTGGTGCTGAAACCCTCTCCGCTGACGCCCTGGTCTGCCACGGTGCTCGGGCGCATCGCCCACGAGCACACGGACCTCCCGGCCGGTACGTTCCAGGTCATCACGGCAGGTGGCGCCGATGTGCCCGCCGCGCTCACCAGCGACCCCCGAGTCGACATGGTCACGTTCGTCGGCTCGTCTGCGGTCGGCCGGCAGATCGCGCAACAGACGGCGCCGGGCTTGAAGAAGACAGTGCTCGAGCTCGGTGGCAAGTCGGCGGCGATCGCTCTCGACGACGCAGATGTCGCGACCGTGGCGCAGGCCGCGGCAGGGGTCGCCGTACATGCCGGGCAGGGCTGCTCCCGGCTCTCAAGGTTCCTCGTTGCCCGTAGCCTCTTCGACGAGTCGGTCGACGCGGCACGCGAAGCCTTCGGGTCGATCGTCGTCGGCGATCCACGCGACGAGCTGACGGTCCAAGGCCCGCAGATCTCGTTCCAGCAGCAACAGCGAGTCCTCGGACTGATCGAGGTCGCCAAGGCCGAGGGGGCGAAGGCGATCGTCGGGGGCGGCACGCCGTCCGACCTCGATCGTGGCTACTTCGTCGAGCCGACGCTGCTGACCGGAGCGCAGCCGGACTCTACGATCGCTCAGACCGAGGTGTTCGGCCCCGTCGTTGCGATGATCCCCTTCGACGACGACGACGAGGCGATCGCGATTGCCAACAACTCCGAGTACGGGCTCAGCGGCGCGGTGCTGAGCGGCGATCCCGAACGCGCGATGGAGGTCGCACGTCGCGTGCGCACCGGCCAGATCCTGATCAACGGAACGCACCCGGGCATGGGCGCGCCGTACGCCGGATGGAAGCAGTCAGGTCTCGGCCTGGATGGGGGCGAGCTGGGCTTCGAGGAGCATCTGGAGGTCAAGGTGATCGGCCACCCGCCGACCGCGAGCAGCTGATCGCCGCCCCGTTCCCCGAACCCGGCAAGGCTGCCTGGGCCTGACGTCCGCGTGGCGTGTCAACTCTCCGGTTGGGCGTCACTCGACGATGAGATCCTCCCCGAAGTGGGGGCGCACCGAGCCGGTTCCTACCAGGTCGGGACGACGCGGCTCTCCGCGATGGTCCTCGGGGCGGCGCAGCCAGGCCCACATGACCCGTACGTCGAACGGCGAGTTCCCTGCTGACCGGCCGTGCTCGTTCGTGTAGTAGTTGCGGACCCGGGGGTCACGGTAGATCTTGTGCAGCTCCTGGCGGTCGAGCTCGTGGTTGTATCGCCAGTAGGCGTCTTCGGTGACGTCAACGATCCGCTCGTCGTTGAGGATCAGATGGGCGATGCACTCGAGGGCGAAGCGCGTGACCATCTCCTCGAGCTCGAGGATCCCGAGACCGCCAGTCGCATTGGTGTTCGGGCCGTAGATCATGAAGAAGTTCGGGAAGCCCGGCAGCATCGTACCGAGGTAGGCCCGGGCTCCGTCCTTCTCCCAGAGCTCCTCGAGTCGCTGCCCATGGCGCCCGCGGATCTCCATGGGCCACAGGAAGTCGTTGGCCTTGAACCCCGTGGCGCACACGATGATGTCGACCGGATGGCTGGCGCCGCTCTCGATCTCGATCGCGTCTGGCGTGATCCGGCGGATCCCGCTGGTGACGAGGGTGACGTCATCGCGAAGGAGCGCGTCGTAGATGCAGTCGTCGGGGTCGACGAGCACGGGCCGAGAGGAGAACGGCGGGGCGACGGGAACCATCTTCTCCAGGAGCTCGGGCCGCTCGGCGAGCTTGCGCTCCATGAACGCGAGACGCTGGTCCCGGGCCTTCTTGTTCAGGGCGCTTCGGGCGTGCTCGTCCTCGAACGTGGGGTCGGCGGTGAACGCCGCGCCCATGCCGTCCGGACCGTAGAGCCAGCTGAGGCGCAGGCGGAGGAAGTTGAGGAGATACGGGAAGTTCCGGTCGAGCCATGTGACCTGAGGCGGGAACGGGGTCAGGTAGCCACGGGCCTCGAAGCACCAGCTCGGCGTGCGCTGGAAGACGCAGGTGTGCTCCGCGAGCTTGGCGATCTCCGGGACCAGCTGGTAGCCGGAGCATCCGGTGCCGATGACCGCGACACGCTTGCCGGCGACGTCGAGGTTGGTCGGCCACCGCGCGGTGTGGAAGCATCGTCCTTGGAAGGTGTCGATCCCGTCGATGTCAGGTAGGTTCGGGCGGGCGAGGAAGCCGACGCTGCAGATCACCACGTTGGCCCGCCACGTGCGGGGCCCGTCGGGACCGACACCTTCGATCTCCCAGACCTTGTCGGTCTCGTTCCACCTGGCGGCCTCGACCTCGGTCTCGAACTCGATGTTGTCGCGCACCCCGCCGAACGTGTCCGCGACCCAGTTGAAATAGCGTTCGTTGTCGCGCTGCTCGCAGAAGGGGTTGGGGAAGTCGAAGCCGACGCCGAAGGTGTGGGTGTAGAGCCGGCTCGGCTGGTCCACCCGCGCACCGGGGTAGCGGTTCTCGTACCACGTGCCACCGACACCGGCGTTCTTCTCGAGCACCACGAAGGGGATTCCGGCTCGCTGCAGCTGCACCGCGGCACCCAGGCCGCCGGGGCCCGCGCCGATCACGACCACCGAGAACGCCCGCAGCTGGTCGGCCGAGGGCGGCGCGCTCCACGTCAATCCCCGGGCCCAGGGATCGAGACCCAGCTGCTCGCGCCACAGCTCGAGATCATCGGCGGGGATGGGCTCCCCGACAGTCAGGCTCATGCTGCGGGCGAGGCGGTCCGCCGGCCCGATGTCGAGCTCGCCGGCGCCACCATCGCGGTAGGCCTTGAGGAACTCGGCCGCCTTGACGCGCAGCTGCTGCGTCACCGCTGGGCTGGCCGGTACGTTCATCTCGGCGAAGCCGGCCATCACGGTTGTCACGTCCGTGGCGGCGATGCTCTCGTCACCGGTGAGCTGGTAGAGCAGCCCCCGCAGCGCCATCGGGTCCGCGTGTCCGACCGCGTCGTCGATGGTCTCGTCGGTCGCGTCGAGCAGCTCCTGTCGTACCGTCATGTGCGAGGCCGGGCTAGGCGACGCGGTACACGCGGTACTCGACGTCGCCGCCGGAGCAGAGGCGTCCCTCGCCGACGAACACCGCCTGGTTCAACCAGGCGTAGCGCTCGTGGCCGGTCTCGAACCGTGGCGTGATGCAGTAGTACTGGTCTTCGAAGCGCGTCTCCCGTCCCTCCTTGAGCGAGGTCCGCAGGACGGCGTTCATCTCCAGGACACCGTGGTACTGGACGTAGACGAACGCTCCGTCGTCGGTCTCGAGCTGACCGCGGGCGTCGATCCGGGTGAACCCATCGCTGCCGACGATGAGCCAGTCGCCGCCGGATCGCCAGGTTCCACGGATCCTGGGCCCCTCGAGCTCGCCGTGCGTCACGTCGTAGTAGATCCGCTGGCCGAACGGTCCCCCGATCACCATCGGTGGGCGGAGATGGGAGACGTACGTCATCTCGTGGATCAGCTCCATCGAGCGGTTCCTCGCAGTCCGTCGCTCAGCCGCCGTGGCGCAGGAGCTGGCCCGAGTGGGTGGCCGTCTCTCGATCGTTCTCGATCGTGACCTCGCCGTTGACCAGCACCCACCGGTAGCCGGTGGCTCGTTGGATGCGGCGCCATTCGCCGCCGGGGAGGTCGAACGCGACCTCGCTCGGCTGCGAGTCGAGGTGCTCGTAGTCGTAGACGACGATGTCGGCCGGCCCGCCCTCGCGGATGACCCCGCGGTCGCGGAAGCCGGCCAGCGCGGCCGGAAGTGCCGACAGTCGCCAGTGCGCCTCTTCGAGCGAGACGAGGTCGTGCTCGCGGACGTGCTGCGCGAGCGTCTCCGTCGGGTAGCGGCCCGCGGTGAAGAACTTCGTGTGGGCGCCGCCATCGGACACGCCGAGGAGCATGTACGGATCGCGCACGATCTCGGCGATGAGATCGCCGCCGCCCGGCGTCGACGTGTAGAACACCGTCGCCAGCCGGTCGGCGACCGCGATGTCGAGCATTGCGTCGACGACGTGCTTGCCCATCTTCTCGGCCACCTGCCCCACCGACATCTGCCGGTACGGCTCGGTCTCGGGCGACTGGGGCGACAGCACCGTGACTGCTTCGAGCGGACCGCTGGCCACCCTGGGGATCTGGTCCTTCATCGCCTGGCGCCGGGCCGGATCGGACAGCTTGCGCAACCGTTCCTCGAGGGTGCCCGTGGTCGCCTCGCACCACGGCTCGGAGTCGTCGTAGAGGTTCCAGTCCTCGAACGTGAACGTGTAGCCGGCGTCGGTCGTGACGCCCTGGCCGTAGACGGGGATCCCCCGCTTGCGGCACTTGGCGAGCCAGCCCATCTGGCGCCGGTGCGTGTTCGGGTCGTCCTCGTAGGCCTGCACGACGTTGTACAGCAGCGGCCGGCCCGAGATCGTGGCCAGCTCCTCGATGTGATCGCGGTCGTGCCGGGGGTCGGCGGTCGTCAGCGTCAGCTGCACCACGCCCTGGTTGCGCTCGGCGAGGACGCCGGAGAGAACGCAGGCCGTCTCGTCGTGCATCATGTCGGTCGGCATCGGCGTCCCGTCGAAGTCGCGCTGCACCGCGGCCGGACCCGAGGGTGGGAGGCGCTGCGCCGACCAACCGCAGCCCCCCGCGTCCATGGCCTCGTGCAGGAGTCGGGCCAGCTCGTGGTGCTGGTCGTCGGTCGGCAGCACGCCCTCTTTCGCCGCGGCGCGGCCCAGGACCGACACGAGCAGTGGTCCGGCCGGTACGTACGGCAGCATGTTGACGGCTTTCGGCGTGCGCGCCAGCGAGTCGAGGAATTCGGGAAACGTCACCCAATCCCACGGCATCCCTTCTTGCATCGACTTGTACGGCACTGCCTCGACCCGCACCATCGAACGCATCGCGTTCTCGCGTTCGTCCGGCGCGACCGGTGCGAAGCCGAAGCCGCAGTTGCCGATGGCGACCGACGTTACGCCGTGCCAGCCGGACAGCGAGCAGTAGGGATCCCAGAAGACCTGCGCGTCGTAGTGGGTGTGCAGGTCGACGAAGCCGGGTGCGACGTGCAGGCCGGTGGCGTCGAGCACGCGGGCGCCGTCGGAGGCGCGGATGCGTCCCATCTCGACGACCCGACCGTCCTTGATCGCGACGTCCGCACGCACCCTCGGGCGGCGCGTCCCGTCGAACACCATGCCGTCCTTGATCACGATCTCGTACGCGGGCATGCGCACCTCCTTCGGTACGAGCCCACTCGATCAACGTCGGACTCTCTCGAGGTCAGCGCCGACGAACGTGCGGCGCCAACGACGGCGACACTACTGAGGCCATGTGGTTGATTGCAACCATCAGCAGGTATTCCTCGGCTGGCGGCGGCACGCTCGTCGCAGGGCAGCCGCCTCTCGGGCTGCTACCGGCGCGCCTTGACCTCGACCCCCAGCCCTCGGGCAATTGCTGCGCGCTCGTCCGCGAGCCACCGGCGGGAGAGCTGCGCACTGGACGCCATCAGGGTCGAACCGTGGAACGCGCCGGGGTACACGTGGAGCTCGACCGGGACTCCGGCGCGCCCCAGGGCAAGGGCATACGCGACATCTTCGTCGAGGAACAGGTCCAGATCGCCGACGTTGATGTATGCCGGAGGCAGTCCGGCGAGGTCGGTGGCGCGGGCGGGGGCGGCGTAGGGCGAGATGCCCTCTGTGCCCGCGCGGCCCTCGAGGTAGAAGTCCCAAGCCACCTGGTTGGCGGATCGGTTCCAGACTCTGGGGTCGTTGCTGGCCGGGCTTGCCGTCGCAGCGTTGCGGTCATCGAGCATCGGGGAGATGAGCATCTGGAAGGCGACGGCAACCTCCCCCCGGTCGCGGGCGAGCAGCGCCAGGGCTGCGGTCAGTGTGCCGCCGGCGCTGCCTCCGACGATGGCGATGCGGGCCGCATCGATCCCGCGTTCGTCCGCGTTGGCGGCGAACCACCGAAGACCGGCGTAGCAGTCCTCGAGCCCCGCGGGGAACGGGAACTCGGGCGCGAGGCGGTATTCCACGGAGGCCACCACGATCCCCAACCGATCGGCGATGCCGGCGCAGGCGACGTCGTTCATCGCGACGTCGCCGAGCACGAGGCCACCGCCGTGGATCCAGTAGAGCGCCGGGGCTGGTGATGGCAGATCGGCCGGTCGGTAGCAGCGCACCATCACGTCGGGTGCTCCCTCGGGTCCGGGTACCAGGTGGTCATCGACCCGGAGCCCTTCAGGAAGGGGCGGGGTCGGGAGTGCTTCGATCTGGGCAGCGAAGCGTGCCCGGGTGGTCGTGAGGTCGCCGACGTCCGCCCACAGATCGCTGGGCAGGTTCTGGTACACGGACAGATGCTCTTGGTCGAGGCGGCTGGCCAAGTCCACGTGGGGCTCCTTCGTGAGTGGACCATCAGCGAAGACGGGTCAGTACCAGTCGACGATCTCCTGACTGAACTCGCGCCTCGCGTAGCCAGCCCGATAGTGGAACATGTGGTCGTTCATCAACAGCTCGGCCTTGGGCCCGTTCCCGTCCAGGATCGCTCGCGCGATCTGAAGATGATCGTCGATCGCTCGTCGGCGGTCTTCTCCCTCGAGCACGGAGTTCCGGACGCGGCTCAGTGTGATCTCCTGAAGCGCCGACGCGACCATATCGAGGACGGGGTTGCCCGAAAGGGAGGCGACCAACCGATGAAACCCCTGCGCCTTCGCTGCGTACTCAGGGTCGTTGTCGACGTCGAAGTCGGGTTTGGCGGTGACGAACTCCTCGAGAGGCCGAAGGGCGTCGCGGTCTTGGCGCTGCGCCACCATCCGCGCGAGCTGCGGCTCGAGGACCAGCCGAGCGTCGGCGACATCGCCGTAGCGTGCACCGAGCAGGTGGAAGTGGAGGCTCTGCATGCGTCCGAGGCTCTCCGCGTTGGCGCCGAGGAGGATGGGGCCACCTCCCGGCCCCGGCTTCATCATGATCAGTCCTTGGAGCTCGAGGAGCCGCAGCGCTTCGCGGAGCGACCCGCGGCTCACGCCGTAGCGAGCCATCATCGCTGCCTCGCCCGGCAGTGCGGACCCGTATGCCTGGCCGGCGGCGTCACGGATGATGTCGCGAGCGACGATCTCGGCGACCTTCGCGCCGCGACGTGATGTCGGCCGCGAGCTCGTCGTCGCTGCTGTTGGCTGCCCGTCGACGGCAGGCTCCGACGGATTGGTTCCGGAGCGTTCGCGTGGGCGCGCCCGCTCGCCTCGAGGGTTCCCTCCGGTCTTGCGAGCCATGAGCCCTCCAGTTGCGTCCGGTAGGCAGCGGACGATCATCCGAACGATTGCCCGACGATACCGGTCCCTACGGCGCGGTCGATCGGATGCCCTCGTGAGGGTCGGTCGGTACCCGCCCGCGTCGGTTGACGCACGGACATCGGTATGATCACAATAATCGTCATCTGATCGGGAATTCGTCGCAGCGCGGGGCGCCGATCTCGTGCCGCACATGCCCCCATCTCTGAGAGAAACGAGATCATCCAGTGTCCGTTCGCGACGTTCATCCGGCAGCCGAGAATCTCGATGACGCTCCTGAGGAGGACTTCCTCAGGAGGGTGAGGGAGTACAACCTCTTCGCACCGGAGGTTCAGAACGTCGACCTCGGGCCGTTCATGAACCGGGTCCGAGAAGAGTGTCCGGTCGCCAAGGGTGAGGTACCGCTGCCGTACTGGATCGTGTCGCGGTACGAGGACGTGCACTACATCCTCCAACACCCCGAGCTGTTCTCCTCGAAGCAGACCATGTATCCGTTCGGCGTCGAGGAGACCTCGATCGCGTTCAACATGGACCCGCCCGAGCAGACCGCGTATCACCGGATCATGGCGCAGGGCCTCTCGGTGGCGAAGGTCAAGGAGATGGAGCCCGTCATCAGGGAGCATGCCCGGGCTCGACTGGCTGATGCGACGGCAAAGGGCTCCTGCGAGTTCGTGGGTGAGTTCGCCACGCCGATGGTCCTGGGGGCGCTGCTGGAGTGCTGTGGGTTGTCGTCCGACCGGCTCGCCGAGGCCATCGCTTGGACGTCCCGCTTCTTCACGACGGGCCTGGGGCAGGACGACCCGTCGCTGATGGAGCAGTACCTCGAGAAGAACGAGGAAGCCCAGCAGTACATCGCAGAGATCATCGAGCAGCGCAAAGGAGCGACCGGGAACGATCCCATCAGCGAGATGACGCGGGCCACGATCGACGGAAGGCCGGTCACCGACGACGAGCTCCTTCGCATGGCGACGTTCATGGTCACCGCCGGTGTCGACACGACGGCAACGATGACGTCGAACATCATCGCCTGGCTCGCGCAGCACCCCGACCGCCAGCGGGAGCTCAAGGAGCAACCGGAGCTGTTCGGGACTGCGGTCGAGGAGTTCATGCGCTACGAGCACATGCTGTCGAACGGCCGGGTGGTCACCCAGGACACAGAAGTGCGGGGCGTCGAGATGAAGCAGGGCGACTACGTGATGCTGCTGTTCCCGGCCACGGGCCGAGACCCGCGAGTCTTCGAGTGTCCTGAGGAGATCCGCTTCGACCGAGCACCGAACCCGCATCTCGGATTCGGCAGCGGAGTTCACCGCTGCATCGGGATGCATCTGGCGCGAGCCGAGATGCGAATCGCGCTGGAGGAGTGGCATGCGGGTCTGACCAGCTACGAGGTGGACCCGTCAGACGAGATCAAGCGCCGGCGCGGACCGATCGCCGGGGTGTTCCACCTCCCGCTGCTGCTGCAGACCTGAGCTCGCTGACCCCACGTTCGGCCGCGCGGGATCGGGCGAGGGGCTGCACCGCGCGGCTCGGCAAATACATGCTGATGGTTCCAATGAACCATCGGAATCTGATAGCCTCGGCCACGGTCGATTGGAGTTCAACATGACCGATTCCGGGTCCGGGCCTGCGTCCGCGTCCGTCTCCGACGTGCTCGCCGGCGTGCAGATCGTCGATTGCGATGCTCACTTCACCGAGCCTCCGGACTTGTGGACATCTCGGGTGGCGGCGGCGCGCAAGGACGAGATGCCCGTCCAGCGAACGGTTGACGGCGCCACGGCGTGGTACCTCGACGATCGGCTCTGGTGCGCGATCGGCGGGAACACGATCGAGCAGGGGCGCCGCAAGGTCCTCGGTGAGCACATCATCCAGCCCTGGGAGCGAATCGACGCTGCGGCCTGGGATGTGTCGGAGCGCCTCAACCTCATGGACGACATGGGCATTCACACGGCAGTCATCTACCCGAACGCCGTTGGCTTCTCCTCGAACCACATCTTCGCAATCGAGGACCCAATGAAGCGCGCTGAGGTCCTCCGGCTGTTCAACGACTTCTATGTCGACCTCCAGAAGGAGTCCGACGAGCGGCTCCTTCCGCAGGCGATGCTCCCGGTCTGGGACATGGACTTCACCGTGAACGAGATGGAACGCCTGATGCGCGAGGGCATGCGCGGCTTCATCTTGTCCGACAAGCCACAGCTGATGGGTCTGCCCGAGCTCGACGACGACTACTACGCACCGATGTGGTCACTCGCGAACGACTCCGGCGCGGTGATCAACTTCCACATCGGTTCTGGTGCCTCGCGGGTGGTCAAGGACGACACCCAAGAACTGTCGAAGAAGCTTGCCCGGCCGGCGGACACCGGCCAGTCGGAGCCGTTCTGGGGCTCCTTGTACTGGGATTCCTTCGGTCCGCAGCGCCGGTTGGCCGTCCTCGCGACGCTCAGCTACATGAGCAACGCCCGCATCATCGTCAACTTGTGCATGGGCGACCTGTTCGATCGCTATCCGAACCTCAAGATCGCCTCGGCCGAGAGCGGCATCGGCTGGATCCCGTTCATCCTCGAGGCGATGGAGTACCAGTTGGACGAGATGGTCACGGACCCCGAAGAGCGCAGCATCCAGCGCCGTCGACCGACCGACTACTTCCGTGACCACATCTACGTCATGTTCTGGTTCGAGCACCTCGGCCCGCAGAAGATGCTCGAAGACATCGGCGTCGACAACATCCTCGTCGAGACGGACGTGCCGCACCCGACGTGTGTGTACCCGGGTGCGCGAGAGCGGTTCGCGAAGGCGATGGATCACCTCGACCGGTCGGTCGTGAAGCGCGTGCTGCAGGACAACGCGGCCGAGCTCTACAACATCGACCTGTCGAAGTAGTCCTCTGTCGTCGACGACTCGGCCGAGGGCGCGGAACATGACGCCGGGTGCAGGAGAGCCGGACCATGATGCCGTTGTCGTCGGTGCCGGAATCTGTGGCATCTACCAGCTCTACCGGCTCATCGAGATGGGGATGGATGCCACCGTGCTCGAGGCGGGTGACGATCTTGGCGGCACGTGGTACTGGAACCGCTACCCCGGCGCCCGGTTCGACTCCGAGAGCATCAGCTACGGCTACTCGTTCTCCAAAGAGCTACTCGAGGAGTGGGACTGGAAAGAGCGCTTCTCGAGTCAGCCGGAGAACCTGCGCTACCTCCACTACGTAGCCGACAAGTTCGACCTACGCCGCTTCATGCAGTTCGATGTCGTCGTCAGGTCGGCCCACTGGGACGATGACGCGTCATGCTGGAACCTGCGCCTCGACGACGGCCGAGACGTCTCGAGCCGCTTCCTGATCCTCGCGATCGGCCTGCTGTCGGCGCACACGCTGCCGCGCTACGAGGGCCGCGACGAGTTCCGGGGCCAGGCGTTCCACACCTACAACTGGCCGCGCGAGCCTGTCGAGTTGTCCGGCAAGCGCGTCGCCGTCATCGGCACCGGTGCCACGGGCGTGCAGGTGATCCCGGCGATCGCTTCGGAAGCCCGCGAGCTGACGGTGTTCCAGCGGCGACCCAACTGGTGCGCCCCGCTGCACAACGCGGAGATCACAGTCGAGGAGATGGCCGAGATCAAGGAGCACTACGACGAGATCTTCGAGCTGTGCGCTCGCACGACGGGCGGCTTCATCCACGAGTACGACCGGCGCTCGTTCTACGAAGTCCCGCGCGAGGAGCGGCTGGCGATGTGGGAGAAGCTGTACGGCGAGCCTGGATTCGGGATCTGGCTGGCGAACTTCCTCGACATCTACATGGACGAGGAGGCCAACGCCGAGTTCTCCGACTTCCTCGCCGACAAGATCCGGTCGCGTGTCACGGACCCGGTCACTGCGGAGAAGCTGATCCCCAAGGATCACGGCTTCGGCGTCCAGCGAGTTCCGATGGAGACCAACTACTACGAGACCTACAACCGCGAGAACGTCCATCTCGTCGACGTTCAAGAGACGCCCATCGAGAGGATCACGCCGAAAGGCATCCTCACCAGCGACGGCATCGAACGCGAGCTCGACATCATCGTCTACGCCACCGGCTTCGATGCAATCACGGGTGCCTTTGACCGCATCGACATCCGAGGCGTCGGTGGAGAGCGGCTGAAGGACAAGTGGACGGACGGGCCGCTCACGTTCCTCGGCATCCACGTCGCGGGCTTCCCGAACATGATCATGCCGACCGGCCCGCAGAGCAGCTCGGCATTGACGAACTTCCCCCGCGGCATCGAGCTCAACGTCGACTGGGTCACCGAGCTCCTGCAGCTCATGCGGAGGCGGGGCTTCACTCGCGTGGAGGCGACGCGCGAGGCCGAGCGCGACTGGGTCGCCTACGTCGAGAAGCTGTATGGGTACCTGCTACTCCGCAACGCGCAGAGCTGGTTCACCGGATACAACTCGAACGTCGACGGGCACGAGAAGGGCACCATGCGCTACATGGTCTTCAACGGCGGCACACCGAAGTACCGCGAGAAGATCACCGAGGTCGCCGACCACGGCTACCCCGGGCTGAGGTTCTCGTGAACCAGTCCGCTCGATCGACGTTCCGACACAAGGGGCACGCATGCGCATCGATCGCCCGGCGACACCACGTCTCGCGCCGATCCCGGCCGTCGCCGCCAAGGCCCGTGAGGCGATGGCAGAGCTGCCGGTCAACGCCGTGAACCTGATGGCCACGATGGCGCACAACGGAGAGGTGGCGAGAGGCATCAACCGGCTCGCGCAGGCCACGGTCGTCGACGGCGGCGTGCCCCGTCGGCAGGTGGAGATCGCGGTGCTGCGCATGGGCTGGAACTGTCAGGCCGTGTACGAGTTCGGGCAGCACTCGCTGTTCGGGCGCGACGCGGGGCTCACCGATGCGGAGATCTACGCCACGACCCGACCGATCTCCGAGGGGGCATGGCCGGACGCCGAGCGCGCCGTCCTCGGGCTCGTCGACGACCTCTACGCCGACGACTGCATCAGAGACTCGACGTGGGCGGAGGTCACCGAGCACTTCAGCGCCGGCGACATCGTCCAGCTGATCGCCGCAGCCGGCTGCTACCGCCTGATCTGCGGGCTCGCGAACAGCACCGGTGTCGAACTCGACGAGGGCGTGCCGGGCTGGCCAAGCGCGCCGCCGAGCTGAGCCGCCCGCACCGTCAACGTCAGACGCCCATCGGTCGGATCGGGTCCTTGCCGTCCCAGTCCACGGCGGCTTCCCGGATCATGGTGAAGAACCCGCCGAGCATGCCGCTGGTGTCGCAGAGCTCGACCACGGTCCCGGGGACGTCGGCTTCGAAGTAGCAGAACCGCGCCGGCGGGTCTGGCGCAGGTGCTGCGAACTGACCCTCCTGACCGACTCGATACCCGAGCGAGAGTGCGTGGTCGTACAGGCCCTGGTAGTCGTCGGTCCAGTGGGCGATGTGCTGCACGCCCTCGTGACCTGCATCGATGAAGTCCTTGAACATCGACGGTGTGTCGTTCAGCTGTTGGATCAGCTCGAGTTGGATGGGGCCGGAGTTCCCCAGGGCGCAGGCCATCTCGACCGGCGAGTCGACCCCGTGGTAGCGGAAGTCGTCGAGGACGCGGTGCTCCGTGTAGAACCAAGGTCCGACACCTTGGCGGATCCACTCGTCCATCGTCGCACGAAGGTCCTTGATGACGTAGGCGACCTGGGTGATCGCGCCGAACGAAGGGTTCACCGTTCCTCCTCTCCAGGCGCGTGGCGCGCCGGCGCTCGCTGCTGCCGGGAAGGCCTACCACGTCGCGCTGGTTGATTGCAACCATTCGCAGGTACTCGCATAGTGTGCGGGAGGCGCCGGCCGGAGCCGAGGTCAGCAGATCGATCGACCTACGAGTGCGGGTGTCGGGATTGCCAAGGTGACTTCAGAGCTTTCGTTCCTGCAGGTCCTCACCGCCGTGGCCGGCGTCGTGCCGGATCGCGCCGCGATCCTGTGGCGCGATGAAGTCGTCACCTTTCGTGAGCTGACACAGCGCGCGCGAAGCGTTGCGCAGTTCCTCACACAGCAGGGTCTTGGTCGACGCTCCCGCACTGACTGCGAGCGGTGGCAGTCCAACCAGGACCATGTCGCCATCGTGATGCGAAACCGGCCAGAGTGGCTGGAATCCATGATCGGTTGCTATGCGGCCGGGACCGTCCCGATCAACGTCAACTACCGGTACGTCGCTCAAGAGCTTCTCCAGCTTCTCCGCCTGACTCGCCCGAAGGTCATCGTCTACGAGACCAACTTCGCTTCGCAGCTCGAGCTCGTCCGAGATGAGCTGGAGTGGTCACCGAGCTGGGTGCATGTCGACGACGGCTCGGACGCGCGACCGCTGGTCGGATCGATCTCGTTCGAGCCCCAACGGCAAGGCGCACCAGTCGGCGATTCAGCGTTGCAGACCTTCCCTGAGGACCTGTACATCCTCTGTACGGGCGGCACCACCGGTCTGCCGAAGGCAGTGTTGTGGCGTCAAGCCGACGTGTTCGTGGCCGCGATGGGGGGACGCCACGGGAAGACCGGGGAGCCGCTCTCCACCGTCGAGGCCGTGACGAAGCGGGTCCGTACAACCGTTCGTCCGTCGTTGCCCGCAGTCCCGCTGATGCACGGCGCGGGACAATGGACTGCCCTGAGCAACCTCTTCGCGGGTCAGCCGGTGGTGCTGTCAGGTGTGCTCGACCGTCTCGACGTCGACGACGTCTGGCGGAACGTCGAACGTCACAGCGTCCACACGATGATCATCGCGGGCAACGCGTTCGCACGTCCGATGGTCGACGCGTTGCTCCATGGATCGACGTACGACCTCTCGTCGCTTCGAGTGATCCTGAGCAGCGCAGTGGCCCTGAGCTCTGAGCTGAAGCAGGTACTGCTCGAGGAGCTACCGGGAGTCACGATCGTCGATGCGGCTGGGGCATCGGAGTCGGGGACGGCGCTCACCGAACGCACGACCTCGGGAACGCCGATTGCGAGTGGCACGTTCCAGGCAGGCGCCGCCACCGTCATCCTCGCTGACGATCGACGTACCAGGATCGACCCCGAGGACACATCGGTTGGTTGGCTCGCGAGATCAGGATGCGTGCCGCTCGGCTACTTGGACGATCCCGAGCGCACGCTGCAGACGTTCCCGGAGATCGACGGTGTTCGATATTCCATACCTGGTGATCGGGCGAGGTGGACGGCGACCGGCGACATCGAGCTCCTCGGGCGCGACTCGATGACGATCAACAGTGGCGGCGAGAAGATCTTCGCTGAAGAGGTCGAGGAGGTCATCGCGAGGCACTCCGCGGTGTACGACGTCCTCGTCGTCGGGCGGCCGAGCGAGCGCTGGGGTCAGGAGATCGTCGCTGTCGTACAGCTGCGCGACGATCATGTCGCGACTGTGAAGTCGATTCGTGACGAGGCGAGCAACGACCTCGCGCGGTACAAGCTTCCCAAGGACGTGATCTTCGTCGAGGAGATCGAGCGAACCCCTGCTGGGAAGCCCGACTACGCGTGGGCACGGACAGTCGCGCGTCAAGGCTTCCAGTCCCAGAGCCAACGCTGATCGGGTGCCAGCGTGTGGCCTTCGAACAGCCTTGGTCATGCAGCACGGCCAGATCGTCTGGTATCCGATGATCCCGTTGCTCGCCAGTCCTCGATCAGTCCTCAGCTCATCGAGAACTGGTGAGCAACGCTGCGCGATAGTGAGGAAC
>CAZHKE010000007.1:0-1462 GCA_964532485.1 uncultured Bifidobacteriaceae bacterium
CACCCCAATGGAGCGTCGTGTACGCCTGAGCGCCCGGGGCGATCGTGACGAGGTCATTGGGGCCCGGGTCGCGGACGACGTCGGTCGGGACGTCGTCGCGCTGCGCGTCGAGCAGCTGGAGCCCGACGTATCCGATCATCGTGCAGGGCGAGCCGCCGTTGTTCGTGAACGTGAGGTAGGCGTTGCGCTGACCTGCGCCCGCGTCGGGCTCGCTGATCGTCGCCGCCAGCTGTGTCGTCGCGCACGTCGGTGGCCCGGCGGCCGTGGTGGTCGTCGACACCGACGTGGAGGACGTGGAGCTCGTCGAGGTGCTCGACGTCGTGGTCGTCGACTCGGAGTCGCCACCGCCGTCGCACGCCGCGCCGAGCGCCGTGATCGCCAGCACTGCCATCACGAGCCCGATGCGACGCACCTTCGCGACTCCTCTGGACTGCACGGAACCCGGTCGCGGACAACCTAGACGAGCGCGCGCGCCGCGGCGTCGACCACCTTGTCGAGGGGCAGCGAGCCGTCGATCGTCGTGACCGTGTGGTCGAGCTCGAGCGTCGCGAGCTGCGACGCCAGCAGGTCCGGGCCGGCGAAGTGGTGGCGGCGACTCGCGAGCCGCTCGGCGAGCACGTCCTCGGACACGACGAGGGCGATGAACCGCGTCGCCAACGTGCCCGCGAGCCGCCGGCGCGACCCGGTCGTGAGCGCGGAGCACGCGAGCACCACGCCGGTCTCGGTGTGGTCGACGAGGATCTGGTGCAGCCGATCGAGCCACGGCGCCCGCTGCTCCTCGCTCAGCGGCACGCCTGCCGCCATCTGCGCCTTGGCCGCGTCGGTGTGCGCATCGTCGCCGTCGACGAAGGCCACGTCGAGGCGCCCTGCGAGCAGCCGACCGACGGTCGTCTTCCCGGAGCCCGCCACGCCCATCACCACGATCGTCGGCCCGGCCACACCAGCGAGGGTAAACGCGACATCAAGGTCATCGTCGAGCTCGCGGGCACCTGAGTCAGCCCATGTCGAGCGCGCCGCCTCGACATGCAGGGGTCACCGCGTGTGATGATCGTCGCATGCCCGCCAGCACCGCAGACGCGTTCCCCGACATCGGCGACTACGCGTTCATCTCAGACTGCCACTCGCTCGCGCTGATCACCTCCGACGCGTCGGTCGAGTGGGCGTGCTTCCACCGCTTCGACTCCCGTCCGGTCTTCGCGCGCATCCTGGACCGGCACGTCGGTGGTTGGTTCCGCATCGCGCCGGCGACCGAGTTCACCTCGACGCGCCGCTATCTGCCGGGCACCAACGTGCTCGAGACGCGGTTCACGACGTCGACGGGCGTCGTCACCGTCACCGACTGCCTGCCGGTCGGCGCCCACCCCCTGCACCCGGCCGCCACCGAGCACCTCGTCGCCAAGCACCTGCTGCTGCGCGTCGTGCGCGGCGTCGAGGGACACGTCGACCTCGCGCTCGAGTTCCA
>CAZHKE010000007.1:1562-4943 GCA_964532485.1 uncultured Bifidobacteriaceae bacterium
CACGTGCAGCGCAGCGCCCTCGTCCTCAAGGGACTCCAGTACGCGCGCACGGGGGCACTGATCGCCGCCGCGACGACGTCGCTGCCCGAGGAGCTCGGTGGCGAGCGCAACTGGGACTACCGCTACACGTGGGTGCGCGACTCCGCCGCGTCGATCGTCGCGCTCGCGAGTCTCCAGCACACCAACGAAGCGCTGGCCATGGGCGACTGGCTGCTCCGCACGACGGCCGGACGTGCCGACGAGCTCCAGATCATGTACGGCATCGGTGGCGAGCGGCTCCTGCACGAGGCGCAGCTCGACCACCTGAGCGGCTACTGCGACTCGAAGCCGGTGCGAGTGGGCAACGGCGCGTGGGACCAGCTCCAGATCGACACCGTCGGCGAGATCCTCGGTTCCACCTGGTTCGTGCGAGAGGTCCTGGGCGCGGCGCCGTACGACCAGCGACGCGCCGAGTTCATCGGTCAGGTCGTCGACCGCGCCATCGAGCAGTTCGAGCAGCCCGACGAGGGCATCTGGGAGGTGCGGGGCGGACGCCAGCACTTCGTCTTCTCGAAGGTCATGGCCTGGCTCGCGGTCGATCGCGGCCTCTCGCTCGCCGAGCACGACCACGACGTCGACCCCGCGGTCGTCCGGCGCTGGAGCGAGGCGCGAGATGCGATGCGCGCGCGGATCGAGCAGGAGGGCGTCGACCCGACCACCGGCGCGTTCACGCAGGCGCTCGGGTCGACGACGCTCGACGCATCGGCGCTCCAGGTGGGTCTGCGCAACTTCCTGCCCGACGACGACCCGCGGGTGCTCGCCACCATCGCGCAGATCGACGAGAAGCTGACGCGCAACGGTCACGTCTACCGCTACGTGGGCACCGACGGACTGTCGGGCGACGAGGGGACGTTCGTGTTCTGCACGCTGTGGCTCGTCAGCGCGCTCGCTCGGAGCGGGCAGGTGGCGCGGGCCAAGGAGCGGTTCGAGATGGTCCTCGCGTGCGCCAACGACCTCGGGCTGCTCGCGGAGGAGATCGACGCCCACACCGGGCGCATGCTCGGGAACCACCCACAGGCGTTCAGCCACATCGGCGTGATCGGCGCGGCGATGGCGATCCACCTCTCGGAGTCGGGCGTCGGCGCGGGGCGCCAGTCGTCGCGTGCCTGAGCGAACCGGCCTCAGCAGCCGCCCGGGACGGGCGCGAGCGACACGGCATCGGGTCCGGGGACGGCGATGCCGGCGAACGAGCGACCGATGTAGAGCGTGACGTCGGCGCCGTCGACCGAGTCGTCCTCGATCTGCTGCACGGGACCCGCGACGTAGCTCGCGACGAGCGCGGCCGCGTCCTCGCTGCCCGGCGGGTAGTGCACCTCGCTCGCCTGGCGCGGCTGCGGCGAGTTGCCGGTGCCGCCACCGCCGAAGCCGAGCGCCTCGAGGCCCGCGACGGCGCCGGCCGCCGCGCCCTCGGCGCCCGACGCGTTCAGCACCTTGACGGACAGGTCCTCGGGCGCGACGTCGGCCGGGTCGGGCACCGTGGTGTCGAAGTCGCGCAGGCGCGCGAGGAGCGCGTCGGCGTCACCGGTCGCGTCGAGGACCGACTGACCGTCGCGCGTGACCGGCTCGGTCGGGATCGTCTGGCTCTCGGGCCCGCCGACGCCGCTGCTGCTGCCCGCGAGCCCGTCGGCGAGGTTGAACACGTCGGTGCGACCGAAGTCCTGGTCGACCGTGAGGTTGTCGACCGCGCGGTCGGCGATCGCGTCACCCTTGAACGGGTCTGTCAGCGCGGCGTCCATGGCGCGTGTCCCCACCTCGCGCAGGAACGCCTGCTGGCGACCGATGCGGCCGAGGTCGGGGATCTGGTCGGCGTCCTCCCATTCCTGGGTGTCGGGGTTGAGCAGCTCGAGGTGGCGGGAGCGCACGAACGCGAGCGCGGTCGCGCCGTCGACCGGCACGCAGCCGGGGGCAGTGACGTTCAGTCCCGCCAGCGCGTCACGAGCGGCGGCCGGGAACAGCACCGGCACGGAGCCGATGGCGTCGACGATCTGGCGGAACGAGTCGAAGTTGACCTCGACGTAGTGGTGGATCGGCACGTCGAAGTCCTGGGCGAGCGTGTCGATCACCGCTTGGGGGCCGTCGTTGAACGCGGCGTTGATGCGCGAGCCGCCCCGTCCGGGGATGTCGACCCAGAGATCGCGGGGGAACGACACCAGGAGCGCCCGGCCCGAGTCGGGGTCGGTGTGCAGCACCATGATCGTGTCGGAGCGCTGCCCGCCGGCGTCGGTCTCGTCGCCGAACGCGGTCTCACCCGTCTCGGCGACGAAGCTGCGTGAGTCGGACCCGATGAGGAGGTAGTTGGCGCCGCCACCGCCGGGCGCGTCCGCGAGGGTGAGCTGCACGCGCTCGGCCCCGCCGAGCTTCGACTCGATGACCACGTTCACGAGCACGAACCCGCCGACGACGATGGCGAGGACGAGGACGAGCGCGACCGCGAAGCGCCCCGGGAGCCTCGACGCGCCGGTGGCCTTCGACGTGGGGGAGCGCGAGGGCACCGACCAGACGGTACCGGCCACGAACGCGCGTTTCGCGTCAGGGCCGCTCTCGTGATGCGTCCCTCACCCCGCTCTGCGCGGGTGAGGGACGCAACCATGGGCAGGGCTCAGCAGCCGGTGACCTCGACGTCGGGTTGTCCGGTGGGGGCGTACGGGTCGGGGGTCTGACCGCCCGCGAAGCGGTCGCCGATCCACGTGAGCATGTCGTCGAGTGACGGCGGGATGACGCCGCTGTGCGACGTGCCCGGGTAGACCCAGCGCACGACGTCTTGGCCGATGTCGCACAGGTGCTCCGTCAGGATCGCGCTCGACGCGGTCGGGATCTGCTCGTCGCTGCCCCCGTGGATGATCAGCAGCGGCACGTCGCTCGGCGTGTCGAAGCTCTGCGGGTCTTCCGCGGTGAGGATCTCGTTCCACGCCGGCACCTCGAACGGGTCGGCCTTCGTGACCGTGTCGAAGTCGACGTCCGCGAGCTGGTCCTGGAGACCGCCCGAACAGGCCTTCTCGAGCTCGGGGATCAGGTCGATGCCGGCGGGCGTCAGCACCTCGTCGAGCGGGGCGAGCTTGTCGCCGTACGCGGCGTTCAACCCGCCGGCCGCCATCAACAGGTAGTGGCGGTAGTCGCTCGTCTTGAGGAAGTCGTAGATGAGGTTGAACTGCGACGGCGGCGCGCCCGCGACCACACCCTGGAGCTCGAGCTCGGGCGCGTACTCGGGGCCGAGCTGGTCGGCGTGCATCGCGGTGTGGCCACCCTGCGAGTGGCCCCAGACCACGTAGTCCGTGCTCAGCTTCCCCTTGGCGAGCTCACGCGCCGCGCGCACGTTGTCGATCACGTTGCGCGCCGCGTTCT
>CAZHKE010000007.1:5043-9344 GCA_964532485.1 uncultured Bifidobacteriaceae bacterium
GTGACCGGCACCGCCTTGCCCGTCTGGCTCTCGGAGACGTACATGACGCGATACATGGTCCCGTCGATGTCGGGCGCGGCGACCTTCTCCGACTTGACGAGCGCGCCCGGCTCCGACGGGATCTTGCTCGGCACCGCGTAGAAGCCGGGCAGACCGTCGGGCGCGGGCTGCGCCTTGCGCGACGTGGTCGCGCCCGCGCTCGCGGCACCGAGCACCAGCGCGCTGACCATGACCGCGACGACAGCCGCGGGCGTGCGGCGAACGATCATCGTGCTCCTCCCGTCGATCGCTCCTCAGCCTACGACGTCGTGGACGCACCTAGGCTGGCGCGCCGTGTCCGAGCCCGACGCCGCCACCCCCGTCCCGTTCTTCCTGGCCCGCCCCAGCGCCGACCCACCGTGGCCGGCTGTCGTCGTGCTCATGGAGGGCAACGGGATGAGCACGCAGCTGCTGCGCGTCTGCGAGCGGCTGGCGGCGGCCGGGTACGGCGCGATCGCACCCGATCTGTTCCACCGCACCGGTGGGAGCGACCCAGGCAAGCTGCCGGACCGGGCCATGGCGCTGCGGACCGGCGAGGCCGTCGACGACGTGCGCGAGTGCATCGGTGAGCTGGGGCGCCGCGGCGCGTCGTCGGTCGGTGTGACCGGCTTCTGCATGGGCGGGCGCCTGACGTACGAGATGGCGCTCGCCGATCTCGACGTGCAAGCGGCCGCGCCCTTCTACGGTGCGGGCATCGGGCGACTGCTGGGGGAGCCGCGCTGTCCGGTGCTGTGCTTCTTCGGCGGCACCGACGAGTGGGTGCCGCGCGACGAGATCGGCGCGGTCGAGGCACACCACCCGGGGCAGGTGATCGTGTACGAGTCGGCCGGCCACGGCTTCATGCGCGACGGCTCCGATGCGCACGACGAGGCCGCGGCCGGCGACGCATGGGGACGGCTGCTCGGGTTCTTCGGCGAGCACCTCTCCTGAGGAGCCATCAGGGAGAACGACCCAGGTAGGCGGCGAGGCGATCGGCCGCGGTCGCGTCGGGCGGCGCCTCGGCCGGTGGTCGGTAGAGGGCGTCGGCGTCGGTGCCCCGGAACGCGTCGGGGAGGCGAGGCGCGACGTCCTCGCGCAGCGCGTCCGCCACCCCGGGGTCGAGATCGGTCGACCGTCCGAGCGCACGCGCCAGGTCCCAGCCGTGGACGAACGTGTCGAGCACGCACAGACGCTGCACGGTCGATCCCGCGAGCGGCCGACCGACGAACGTGATCGACGCGTCGAGCGCACCCCGTGCCGTGAACGCGTCGAGCGCCTGGCGGATCGCGTCGGCGTACGCGGCGCGGAAGTCGCCCGCGGCGTAGTCGTCGTCGTCACCCTCGATGGGCTCGGTCACGCGGTCGCGCACGGCGTGCGCGTACCAGTGCGCACCGCCGATGACGTGGTTGACGAGCTTGCGCACGTCCCACGCGTCGCAGGGCGTCGGGAGCCCGAGCTGCGCTGGTGCGGTCGCGTCGACCTCGGCGCGCGTCGCCGCGAACGCCCGCTCGAGCAGGTCGGTCGGCGGATCCGCGTCCACGCGCGACCTCCCTCCTGTCGTTCTCCGGCCGTCGTCGCCCGGCTGTCGTCGCGCGCACCGTAGACCGCGCACCGGCGTCCCTGGCCCCACATCTCGAGGTGGGGACGCAACCGGTGGGCGGGGGCCGTACGATCTGGCTCGATGGCGGGCGTGCTGGACGAGACGATGCCCGCAGCGGTGTACGTCGGGGACGGCGCGATGACGGTCCGCGAGCTCGCCGTTCCCCGCCCCGGACCCGGCGAGGCGCTCGTCGAGATCTCGCACTGCGGCATCTGCGGCACCGACCTCCACCTCGTGCTCGAGCAGTACGCGCGCCCCAACAGCATCCTCGGCCACGAGTGGGCGGGCACGATCGCGGCGCTGGGCGGCGGCGTCGACGGCTGGGAGCTCGGCGCGCGCGTCGTCGCCGACGCGACTCCGGGGTGCGGGACGTGCCGGGCCTGCCGCCGCGGCCGCCCGGCCGTGTGCCTCCAGCGCGAGCCACCCGACTACCTCTCGTTCCGTGGCGCGTTCAGTCGCTACGTGGTCGTCACCGCCGACCGGTTGCTCGGAGTGCCGGGCGCCCTCTCGACCCGTGCCGCCGCCCTCACCGAGCCCACGGCGATCGCGATCCACACGGTCGCGCTGTCGGGCGCCGAGCCCGGCGACCGCGTGCTCGTGACCGGCGGGGGCCCCGTCGGTCTGCTGACGACCGCGGTCCTGCGCGCGCGAGGCATCGAGGACATCACGGTGTCGGAGCCGTCGGCGGTGCGCCGCGAACGCGCGCTCGCGGTCGGTGCAGCGGCGGTCGTCGTCCCCGACGAGCTGCCCCGCGCGCCGATGGCCGGCACGGTACCCGAGCCGTTCACGATCGCGTTCGAGTGCTCCGGCAACGCGCGGGCGGCCGAGTCGGCGTTCGAGCAGCTCGACTACGCCGGCACGCTCGTGTTCGTCGGCACCGGCCACGAGCTGCCACGCATCAACCACAACCGCGCGATCGTGCTGGAGCTCACGATCATCGGCGCGTACAACTACGACGCAGCGGGCTTCCGGCCCGCGCTCGACCTGCTCGCCTCGGGCGCGCTCCCCGTCGACGATCTCATCGAAGCCGACGACGTGTCCCTCGATGGCGTGCTCGACGTGATGCAGCGGCTCGCCGCGGGTGAGCTCGCCGGCAAGGTCATGGTGACACCGACCGTTCGAGTGGGGGAGACCGACGAGTGAGTGATCAGGTGCCGACGCTCAACCACGTCGCGATGTGCATGGACCCGAGCGTGCTCGACGAGCGGGGACGTGCCGACGTGCTCGCGTTCTACGGCGAGGTGCTCGGGTGGACGGAAGGCGACAACACGGGCGAGCGCGGCAACCCGCTCATCCTCTACACGGGCGCGTTCGGGCAGTTCGTGTACCTGCTCCCCGGCGATCCCGAGACCGGCGAGTTCATGCACGCCCCGACGCTCGACCACTTCGGCCTCCAGGTGCCGACGCTCGAAGGCCTCCACGAGACGCTGGCGAGGGCGAAGCGGTACGCCGAGCGCGACGACCGGGTCCGCATCGTCGACGTCGACCAGCGCATCACCCGCGGCCCGACGCACGACTACACGCTGACGAACGCGTACGTCGGCTTCCTGCTGCCGCTCATGGTGGAGCTCCAGCACCTGGACCGTCGCGACCGGGACTAGCCGGATCCGTTGCGCCGCCAGGGCCACGTGCCGTCGATCTCGACCTCGAGCGAGAAGCTGAGCACGATGCGGATCAACACGATCGCGGCCAGGACGCCGACGCTCTCGAGGGTCGGCTCGACGACGATCGTGCGGATGATGTCGCCGATGATCAGCACCTCGAGCCCGAGCAGGATCGTACGGCCGAGGTTGCGGCGCAGCTGCTCGTAACGGGCGGCTTCGTGCCGCTGCACCTGGCGCACGTACCACGCGAACGCGCCGATCGCGCCGACGATCATGATCAGCACGCCGACGGCCTCGACGACGTCGACGACGTTGCCGATGATCTCGTCGTACGTCATGACGCGACGCGCGTCGAGCCGTACCGGCCCGCCTCGAGGTGACGGAGCATCCGCTGGATCGGCCGCGGCGCGACCTTGAGCGCACCGTTGAACGGCGAGCCGATCGTCACGAGCAGGGCGAGGTCGAGCGCGATCAGCACGATCAGCCCGCCGATGAGCAGCGCGAACGCGGGCTCGAAGCGCAAGGAGATCGCGACCGCGTTCACCGCCAGCATCACGCCGCTGAGGAAGGCGAGCAGGAACAGTGGCGTCGGCAGGTCGTGACCGGCCGCGTTGAGGCGATCGGCACGCGCGATGGCGAGCGCGTCGGCGGCCTTCACGAGGTCCGTCGTCACCGGTTGGGGGACCCCCGGGTCTGCCGCGATCGCACGGATGTGCATCTGGAGGTCGCTCATGCGGTCATGGGTGTCGTCGCCGCCCTCGCTTCCTCGTGCGAGCGTGGCCCACTCCTCGTCGATCACGGACTGGAGGTAGGCGCCCAGCGCGGCCCGGATGCCGGCGCCGTCGCACTGGGGCGCCTCGCTCGCCCACGCGAGACGAAGCGCCGCGTCGGCCTCGACGCCGATGGTCTGCTCGGCGTCGCGGTGGTGGCCCCATTCGATGCTGATCCCGAACGCGGTGAGGAACGCGAACAGTGCGCCGAACGCGGTCATCAACGAGGCGGCAAGCGTCGCGAGCGCCTTCTGGTCGCCCACCGACACGAGGTTGTCGAGCAGGACGTAGGTCAGTCCCGACCAGAAG
>CAZHKE010000007.1:9444-40961 GCA_964532485.1 uncultured Bifidobacteriaceae bacterium
GATGCGCGCTCTCGGTCATGATGCGTATCTCGAGGCCGCTCTGCGGCCTCGAGATACGCATCGAGGAGGGGTGATGGCCGAGTTCGGGATCTACGTGCCGCAGATCGCGTTCGAGTACGACGAGATCCTGGCGCGCGCGCAGCTGTGCGAGGAGCTCGGCTTCTCGTCCCTCTGGCTGTTCGACCACCTCTACGGCCCCGAGCTGCCCGACACGCCCGCATTCGAGGGGTGGACGCTCGCCACCGCGCTGCTCGCCCGGACGACACGCCTGCGCGTCGGTCACCTCGTGCTGTGCGCGACGTTCCGTCACCCGGCGCTGCTGGCGAAGATGGCGACGACGCTCGACGTGATCTCGGGCGGCCGGCTCGAGCTCGGCATCGGGAGCGGCTCGTACGAGCCGGAGCACGAGCGCGCGGGGATCGAGTGG
Organism: uncultured Bifidobacteriaceae bacterium; assembly: GCA_964532485.1. Lineage (GTDB taxonomy): Bacteria > Actinomycetota > Acidimicrobiia > IMCC26256 > PALSA-555 > DATBSK01. Next base: position 9,872 of record CAZHKE010000007.1, read on the forward strand.
AGCACGTTCGCGGCGCGCTCGGCGCTGCTCGGCGAGACGCTCGAGGTCCTCACGCGGATGTTCGACCGAACGCTCACGTCGTACTCGGGCGAACGGTTCACGCTGCGCGACATGCCGAACGTGCCTGCGCCGGTGCAGCGGCCCCGGCCGCCGATCCACGTCGGGGGGGTCGGTGAGCGGCGGACGCTGCCGTTGGTCGCTCGCTATGCCGACGTGTGGAACGTGCCGACGTACGCGCTCGGTGAGATCGACGCGAAGCGGGCCGTCCTCGACGCGGAGTGCGAGAAGATCGGTCGCGATCCCTCCGAGATCGCGACGTCGCTCGAGGCGGTCATGGTGCTCGCGGCCGACGACGCGGGGCTCAGCGAGCAGCTCGCCAAGGCGGAGCGGCGGTATCCGGGCGCAGGATTCGGGCTCCACGAGGGCGGGTTCATCGGCAAGCCCGCGCAGCTCGTCGACCACATCGGCGCCCACGTCGAGCGCGGCGTCGCCTCGTTCGTGTTCTTCACGTCGGACCGCGCCGGCGAGCCCACGCTCCGCCTGTTCGCCGACGAGGTCGCGCCCCACCTCTCCTAGGGTTGCGTCCCTCACCCGCGCATTCGAAGGCGACGGACGCACGCCGAGCCGCTCCGACCTGCGTCCCTCACCCCGCTATGCGCGGGTGAGGGACGCAACCGGGGGCTCGGGTCACCGCTTCTCGTAGGTGATGTCGCTCGCCTCGACGTCCCAGGTGGCGTCGGTGACGCCCTCGTCGCGCAGCACCCGCTTGAGCACACGGCCGACCGGGCTGCGGGGCAGGTCGTCGCGGAACTCGACGTAGCGGGGCAGCGCGAAGTACGGGAGCTCGTCCACGCACCACAGGAACAGCTGCTCCTCGGTCACGTCGGACCCCGGTGCGAGCGTCGCGGTGAGCTTCAAGTCGTCTTCGGTGACCTCGCTGGGCACCGCGTGGACGACCACGTCGACGACCGCGTCGTGCCTCATGATGATCTTCTCGACCTCGAAGCTCGAGATGTTCTCGCCGCGGCGTCTGAGGTAGTCGGCCTTGCGGTCGACGAAGTAGAGGTAGTCGTCGTCGTCGATCCGCCCGATGTCGCCGGTGTGGTACCAGAGGTTGCGGTTGGCCGCGACCGTCGCCCCCGGGTTGCCCCAGTAGCCCTCGGACATCACGTGGGGTCGCTTCGGTCGCAGCACGATCTCACCGTCGGTGTTGCGCGCCAGCTCGTTGTCGTCGTCGTCGAAGATCCGAACGTCGAAGTACTCGTCGTTCAGCACGCCCGCCGCGTCGGGCCGGTTCTCGACGCCCAGCGGCGTCCACGACACGAGGCTCGCCTCGGTCTGACCGAACGCACCGCTGAACACGTCGGTGCCGAACCGATCGCGCAAGCGTCGGTCGATCTCCACCGGCATCGGTGCCGCGCCGATCAGCCGCAGCGACGAGTTGGCCTCGGGCGCGCCCGACCTCGGCATCTCGGGACGGTCCTCGTCGTTGGCGAGCAGGTACGCCATCGACCCGAGCAGCGACACGATCGTCGCGCCCGTCCGGTTCATCTCGGGCCAGAAGCCCGACACCGAGAACTTGCCCGACACCGCGGCGCGTCCGCCCACCGAGAGGGCTCCCGTGAGACACACCGAGATGGCGTTGAAGTGGAACAGCGGCAACGCCGACCAGACGACGTCGTCGGCCGTGCGCCGCCAGCAGATCGCGATCTGGTTGGCGAGGCCGACGTGGTAGTTGTGGCTGAGCATGCAGCCCTTCGACGGGCCCGTCGTCCCGCCGGTGTAGACGAACGTCGCCAGCGCGCTCGGCTCGACGCCGGTGTCGAGCGCCAGCGGCGTGGCGGTGAGCAGGTCGGGCCAGGCGTGGACGTTCGGGCCCGCGATCTCGTCGTCGGGCTCACCGACCATCACGACGTGCTCGAGCGACGGGACGTCGCGTGCGACCGCTGCGATCCGTGACGCCATGTCGCCTTGCACCGTGACGACCCGCGCCCCGCAGTCGGCGAGCTGGTGGCGCAGGTACTCGCCCTTGTACGCCGAGTTGATCGGCGCGCTGATCCCGCCGCCGAGGATCGCCCCCCACCACGAGAGCATCCCCTCGGGCGAGTTCTCCATCAGCGTCGCGACGCGTTCGCCCGGTCCCACACCGAGCTCGGCCAACGACGCGGCGAGCGCGCCCGCATCGCGAGCAACGTCGGCCGCGCTGAAGCTCGTGCCCAGCACGTCGAGGTACTCGCCGTCGGGATCGCGCTCGAGGCGGCCGGCGAGCAGCCGCGGCAGGGAGTGCTGCTCCTCGCTGATCCAGGATCTCGTCTCGCTCATGCCGAGCGCTCAGACCGTCCAGATGTAGGTCGGGTCGGCGACGGGGTCGTCGGCCGGCCAGTACACGACGCCGCCGGCCTTGAGCGCGTCCATCTGCTCGCCGGAGTAGCCGAGCCAGTCGAGGATCTCGCGGGTGTGCTCACCGGCCAGCGGTGGCGGGCCGTGGATCCTCCCGGGCGTCTCCGAGAAGTCGATGAGGCTGCCGTACTGGCGCATCGTGCCGAGGATCGGGTGCTCGTACTCGGCGACGAGCCCGAGCCGCTCGTTGTCGGCGTCGAAGAACGCGAGCTCGCCGCCCAACGTGTCGACCGGGATCTCGCACGGAGCACCGATGTCGTCGAGCAGGTGCCTCCAGGTGAGCGCGGTCTTCGTCGCGAGCCGCGCGCCGAGGATGGCCTCGAGCTCGGTGCGGTGCTCGGCGCGCCCCGCGGCGTCCGCGAAGCGCGGGTCGTCGGCGAGCTCGGGCACCCCGAGTCCGCCGCAGAGCGCGCGCCACTCGTCGTCGGTGACGACCGCGACCTGCAGCCAGCCGTCGCCGGTCTCGTAGAGCCGGTAGCACGCGCCCACGCCGGTCTGCTGCTCGTCGAGCTGCGGGGTGGGCGCGGTCGCGCCGTCGACGAGCAGTGCATCGGACGCGAGCATCTGCCCGCCGTCGAGCAGTGACGTCCACAGCTGCTGACCCTCGCCCGTCGTGCGCTGGTGGTAGAGCGCGGCGAGGCAGCCGACCACCGAGAGCATGGCGTTCGCGGTGTCGGTCATCCCGAACCGGTAGTACATCGGCGGGTTGCCGGCGTGCACCGGGCCCGACTCGTACTCGAGACCGGCGGTCGCCTGGAACAGCGGGTCGAGCCCGCCGGAGTGCGCGAGCGGTCCCTCGAGACCGTAGGCGTAGGTGTTGCAGTAGACGACGTCGGGGTTGATCGCCTTGCAGTCGTCGTACCCGATGCCGAGTCGGTCGGCGACGCCCACCGTCATGTTGTGGTGGACGATGTCGGCCTTCTCGATCAGCTTGCGGGCGATCTCGAGGCCCTGCTCGTTCTTGAGGTCGAGCGCGATGTCGCGCTTGCCGCGCTGACAGCCCACGAACGGCTGGTTGACGAACCGCATGCCGTCGCCGGTGAGCGGCTCGACCTTGATGACCTCGGCGCCGAGGTCGCCGATGATCATGGGGCCGAACGGTCCGGCGAGGTACTGGCCGAAGTCGATCAGCACGACGCCCTCGAGCGCGCTGCGCCCGTTCGTGCCCGCGCTCGTGCCGGCGCTGGTGTGTCCCGTGCCCGACGCGGCGGCCGTCACGTGAACGCCTTCATCGCCTCGGGCTCGTAGCCGAGCGCGCCGAGGATCTCCTCGTTGTGCTGCCCGGGCTCGGGGCGGGGGCCGGTGATCGCGCCCGGCGTGCCCTGGAGGTGGATCGGCACGCCGACCTGGGTGGTCTCCCCGAGCTCGGGATCGTGGATCGACGCGACCATGTCGTTCGCCGCCAGCTGCGGGTGCGGTGCGCCCGACGGGCCGCCACCCAGTGCGTCGCCCATCGGGACGATCGCCTCGATCGCGTGGTTGTTCTCGCGGTACGAGGCGATGAGCTCGTCACGGTCCTGTCGCTTGTACGCGGCCTGGCGCCGCGGCGTGATCTGCGCGCGCTCCTCCTCGGAGAGCATCGCGTAGCGCTCGTTGTTCGACGCCTCGACGTCGAGCCCGAGGATGTCGTCCTGGCTGCGGATGGGCGTCATGCCGCTCATGATCGACATGTGCACCCAGTCGTGGGCGGCGACCTCGAAGATCATCTCCTGGTGGCTGCCGGCCGGGTACGACTTCGACATGATCGTCCAGAAGTCGCCGGGCGCCTTCGTCGCCCACGTCCAGATCTGGGTGGTGTAGAGGAACGCGCCCTGGTACAGCGACGTGCGGACGTGCTGGCCGCGGCCGGTGTCCTCGCGGGCGATCAGCGCGGCGAGGATGCCGGTCGGCACGAGGAACATCGCCGCCATGCTCGGCATCGGCATGTGCAGGAAGATCGGCCCGAGACGCCACCCCGGCTGCTCCCACTGCTGGCCGCTCGCCGCCTGGACGAGCGCGTCGTAGCCGGGGCGCTGGGCCAGACGGTGCCCGTCGGGGTACGCGGGGCACGAGCAGTAGACGAGGCGCGGGTTCGCGGCGTGGAGCTCGTCGTACCCGATGCCGAGGCGGTCGGTGACGCCGGGCTTGAACGTCTCGACGAGCACGTCGGCATCGGCGGCGAGCTGGTGGAACGCGGCGAGGCCGTCGGGGTGCTTCAGGTCGAGCGTGACCGAGCGGCGCGACCGGTTCCAGACCGCGTAGCCGTTGTACCCCCGGAAGGGGTCGCCGCCGGGCGGCTCGACCTTGACGACGTCGGCGCCCTGCTCGGCGAGCATGAGCACGCCGAGCGAACCGGCGATGCCCCACGACAGGTCGAGCACACGCAACCCGTCGAGGGCTCCAGCTCGTCGGGCGTCGGGCACGGCCGGGATCTTGGCACGCACCTGACGCGGCTGTCAGTTGGATCTGGATGCGTCCCTCACCCGCGCAGAGCGGGGTGAGGGACGCAGGTCCGAGCTCTCGGTCGTGCGTCCCTGGCCCTCGAATGCGCGGGTGGGGGACGCATCCCAAAGGTGAGGTCAGATCGAGTCGAGGGGACGGCGGTCGGACTCTTCGGGTTGGCGTCCGAGGCGCAGGGGGGAGAGCGGCGCCTCGATCATGAGCGTGCGGCGCCAGTCGGCACCGAGTTCGGCCTGGGTCGCGGCCCAGCCGCCGAGCGGGCCGCCGCCGGTCCCTGTCGAGCCGTGGTGGGCGCGCTCGAACGCCGTCCACGTCGCCCAGTCGGGGATCGCCCAGATCACGATGCACTCGGTCTCGTTGACCATCTCGACACGGAACGCGCCCGTCAACGTGAGCCCCTGTGCCTCCACCGCGGCGCGTCCGTCGTCGCGCAGCGCGTCCAGGTAGTCGTCGGCGGCGCCCGGCGGTACGGCCACGAGCTCGTGCGCGTAGACCTCGCCGTGCACGCCGTCGGCGATCAGCGCGTCGACCGGGCGCGTCCACGGCGCAGGAGCGAGGATGCGGTCGTAGCCGCCGCGGCGGAACTCGGCGGCCTGCGCCCACCACTCGGCGAGCGACGGGTCCTGCATCGAGCCACCGCCCGCGAGCTCGTGCGCGAAGTTGGCGGCGAGCCCGTCCCACCCGTCGAGCTCCCACATGTTGACGACCTCGGGCCAACGCCCCGTCGACCCGACCGTCCCCCACACGCCGTAGCAGCGCATCGGACGCTCGCGGGTCGCGATCGGCACCCAGTTCGCGGTCATGTGGTGCATGTACTTGGCGCGGTTGTGCCCGCGGATGTCGATGAGCTCGTGGATGTACACACGGTCGTTCGGTGCGGCGTCGGCCATGGGGACGCTCAGTCTGCCCGCGACCGGCTCGTGACCACCGTTTCGAACGTCGCGAGGTCGCCCTCGTACGGAGGCTCGGGGCGAGGCCAGTGGACGACCAGGTCGGTGACGCCGACGGCGTCGTAGGCACCGATCGCGTCGGCGAGCGCTTGGGCCGAGCCGAGCGGCTCCTCGAGCTGCGCGCCCGCCAGCACGAGCCGATCGATCGACGCCGGATCGCGGCCCGCCGATGCGCACGCGTCCTCGAGGCGGGCGATCTGCGCCGCGATCATCGGCGCACCGGCATCGGGCGCGACGGGCGGCGGCACCGCGCGGTCGCCGGTCGTCACCCAGATCGCGGCGTGGCGCGCGGCGAGGCGCATGCCTGCCGGGCCGGTGGCGGCGATGGCGAACGGCACTCGCGGCTGCTGCACGCACCCCGGGTAGGTGCGGGCCTCGTCGGCGGCGTAGAACGTGCCGCGATACGACGCCGCGGGCTCGCGCAGCACCAGGTCGATGCACTCGACCAGCTCGGTGAAGCGCGCGGCTCGCTCGGTGGGCGACCACGGATCCTGGCCGAGCATCGTGGCGTCCCAGCCAGTCCCGCCGGCGCCCAGCCCGAGCACGAGGCGCCCGCGCGAGATGTCGTCGAGCGTGACGACCTCCTTCGCGAACGGCACCGGGTGGCGGAAGTTGGGCGACGCGACGAGCGGGCCCAGCCGGATGCGGTCGGTGACCGTCGCCGCGGCCGTGAGCGTGGGCATCGCGCCGAACCAGGGCCGGTCGCGCAGGCGACGCCAGGCGAGATGGTCGTACGTCCACGCGTGGTCGAAGCCCAGCTCCTCGGCGCGCTGCCAGAGGCCCGCGGCGTCGGGCCACGAGTGCTCCGGGAGGATGACGACACCGAGACGCGTGCCGCGAACGCTATGCGCGCCACCCGCGATGCATCGCCGGAACGTCCCCGTCCGCCCGACGGCGCACCCGCTGACCTGCGTCCCTGACCCCGGAATGCGCGGGTGGGGGACGCAACCAGGGGTTCGGTCGACACCCGGTGAACCTAGGGTCAGAATGGTGAACGACGGTTCGGAACTGCCCGGGTGAGTCGAGTCGGGGGAGCAGCCATGCAGACCGAGGACATGATCATGATCAGCGTCGACGACCACCTCGTCGAGCCGCCCGACATGTTCGAGCAGGTGATCCCGGCGAAGTACCGGGACCAGGCGCCTCGCGTCGAGCGCACGCCCGAGGGCAACGACGTCTGGGTCTTCGGCGACGCGGTGATCCCCAACGTCGGGCTCAACGCGGTCGCCGGCCGTCCGAAGGACGAGTACGGCGTCGACCCGACGGCCTTCGACGAGATGCGCCCCGGTTGCTTCGACGTGCACGAGCGCGTCAAGGACATGAGCGCGGGCGGCGTCCTCGCGTGCATGAACTTCCCGTCGTTCCCCGCGTTCTCGGGCCGCCTCTTCGCCGCGTGCCCCGACAAGGACCTCGCCCTCGCGGTCACCCAGGCGTACAACGACTGGACCATCGACGTGTGGTGCGCGGCGTACCCCGAGCGGTTCATCCCGATGGCGCTGCCGGTGCTGTGGGATCCCGAGCTGTGCGCGGCGGAGATCCGGCGGGTGGCGAAGAAGGGCTGTCACTCGCTGACGTTCACCGAGAACCCGGCGGCGCTCGACGAGCCGAGCTTCCACGACCCGCACTGGGACCCGATGTTCCGTGCGCTCGTCGACGAGGGGACGATCCTCAACATCCACCTCGGATCGTCGGGCAAGCTCGCCGTCACCGCGCCCGACGCGCCGATGGACGTGATGATCACGCTCCAGCCGATGAACATCTGCATGGCCGCGGCCGACCTCGTGTGGTCGCGGGTCTTCAAGGAGTTCCCGACCCTGAAGGTGGCGCTCTCCGAGGGGGGCACCGGGTGGATCCCCTACTTCCTCGACCGGCTCGACCGCACCTACGACATGCACCACCTGTGGACCGGGCAGGACTTCGGCGACCGCACGCCGTCCGACATCTTCCGGGACCACATTCTCACCTGCTTCATCGCCGACCCGGTCGGGCTCGCGCTGCGCGACGAGATCGGCATCGACAACATCTGCTGGGAGCAGGACTACCCGCACTCCGACTCGTCGTGGCCCGAGGCGCCCGAGGAGCTCAACCGCATGGCGGCGAAGTACGCCGTCACCGACGACGAACTGAACAAGATCACGCACGAGAACGCGATGCGCTGGTACCGGTTCGACCCGTACTCGGTGCGCCCGAAGGACCGGTGCACGGTCGGGGCGCTGCGCGCCGAGGTCGTTGGCCATGACGTGTCCGAGCGGTCGATGAGCCAGCGGCACAAGCAGCGCTCGAACATCTCCCTCGCCGAGATGGCCGCGAACGCCACCGCGTGAGCGCACCCGAGGAGACCGACGGGCCCCGCGACCAGCGCCGCCGCCGTGCACGCGAGCTCAGCCGCGAGCAGATCCTCGACGCGGCCGAGGAGGTCTTCGCGCGCAAGGGCTTCCACGACGCCACGGTGAAGGAGATCGCCGCCGCAGCCGAGTTCTCGGTCGGAGGCGTCTACGGCTTCTTCCCGGAGAAGGACGATCTGTTCGTGCAGCTGTACCTGCGTCGCGGGTCGGAGTTCATGGACGGCATGCGCACCGTGTTCGCAGATCCGCGCTCACCGCGTGATGCGATGCACCGGCTCGCCGACTACCAGGTGCGCTTCTTCCGTGAGCACGCCAACTTCGGGAAGCTGTTCCTGCGGTCGTCGGGAGTCACGCTCGGCGACCTGGACTCGAAGATCGACCGCGCCGCCCTCGACAACTACACCGAGGCGATGAACCTCCAGGCCAAGATGTTCCGCGAGGGCCAAGACGCCGGCGAGCTGCGCGAGGGCGACCCCGAGGTGCTGGCGATGCTGTTCTCGGGGCTCGTGTCGGCGTACCAGTCGAGCGACCCGCTGGTGGTGGCCGGCAACGGCGGGCCGACGACCGAGCGCATGCCCCTCGGCGAGCTCCACGAGATCCTCGACGGGGCGTTCACCGCTCAAGAGCGGGCGGTGCAGATCCAGCCGAGGTCGTAGCCGCGGACGGCGACGGCGGTGAAGCCGGCGGACTCGAGGCGTGGCGGGAGCTGCTCGGGATCGATGGGGTTGTAGGTGTCGCCCTCGTGGAACGCCTTGGTGCCCTCGTTGTGCGTGCCGTCGACGGCGACGAGCCGACCGCCTGATCGCATGACTCGCGCCAGCTCGGAGAAGATTCGGTCCTGCAGCTCGGTCGTCGGCACGTGGTGGAGCATGTTGAAGCATGCGGCAGCGCTGAACCGGTCGTCGGGCAGGTCGAGCTCGGCCGCGTCACCGAGGAGCACGTCGACGTTCGATCCCGCAAGTCGCTCCGCCAGCGGCTCGTAGAGCACCGGATCGATCTCGACTGCGGTGAGCCGCGCGACGCGTTGGCGCAGCACGTCGGTGACGAAGCCGGGTCCGGGGCCGATCTCGAGCACGTCGTCGCCGAGGTCGACGCCGTCGAGCGCCGGAGGAAGCACGTCCTCCTCGAGCATCTGCCTCCAGTCCTCGCTCAGGCAGAAGTCCATGTGCGCTGCGTTCACGGCGTGCTCCTCGACGTGCGTCCCTCACCCCGCCCTGCGCGGGTGAGGGACGCAACCAGAAGGGTCATCGTGCGTTCCGGTTGGAGGGCCACTCGGGGCGGTAGTAGCCGTCGAAGCGGAGCTGGCCACCGCGCAGCTCGCGGATCGTGAGGAAGTCGCCCTTGTAGCCCTTGTGGTCGCCCGGGCCGAACTGCACATAGCACGACGGCCCGCCGTTGGTCGCGGGCATCCACCGGATGCGCTCGAGCCCGTCGTTCACGTCCTTGGGCGTCGGGATGCGAGCGTTGGCGATGCCGTGGATCGCCGCACGCGCCGTGTCGTAGGCGAGCGCGACGACGACGTTGCGGGTCTTGCGACCGAAGCGCGCCTCGAAGCGCTCGACCATGGCCTCGTAGTTGGGGTTCATCCCGTCCTCACCCAGCTGGTCGCAGCCGTGCCAGCCCTCGAGACCCTCGGCCCACTGGTTGGAGTTCGAGTAGAACATGAACGCCGTGCCCATGACGCGGGGCGGATCCCAGTCGAGTGCCCGGAGCGCCTCGGCGAAGTGGAACGTCGAGTACCCGTAGCCGCCGTAGTAGAGGCCCTCGGTGCCCATGTCGCGCATGTCGGCAAGGTTCTCCTTCATGTTGCGCGGGTTGGGCTCGAGCTTCACCTCGCGGGTGATCGTCAGCCCGAGGCGCAGCGCCTCGTCGCGGAAGAAGTCGGCGTAGTCGCGGCCCGACGACCCGACCTCCCAGAACATGCCGACCTTCTGCAGGCCGCGCTGGTACAGCCAGTTCGCGCACATCACGCCCTCGGTCGGGATGTCGCCGTTGGCGACCGTGTAGCAGCAGTCACTCGCGAACCGATGCGCGCCCGTCCACCCGATGACCGGAACGCCCACCTCGTCGGCGTGCGACTGGAGCGTGAGGCAGTTGTCGGAGATCATCGGCCCGAGGATCACGACGCAGCCCTGCTCGACGAGCCAGTCGTAGCCCGCGATGACCTTGCGGTAGTTCTCGCGCGGCAGGCCGCGGGCGTCGGCGGTCACCAGCGCGACCGGGCTGCGACCCCAGACGCCCTCGTTGAGCGCGTCCTCGATCGCGAGGATCGTCGGGTCGATCCAGTCGGCGAGGAGCTGGCCGAGGTCCATGTCGACGAGGACGCCGATCTTGACGGGCTCGAACGGGTCGCCCTGGGTCTGGAGCCCCCGGGTCGGCGGGTAGATCGTGATGTTCTGGACGGCGCGCTCGGTGGGCGCGCCGCCGCCCTCGTACCAGGCCTTCCCCTCGCCGCCCTCGCCCTCGAGGTACGAGCTCGTGCCGAACCTCACGTTGCACACGGCCCGGTCGGGCTCGGCGATGCCGAGGTCGGCCGGCGCCTCGAACATGCGCTCGGCGTACTCGTGGCGCTCGGCCATGGTGATCCCCCCCAGGATGCTGAACGACGGTTCGCTCCCGTGACTCTAGGTTCAGCCCCAGTTCCGGCGCGCTGCTGCAACCCGCGCTGCTCACCGACCCGCCACTGCACACGTCGCCCGGCGCACCCGGGCGCTCGTCGGTCAGCCCGTGAACGTCGGCGCGACGACGATCGGCGCCGGCACGTACGTGTTCGTGACCGTCAAGGTGTAGCGCTCGGGTTGGGTGAAGAGGTCGTCGGGGACGGCGATCGTCGTCGAAGTGGCGCCGCCGGCTTCGGGTTCGGTGATGTCGCAGGTTCTCTCGGCGTCCGAGTACACGTACGCGCGTCCTCCGCTCCGGTCGTAGGGCAGGTCGACCGAGAAGGGTCCGGGGGCGAACGCCGCGCCGACGCCGAAGGGGCCGAGCGCGTCGGCTGCGACCTCGGCGCTGCTGCACGCGACGTTCACGACGTAGCGCGCGTCCGGCGGCGCGTCGCCGTCGACGACCTTGTCGATCACCATGTAGCCGTAGCCGGCCTCGGCCGATGACACCCCCCGGCCACAGAACAGCCCGAACTCGACGAGCCCCGCCGGGCCCTCGGGCGGCAGCGTGACGGTGATCCCGTTGGCTCCCTGCTCCACCTCCTGTGAGAGCGGCGTGACCGGGTCACCGTCGATCGTCACCGTGACCCCGAAAACGGGGTCGCCGCATCCAGAGCTCGGGTCGATGTAGTGCACGCTCCAGACGTTCTCGGTCGGGCCGAGCAGCTCCGCCTCGGCCGCGAACGACGGGCCGGCGGAGGCCGAGGGGGCCAGCGCCACCGTCGTCCCCGCCGCCGCCGCGACGGCCGCGAGCACGGCGGCGATCCGTTGCTTCATCGGACAAGCCCCTCTCGAACCGAGTCTCCTGGCGGGCGCACGCTACCAAGTCCCGTTCACACGGTGACCGGGACCTCGGCGTAGCCGCGGACGGTGCTGGTGTGCAGGCGGACGGCCCGGTCGTGGTCGACGCCCCACTCGGGGAACCGGGCGAGCGTCTCCTCGAGCGCGACGCGCCCTTCGAGCCGAGCCAGCGCGGCGCCGAGACAGAAGTGGATGCCGTACCCGAACGACACGTGGTGGTCGATCGTGCGCCGGACGTCGAAGCGATCGGGGTCGGGGAACTTGCGCTCGTCCCGTCCGGCCGCACCGGTGAGGAGCAGCACCTTCGACCCGGCCGGCACGACCTCACCGTGCAGCTCCGAGTCCTGCAGGGTCCAGCGGCCCTGCACCGGTGACGGCGCCTCGTAGCGGAGCAGCTCCTCGACCGCGTTCGGCAGGAGCCCGGGGTCGGCGGCCAGCTCCGCACGTGCGTCCGGGTTCGCGTCGAGGACGACGGCGGCCCAGCCGAGCAGGCGGGCGACGGTCTCGGTGCCCGCGCTGACCAGGAGGTTGACGAACCCGACGGCCTGGTCGACGGTGAGCCGGCGCACCGCGCCGTCGTCGTCGGTGATCTCGGCCTGCACGAGGTCGCTGATCATGTCGTCGATCGGGTCCTGCCGGCGACGCTCGAGCAGCCGGGCGAGGTACTCGTGCATCCAGATCTGGGCGCCGAACGACCGGTCGTTGACCATCCCGACGCCCGGCTCGATGTAGAAGGTCTCGTCGATGTGGTGCCGCACCTCCTCGCGCTCCTCGGGCGGCACGCCGAGCAGCGCGGAGATCACCATCGACGGGAGCTGCGCACCGAAGTCCTGCACGTAGTCGAACGTGCCGCCCCCCACATGGGGATCGAGCAGCTCCGCGCAGATCTCGCGGATGCGCGTCTCGAGCTGGGAGACGCGTCTCGGGGTGAAGGCGCGCGCGGCGAGCGACCGCAGCCGCGTGTGCAGTGGCGGGTCGGTGAAGATCATCATCTCGGCGTTGATGATCGGCTCGGGACCCATGAACTCGAGCACCGTGCCGTGCGCCGACGAGAACGTCGCCGGGTCCTTGTGCGCCGCCTCGACGTCGGCGAAGCGGGTGAGCGCCCAGAAGTCGTGCTTGTCGTTGCGGTACAGCGGTGCCTCGTCGCGCATGCGACGCCAGATGTCGTAGGGGTCGGTGTCGATGTCGACGTCGAAGGGATCCCAGTACAGCTCGTTCGTGACCTGGGTCATGCCGGTGCCTCCTCCTCTGGAGACCGCGCACGCTGGGTCTCCGCCGACGACGGGACGGCGAAGCCACCCGCCGCCCCGCCTTCGGTCGCGATTCGGTTCAGGATCGCCGCGAGCTCCTCCGGGTGGGTGATCGCGGGGATGTGCCCACAGTCGAGCACAACCCGCGCCGGCCTGTGGCCGGCATCGACGAGTCGACCGACGTTGGCCTCCTGGAGCTCGGGCGGTGTCGGGCGGTCGCGCGCGTGCTCCACATAGGTGACCGGCACGTCGGCCACTGCCGACCACGAGACCGGCTGGAAGTAGAGGTTCATCGAGTCGACGACGCAGCGGACCGGGTCGGTGACGAACGCGATCTGCTCGTCGGTCAGGGGCTCGCTGCCGTAGGCCTCGCGCACCTTGTCGGCGGGCTCGGGACCGGGCGTGGTGAGGACGCGCCCCTCGCGTCGGGCCCAGTCCATCCCCTCGATGATGCGGGCGCGGTGCGACTCCTTCATCGCGTCGAGGCCGGTCCCGCCGTCGGGCGGCACCTGGGCGACGTCCAGGACGATGTGGTGCACCCGCTCGCTCAACGCCGCCGCGATGCCAGGTGCGAACAGCCCGCCCGACGAGTGGGCGACCAGCACGACGTCGGTGACGCCCGCGTCGTCGATGTCGGTGACGACCGACCGCACGCAGTCGTCGACCGTGAGCGTCATCGGGTCGGCCGGCTTGGCGCGGCGCCCGGGGAGGTCGGGCGCGAGCGACGGCTGCTCGAGCCGTGGGCGGAGCAGGTCCCAGTACGCGCCCGACATGCCGCCCCCGTGGACGAGGACGAACGTCGGCGTCACGCCGGGCGCGCGACCGACTTGGTCTCGAGGTACTCCTCGAACCCCTGGACGCCCGACTCGCGGCCGACGCCGCTCTGGCGGTAGCCGCCGAACGGGACGTCGGGGCCGTACCACATGCCCCCGTTGAGCGAGACGGTGCCGGTGCGCAGTCGCCGGGCGACCTCGAGCGCGTGGTCGTCGGACGCGCTGAACACCGCGCCCGACAGGCCGTACTCGCTGTCGTTGGCGATGGCGACGGCGTCGTCCTCGGAGCCGTAGGGCAGGATCACCAGCACCGGCCCGAAGATCTCCTCACGGGCGACCCTGGCCGAGTTGTCGATGCCCGCGAGCAGCGTCGGCTCGACGTACCAGCCCAACGGATGCGACTCGGGTCGGCCGCCACCGGTGACGACGGTGGCGCCCTCGTCGATGCCCGACCGGATGTAGCCGAGCACGCGCTCCCGTTGTCGCTCGCTGATCAGTGGGCCCATGATCGTGCCCTCGTCGAACGGGTCTCCGACGGGGATGCTCTCGAGCGTCGCCTTCGCGATCTCGGTCGCCTCGTCGAGCCTGGGCTCGGGCACGAGCAGGCGCGTCGTCGTCGCGCAGCCCTGCCCACCGTGCATCGTCACCTGGTAGGCGGACGACACGGCTGCCATCGAGAGGTCGGCGTCGTCGAGCGCGATCGCGGCCGACTTGCCGCCGAGCTCGAGGAACACCTTCTTGACGGTCGGCGCGCCCACCTCCATGATCCGCCGCCCTGTGCGCGTCGACCCGGTGAACGAGACCATGTCGACGCGAGGATCGGTCGCCAGCTGCTCGCCGACCCCGTGGTCGGACGAGGTGATCACGTTGAAGACGCCGTCGGGGATGTCGGTCTCGTCGGCGACCAGACGACCGAGCAACGTCGCGGACCACGGCGAGTCGGGCGCGGGCTTGAGCACGACGGTGTTGCCTGCCGCGAGCGCGGGCGCGGCCTTCGCCAGGTTGATCTGCACCGGGTAGTTCCACGGTGTGATCGCGCCGACGACGCCGACGGGCTCGCGCAGCACCGTGCGGATCGCGGGCATCCCGGGAACGACCTCGCCGGATCCGAGGTCCTGGTCCCAGTCGTAGCGCTCGGCGAGGTCGGCGACCCAGCCGATGCCGCTGACCGGCGTGTCGTACTGCGCCATCGACATGAGCGAGATCGGTGAGCCGATCTCGGTCACGATCGTGCGCGTGAACTCGTCGCGGTGGCTCTCGAGCGCCTGCTGGAGCTGGCGCAGGCACCGGACGCGCAGGTCGGGGTCGGTCGCCCAGGTGCCCTCGTCGAACGCCCGGCGCGCCGCGCCGATCGCGCGGTCCATGTCGGCGCCGGTGGCGTCGGCCACCACGCCGGCGACCTCCTCGGTCGTGGGGTTGACGTTCTCGAACGTCTTGCCGCCGCTCGCCGGCTCGAGCTTGCCGTCGAGGAGCATGTGCTCCTCGACCCAAAGGTCCTGGCTCATGTGGACTCCTCCGTGGTCTCGGGCTCAGCATACGATCGCGGGCCGATGCGGGTCCCGGCGCTCGTCGTGGTCCAGGTCGTGGCCGCCACGATGCTGGCGGGCGGAATGGCCCACGGGACCGAGGGCCGGCTGGAGCCCTGAGCGTCAGCCGAGCTGCACGGAGACGTTGCTGGCGGTCGCCCACTCGAAGAGCTCGATGCCGACCCAGATGCCCACGCCCATCGCGACCAGCTGGAGCACGAGGCCGAAGATCCAGACGTTGCGCGTCGCGGGGACCTCGGTGCCACCGCGCCCGTAGCGGTTGGCGACCGCCTTGCGCCGGGCCTGGATGCGCGAGATCCTCGACTCCTGGCCGTCGATCGCGAGCTTGATGCCGAAGATCAGCGGCAGCCCACCCATCAGCACGAACAGGATCCCGCAGATCAGCCAGCCCCACACGATGCCGCCGCTGCCGTCGGGCGGGGAGAACGCGTACTCGAGGAAGCTCCAACCGAGGCTCAGGAACAGCACCGGCCACGCGAGCAATGTGAGGTTGGGACCGATCGCGTTGAACGCATAGATCCCCAGCAGGATCAGCCCGCCGAAGATCGACCCGACCATCAGCCCCGGAACCCCCGTCGGGCACGGCCTCGTGATCTCGAACGGCACGTTGCCGCTCGCGCACGACCCGCCGATGTCCATCACGGATCGCATCGAGAGGAAGAGCGTCGCGAACGCGGCCGCGATGCCGATCATGCACAGGAACGTGACGATCGAGCGGCGGACGAGCGCGCTGCTGTCGAGGCCGACGGGGGACTCGGTGCGGGTCGTGCCCGTCATCGGCGAACAGTACCGTGGCGACGCGATGCGAGCCGAGGTCTCGGCCGCTGCCGAGCGGCGCTCGACTTCGTCGCCGCGGTCGGCGTCACGTTCCTCGCCGGCACGACGACCGGAAGCGATGGTGCTCGCCGCCTCGTCAGCGCGGCCCCTGCCGATCTGTCGTGATGTCACGAGAACCGCGCGCGAAGCGCTTGTGCTCCGTGACGTGACGACCCCAGAATTCCTCGTATGACGACGGGTCCGTGGGACCCCGACGACCCGGTCCCCGAGGACGAGTGGCTGCGCCCGGCGCGCCGCGACCCCGCGCCGCCGCCCCCCGGACCGGGCCCGGCGCCGCGCTTCGGTGGTCCGCCCCGCCGTGACCCGACCGATCCGCGGGGTCAGGGCTACCCGCCGCCGCGTGATCCGACCGATCCGCGGGGTCAGGGCTACCCGCCGCCGCGTGATCCGACCGACCCCAGGGGCCAGGGCTACCTGGCGCCTGATCCCACCGACCCCAGGGGCCAGGCCGGCGCGCGTCGACGCTCGGGGCCCGGCCGCCCGGGCGGTGGCGGCACCGGGCTTCCTGTGCTGCCGACGCTGGTGATCGCCTCGGTCGTCGTCGTGCTGGCGTTCGTGCTCGGCCGCGCGACGGGCGGGGGCGGCGACGAGGGCGACAACGCGGTGAAGGCCGCCGCCGTCGAGACGACGTCGACCACCCAAGAGGTCATCAAGCACACGGTGAAGTCGGGCGAGAGCCTGCTCGGGATCGCGAGCCAGTACGGCGTGACGGCCGAGGCGCTCGCCGCCGCCAACGGCATCACCAACCAGAACCACGTGTTCGTGGGTCAGGTGCTCACGATCCCGCCGTCGAGCATCGAGCCGCTCACCACGACCACCGCGACGCCCACCCCGTCGGGCGGCTGACGCGCGCTACCCGCGCGTCGTGGTCGTCGTCGTCGGAGGAGGCTCGAGCTGGGCCTCGTGGCCCGCGAAGCCGGGGAAGTCGCTCGGGTACCGGTCGACCTGGAAGAACCAGTTCTGGTCGATCTTGATGCCGGCACCGGTGCGGCGCGGGCTGTTCGGGCGGAGGGCGAAGTACGGGTTCTCGTAGTCCCAGACGATCTTGCCCTTGGGCGTCACCTCGATGACGTGCCCGTGCGGTCCGTAGCCGATGAGCGTGTTGCCGTTCGGGAGGCGCTGGGCGCTCGAGACGATCGCGCCGAACTCGGCGTCCTTCTCGTTCTTCAACGGGTAGACGCGCTCGATCGTGGCCGAGTACCCACCCTTGGGATCGAGCACGTAGTCACCGTTGGCGTCGAGCTCGGGGACGATCTCGTCGACCGAGCTGAACCCCCGGGTCTTCGGTGCGCCGTTGTTGAACGCCAGGAGGTTGCCCTCGCCCTCGAGGCCCGGGTCGATCCACTCCACGTCGTGTTGGAAGTAGAGCCCGCGATCGCCCTTCTCGTCGCCGTAGGCGACCGGGTTGCCGTACCGGAACTTGAGGTCGCCGGCCTCACCCGCGGCCTCCTCGGTCGTGGTGTCGTGGTCGATGACCCAGAACTCGCTGAACGACCGCGAGCTGAGCGCGATCTCGTCGCGCTCGGCGTTGTAGTTGATGGCGTTGAGGTGGTTCCAGTCCGCAGCCGCCTGGTCACCGTTGAGCACGTAGTTGATGTCGATGCGGTCAGGATGCTCCGAGACGTCCTCGACGTAGTTGGGCTTGTCGGGGTCGCGGTCCTGCACCATGTGGTCCCACACGTGCCACTCCCAGACGACCTCGTCGGTGTTCGGGTTGTACTCGACGACCTTGTCGGGCCACAGCTCACCGTCGGGCGTTCCGGCGCTCTCCGGATACTTCAAGAGCTCCGGGTCGCGCCCGGCGGCGAGGGCCTCGTCCTCGGTCTTGAGCTCCCACACGAGGGCCAGCACGTTCCCGTTGGGCAGCACCTCGATCTCGTGGTGCTGCATCTGGGTGTCGTCGGCGATGTCCTTCTGCCAGAGGGTGGCGCCGTCCCACGACAGCGCCTCGATCCGCCCGCCCGCGCCCGCACCGCGCATGAACGTGCCCGGGGCCTCCAGGTTGCCCGCCCGAACCAGCGTCCCGTCCTCGAGCAGCAGCTGCGAGAGCCCGGGTCGGGTGCTCGTCCGCCACTGCTTGGCGACCCGGCCGTCCATGTCGACGAGGTAGGTGTACTGCTGCTCGAACGGCGCGATGAGCGTGTAGCCCTGCTGCGCGGCCTCGTCGTCGACCGCGACGCCCGGGTCATCCGGCCCGATCTCTTGGCCTGCGGCCACGCCGCCGACCAGGCACGCCGCGATCACCGCGACGCCAAGCGCGACCGCACTTCGCTGCATCACCGACCCCCTCGGGTGTCGCCCGCCCCGCGGGCACGTCGGGCGGCAGCATGCCACACGCGGCGTTGTGCGCCACGTCGCGGACGTTGCGAACGCGTGACGCTCGGTGACGCCTGACGGATCGTCAGGTCCGCGGTAGCGTCGCACCGCGTCGGGTCGACCGCGAACGGTCGGCGGCGGACGGTCGGCTGCGAGAACAGGAGACGGCAGTGGCGAACGACACGCACGTGCGCGACACGCTCTTCATCGGTGGCGAGTGGGTGAAGCCCGAGAGCAAGGCGGTCATCGAGGTCGTCTCGCCGCACCACGAGGAGGTCATCGGCACCGTCCCCGACGCCTCGCCCGCCGACATCGACGCCGCGGTCGCGGCGGCGCGCCGGGCGTTCGACGAGGGGCCGTGGCCGCGGATGACGCCGGCCGAGCGGGCCGAGGGCATCAAGCGCCTGTCGGGCGCGCTCCAGTCGCGTGCCCAGGACATCGCCGATCTGATCTCGGCCCAGAACGGCTCGCCCAAGCAGTGGTCGGTCATGGGCCAGGTCTTCTCGGCGACGATGGTGCTCGACACCTACTCCGGGCTGACGTCGACCTACCGGTGGGAGGACGACCGCACCGGCGCGCTCGGCTCGCCGGTGAAGGTGCGGCGCGCGCCCGTCGGGGTCGCGGCCGGGATCATCCCCTGGAACGTGCCGCTGTTCATCGCCGCGCTGAAGCTCGGCCCGGCGATGGCGGCCGGCTGCCCGATCGTGATCAAGGCCGCGCCCGAGACCCCGCTCGACGCGTACCTGCTGGCCGAGGCGGTCATCGAGGCCGACCTCCCGCCCGGTGTGATCAACATCCTGGCCGCCGGCCGCGAGAACAGCGAGCACATCCTGCGCCACCCCGGCGTCGACAAGATCAGCTTCACCGGGTCGACGGCCGTCGGCCGGCACATCGGTGAGGTGGCGGGCAGCCAGCTCAAGCGCCTGACGCTCGAGCTCGGCGGCAAGTCGGCGGCCATCGTGCTCGACGACTGGAAGATCGACGACGACGCGCTCGGTCAGCTCGTGCAGTCGGGTCTGATGAACAACGGCCAGGTGTGCGGCGCGCAGAGCCGCATCCTCGTGAGCAAGAAGCGTCACGACGAGGTGGTGGAGGCACTGGCCGCCGCGGTCGGCGCGATGACCGTCGGCGACCCGCTCGACGACGCCACCGAAATCGGTCCGCTCGTCGCCGAGCGTCAGCGCGACCGCGTGCAGGGCTTCCTCGACGCCGGCACGAGCGCAGGAGCGCGCGCCGTGGTGGGCGGCGGAACCCCCGTTCACCTCGAGAAGGGCTGGTACATCGAGCCGACCGTCTTCGCCGACGTGACGAACGACATGGAGATCGCGCGCGAGGAGATCTTCGGTCCGGTGCTGTCGGTCATCACCTACGACGACGAGGCCGACGCGGTGAGGACCGCCAACGACTCCGACTACGGGCTCTGCGGGTCGGTGTGGACCGCCGACCCCGAGCACGGCGCGGCGGTCGCCGCCCAGGTGCGCACGGGCGTCGTGGCGATCAACTCGTCGATGATCCTCGACTTCAACGCGCCGTTCGGTGGGTTCAAGCAGTCGGGGTTGGGACGCGAGCTCGGCCCCGAAGGCATCGACCCGTACACCGAGTACCAGACGATCATCCTGCCGGCCGGGTGACGGCCACCCGGCCCCTACCTCGATGCGTATCTGGAGGCCGCTATGCGGCCTCCAGATACGCATCAAGAGTGGGTCTGGAGGTGGGTGACGCCCGATGGTGATGTCGATCGCTCGTTTCAACTGCGTGCAGCCCGGCATCGATCCCGGCGAGATGGCGACGCGGTACCAGGCGTTCGTCGACATGGCCGAGTACGTCGACCGGCACGGCTTCGCCATGATCTCGCTCGAGGAGCACCACGGGGCCGACGACGGGTGGAGCCCGTCGCCGCTCGTGATGGCCGGGCTCGTGTTCGGCCGCTGCCCCACCATCGGTGTCTCCCTGTCCGCGCTGCTCGTGCCGCTGCACGACCCGATACGGATCGCGGAGGACCTCGCGGTGCTCGACCTCGCCAGCGGCGGGCGCATGACCACGATCGCCGGCATCGGCTACCGGCCCGAGGAGTACGCCGCCCACGGCAAGGACTGGAAGGGCCGCGGCGCGCTGATGGACGAGTGCATCGACACGATCCTCAAGGCCTGGACCGGTGAGCCGTTCGAGCACCGCGGCACGACCGTTCGCGTGACGCCCGTGCCGGTGACGAAGCCACACCCGATGCTGCTCATCGGCGGCACGAGCAAGGTCGCGGCCCGCCGAGCCGCGCGCTTCGGGCTTCCGATGTTCCCCGCCGCGCACCTGCCCGAGCTCGAGGCGTACTACTACGAGCAGTGCGAGGAGCACGGCACGCAGGGCTTCTGCATGATGCCGGGCGCCGACACCGTGATGACGCACGTGGCGGAGGACCCCGACAGAGCATGGGCGGAGCTGGGGCAGCACTTCTTCCACGAGGCGTCGACGTACAGCTCGTGGCAGACCCCCGATGTCAAGTCGGCGGTGCACTCGCACGCGACGAGCGTCGACGAGCTGCGCGAGGAGGGCATCTACCAGGTGCTCACACCCGACGAGTGTGCGCAGCGTGCCAACGAGACCGGCGCGGTGAACCTCCACCCGCTCGTGGGCGGCATGCCGATCGATGCCGGCTGGGAGAGCGTCCGCCTGTACTGCGAGCAGGTGCTGCCGAAGGCGTCGTAGCCGGGCGCGAGACTGCATCGTCATGACGCTGCCGTTCGACGAGACGTCGGCCCCGCCCGACCACCGGCCAGCCGACGACGATGCAGCCGACGGACCGGAGCCGACGTACAGCGTCGCCGAGCTCGACGGCGCCATCGCCGAGGCGATCGTCGACGCGCTGCCCCGGCAGGTCTGGGTGCGGGGCGAGGTGGCGCAGCTGCGGGTCTCCGGGAACGGCCACGCCTACTTCGACCTGTGCGAGAAGGACGCCCGGCGCGATCACGTGCGGGCGAAGCTCTCGGTCGCGCTGTTCCGCAACGACCGCGCGGCCGTGAACCGGACCTTGCGTGACGCGGGGGTGAAGCTCGAGGAGGGCGTCGAGGTCAGGGTGCGGGGCCGAGTCGACTTCTACCCGCCGTCGGGGCGCGTGCAGCTGATCATGAGCGCCGCCGACCCCGTGTTCACGGTCGGGAAGCTCGCCGCCGAGCGGGCGCGAGTGCTCGGGGTGCTCGCCGCCGAGGGGCTGCTCGAGCGCCAGCGCGCGCTCGTGCTGCCCCGCGTCCCGTTGCGGGTGGGTCTCGTCACGAGTCGCGACAGCGCGGCGTACCACGACTTCGTGCACGAGCTCGACGCGAGTGGCCATGCGTTCCGCGTGCTCCCCGTCGACGTGCGCGTGCAGGGACAGGGTGCCGACCGTCGCATCATGTACGGGCTGCGTCGGCTCGCCGTCGCCGACCTCGATGTCATCGTGATCGCTCGGGGCGGCGGCGCGCGCAGCGATCTCGCCGCGTTCGACTCCGAGCGTCTGGCGAGGCTCGTCGCCGAGCTCTCGGTCCCGGTGATCGTCGGCGTCGGGCACGAGATCGACCGCACCGTCGCCGACGAGGTCGCGCACCTCTCCGTGAAGACACCCACCGCCGCCGCGGTGCTCCTCGTGGAGACCGTCGACGACTACTGCGATCAGCTCGCTCGGATCGCGCACCGAGTGTCGATCAGGGCGCGGAGCGCGTGCACGCTTGCCGCTCGTGACACGGCCGATCTCGGCCGGCGCCTCGCTCGCGCCGCGCCGGTCGCGTTGGGCCGCGAGCGACGCGTCCTCGACGCGCATCGCCGGGCGATCAGCGAGCGCGCGCGCCGCGGAGTGCGAGACGCACGGACCCGTGTGCGCACGCATCAGGCCACGCTCGCCGCCGGTGCTCGACGTACGACGCGCGAAGCCACTTCGCGCCACGATCTCGCCGCGGCGAGGCTCCGTCTGCTCGATCCCAGACGCGTGCTCGAGCGCGGGTACACGATCACCCGCACCGACGACGGCCGGCTGGTGCGTGCCGCACGCGACGTCGACCGCGGCACCGGGCTCGTGACGGAGACGGCCGATGGTGCCGTGCGCAGCACGGTGATCGAGCGCCCGTGAGCCCGGCCGAGCGCGAGCAGCCCCCGGGTGCGGCCGTCGGCTACGGCGAGGCGATGACCGAGCTCGAGACGATCCTCGACGAGCTCGAGAGCGACCAGCTCGACGTCGACGTGCTGGCAGAGCGGGTCCGGCGGGCCAGCGAGCTGCTCACGCTGTGTCGCGACCGCATCTCCCGGGCGCAGTCCGACGTCGACCAGATCGTGGCCGATCTCGACGACTTCGAGGTCGAGGCACCCGAAGACCCGGACGACGACGACGCCTTCTGAGCACTGGTCCCGGTCGGGTCGGCTCCGGTCGGCCTGACCCTGCACCGGCCCAATTCGCGCTCTCCGCGCGAAGCAGCCCTCAAGGATTGCGGCCGGGCCTCCGACACTCGGGGGGATGGGAGGACGAGACCGGAGCGGGCGCTGGCCACTGTGCCTTGCCGCACTTGGTCTGACGGCCATCGGGGCCGGCATCCTGGCCCCGACCGCCGCCGGCGCCTCGGGCACCGGGGCGACCACGCAGCGTGAGCGCCCGGTCGCGACCCGGCTCCTGGCGGCCCGGACCGTGGAGCCGCGGCCGAGCGATCTGCACGCCACCGTGGCGCTCCAGCGCATCGTGGCCCCGGTCGACGGGGGCGACCTGGCGGTCTACCCCGCGCCCGGAGCCGCCGAGCCGAGCCAGGCGCTGCCGGCGATCAACGAGCTCGACCAGCCGCTGGTCCTGCTGACGACCGCGTCGGTCGGCGACTGGTACCAGGTGCTGCTCCCGACCCGGCCCAACGGCTCGACCGCCTGGGTGCCGGCGATCGCCGTCACCGTGACCGTCCCCGCCTACCGGGCCGAGCTGAGCCTGGGGGCGCACGAGCTCCGCATCGTGTCGATCGCCGACGGCTCCGTCGTCCTCACGAGCCCGATCGGGATCGGTGCCCCGGCGTCGCCGACGCCGACGGGCCTCTTCTTCGTGCGCGACCACTTCCCCACGTCGGGTGCGGGGCACCCGTACGGGCCGTTCGCCTTCGGGCTGTCGGGCCACTCCGACGTGCACATGCAGTTCGGGACCGGTGACGGACGCATCGCGATCCACGGGACGAACCAGCCGTCGAGCGTCGGGGCCTCGGTCTCCAACGGATGCCCCCACGTGGCGAACGACGTCGTCCTCGCGCTGATCCCCTACCTGCCTCGCGGCGCGCCGGTCGTCATCAACCCCTAGAGCTGCAAGCCCCGGCGACCCGCATCGAGAGACGTCACGACACCGCCGCGACGAGGGCATCCTCGAAGGGCCAGTTGCCGATGACGTGCGCGTTCCCCTCGACCTGCATGTCGTACAACCACCAGAAGTGGTAGATGCCGCACGTCACGATCGTCACCACGATGCGCGCCGCGTAGCTCTGCTTGCCCTTCACGCGTGACGGGTCCGGCCGCGGCAGCGCGTGCCCGAGCCGCTCGTAGATCGTCGTGAGCTCGTCCTCGACGGCACCCTCGGCACGGTCGTGCGTGTCGAGGTCCTGGTCGATGAAGATGAAGCCGACGATGTAGGCGATGCTCGACGCGAACAGCGAGATGATGACCCAGATCGCGGGATCGCGGAACTCGAACGTCTGCCGGCGCATCACCTCGAGGTTGTTCGCGTTCCGCTCGAATGCGGGCCGCAGCTCGTCGGCGAGCCCGCGCTCGTTCGCCTGCTCCCACGCGTACGCGTTGGCCGCCTCGAGCAGGTCGTGCCGGCGCCGCAGGTGGTCGCGGTCGCGCCGCATCAGCTCGTAGAAGAGGAAGAGGCCGAAGATGCCGCAGGTGATGATCGTCAGGAAGATGTTGAGCCCGGCCCCCTCGAACACGTAGTCGGACTCGGGGCGCTGCGACGCCGCCCACCGGACCCGATCGGCCGGGCTGCTGGGCGCGCCGGACCAGCCGCCCGTCGGCGGTGGGAGTGGCGCGGCCGGCGGAGGCGGGTCCATCGTCATTCGCGCGACCCTACGTGGCCGTATCGTTGTGGTGTCGTGCTCGGCGGGGAGCCACGGCAGGAGGCGAGGGGGAGCGTCCGGTGCCGCTCGTGTTGGGTGTCGACTCGTCGTTCGACGCGACCACCGTCGAGCTTCGTGATGCCGACGACGGCCGCGTCTACGGCTCGGGCCGGGCCATGCACGGTGGCGACGCGGGTGGGCCGGGCGAGCAGGATCCGGCGGTCTGGTGGCAGGCCCTGGTCGAGGCGCGCCATGACGCGGGCGGTGCGCTCGGCGTCGCCGCGGTCGGCGCCGCCGCCCAGCAGCCCGGCCTGGTGGCCGTCGGCGGTGACGGCAAGCTCGTGCGCCCCGCGCTCGTCGGCTACGCCGGCGCGGCGGTCCGTGATGCGCGCCGGCTCGAGCAGGTCCTCGGGCCCGCGGAGTGGGTCGCGGCGTGCGGGTCGGTGCCGAGCTCGGCGCTCCCCATCGCCAAGCTCGCCTGGATGCAGCGCAAGGAGCCCGACGCGTTCGCCCGCATCGCGTGGATGCTCCAGCCCCACGACTGGTTGACGCTGCGCCTGAGCCGCCAGGTCGTGACCGACCGCGGCGGCGCATCGGGCACCGGCTACTGGTCGCCACGTGAGGAGCGGTGGCGGGCCGATCTCTTGCAGCTCGTCGCCGACGACCGCGACTGGGAGCAGTGCCTGCCGACGGTGCTCGCGCCGCACGAGCCGGCCGGTGATCGAGAAGGCGTGCTCATCGCGGCCGGGACCGGCGAGCGGATGGCGATCGCGCTCGGACTCGCGCTCGAGCCGGGCGACGTGGTCGTCGACACCGGAGGCGCGGTCTTCGCCGTGCGCGACCGACCGACCGAGGACCCGTCCGGGGTCGTCGCCGGGTACGCCGACGCCACCGGTCGGTTCCTGCCCTCGGTCGAGACGATCGACGCGGTCAAGGCGAGTGATCACCTTGCCACGCTGCTCGGGCTCGAGCGCAGTCGCTTCGACCAGCTCGTCTCGAGCGCACCGGCTGGGGCCCGCGGGCTCGTGTTCGTGCCGCCGCGCGCCGACGGCCGGCCGGGCGAGCTGCGCGGGATCCGCGGCGACACCGACGCCGAGGACGTCGCGCGGGCGACGCTCGAGGGTGTGGTCTGCATGCTCCTCGCCGCGGTCGACGCGCTGCGCGACGTGGAAGTGCCCGTCGGAGGCCGGCTCTTCCTCGTCGGCCGAGGCGCGCGCATGCACGCGTTCGCGCAGGTGCTCGCCGACGTGGGGCAGCGCGTCGTGAGCGCCCCGAAGGGGGAGCGCGCCGCATCCGGTGCCTGCGTGCAGGCGGCGGCCGCGCTGCACGCGACCGCACCCGAGGAGATCGCACGCGCCTGGGGGATGCACGACGCGCGCACGGTCGAGCCCGATCCCCGGATCGACGGCGGTGAGATCCGCGCCGCCCACCGCGACGCAGTGCAGAGCGCGACGCTCTGATGCGTATCTGGAGGCCGCTATGCGGCTTCCAGATACGCATCAAGGAGAGGTGGCTTCGGCTTCGCGCTCGCGCCGGCGCGCGTGCCACTTCAGACCGCCCTTCATCGCCTCCAGCAGCTCGTCGTTGTCGCGCGAGAGCTTGCGGTGCACCCAGCGCTCGAGGCCGACTCGACGCATCCAGGGGTTCAACGCCTCGTACGACTCCCGGAAGCGGACGCGTGTCGTGCCGTCGCCGAGGTCCTCGAGGCGCGTGATGCCGGTGGCGCGGGACCACAGGGGCTTGCCGATCGCGTCGTAGCGCCACGACTCATGGGGCTTCACCTGCGTGAGCCACTCCCACGACTGCGCGACGCCACCCGAGCAGAGCAGCCGGGGGACCTTGAAGTGGCAGTGGCGGACGAGCCCCTCGCCGACCTCGTCGCCGGGATGCAGGATGTCGATGCGCGTCACCCCGTCGCGCGGCTGGGGCCGGTCCGGTCCCCGATACCAGAACAGCTCCCACACCTCTGCCGGCGAGGCCGGGACCACGTACGAGTGCTCGTGGACCTGCATCTCAGGTCTCTTCCCCCTCCGTGCGTCCACCGTCGGCTCGCGTCCGGGGGGCGTCCCACTCGACGAGGCAGAACTCGTTGCCGCCCGGGTCGAGCATCACCTGATAGCGCCCGTCGTCCTCCTCCACGACGTCACCGATGCAGGTCGCGCCGAGGGACTCGACCTGTCGGGTCACGCGCGCGAGGTCGCCGACGTTCACGTCGAGGTGCAGGCGGTTCTTGCCCGCCTTGGGCTCGGGCACCACCTGGAAGGCGAGGTGCGGACCGCCCTCGGGGACGGGCGCCAACGCGATCCAGTCGGGCGCGCGGCTGCGCACCGTCGTGCCGAGCACCTCCGACCAGAACGCGACCAGCGGCTCGGGGTCGTTGCAGTCGATCGCGACGACGTCGAGCCGCCCGAGCGCACCCACGCGCGGTGACGCTAGTGCGCGCGCCCAGGGGGCGAATTGAGGCGCTCGCGGCGAGCACGGCAATCGGGAGGCGCGGCAAGGCGCGTTCGTCGCTGCGCACGGGCGCCGGTTCCCGCGACGCTGCTGAGTACCGTGGGGCCATGGGAGAGGCCACACGACGCGAGCAGCAGATCGCGGGCTCGTTGCTCGACCTCGTGGGCGACACTCCGCTCGTTCGCCTCGGCCGCGTCGGGGCCGGCCTCTCCTGCGACCTCGTGGCCAAGGTCGAGCTGTTCAACCCCGGCGGCAGCGTCAAGGACCGTCCGGCGGTCGCGATGATCGACGCGGCCGAGCGCCAGGGGCTGCTCCAGCCCGGTGGCACGATCGTCGAGCCGACGTCGGGCAACACCGGCGTGGGCCTCGCAATCGTCGCGGCGCAGCGCGGCTACCGGTGCGTGTTCGTCATGTCCGACAAGATGTCGGACGAGAAGGTCGCGCTGCTGCGGGCGTACGGCGCCGAGGTCGTGGTCTGCCCGACGGCGGTGCCCCCCGAGCACCCCGACTCCTACTACTCGGTCGCCGACCGGCTCACGGACGAGACCCCGGGCGCGTACCGACCGAACCAGTACTACAACCAGGCGAACCCGGCCGAGCACGAGCGGTCGACCGGACCCGAGATCTGGGAGCAGACCGACGGGCGCGTCACGCACTTCGTCGCCGGCATCGGCACCGGCGGCACGATCACCGGCGTCGGTCGATACCTGAAGTCGCAGAACCCGGACGTGCAGATCGTCGGCGCCGACCCGGAGGGCTCGGTCTACTCGGGCGGCACCGGCCGTCCGTACCTCGTCGAAGGCGTGGGCGAGGACTTCTGGCCGCCGACGTACGAGCCGTCGGTCGTCGATCGCACGATCATGGTGAGCGACGCCGAGTCGTTCGCCGCGGCGCGCCGGGTGACGCACGAGGAAGGGCTCCTGATCGGCGGGTCGTGCGGCACCGCGGTGCACGCGGCACTCGTCCTCGGCCGCGATCTCGGCCCCGAGCACCTCGTCGTCGTCCTGCTGCCCGACTCGGGGCGGGGCTACCTGTCGAAGATCTTCGACGACGAGTGGATGACGCGCTTCGGCTTCCTGCGCGCCGACGGTCCGACCGTCGGCGACGTGCTCCACGCCAAGCACGACGCTGCGGCCGCCGACCGCTCCATCCCCGAGCTCGTGCTCGTCACGCCCGACGACCCGGTGCGCCGCGGCTTCTCGCTCATGCGGGACCTCGGAGTGTCCCAGGTGATCGTGAGCGTGGCGACCGAGCTCCCGCTCGCGGCGAAGGAGGTGAGCGGCACGCTCACCGAGCTCGCGCTCATGGACAAGGCGTTCCGCGAGCCGGCCGTGCTCGATCGACCGATCCGCGAGGTGATGGAGCCGGCGATGCCGATGGTCGGGATCGGCGAGACCGTCACGACCGTCGTCGAGCTGCTCGACACCGCGTCGTCGGTGCTGGTCCTCGACGGCGGTCACCCGATCGGCGTGCTCACCCGCCAGGACGTGCTGTCGTTCCTCGCCGCCCGGTCGCCCGGATGACGAGTCACGTCGACGACGCCGGCGACGGGCTTGGACGGCCGTCGCCCGAGGAGGCGCCCTTCGGGGTGTCGACCAGGGGAGGCGGCTTCGAGACGCGGGCGATCCACGCCGGCCAGGAGCCCGACGAGGCGACCGGCGCGGTGGTCGCGCCCATCAGCCTGGCGACGACCTTCGCCCAGGACGCGGTCGGTGATCACCGAGGCTTCGAGTACGCCCGGACCGGCAACCCGACGCGCGCCGCGCTGGAGTCGTGCGTCGCCTCGCTCGAGGGGGGAGCCCACGGCCTCGCGTTCGCCAGCGGCATGGCTGCCGAAGACGCCGTCCTGCGCGCCCTCGTGCGGCCCGGCGACCACGTCGTGCTGCCGAGCGACGCGTACGGCGGCACGTACCGCCTGGTGGCACGCGTCCTCGCGGAGTCGGGCGTGGAGTGGACGGCCGTCGACCTGACGGACCTCCGTGCCGTCGGTGCCGCGTGTCGTGACGCCACGAAGGTCGTGTGGGTCGAGACGCCGACGAACCCGATGCTCACGATCGTCGACATCGAGACCGTGGCGACCGCCGCGCACGCGAACGGTGCGCGCGTCGTCGTCGACAACACGTTCGCGACGCCGTACCTCCAGCAGCCGATCTCGCTCGGTGCCGATGCCGTCGTGCACTCGAGCACGAAGTACCTCGGAGGGCACTCCGACGTCGTCGGCGGGATGGTCGTCACCGACGACGCCGAGCTCGCCGAGTCGATCGCGTTCCTCCAGAATGCAGTGGGAGCGGTGCCGTCGCCCTTCGACTGCTTCCTCGTGCTCCGCGGCGTGAAGACCCTCGGCGTGCGGATGGATCGTCACTGCACGAACGCCCGCGCCGTCGCCGACCTCCTCGGCGACCACCCGGCGGTCGCGCGCGTCCTGTGGCCGGGCCTGCCCGACCATCCCGGCCACGACGTCGCGCGGCGCCAGATGCGCCACTTCGGCGGCATGGTCAGCTTCACCGCGGCCGGCGGCGAGCAGGCCGCGCTCGCGCTCGTCGCCGCCACGCAGCTCTTCACGCTCGCCGAGTCGCTCGGTGCGGTCGAGAGCCTGATCGAGCACCCGGCACGCATGACCCACGCGTCGGTGGCCGACTCGCCACTGGCGGTCGACCCCGCGCTCGTGCGACTCTCCGTCGGGATCGAGAGCCTCGACGACCTGCTCGCCGACCTCCGCCACGCGCTCGACGGTGTCGTCTGACTCCGACAGGATGTTGACGTGGCGTACCTGAAGCCGGACTTCGTCACCAAGAGCATCGCGAACCCGCTGATGCGCTGGCTCGGTGTGAAGCCGACGCTCGCGGTTCGCGGCCGGAGCAGCGGCGAATGGCGGACCGTGCCGGTCAACGTGCTGGACGATGACGGTGCGCGGTACCTCGTCGCGGTGCGAGGCGAGACCGAGTGGGTGCGCAACCTCCGCGCCGCCGGCGGCGGTGAGATCCGCCGAAGGGGGAAGACCGAGCCGTTCCGCATCACCGAGGTCCCGGTCGCCGACCGCCCGCCTATCATCAGCGCGTACCGCGACCGCTGGGAGCGCGAGGTCAAGAAGATCTTCGAGCAGCTCCCCGATCCCGCCGATCACCCCGTGTTCAGGATCACGACAGCAGAAGGAGCGTGACGTGGCACAGCAGAAGTTCGTCCAGATCATCGAGATGAAGACGACGAAGATCGACGAGTTCCGAAAGCTCGGCGAGGAGTACGACGCCGGGACCAAGGGCAAGCGCACCAGCGGGCACAGACTCGTCTGCGAGGACCGCGACAACCCGGGCCGCTACTTCGTCGTCGTCGAGTTCGCGTCAGCCGAGGACGCACAGGAGAACGACGCGCTCCCCGAGACTCAGGCGTTCGCCCAGAACCTGATGAAGCTGCTCGACGGCCCACCGACCTTCCACAACCTGGACGTGGTCGAGGAGTACTCGGGCTGACCCCGCGAGCTGCATCCATCGGCCGTCCGGGTGACGGCGACGGGCGCAGCCCGACGGCTGGTCAGCGCTGGCCGGCGAGCCGACGCTGCTTGAACTGCGCCTTCACGTAGTCGCGGTTCATCAGCGCGATGAAGTCGATCGAGATCTCCTTCGGGCACGCGGCCTCGCACTCACCGTGGTTCGTGCACGAGCCGAACCAGCGCTCCATCTCGTCGACCATGTCCACCGTACGCCGCCACCGCTCGGGCTGGCCCTGTGGCAGCAGGTTGAGGTGCTGGATCTTCGCCGCGGTGAACAGCTGCGCCGCGCTGTTGGGGCACGCCGCGACGCACGCGCCGCAGCCGATGCAAGCAGCCGCGTCCATGGCTGCGTCCGACACCTCCTTGGGCACCAGGATGAGGTTCGCGTCCTGGGCAGTGCCCGTCGGCGCGGTGATGTAGCCGCCGGCCTCGATGATGCGGTCGAACGCCGACCGGTCGACGCACAGGTCCTTGAGCACGGGGAAGGAGCGGGCGCGCCACGGCTCGACCTTGATGTGCGCGCCGTCGTCGAACTTGCGCAGGTGCAGCTGGCACGTCGCGGTCCCGACCTCGGGTCCGTGCGGCCGGCCGTTGATCATCATCGAGCACGAGCCGCAGATGCCCTCGCGGCAGTCGTGGTCGAACGCGACCGGCTCGCGTCCCTCGGCGATGAGCCGCTCGTTGAGCACGTCGAACAGCTCGAGGAACGACATGTCGGGGCTGGCGTCGTCGACCTCGTGCGTCTCGAACGCGCCCTTCGCGTTCGGGCCGCTCTGGCGCCAGACCTCGA
>CAZHKE010000007.1:41061-43095 GCA_964532485.1 uncultured Bifidobacteriaceae bacterium
GAGATGGACCTCGTCGAACTCGAGCTGCTCCTTGTGGAGCTTCGGGTTCGCGAGGTCGCCGGCGTACTCCCAGGCACCCACGTACGCGAACTGCTCGTCGTCGCGCAGCGCCTCACCGTCTTCGGTCTGGTGCTCGACGCGGAAGTGGCCACCGCAGCTCTCCTCGCGGTGGAGCGCGTCGCGTACGAGCAGCTCGCCGAACTCCAGGAAGTCGGCGACGCGGCCCGCTTTCTCGAGCGACTGGTTCAGCGACGAGCCCTCGCCCAGGATGCGCACGTCCTTGTGGAACTCGTCGCGCAGCGCGGGGATCTCGGCGAGCGCCTTCTCGAGGCTCTCCTTGCTCCGGGCCATGCCGCAGTTGTCCCAGAGGATCTTCCCGAGCTCCCGGTGGAACCAGTCGACGGTGCGGCTGCCGTCGACCGACAGCAGCGCGCGCACCCGCTCGGTGACCTCGCGCTCGGCGTCGGTGAACGCCGGATCGTCGGTTGGCACCGGGTCGGATCCGAGCAGCGGCGCGAGGTACTGGTTGATCGTCGCCGGGAGCACGAAGTAGCCGTCGGCCAGACCCTGCATGAGTGCGCTCGCGCCCAGGCGGTTGGCGCCGTGGTCCGAGAAGTTCGCCTCGCCCAGCACGTAGAGGCCGGGCACGTTGCTCATCAAGTCGTAGTCGACCCAGAGACCGCCCATCGCGTAGTGGACGGCCGGGTAGATCCGCATCGGCGTCTCGTACGGGTCTTCGCCGGTGATGCGCTCGTACATCTGGAGCAGGTTCCCGTAGCGCTCCTCGATCGTGTCGTGACCGAGCTGCGCCAGCGCGTCCGCGAAGTCGAGGTAGACGCCGTTCTTGATGGGTCCGACGCCGCGCCCGGCGTCGACCTCGCGCTTCGCGGCACGCGAGGCCACGTCGCGGGGCACGAGGTTGCCGAACGCGGGGTAGCGACGCTCGAGGAAGTAGTCGCGCTCCTCTTCGCGGATCTGCGCGGCGGGACGCTCGTCGCCGAGCTCCTCGGGCACCCAGATCCGCCCGTCGTTGCGCAGCGACTCGCTCATCAGGGTGAGCTTCGACTGGAACTCGTCGCTCGCCGGGATGCACGTCGGGTGGATCTGGGTGTAGCAGGGGTTCGCGAACAGGGCGCCCTTGCGGTGCGCGCGCCACGCCGCGGTGGCGTTGGAGTTCTTGGCGTTCGTCGAGAGGTAGAAGACGTTGCCGTAGCCGCCGGTGGCGAGCACGACCGCGTGACCACTCAGCGAGCGCACGTCACCATTGACGAGGTCGCGCACCACGATGCCGACGGCTCGTCCGTCCTTCATGACGAGCTCGAGCATCTCGTTGCGGGTGTGCAGCTCGACCATGCCCGCCGCCACCTGGCGGGCGAGCGCCTGGTACGCGCCGAGCAGCAGCTGCTGGCCCGTCTGACCCCGTGCGTAGAAGGTGCGCGACACCTGCGCGCCACCGAAGCTGCGGTTGTCGAGCAGCCCGCCGTATTCGCGGGCGAACGGCACGCCCTGCGCGACGCACTGGTCGATGATGTTCACGCTGATCTGTGCCAGCCGGTACACGTTGGCCTCGCGGGCGCGGTAGTCGCCGCCCTTCACGGTGTCGTAGAAGAGGCGGTACACGCTGTCGCCGTCGTTGCGGTAGTTCTTCGCCGCGTTGATGCCGCCCTGGGCGGCGATGCTGTGCGCGCGCCGCGGCGAGTCGTGGTACGTGACGAGCTGCACCCGGTAGCCGAGCTCACCCAGCGTCGCGGCCGCCGACGCGCCGGCGAGCCCGCTGCCGACGACGATGATCGTGAACTTCCGCTTGTTCGCCGGGTTCACGAGCTTCACGTCGAACTTGTGCTGGTCCCACTTGTCGGCGATGGGCCCGTCCGGGACCTTGGCGTCGAGCGCGAGACGCTCGCTCATCGTTCCCGCTCCTGGCGGCTCCGCCGCCGGCCCGCTCGGGGCCCGCTCGCTGCGAGCCGGGGTGCCCGGCCCGCGAGACGCTCGCTCATCGTTCCCGCTCCTGGCGGCTCCGCCGCCGGCCCGCTC
>CAZHKE010000007.1:43195-53445 GCA_964532485.1 uncultured Bifidobacteriaceae bacterium
CGCGAGACGCTCGCTCATCGTTCCCGCTCCTGGCGGCTCCGCCGCCGGCCCGCTCGACGCTCGCTCATGGTGAGACTGCTCCCGTCGTGATGAGCAACGGCATGCTGATGTTCCCGACCGTGATCACGGCCGCGAATCCGACCGCGAAGTAGCGGCGCCAGATGTTGTAGCGGGGGTTGTTCCAACCGAGGCTCTGGAACATCGACCACGCGCCGTGGAAGAGGTGCAACCCGAGCGCGACCATGGCGAGGATGTAGACCACCGCGACCGGCACCCGCTCGAACGTGGCGAAGAGGTTGTTGTACGGGTCCCCCTGCACGAAGTCGGGGTTCGCCTGGCCCCAGGTGAGGTCGAGCAGGTGGAAGATCAGGAACAGCAGGATGATGACGCCCGTCCAGCGCATCGTCCGCGAAGCGAAGTTGGCGGCGGAGTAGTCGCGCTTGGACTGGTACCGCGTCGGGCGCGCGGCCTGGTTGATCCGGGTGAGCTGGTACGCCGCCACGATGTGGACGAAGAACGCCGCGATCAGCACCGTCCGCATCGCCCACAGCACCCAGGTGCGCGGGAAGACGGGCTCGCCGAGATCGCGCAGCCACTCGGCGTAGTCGTTGATGTGCTCCTCGCCGAGGAACACCTTGAGGTTGCCGACCATGTGGGCGAGCACGTAGCCGAGGAGGATGATGCCGCTGAGCGCCATCGCCCACTTCTTGCCGACGGCCGAGCGCCAGAACGCGAGGAGGAAGTGCCGCTCGGTGCGGGGTGGCGGGATCGGGGGGCCGGTGTAGCGCTCGAGCAGCTCGGCGGCGTCGGCGTCCTCCCGCTCGTCAGCGGTGGAGCGCTCCCCCCGTCCGCTGTCGACCGTCGTCATCGCCACTCCCGCGCGCCCGGCGCTCCTGCACCAGCCGATCTCCGAGAGCCGACGCTACCGCCGCGGCCTACGAAAACGCCGATCCGGCTGCCTACGCCGCGCTCCCTCCGGAGGACGCCTCGGGCGGCTTGTTGCGCCCCATCTCCTTCTGGATCTGGCGCTCCTTCCAGTGCTGCACGGCGTCGGAGTCGCCGAAGAACACGCCGAATCCGTGGATGGCGAGGCCCATGCCCCAGAAGAGCGTGACCCAGAGCCAGTCCTCGCCGGCGATGATGAGGAAGACGACGTTGATGATCACGAACACCGCGAGGTGTCCGAAGAAGCCGATCTTCGCCTCGACTTTCTGGCGCGCCTGGTCGTACTGCTCGTCGTCGGTGCTGGCCATCCGTCACCTCCTGGTCCCGAAGCCGACATGATCGCGCACGATGTGCCGCTGTTCGCGACGTCCGCCGGTCCAGGTAGGGTCGCCGCATGGCACGTCCCGGCACCCTCGGTGAGCTCCGCAGCAGCGGCTGGGCCTCGAGGCCCGTCAAGGAAGAGGTGCGGCAGAACGCGATGCGACGCATCGGCGACGGCGACGCCGTCGTCGAGGGTGTCGTGGGCTTCGACGACACCGTCCTCCCGCAGCTCGAGAACGCGCTGCTGGCGGCGCACGACGTGATCTTCCTGGGCGAGCGCGGGCAGGCGAAGACGCGGATGATCCGCTCGCTCGTCGAGCTGCTCGACGAGTGGATGCCGGTCGTCGGCGGCAGCGAGATCAACGACGATCCGTACGCACCGATCTCGCACCACGCACGTGTCCTCGTCGCCGAACGAGGCGACGACACGCCGATCGAGTGGGTGCACCGGGAGCGCCGCTTCGGCGAGAAGCTCGCGACCCCCGACACGTCGATCGCCGACCTCATCGGTGAGGTCGACCCGATCAAGGTCGCGGAGGGTCGCTACCTCTCCGACGAGCTCACGATCCACTACGGGCTCGTGCCCCGCACCAACCGCGGCATCTTCGCCATCAACGAGCTCCCCGACCTCGCCGAGCGCATCCAGGTCGGTCTGCTGAACGTTCTCGAGGAACGCGACGTGCAGATCCGGGGCTACAAGATCCGGCTGCCGCTCGACCTGATGCTCGTCGCGTCGGCGAACCCCGAGGACTACACGAACCGGGGTCGCATCATCACGCCGCTCAAGGACCGTTTCGGCGCGCAGATCCGCACCCACTACCCCCTCGACGTCGACATCGAGATGGACGTCGTCGAGCAGGAGGCCGTCGTTCCAGAGGTCGACGGCCTGCGGATCGACGTGCCCGACTACATGACCGAGATCGTCGCGGCGATCAGCCAGCACGCCCGGCAGTCACCGCACGTCAACCAGCGGTCCGGCGTGTCGGTGCGGCTGTCGGTGGCGAACTACGAGACGCTCGTGGCGAACGCGACCCGGCGCGCGGTGCGAAACCACGAAGAGGAGGTCGTGCCGCGGGTGAGCGACCTCGACGCGCTCGTGTCGAGCACGGCCGGGAAGATCGAGTTCGAGACCGTCGACGACGGGCGCGAGGAGCAGGTCCTCGACCGGATCGTGAAGGCAGCGGTGCTCGAGACGTTCCGCACGACGTGCAAGCCCGAGAAGCTGACGACGCTCGTGACGGCGTTCGACGAGGGGCTGATCGTGCACACCGGTGACGACGTGCCGGCGGCCGAGTACGCATCGCTGCTGTCCGACCTGCCCGGGCTGCGCGGCACGCTCGCCGACCTGGAGGTGGGAGAGACGCCGGCCGGGGTCGCGTCGGCCGTCGAGTTCGTGCTCGAGGGGTTGCACCTCTCGAAGCGGCTCAACAAGGACGCCGTGGGCGGCAAGTCCGCGTACCGCGGGCGCGGCAGCTGAGCCGGGCTCAGAGCCCCGAGTCGCGGTTGTAGACGTTGCACGCCTTGTTGGCGTAGCGGTTGACGTTGTCGACGGCGGTGCCGATCTCCGGGTCGTCGACCACGGACGTGTCGCCGTCGGCGCGGCGCTGGAGCGCGTCGAGGAAGGTCTGGGCGTCGTCGGCGATGGCCTCGGGAGCCGCGTCGGCGAGGTCGGCCACGATCGGGAGCTGCCGCTTGATGCTCGGCTTGCCGTCGAGCTGCGTGCGCTCGAGCTCGTCGTTGTAGCGGTCGGCGGCGCGGCAGAACGCCTTCGAGGCCGGCGGCTTCTCCTCACGGCTGCACGCGGTCGCCACGAGTCCCAGCGCCACGACCACCAGCGCCACCCGCTGCACCGACCGACTCACCCCTCCAGTCTCGCCCCACGTCCGAGCAAGTGACGATTCGGGGCGGCATGTCCACGCGATCGTCACTTGCTGCGCGGGTCATCCGAGCAGGTGACGTTTCGGGGCGGCATGTCCGCACGATCGTCACTTGCTGCGCGGGTTATCCGAGCAGGTGACGTTTCGGGGCGGCATGTCCACGCGATCGTCACTTGCTGCGTTGGTGGAGGGCGTTCTCGACGATCTCGACCACGAATGCTCGCGACGACTTCGACGTGAAGTGGATCATGCGCCACCCAGCGTCCTCGAGGATCGCGTCGCGCTCGGGGTCGCTGTCGAACGACGTGCGAGTCCGATGGGCATCCCAGCCGTCGTACTCGATGCCGATCTTGTGATCTGGGTATGCGAGATCGATGCGGTACGTGCGCCCGCGGACGCGCACTCGGTGCTGGAGCACCGGCTCGGGCAGTCCGGCTCCGACGATCCAGCGGTAGATCTTCAGCTCGGCGTCGGTCTCGCCCGGGTCGAAGCCGGGGAGTCGCTCCTCCAACAGGGCGCGCATGAAGGTGCTGCGCCGCCGACCCTTCGTCGCCAGGTCGAGGAACACGACCTCGAGGCGCTCGAGCGTCGTCAGCCGACGGCGTAGCGCGTCATCGAGCGCGCGAGCCACTTTCCCGAGGCCCGAGCACGCCGTGAGGTCGCACAGCGTGCGCGCCGGCGATGTGACCGGGAGCCCTCCGTGCACGGTGTGGTGGGCGTCGCTCCAGACGCGGGTGTCGTGGACGATGACACCGGGGAGCCGCGCGCGACGTGACCGCGGCACCGTCACCTCCAGCTGATCGGGTACGGCGTACCCCTCGAGCCGCCAGCACCACGCGGCGGCCCGGAACGCGGTCGCCGTCGCGGGCCCGCCGGCCAGGCACGCGGCGAGCTGGTGCTGCTCCCAGGTCTCCGGTGCCCCGGCCGTCCGGTAGACGCCGGTCCGGACGGGCTCGAGCCGGCGCCTGGCGAGCGCGTGCTTGAGCTGGTCCTCGGTCACGTGCGTCAGCGCCTGCGCCCGTGTGACGAGTCCGTGCTGACGACGCGCGAGCGCAGCGCATGCGGTGAAGTCCATGCCCCCCGGGACCCGCGCCGTCGACGCCGTGACTCCCGCCCGGCCGACGCGAGCAAGTGACGGTTCGGTGGAGCATTCGCCCTCCAGCGTCACTTCGTTCCCGGCCGAGGCGAGCAAGTGACGGTTCAGTGCGGCATCCGCCCTCGAGCGTCACTTGCTCGGGGGCGGGGGTACGGTGGCGCGGATGTTGCGCAGGCGGCGGCGCCGGGAGCGTCAGAAGGCGGGGTTCCGCTACTCGGCGTGGGACGGGACGCAGCGGGGGTTCGACCTCGACGCGGACGCGCTCCTCGACGAGATGACCGACGACCTCCTCTACCACGGCGACCTGCACGCGGCGCTCCGCCGGCTCATGCAGCAGGGGATGCAGGACCGCAACGACGAGCAGCTCATGGGCCTGCGCGAGATGCTCCAGCGCCTCCGCGAGCGTCGCCGCGAGATGCTCGATCGCTACGACCTGGGCGGCGTCTACGAGGAGATCGCCGAGCAGCTCCGCGAGGTCGTCGAGGCCGAGCGTGAGGGCATCGAGCGGCGCGTCGACGAGGCCAACGCGTCCAACGACAAGCGACGCCAGGAGATCGTCGACGACCTCGCCCGCCAGCGCCGCGACGAGCTCGACCAGCTCCCGCCCGACCTCGCCGGCAAGGTGGACGCGCTCGGGCAGTACGACTGGATGGACGACGCCGCGCGCGAGCGGTTCGAGCAGCTGATGGAGCAGCTCAAGGAGCAGCTGCTCCAGAGCACGTTCAACCAGATGTCCGAGGGCATGCAGAACATGGACGCCGAGCGCCTGGCCCGCATGAAGGACATGATGGCCGAGCTCAACGAGATGCTCGAGCAACGGGCCCGGGGCGAGGAGCCCGACTTCGAGGGCTTCATGGATCGCTACGGCGACTTCTTCCCGGGCAACCCGCAGACGCTCGACGAGCTGCTCGAGCAGATGGCGCAGTCGATGGCCCAGATGCAGCAGCTCATGAACTCGATGACGCCCGAGCAGCGCGCCCAGCTCCAGCAGCTCGCCGAGTCGCTGCTCGAGGACATGGACCTGCGGTGGCAGGTCGACCAGCTGTCGCGCAACCTGCAGCAGGCGTTCCCGAACCTCCCGTGGGAGCGGTCGATGCCGTTCCGCGGCGACGACCCCCTCTCGATGGGCCAGATGCCCGGCCTGCTCGACCAGCTCGGCGACATGGACGACCTCGAGCACCTCCTCCGCCAGGCGACGCAGCCGGGCGAGCTGTCGGAGGTCGACGTCGACCGCGCCCGCGAGATGCTCGGCGACGACGCGGCGCGCTCACTCGAGCGGCTCGCCGAGCTGGCCAGGATGCTCGAGGATGCCGGCCTCATCGAGCAGCGCGAGGGCCGACTCGAGCTGACGCCTCGCGGCATCCGGGCCATCGGCAACAAGGCGCTGGGTGACCTGTTCCGCAAGCTGATGAAGGACCGCACGGGTCGCCACGAGTCCGAGCGCGAGGGTGTCGGCCACGACCCGGCCTACGAGCACAAGCCGTACGAGTGGGGTGACCCGTTCCGCCTCGACGTGAACCAGACGGTGAAGAACGCGATCTGGCGCCAGGGCGCGGGAACGCCGGTGCGCCTCACGCCGGACGACTTCGAGATCGAGCGCACCGAGCAGGTCACGCGCAGCGCCACGGTGCTGCTCCTCGACGTGTCGCTGTCGATGCCCATGCGGGACAACTTCCTGTCGGCGAAGAAGGTCGCGATGGCGCTCCATGCGCTCATCACGAGTCAGTACCCGCGCGACTACTTCGGACTCGTGAGCTTCGGACGGGTCGCGCGCGAGGTCGCGCCCGAGAAGCTCCCGGAGATGAGCTGGGACTTCGAGTGGGGCACCAACATGCACCACGCGATGCTCCTGGCACGCCGCATGCTCAGCCGCGAGACGGGCACGAAGCAGATCATCATGGTCACCGACGGTGAGCCCACCGCCCACATCGAGCACGGCGAGGCGTACTTCCAGTACCCACCGTCACCGGTGACGATCGAGGAGACGCTCAAAGAGGTGATGCGGTGCACGCGTGACGGCATCCGCATCAACACGTTCATGCTCGACGAGAGCCACTACCTCCGCCACTTCGTCGAGCGGATGATGCAGCTGAACAAGGGAAGGGCCTTCTTCACGACGCCCGACACCCTGGGTGACTACGTGCTCGTCGACTTCCTCGAGCAGCGCCGCCAGCACCGCCGCGCCAGCTGACGCTCCAGGACGTCGCGGTGGCGACCCGAAGAGACGCCGGCGGCGCGCTTCGCTGAGTCAGGATTCGCCGAGCTCGTGCTCGTAGGCGGCGAGCGTGGCCGCGTCGAAGCACACGAAGCGCACGACCTCGACGTGCTCGGTGTCTGCGGCCCGGCACGTCGAGACGGCGACGTGCGTGGCCGCGTCGAGGGGGTAGCCGAAGATCCCGGTGGAGATGGCCGGGAAGGAGATCGAGGCCGCGCCGAGCTCGTCGGCGACGGCCAGGGACCGTGCGTAGGCCGACGCGAGGGCCTCGGGCTCCCCGGCATCGCCGCCGTGCCAGACCGGGCCCACGGCATGGACGATCCATCGGGCGGCGAGGGAGAACCCCGGCGTCGCCTTGGCGTCGCCCGTGGCGCAGCCACCCAGCGCGGCGCAGGCCTCGGCGAGGCCGTCGCCGGCGCGGGCGAAGATCGCGCCGCAGACGCCCGCGCCCCGGGCCAGGGCGGTGTTGGCGGCGTTGACCACGGCGTCGGTCGTCTCGGCGGTGATGTCGCCCAGGACCGCCTCGAGCCGGGGCTTCACGGCGCGAACGTCACGAGAATCGCGAATTTTCGGGCTGGTAACCGACACAAACCGGACAAAACGCCACGCCGCTCGCAAGTTTCCCTTGCACGACGGCGCTTCGAGCCGTCAGCATGACACCAATGTAATTCCAGGGGCGTGATTCGGGCGGGACACGGGGATCCCGCCGGGCCGCCAACGCGAGGGGGATACCGGTGCAGGTGATCGAGTTCATGGAGCTAGTCCGATCGGCAGATGCCGACCCGGCGGGCCGCTGGCAGGAGCGGGCCAACTGCCTCGGGGTCGACCCCGACCTCTTCTTCCCCGAGCGGGGCGCCTCCACCCGCGAGGCCAAGGGCGTGTGCCGGGGCTGCGAGGTCCGCACCGAGTGCCTCGAGTACGCGCTCGCCCACGGCGAGAAGTTCGGCATCTGGGGCGGCCTGTCGGAGCGGGAGCGTCGCCGGGTCCGCCGCCAGCGGGCTCTCGAGCGCCGAGGCCTCGCCTCGGCCTGAAGCCCCCGGCCGTCCCGGCTCGGGCCGAGGCGTCGCCTCGATCACCGCGCGTGCCGGCCGGCCACGCACGACGGAGCCTCACGTGCGGGCGGCCAGCCGGCCCTCGATCGTCACGTCGGTCGCCAGCCCGGCCCACTCGCGGAACTCGTCGCTGCAGCGCTCGTACTCCGCGGCCGGGACGAGGCCGACGATCTCCACTCGTGACACGTCCCAGTCGTCTCGCTCGGCAAGCCGGCGCACCTCCGTGCAGGCGGCCTCGAGCCCCGTGACGGGCAGGTCGACGAGGTTCATCGAGACCTGCACCGTGCCTTCCGACTGCATCGCAAGGGCCAGCGCGCGCACTCCGGCCAGTCCGCCGTCGACCTCGCGCACCTGGCGCGCGATCTCGCGCGCGATGAGCAGGTCGTCGGTGTCGAGCCAGCAGTTCACCGCGATCAGCGGCGGTCGGGCACCGACGGCGACGGCACCGAGGGTCGGGTGCGGACGCATCGGGCCGATGTCGGGCGTGCGCCGGCGGAACGCGTTCGCGCGCAGCTCGGGCAACGAGCGGCGCAGCGGATCGGCGTCGTCGTAGAAGAAGACCGGGACCGAGAGGTCGGACGCGACCCAGTCGCCGAAGGCCTGCGCCGCGGCCGCGGCGACGTCGTGGTCCTCGTCGAGCGCGCAGAACGGCACGACGTCGAGCATCCCGAACCGTGGGTGCGCGCCTTCGTGGTCGGTGAGGTCGAGCTGGGCGGCGACAGCCCGAGCCAGCGACGCGACGGCGGTCTCGGCGTCGCGCAGTCCCGGGCCGGCCAGCGTGAAGACGGACCGGTGGTGGTCGGGATCGGCGTGACGGTCGAGCAACGAGGGCCCGCACGCGTCGGCGAGCGCATCGAGGACGGCGAGGTCACGACCCTCCGACACGTTCGGCACGCTCTCCAGCATCAGGACATTCTGATGCGTGTCAATAGAGTGGCTCGTACATGCGCATCGGCCTCGCCCTCCCGCAGTACGACTACTCGGTCCCGGGCGAGTCGCCGCTGACGTTCCCGACCCTGGCCGAGCACGCACGGCGGGGCGAGGCCGCCGGCTACGACTCGCTCTGGCTCTCCGATCACCTCTTCCTCGACCTGGCGAAGTACGGCGCGTCGGATGAGGTCCACGGTGCCTTCGAGCCGATCGCCACGCTCGCGGCGCTCGCCGAGGTCGTGACCCGGCCCCGGCTCGGCACGCTGGTGCTCTGCGAGGCGCTGCGCCCCCCGGCGATCGCGGCGAAGGCGCTCGCGTCGCTGGATCGCATCGCCGGCGGCCGGCTCGACATCGGCCTCGGAGCCGGGTGGTACCAGCCCGAGTACGACGCCATCGGGATCCCGATGCCCACGCCGGGCGAGCGCCTCCGGCGCCTGCGGGAGTGCACCGAGATCTTCGACGGGCTGCTGGGGGGCGCGCCGTTCGACTACCACGGCGAGTTCTTCGACGTGGCCGGCGCCCGCGTCGCGCCCGCCGCGCTCCAGCAGCCGCGGCCGCCCGTCTTCATCGGGGGCAAGGGCGATCGCCTGATCGCGACCGCGGTCGCGTGCGCCGACGGTTGGAACACGTGCTGGGCCTGGACGCACGCCGACTACCGGCAGCGGCTCGACGTCCTGGAGCGGGCGTGCGACCAGGTCGGCCGCGACCCGGCGACCGTGTGGCGCAGCCTCGGCCTCTACGCGCTCGTCGGGGAGGACGAGCGCGACCTGGCGGCGCGCTTCGAGCGGCTCCGCGCCGGCACGCCACCGGGCGTGCTCGACGCGGTCACCCTCGACGCCTGGCGGGTCGGTCGCCTCGTGGGGACGGTCGAGCAGGTCCGCGAGCAGGCCGAGCGCTGGGCCGAGCTCGGCGTCGAGACCCTCATCGTGGGGCCGGGCGCCGTGCCCTTCCAGGTGGCGAGCCTCGACGACGTCGACGCCCTCGCCGACGCCCTCCGCCCGCTCCGGTCGGCCGCGCCCATGGGCGTCGAAGGCTCCGGGCGCAACGGGGGTAACCTCATACCTGCGCCATCAGCATCCGGACTCTCGGGAGAGCCGCTCGCATGAACCTCGGGCCGACTGAGCTCATCATCATCCTGCTGATCGTCCTGCTGATCTTCGGTGGCGCCAAGCTCCCCAAGCTCGCCCGGTCGATCGGGCAGGCCCAGCAGGAGTTCAAGAAGGGCGTCGACGAAGGCGCCCAGGGGGCCGACGACGAGTCCGACAAGGCCTGAGGCGTCCCGGGCCACCCCTCACCGCCGCTGCTGTGGGGTGAGCGGGAACCGGACACGCGCATCAGTTCGTTTGTCACATGGCCGACGGGATCCCCACCTGGGAGGAGGTCGCCCGTGATCACGGGCGCTTCCTCTACACGGTGGCCTACCGCCTGGCCGGGAACGAACAAGACGCGCAGGATCTCGTCCAGGAAGCGCTGATCCGGGTCCGCAAGGGCCTGGAGCGCTACGAACCGGGGTCCCTGGAAGGTTGGCTGGCCCGGATCGTGACGAACGTCTTCCTCGACGAGATGCGACGCCGCAAGCGGCGTCCGACCTCCGCGCTCCCTGACGACCCCGACTGGGTGCTGCCGCCGGCGCCTGCCGCCGACGAGGCGAGCCGCGAGCTGCCCACCGACCTGCAAGCAGCGCTTGCCGGCCTGCCCGAGGACTTCCGGGTGCCGGTCGTGCTGTGTGACGTCGCCGACCGGTCGTACGAGCAGATCGCCGCGTCGCTCGGGATCCCGGTCGGCACGGTGCGCTCACGCATCCACCGCGGGCG
>CAZHKE010000007.1:53545-55007 GCA_964532485.1 uncultured Bifidobacteriaceae bacterium
CCTGCACGAAGACGCGCTGTCGGCCTACCTCGACGGCGAGCTGGACGCGGCGGCTCGGGCGGAGGTCGAGGGGCGCCTCGCCGAGTCGGCGGAGTGGCGAGCGATCCTCGATGAGGTGCGCGAGACGCGCGGCGCGCTGCGCGCGCTGCCGCAGGTCGACGCGGCCACGGAGTTCTGGGCCCGGGTGCTCGCCGGCGACGACGTCGTCGACCTCGGCGCCACGCGGCGCGCGAAGGAGCGACGACCGAGGGTGTGGAAGGTGGTCGCCGCGGGCGCGGCGGCCGCGGCCGTGATCGTCGTCGGCGTGATCGCGGTCCCCGAGCGCGACAAGGTCGCACCCGCAGTCGCGTCGTTCACGAACGCCCACGCCGCACGTTCCTCCGTCAACGCCGATGTCGTGAGCAACCTCGCGTCCGTCGGCGTCCCCGGGCTCGGTCGATGACACGGATCGTGAGCGCGGGGCTGGGCCGGGCGGCAGTGGGAGTGGTGCTCTTCGGCGTGGCGATGCTCGCCGTCTCGAACGCGCCCGCATCCGCCGGAGCCGATCCCGAGGCACTGCTGCGCGACGCGCGCGAGGCGTCCGAGGACGTGGCCCTCACGGGCATCGTCGAGGTGCGCTGGCGCCAGGGCGAGGGGATGCGCAGCGAGACCACCGAGGCGCGCTCTCGCCGCGGCGCCTATGTGGTCGGGCGCGGTGAGCACGTCGCGGTGGGCGCCGACGGCGCTCGCTGGGCCGCCGACGACGGCATCGCGACCCGCTGGGGGCACATCGAGGGCGACGATCCGCCCCGGCCCGGAGCGACGTGGAACCTCTCGCTCGGCCCCGGGGCCGAGGTCGCGGG
The DNA here is from genome assembly GCA_964532485.1 of uncultured Bifidobacteriaceae bacterium. Taxonomy (GTDB): domain Bacteria; phylum Actinomycetota; class Acidimicrobiia; order IMCC26256; family PALSA-555; genus DATBSK01. The sequence continues at coordinate 54,388 of CAZHKE010000007.1, forward strand.
TCGCGAGGCGTACATGATCGTCGCGACGAACGACGACGGCGCCGCGCGGGCGCGATTCTTCGTCGACAAGGATCTGGGTCTGCTGCTGCGCCGCGACGTGCTCCAGCACGACGGCGACCTCGAGCGCTCGGTGCGCTTCACCCATCTGGCGGCCGGCGGCGGCGCGCCCGCCCTGCCGCCGGTTCCTCCCGGCGCGCCCGGGCCGACCTCGACCGACGACGTCGGGACGCGCTTCGTGGCCCCTGAGCGTCTCGACCCCGGCTTCCGCCTGCTCGGCAAGTACGAGCACCCCGACGGGACCGTGCAGCTGTTCTACGGCGACGGGCTGTTCAGCCTCTCGATCTTCGAGCAGCCCGGGACCGTCGACTGGGGAGGGCTGCCGGACGGTGAGCGGCGGGGCACCGTCAACGGCGAGCGCGCCGCGGGCTACGCGACCCCGGCAGGCACCGTGGTGGTCTGGGGGCGTGACGACCTCGTCCTCACGGGCGTGTCGGACGCGCCACGCGACGTCGCGTACGAGGCCATCGCGGCGATCGACGGCAGCGACGACGGGTTCCTGACCGACCTCGTCGACTTCGTGCTCGGCCCGTTCGGCTGGAACTAGCGCCCGACGGGGACGC
>CAZHKE010000007.1:55107-86006 GCA_964532485.1 uncultured Bifidobacteriaceae bacterium
GGGATGGCGCTCACGCCGCGTGCTCGTGCGGGACGACGACATCGCGGGCGTCGAGGTTCGGTCGCCAGTAGCGGAACAGCGCGACGGCGACAACCGCGCCGACGACTTGCAGCGCGACGAAGGCGGGGACGTCGGCGGGCTCGATGCCGGCGAACGTGTTCGACAGCGTCCGCGCGATCGTCACCGCAGGGTTGGCGAAGCTGGTCGACGACGTGAACCAGTACGCCCCGGTGATGTAGGCCGCGACGGCGAAGGCCGCCATCTGGGGCCTGCCCGCGCGCACGACACCGAGGATGACGACGAGGAGCCCGAACGCAGCCACGAGCTCGCCGAGCAGCACGCCGGAGGAGGAGCGGTCGTGGGTCGAGATCGTCACCGCAGGGAGCTCGAACATGAGGTTGGCGACGACGGCGCCGACGCACCCGCCGGCGATCTGGGCCGCCACGTAGACGCCGGCCTCTCGAGTGCCCATGCCGCCGAGCATGCGGTCGGCGAGCGTGACGATCGGGTTGAAGTGGGCCCCCGAGATCGGTCCGAGGGCGAGGATCAGCGCGAGGAGGACGGCGCCGGTCGCGACGGCGTTCTCGAGGAGCTCCAGGCCGGTGTCGCCGGGGGACAGGCGCTGCGCGGCGATGCCCGAGCCGACGACGGCCGCGACGAGGAACGCGGTGCCGACGGCCTCGGCGCTCGCGCGCCGAAGCACGTCGCGCTCGTCGCTCACCTCAGCAGCAGCGAGCCTCGGAGGCCGGCGACGACGCGCAGCACATCGCGTCGCCGCCCGGCTCGACGCTGCGCAGCTCACCCGGCGCGTGCTCCACGTCGGCGAGCACCGTGTAGATCTCCCACGGCTCACCGTCGGGCGCGTCGACCCAGACCTTGTCCTGGACCGCGAAGCAGCAGGACACCTCGTCCTCGGTCGCTGTGTCCAGGCCCTCGGAGGAGAGGCGCTTCGTCGCCTCCTGGACCTCCGCGGTCGACTCGACCTCGACCCCGAGGTGGTTCAGCGAGCCCGGTGCGCCGTGGCCCTCGACGAGCACCAGCTTCAGCGGCGGGCTCTCGACGGCGAAGTTGGCGTAGCCCTCGCGCCGCTTCGCCGGACCGGTGCCGAAGAGCTTCGAGTAGAAGTCGATCGACGCCTCGAGATCGTCGACGTTGAGCGCGAGCTGGACCCTGGCCATCGGTGCCTCCTGGTAGCATTGACAGCGATCGATCTGTCAATGATCGCGAATGCATCGATGAATGTCAATACGAGCCCGGATCCGCAGATCGTCTGCTGCCCGTCGGTGCTCGACTCGCCGCTGGACGAGGAGGCGGCCGAGGACCTGGCGAGGGCCTACACGGCGCTCGCCGATCCCGTGCGCCTCCGGCTGCTGAGCCTCGTCGCCGAGGCGGGCGAGATCTGCTCGTGCGAGCTCCTCGAGCCGCTTGGCAAGTCGCAGCCCACGATCTCGCACCACACGAAGCAGCTCGCCGAGGTCGGGCTCATCACGGGCGAGCGCCGAGGGCGATGGGTCTGGTGGCGAGTGGTGCCCGAGCGCGTCGCCGAGCTGCGCGACTCGCTCGGTGCCGGCGCCCGCGCCGACGCGGGCTGAGCTCGGCGGGCGCGACCGTCAGCGCGCCTCGTGCAGCGGGGGTCTAGCGGGCGTGGTGAGCCGACGCTTCCGCAGGATCCGTCGGCGCTCACGTTCCGAGCACCCACCCCACACCCCGTGGTCGATCCGGAACGTGAGGGCGTACTCCAGGCACTCGGCCTTCACCGGGCACTCGGCGCAGATCCGCCGAGCCCGCTCGACCCCCACCCCGTCGGAGGGGAAGAACTCGGAGGGGCTCAGCGAGCGGCAGCGGCCGTGGTGCATCCACGGTGGGGTGTGGTGGTCGGCCCGCCCGAACGCATCGTCCATAGTCGAGAGTTGAACGTCCGGCGCCCGAGCCCGGTTCCCGGCATCTGCCGACGTCGGGGCAAGGTCCGGGGCGTGGGATGCTGGGCAGGCTCTCACCGGAGTCTCAGGCACCCCTGGGACGATGGACGGGCACCGCCCGTCTGAGACCCCCTCCATGATCGGGAGCCACGCGATGAGCGACACCACCGTGATCCATGGCCCGCCGACGGGCGCGAGCCCCGTAGGGCCCACGGGCCCCACGGAGCGCCCTCGCGGTCGGGGCATGCTCACCGGCGCACTCGTCGGGGGTCTCGTGGGTGCGCTCGTGACCGGCGGTCTGTTCCTCGCGTTCGACGAGGGCGGCGACACCACGACCATCGTGCGGTCGTCGACGCCCGACGTCGTCAGCCGCCCCGCGACCGAGGTCGCGGGCCAAGAGAGCGACATCGCGGCGATCATCTCGAAGGCCGAGCCTGCGATCGTGGCCATCACGACGGGTGACGGGCCGGGGAGTGGCAACGGCGGCGCGGGCACGGGCTTCGTGCTCACCGCCGACGGCTACGTCGTCACGAACAACCACGTCATCGAGGGCGCAACCAACATCGAGGTCGCGTTCACCGCCGGAGACCTCGAGCCGGCCGACATCGTCGGGCACGATCCGTCGACCGACCTGGCGGTGCTGAAGGTCGAGCGCACCGGGCTGTCGACGATCGAGATCGGCGACTCCGAGGCGGCGCAGGTCGGCGACGAGGTCGTCGCGATCGGCAACGCCCTCGCGCTCGAGGGTGGGCTGACCGTGACCCGCGGCATCATCTCCGGCACGAACCGCACTGTCGAGACGAACGTCGGCGGCTCGCTCCTCGGCATGATGCAGACCGACGCCGCCATCAACCCCGGCAACTCGGGCGGCCCGCTGCTCGATGCATCGGGTCGCGTGATCGGCATCAACACCGCGATCGCGAACCCGGCGTCCGCGCAGAACGTGGGCTTCGCCATCCCGATCTCGAAGGCGCAGCCCATCATCGAAGACCTGCGCCTCGGTCGCGCCGCCGCGTTCCTCGGGGTCACGACCGACACCGTCACGCCGGCACTCGCTCGTGAGCGGGACCTGTCGGTCGACGCCGGCGCGCTCGTCGTCGAGGTGACGAGCGGCACGCCCGCCGACGACGTCGGCATCGAGTCCGGCGACGTGATCGTGGAGATCGGCGGCGAGGCCATCGCCGGGTCGGGCGACGTCCCGACCGCGATCCGCTCGCATCGGCCCGGTGACGCGGTGAAGGTCGTGGTGAACCGAAACGGCGAGCGCATCGAGCTCGACGCGACGCTCACCGAGCGGCCCGAGGCCGGCTGACCGGTAGCCTGGTCAGTCCACCAACGCAGGAGTCGGCATGTCGATCGAGCAGGAGGAGCTGGAGCAGCTCCCGCCGCAGGGCCACGTGAAGGTCGTGTACCTCGGACCCACCTCACCGCACTGGGAGGTGCACGGTGTCTTCGGCGACGGGCGGCTGATCGACCAGTTCCGGCAGCGGGCCACGGCTCGGCTCCAGCTCCTGCCCCCGCACGACCCGCAGTTCCGCCGCAACCGCGAGCGGGTCAACCGCGACGCCGAGCGTGAGCGCCTCATCATCGAGTGGGACCTCGGCTACCCCGAGGAAGAGAGCTCGTAGCTCCCTCGATCGGGAGAGCCGCGGGCCATCGGTCCAGCTACCAGCGGTTCTCGAAGTGGTTGCGCAGCAGGATCGCGGCCATGTTGGCGATCAGCGTGACGACCAGGAGCGCCATGATCGCGGCCGCGGTGAGGCTGATCCGGAACTCCTGGCTCGGCTCGGCCGCCCACTGGTAGACGACCTGGGGCAGGGCCGTGTACGTCGTGGAGAACTTGTCCCAGAAGCTCGAGCTCCCGGTCGTGAAGAACGTCCCGTAGAAGGCGCCGACGAGGATGAGCGGCGCGGTCTCGCCGATCGCTCGTGAGACCGACAGGATCGTCCCGGTCAGGATCCCGGAGAATGCGTTCGGGAGCACCAGCGTGCGCTGCACCTCCCACTTCGTCGCGCCGACGCCGTAGCCGCCCTCGCGGAGCGCCTGGGGCACCGCGCGGATCGACTCCGACGCGGTGACGATCACGATCGGGAGGACGACCACCGAGAGGGTGAGACCGCCCGCGAGGATCGTCTTGCCCCCCGTGATGCCGGATTCCCCGAAGATGTCCTGGAGCAGACCGCCGACGACCGGGATCGTGGCGATGTCGGTGCCCATGAGCTGCACGAAGACCGCGAGGCCGAGGATCCCGTACACGACCGACGGCACGCCCGCGAGGTTGCGGATGTTGAGGCGGACCACGTTCGTGAAGCGGTTCTCGGGCGCGTACTCCTCGAGGTAGACGGCAGTCGCGATGCCGAGGGGCATCGCCACGAGGATCACGATCGCGGCCAGCACCAGCGACCCGAAGATCGCCTGCCCGATCCCGGCCCGTTCGGGGAAGCGGGACAGCGGCGCGCTCAGGAAGTCACTCGTCTGGATCAGGCCCGCGAACACGAGCGCGCCGACGAGGAGCCCGACGACGAGGAGCCCGATCTTCCACGACTTGCGGAACGCGGCGTAGATCCCGAGCGGGAGGAGCAGCACGAACGCGATCGAGAAGATCCATCCCGGGACGCCGATCGGGTCGACGACGAAGTCGAAGACCTCCGAGATCGTCGCTCCGATCTGGTCGGGCCACTGCGAGAGGACGAAGCCGCGGTCGGCGTAGACGCCCGAGCCGTCGTTCACGACCTCCCACATCAGCAGGACGATGATCGCCAGGCAGGCGAGCAGCGCCACGAGGAGCATCGTCTCGAACAGCAGCCCCCAGAAGTCGATGCGCCGGCCGCGCAGCGCGCGCGCGACCGTGATGCGCTGGGGGACGGTGACGTCGGCCGCAGTCATCAGTAGCTCTCCCGGATGCGACGGACGAAGAGGTCACCGACCACGTTGAGCACCAGGGTGACGCCGAAGAGGAGCAGGCCGAGGAAGAACAGGCTGTTGAACGCCTGACCGGCGCCCGAGCCCCCGCCGCCCGCGACCTGGTCCGTCCCGGTGGCCAGCGACGCCATGGCCGCGGTGACCGTGAGGCCGACGTTCGACACGCTCGTCGTGTAGTCGGCCTCGGCGAACGAACCAGCGGCGAGCAGCACGACCATCGTCTCACCGATCGCGCGGGCGGTGGCGAGGATGATCGCGGCGACGATGCCCGAGATCGCGGCCGGGAACACGACTCGCGTCACCGTCGTGATCTTGCGCGCCCCCATCCCGTACGAGGCCTCGCGCAGCGCGGTCGGCACTGCCCGCATCGAGTCCTCGCTCACGGACGCGACGAGTGGCGTGACGAGGAAGCCGACGCCGATCCCGGCCGCGGCGATGCTGAACGCGCTGGCGTCGGTCCAGATGTTCTGCACGATGTTGGGCCCGATCCACGCGACGGCGAAGAAGCCGAGCACGATGCTCGGGATCCCGGCCAGGACCTCGAGGACGGGCTTCAGGATGCGCCGGACGCGCGCGCTCGCGTACTCGGCGAGGTAGAACGCGGCGCCGAGGCCGAGGGGGATCGCCACGATCATCGCGATCCCGGTCACGAGCAGGGAGCCCATGAACACGGTGAGCAGATCGAACTTGCCGACCCGCGGTGCCCACCGGTGCGGTTCTGTCCACAGGGACGAGAGATCGATGTTGTTGAGGAAGGTCAGCGAGTCACCGACCAGGGACGCGACGATCGCGATGCTGATGGCGAGCGACGACAGCCCGGCCACGCGGAAGAACGTGCGCACGACGCGCTCCCGGCGGTGCCGCCGCCGGGAGCCGCTGAGGTCGATCGGAGTCGGTGGAACGGTCGTCATCGTCGACATGGTGTCTCCGTCGTCGCGCCGCAGAGTATCGAGGCCGGAGAGATCACGAGGGCCGTCGAGGCCGGGACGGCGAGAGGGCGGTCGGCCCGGGGGGAGTTGGACCGACCGCCCTCGTCGCGCGCTGGGTGTGCGTCAGCTCGAGATCGACTTGTACGTGTCGATGGTGTCCGAGATCTCCGAGCTCGACAGGGGCACGTACCCGGCCTCCGTCACGTTGTCGGTGAGCACCTTCTTGGTCATGTAGTAGTCCATGAAGTCCTTGAAGGTTGCGTTGGAACCGAGCTTGGCGTTGTTCGGGTAGACGAAGAGCGGTCGCGCGATGGGGTAGGCCCCGCTGCGGATCGTCTTCGACGAAGGCTTCACGCACTTGCCGGTGTCGGGGTTCTCGATGGCGACCAGCTTCAGGTCGCCCTTGTTCTCCTGGTAGTAGGCGAAGCCGAAGAAGCCGATGCCGTTGTTGGTGTCCTCGACCCGCTTCACGATGTCGTTGTCGTTCGGGAACGTCCCCGCAGCGACGAGCGGCTCGGTCACCTCGGGCTCACCGTCGTCGTTCGTGCCGGTCCGGTCGGCGGGGATGTCGCCGGCCGCGAGCCGATCCTCGAGCGTCCCCTCGTAGGTGATCTCGATGAACGAGTCGTAGGTGCCCGACTCGGGCCCGGGCGTGAACTTCTCGACCGTGCCGCTGGTCGGGGCTCGGCTCCCGCCGAGCTCCTCGGCGAGCGCCGATGCCTCGGCGAGGTCGGTCTCGCCGCTACCCGACTCCGGCCCGAACATCGCGTACAGGTCGTTGAACGACAGGCACTTGATGTCGCTGCTCGTGTTGGCGACGACGGTCAGCCCGTCGATGCCGACCTTGAGCTCGGTGTAGTCGATGCCGGCCGCCGAGCACGCGTCGGCTTCCTCGGTCTTGATCTCGCGCGAGGCGTCGGACGCGTCGGTCTCGTCCTCGCAGAACAGCTGGAAGCCGTCACCGGTACCGGGCCCGTCGACGCGGATGCTCGCGTCGGGGTTGTCCTCGGCGAAGATCTCGGCGTTGAGCGACGTGATCGGCTCGACGGTCGACGAGCCGGAGATGAAGACCTCGTCGCCGCCCTGGGCGGCCGCGGGAGCGGCGCTCAGGGCGCCGATCACGAGGACGCCGATCGCGGCGACGGCGACGCGCTGGCGTCGGATGAAGCGGATCAATGGAACCCTCCTGCATCGAGTTGCAACCGGAACGGTCATTGCTGGCGCGCAACCTACGGAGGGCATGTGGCGTGGAACTTCAGAGGCGGTGAACGACGCGTGAACAGCGCCGCAAGTTCGCGTTGACCCCGGCGCGGGTGTTGGTGATGTGGTCTACGCCCCGCTGTCGCTCTGCTCGGCCCGCGACGGGAACTCCCCGGTCACCATGAACCGCGTCCACGCTCCGATGAGCACCGCGTGGTCGGCTGTGCGCTCGTAGTAGCGACCGAGCAGGGCCAGCTGCACGGCGCGCTGGATCCCCGCTTCGTCTGCCGTGCTCGACTCGAAGATGGAGCGGAACAGCTCTTTCTGGAGGTCGTCCATGACGTCGTCCATGTCGGGCAGCGCCGACGCGATCGCGACCTCGAGGTCGGCGAACGCGTCGATCGCCAGGTTGAGCTGGATCGCGGCCTGCGCGCCCATGCGCTCGATGAGCCCGCGAACCTTCGGCGGCAGCTGGCCCGGGTACAGCCGGCGCGTCGCCTTGCTGATCGTCACGGCGAGGTCGGCCGTGAGCTGGATCTCCTGGAGGATCCGCAGCACGGCGAGCAGGGTGCGCAGGTCGCCGGCCATCGGCTGCTGGGTCGCGAACAGCTCGTAGACCCGGTACTCGGTGGACTCCCTGAGGCTGTCGATGGTCTGACCCTCGGCGACGACGCGGCCGACGGCCGTGAGGTCCGCGTCGAGGAGCGCCTGGGTGCACGCGCCGATCTGCTCGCTCGTCAGGCCGGCGAGCTTGATGACGTCGCCGCGGATCTCGTCGATGTGCTCAGTGAAGGTCCGTCGGGTCTCCGACGGCGGTTCGGGTGTCGGCGGCTCGAGGACATCGTCGTGATCGGGCATGGATGGCTCCCGGGGTCGAGGGAGTCGGCAGGGGCACCGGGCATTGTGACCGCCGGCGCTCCCGCGCGCATGTGCTGCATGTGCCCCGCGAGACTGTTCACCTCTCGTTCACCCTGGTTCCACCGCCCGATCACGGGCTCGTCCCCGACGCTCTCTAGGGTCCCGCAGGTGCCCGGGAACCCGCGCGGCGCGCCGCAGTGCTGGCCGGCAGGCAACCGCGCGAGGATCCTGACCGATGACGACGAGTGACCCCGGGAGCGAGGAACCCATGAGCCAGGCGGTCCTGCACCCCCCCGAGGTCGTCGAGCGCGACGAGCCCCGTGACTCGTCGGCCGCGGACAGCGGTGAGGTCGTGTTCAGCATGTGCGACGTCGCCGTCAGCTACAGCGGCAACGTCGCGATCGAGGGAGTCACGTTCGACATCGCGGCCCGACAGATCACCGCCCTCATCGGGCCGTCCGGGTGCGGCAAGAGCACGCTGATCCGCTGCTTCAACCGCATGAACGACCTCATCCCGGGCGCCAAGGTCGCCGGTACCCTCACCTACCACGGGACCGACCTCTACGGCTCGAAGGTCGATCCCGTCGAGGTCCGACGCCGCGTCGGCATGGTCTTCCAGAAGCCCAACCCGTTCCCGAAGTCGATCTACGACAACATCGCGTTCGGGCCGCGCCTGATGGGCAAGAAGCGTGGCCTCGACGACGTGGTCGAGCGCGCGCTGACCCGCGCCGCGCTGTGGGACGAGGTGAAGGGCCAGCTCAAGGAGAGCGCGCTCGCGCTCTCCGGTGGTCAGCAGCAGCGTCTGTGCATCGCACGCTGCATCGCGGTCGAGCCCGACGTGATCCTGATGGACGAGCCGTGCTCGGCGCTCGACCCGATCGCGACCGCCAAGATCGAAGATCTCATGGAGGAGCTCAAGGGTCAGTACACGATCGTGATCGTGACTCACAACATGCAGCAAGCCGCGCGCGCGTCCGACATGACGGCGTTCATCACGACCGACGTCGCCGAGGACGGGGGCCGGACCGGCCGACTGGTGGAGTTCGACGAGACGAACAAGATCTTCACGCAGCCGGTCGATCCCCGAACGGAGGGCTACATCACTGGCCGCTTCGGCTGATCCGCGCATGCGTGCGCGCACGGCGACACACTGATCACCATGCGTCGGAGACTGCGCGACGCGCACGAGCAGGCCACCCGGGCCGAGACCGAGGCGCGAGCCCGTGCCGCCGAGCTCGGTCAGCAGCTGTCGCGGCTCACGGCCGCGGTCGACGCCATCGGTGACGCGGTGATCGTCGTCGACGCCGACGGCGTCGAGGTGGCCCGCAACGCGGCCGCCTCACGCTTCCGTGCGGCGCGACACTCCGATGCGGCGGTCGCGGAGCTCATCGACCGGCTCGTCGCCCGGGCGCTCGACGGAGAGGAGTGCTCGCAGGAGCAGCCGCTCTTCGGTCCGCCCCGGGAGGTCCTCGTCGTGCGGGCCGTGCCGCTGCACCTCGACGGTGCGCGCGCCGGTGCTGTCGTCGTCGTGCGCGACGTCACCGAGCAGCGTCGCACCGACGACGTGCGCCGCGACTTCGTCGCCAACGTCAGCCACGAGCTCAAGACTCCGATCGGCGCCATGGCGCTCCTCGCGGAGACGATCGCCTCGTCCGACGAGCCCGAGACCGCCCGGGTGCTCACTGATCAGATGCTGCGAGAGACCGACCGGCTCGCCCGGATCGTCGACGACCTCCTCGACCTGAGCCTCATCGAGGCGCAGGAGTCGCCGACGCGCGAGCAGGTCCCCCTGCACGTCATCCTCGACGAGGCCGTCGAGCGCGTGCGTGCCCTGGCGCTCGCGCACGGCATGCCGCTGCGCTACGAGGAGCCGCGCCACGACCTGTCGATCGAGTGCGATCCGACGAAGCTGCTCGGAGCGATCACGAACCTGCTCGACAACGCGATCAAGTACTCCGAGGAAGGCGGCACGGTCGAGCTGTTCACCGAGCGCCTGCAGGGTCGGGTCGTGATCGTCGTGCGCGACCACGGCATCGGGATCCCCAGCCGCGATCTCGAGCGAATCTTCGAGCGCTTCTACCGCGTCGACAAGGCACGCAGCCGCGTGACGGGCGGCACCGGTCTCGGTCTGTCGATCGTGCGCCACGTCGCGCACGCCCACGGCGGCGACGTGTCCGTGGAGTCCACCGAAGGACAAGGATCGACGTTCCGGCTCGCGCTGCCGCTCGCCGGGCAGGTCGATTCCCTGGCGCCGGCACGAGCGGGAGCATCCTGATGGCCGACCCGCCCAGGATCCTCGTCGTCGACGACGAGCAGTCGTACCGCGACGCGCTGTCCGTCGCGCTCCAACGCGAGGGGTTCGTCGTCGACACCGCGGCCGACGGTGCCGAGGCCATCGCACGCTTCGACGCGACCCGTCCGGCGCTGGTGCTGCTCGACGTCATGCTGCCTCAGATGTCCGGCGTCGACGTGTGTCGCGAGCTGCGCACGCGCTCGCAGGTGCCGATCATCATGGTCACGGCGAAGAACGCCGAGATCGACGCCGTCGTCGGTCTCGAGGTCGGCGCCGACGACTACGTCACGAAGCCCTTCCGCCTGCGGGAGCTCGTCGCGCGCGTGCGTGCGGCGCTGCGCCGCTCGCCGACCAACGGCAGCGACTCGCCCGCCGTCGAGGTGATCGAGGTCGGCGACGTGCACCTCGACGCGGCGCGTCACGAGGTGGCGGTGCGGGGCGAGCTCGTGCCGCTGCCGCTGAAGGAGTTCGAGCTGCTGGAGATCCTGCTGCTGAACGCGGGCCGGGTGCTCACCCGGGACGTGCTCATCGATCGCGTCTGGGGGCCGAACTACTACGGCGACACCAAGACGCTCGACGTCCACGTGAAGCGCCTGCGGGCCAAGATCGAGCCCGACCCCGCGCACCCCGCACGCCTCGTCACCGTCCGCGGCGTCGGCTACCGCTACGAGAAGCCGTAGCTCGCAGAGCTCGGGCGGGGGTTCCCGTCGCCCGCCGATCTCGGACCCCGCTACGGGCGGCCGCCTCCCGGCGCCCGAGCCCCTGCTCCCTCGCTGCGCTCGGTCGGCCGCGAGGCGGCCGGGTCTCGACCGCCTTCGGCTCCCTCCGCCCTTCGGGGGTCCCGAGATCGACGGACGCCGGGCGGTCGCTCGTGTTCGTTCGCCGAGAGAGCGGGTCCCGATGTCGGCGGACGCAGCTACGCGACGCCGCGGCGCAGGACGCGGGTGTCGATCGCTCGGGCGATCGAGCTCGCGGCGGCGCCGGCCCCGCCGGGCACGGTCGCCACGCCGTCGAGGAGCGTGATCGCGCAGTAGCCCGACTTCACGAGCGCGAAGTCGGTGTCGCCGTCGAAGTCACCCGCGTGGCCGACGTACTCGAGGTGCAGCTCGCCGGGGCTGGTCGTCGCGTCCCATTCCTCGTTGAACATGCAGAGCCGAGCATCACGGACCCCGCGGACCTGCTCGATCGGGACGTTCGGCACGTTCACGTTGGCGACCATCGGTGCCCCCGACTGGGTCGACACCCATTCGGCCACGTCGACGGCGATCGTCGCAGCCGTGTCCCAGCACCGATCCTCGCCCCAGGCGATGCTCATCGCGACCCCCGAGACGCCGAGCGCGCTCGCGGTGAGCGCCGCACCGACGGTGCCGGAGTGCAGCACGAGGTGGCCGTAGTTGAGGCCGGGGTTCACGCCCGATGCCACGACATCGGGCACCGGGCCGAAGGCACCGACGCATCCGGCGTACACGGCGGCCGCGGGAGGCGCGTCGAGCGCGTTCACGGTGACGGTGGGAAGGTCCGGCCACTCGACCGACGTCCACGCGATCGGCCCCGAACGGTGCAGGCGGCCGATCGCGGCGCCACTCCCGCTGCGCTCGCCACTGGGTGCGACGACGACGACGTCATGGCCTGCACGAACCATCGCGCACGCAAGCGCGTGAAGCCCGGGAGACTCGACGCCGTCGTCGTTGGTGACGAGCACTCGCATCTCGTCCCACGGTACCGCGCGGGTCGGTGGCCTTCGGTTCGCGAGATGCTCAGCGCGGCCTGACGACCGCTGCGCACGCCTCGAGCGCGTCGCGCCACGACGACAATGCGGGAACGGGCTTGTCGGCCACCTTCGCGGCGTCGTCGGCGCGGCGCAGCGCCACGCACGCCGCGAAGTCGGGGTGCCGCTCGAACGATGCTCGAGTGGCGGCGTCCATGGTGCCGCCCTGGATCTCGAGTGTCGCGACGCTCTGGGCGCTGAGCACACGGGCGTACGCGGGCTCCTCCGTCACGAGGTAGCGCTTGGCCTGGTCGTGCTGGGTGACGAGCTCGGCGACGCGCGGCCCGAGCACCGGTCGCACGGCGTCGCCGCCGGTTCGTGCATGCGTCAAGGGCGTGTCGGGCTCGAGGATCGTCCCGATGTCGTGCACGAGCCCCGCGACCTGGAGCTCGACGTCGTCGGGCGTGTCGGTCGCGAGCAGCGCGGCCGTCTGGAGGTGATGCTCCAGCATCGGGAGACCCTCGCCGTCGTCGGCGGCGTCGTGACGGGCGACGACCGCGAGCAGCGTGTCGACGTCGGTGATCGTGCTCATGCGTGCGGTGGCACGTACCGCGCCGACGTGATCGCACCGGCCTCGGTCCCGAAGACCCACGTCGAGCCCTTCTCGAGCCGGTCGTCGTCGAGATGGACGCCCTGGCGCGTGCAATGGTCGAGCACCGCGCCGAGGACGTCGCCGTGCGTGCACAGGACGGCCGGCTCGTCGCCCAGCTTGTCGAGGAGCGCGAGCGTGTCGACGAGCGGCGCGCCCTCTTCGAGCGCGTCGGAGAGATCGACCGGCAGACGGAGTCGCTCGGCGAGCGGCTCGACGGTCTGGCGGCAGCGGACGTAGGGGCTCGAGAGCACCCGGGTGACGCCGTCACCGGCGATCGCATCGGCGATCGCCGCGGCCTGCCGTCGGCCCGCCTTCGTGAGCGGGCGCAGGTCGTCGGGATCCGTCCACGCCGATCGGCTGCCCGCCTTGGCGTGCCGCACCATGTAGACGGTCATTGCGCTACTCCCCCTCGAGCCGGCCGAGGAGCCTGCGATCGTGCTCGTAGGTGAGGAGTCTGTCCGCCTCGGCGGCCGTGCACCAACGCAGCTCGTCGACCTCCCGATTGGGAACGAACACGTCGCCGGTCTCGCCCGCGGCGAGGCTCATCGACCAGTAGCGGACGACCTTGTTGCGACCGCGGCCGTCGCGGTACTCCGTGTGGCCCGTCTCGTCGCCGAGCACGCACCGGAAGCCGGTCTCCTCTTCGACCTCACGCAGCGCGGTCGAGGCGTCGTCGGCGTCGTCGGCGTCGCGCTTGCCCTTCGGGAAGCTCCAGTCGTCGTAGCGGGGCCGGTGCACGAGCGCGAGCTCGTCGCGTCGTCGTAGGCCTCGACGGGTGCGCCGGCGCAGCAGCCCGCCCGCGGCGCGGACCTCGGGCTCGGCTGCGCGCCGCGCCGCGCCCTTCGATCCGTCGCGCTTCGACTTGCTCACAGCCAGCCTCGCACCCGCTTGCGGTCGACGTCGTCCCACACGGCTCGCCAAGCCTCGCGCCCCTCGCGGATCGCGGCGCGCTCCTTCGCGGCCAGCAGCCCCGCGGCGAAGCTCTGCTCGCCGTCGGGGGCGACGGCCGCGGCCCGGCGCAGCCACTCGCTCGCGACCACCGCGTCCTGATGGTCGCCGAGGACGTCTTGCAGCGCCACGAGCGCCCGCGCGAACGTCCGGGCCGGCTTTCCGATCGCCGGCTCCACCGCCTCCGCGGCGTACCGTGCCCGCTTCGCCTTGATGCGGATCTCGTGCAGCGCGACGTCGGTCGGCTCCTCCGGGAGCGAGCGCACGGTACGTGCCAGCCGCTCCCATGGGCCGCGGACGAGGCCGCGCAGCACGTCGCGGTCGTCGTTGTCGTCGATGCGCAGCAGGAGGCGCGGCCGCCGTGCGGCCACCACGAGGTGGTCGAGCACGGTGTCGTAGCGCTCGCTGCGCAGCGCGTCGAGGAGCTGCGCGACCGCCCGCGTGCGCTGCTCGCGGAGGTCGTCGAGCAGGCGCTCGGCCGCGGCCTGGTCGACGTGCTCCAGCCCATCGATGTGCGACGACAGTCGCTCGAGCATCACGTCGGCATCGCGCACCGCGCCGAGCACGTCGCCGAGCCAGCGCAGCTCGTCGCGCAGGGAGTCCGCCCAGGGCTCGTCGACGAGCGTCCGGAACGTCCGGAGGTCGGAGCGCAGCCGCCGGGTCGCGACCCGCGCCTGGTGGACGGCCTCCGAGTCGTCGCCGAGGCGCACGCCGGGATCGTGGGTGATCAGCCGGTGGACGGAGGCCGCCACCGCCCGCCGGATGACGACCTCGATCGAGGGCTGCCCGGAGACCTCGGGGACGACGACGTCCGGTGGCGCCGTCGCCACCGGTCCCAGCGCTCGGACGATCTTCGGTGTCGGGTCGGCGACGCCCGCTCCGGCACCGCGCAGGCGCGAGAGGACGGTCGCGCGGTGCGTGGCGGTGGCCGCGTCGGGCAGCTCGACCTCGATCTCTCGAAACGACTCGGTGATCTCGCGTGAGCCGGGCGCGCTCACCTCGACGCGGTCGTCGACGACCTCGCCGACCTGTCGAGCGTCGCTCGACCGGAGCCGCACCCGATGGCGGAGGGTTCGCAGCACCGCCACCGGTTCGACGGCCGCGCCCCGCGTCAGCCCGCGCACGAGGTCGAGGGCGTCCGGCGGCGGCGCGGCCCCGTCGACCGGACCGGGGATCACGTGCTCGGGACGCACGAGGGCGTCGTCGTCCATGCTGCCGGGCAGCTTCACGGTCCACCCGTCGTCGCGCGCTCGGACGCTCGCGCCCGCCCGCGAGAGCCGGTAGTCGGCGGTGTCGAAGTAGGTCGCCTCGAGCTCGAACGTCTCCTCGGGAGCGGCGAACACGTCGCCACCCGGATCGGTGAGCGGCGGCAGCGCGAAGTCGGACGGCACCGCGAGCTTGACCTCCCGCTCGAGGTTGCGCCCGAGCGGCTGGCTGTCGGCTCTCACCCCCGTGGACGCGCGCGCTCCTCGGCGAGCTCACGCAGGCGAACGTGGGTGTCGATGCCGACCACCGTCGGCACCTTGTGCCACGAGCCGTCTCCCGCGAGCTCCCACGCGAGCACGTCGTCGGCGAGGTCGACCTCGAGGATCTCGGCAAGGCGTGCACGCAGCGCCGGCGCGGTGACGCTGCAGAGCGCCTCGACGCGGCGGTCGAGGTTGCGGGGCATCCAGTCGGCCGATCCGATCAGGTACTCGGCGGCCTCGGCGTCGGAACCGAACCGGTAGATGCGCGAGTGCTCGAGGTAGTAGCCCAGGGTCGACCGAACCCGGATGTTCTCCGAGAGCCCGGGGACCCGCGGTCGCAGGCAGCAGATGCCGCGCACCACGAGATCGATCGGCGTGCCGGCACCCGACGCGTCGTAGAGCTCGTCGATGAGCTCGGCGTCGACGAGGCTGTTCATCTTCAGGATGATCCTGCCCTCCGGCCCCTTGGCGGCCTCGGCGCGGATCCGGTCACGCAGGCCGTTGCGCATCGACTCGGGTGCGACCAGCAGCCGCCGGTAGCGCGTCGGCCGGCTGTAGCCGGTCAGGTGGTTGAAGAGCTCGGCGAGATCCGTGCCGACCTCGGGATCGCAGGTGAGCAAGCCCAGGTCTTCGTAGAGCGTCGCGGTCTTCGGGTTGTAGTTCCCGGTGCCGACGTGGCAGTAGCGGCGGATGACGCCGTCCTCGTCCTGGCGCACGACGAGGAGGATCTTCGCGTGCGTCTTCAGGCCGACGATGCCGTACACCACGTGGACGCCGGCCTCTTCCAGGATCCGGGCGCGCTCGATGTTGGCCTGCTCGTCGAACCGGGCCTTCAGCTCGACGAGCGCGACCACCTGCTTGTCCTCGCGCGCCGCGTCGACGAGGGACTGCACGATCCCGCTCTCGGCGCCCGCGGTGCGGTAGATCGTCTGCTTGATCGCGAGCACGCGGGGATCGCGCGCCGCCTGCTTCACGAACGCCTCGACCGACGTCGTGAACGAGTCGTACGGATGGTGCACCAGCACGTCTTCGGCGCGGAGCGTGCGGAACAGGTCCTGCCCGCCGTTCGTCGGCGCGAGGACGTGCTGCGTCTGGGGCGCCCACGTCTGGGCCTTCAGGTCCGGCCGGTCGAGGGCGCAGACGTCGAGGAGCCCGGTGAGGTCGAGCGGGCCGTCGATGACCTCGGTCGCGCCCGGTGGCACCTCGAGCTCGCGGGAGAGCACGTCGAGGACGTCGTCGGACATGGTGGTGTCGATCTCGAGGCGGATCGTGTTGCCGAACTTCGTGCGGCGGTGCAGCACCGTCTCGATCGCCTCGAGGAGGTCCTCGGCCTCGTCGTCGAGCTCGAAGTCGGCGTCGCGTGTCACCCGGAACGGGTAGTGGGCCAGCACCTCCATGCCCGGGAACAGCCGGTCGAGGTGCGCCGCGATGACGTGCTCCAGCGGCACGAAGCGCTCGCCGTCGGGGAGCGGGACGAACCGCGGCAGCACCGGTGGGACCTTGACGCGGGCGAAGCGCTGCTCGCGGGTCGCCGGGTCGCGCACGACCGCGGCGAGGTTGAGCGAGAGGTTGGAGATGTAGGGGAACGGGTGCGCCGGGTCGACCGCCAGGGGCGTGAGGACGGGGTACACGTGCTCCTCGAACTCGCGTCGCAGCGCCTCGCGATCGGCGCCGTCGAGCTCGGCCCAGGTCGGGAACCGCACGCCCTCTTCCTCGAGCGCCGGGGCGATGTCCTTCGTGAAGATCGTCGTCTGGCGCTCGACGAGCGCACGCGACTGCTCGCGGATCGCGCGGACCGCCTCGGCGGCGTCGAGGCTGTCGGGACCGCCGACGCCGACGCCCAGGTCGACCTGATCCTCGAGGCCCGAGACCCGCACCTGGAAGAACTCGTCGAGGTTCGACGAGAAGATCGCGCAGAACTTCGCGCGCTCGAGCAGTGGTCGGGTCGGATCCTCCGCGAGGGCCAGCACCCGACCGTTGAACTCGAGCCACGAGAGCTCGCGGTTGAGGAAGCGCTCTGGCCGTGAGCGGATCTCGGCGTCACGACCTGGCATGCCACTCGATGGTAGCGGTCGCCCTTCCGCGGCGGTCCGGCTCCGGTGAACGCCTGCGCGCGCAGCCGTCGCGGTGCGGAGACGGGTCGGTGAACGGTCCATCGCCCCGCCGATCGGCGGCTACCGTCGCTCGAGCGATGCCCGAGGATCCCCGCTTCCTGCCGCCGACGCCGTTCCAGCGGCTCGTCTCGACGCACGCCGCGACCGTGTGCGCCGATGCCTGCGTGGCCGCGTCGCTGGCCGGCTCGCTGTTCTTCGCGCAGCCGACGAGCGCGGCGCGCAGCGACATCCTCTTGTTCCTGCTCCTGACGATGGCCCCGTTCGCCATCGTCGCGCCGATCATGGGCCCCGCGCTCGACCGCATCAAGGGCGGCCGGCGCCTCATGGTGGTCGGCGCGTGCGCCGGTCGAGCGGTCCTCTGTCTGGCGATGGCGCAATTCATCACCAAGCCGTCACCCGAGGGGCTGATCATCTACCCGCTCGCGTTCGGCGTGCTCGTGCTCCAGAAGACCTACGCGGTGGCGCGTGCCGCGCTGGTCCCCGCGCTGGTCGAGGACGAGAACGAGCTCGTGAAGGCGAACTCGCGGCTGGCGCTCATCAGCCTCATCGCCAGCATGGTCGGCGGCGGCCCCGCGTTCCTGGTGCAGCTGATCTTCGACGCGAGCTGGTCGCTGGTCCTCGCCATGATCGTGTTCTCGGTCGCGACGGTGCTCGCGACGAGGATCCCACGCACGCAGCTGGTGCAGGATCCCGAGGAGAAGGAGCTCGAGTCCGAGGAGCTCCACCAGCCGAGCATCCTCCTCGCGGGCAGCGCCATGGCGGTCATCCGCATCGCCGTCGGCGTCATGGTCTTCCTGTCGGCGTTCTCGTTCAAGGACGACAAGTTCGAGCTGGGTGTCGTGCTGGGCGCGTACGCGCTCGGAGGGTTCATCGGCAACATCGTGGCGCCGATCGCGCGTCGTCACGTCCGAGAGGAGGTCATCCTCGTCTCGAGCCTGCTGCTCTCGGCCACGTTCGTGCTGTTCGGCGCCCTGACCGGCGGCACCGTCGGCGGTGCTGCGCTCGCGGCGATCTCGGTCGCGATCGCGTCCGCGGCGGGCCGCGTCGGGTTCGACAGCCTGCTCCAGCGTGACGGTCCCGACGCCGTCAGGGGCCGCGCGTTCGCACGGTTCGAGACGCGCTTCCAGGTCGCGTGGGTGCTGGGTGCGCTCTTCGGCCTCATCCCGTTCGGCGAGGGCGTCGGCCTGCTTGCGCTCGGTGCGCTCCTCCTCGCCGGCGGGCTGTCGTACCTGGCCGCGCTGCGCAGCGCGCGCACGAAGCCGCACCGCACCAAGCTGCGTCCCGAAGCCGTCGACCGCGCGTTCGGCAAGGCGAAGGTCGAGCTGCGCGACCGGTACCTCCGCAACAAGGCGAGTCGACGGCGCGAGGCGAGCGACCGGCGCCGCGCTCGCGGGCGCGATCGCGGCCGCGACGACGCGTCACCGCCGGGGCAGAGCGGGGCGGACGCGCGCCGCACGCCGCCGCGCTCGAGCGCGCCGTCGGGCGACCAGCCGGGTCGCCCATCGGGCGGCCGGTCGCGTCGACAGTCGCGTGGCAGGTCGACGGACCGTTCGGGCGGGACATCGGTCGCCAAGGACTCGGGGAGGGATGCACCGGAGCCGCCGGCGCGGCGCCGGCGGCGGCCCACGACGACGCCCGGCGAGTCGCCCGACGCGTTCCCGGGCGGCAGCTGAGACCGAGCGCCGAAGGGCGCCGAAACCTCGACCGCGGCCGCCGCCGACGCGCGAGCATCGACGGATGGAGACGGCCGTCCGCGCGATCAGCGCTGACGAGATCCCGGCCTTCACGAGGGCCGACGCGGCGGGGTTCGGTGAGAGCGAGCGATTCGCGCAGGAAGCGCCACGCTGGATCGCCGACGAGCTCGACCGCACGCGCGCCGCGTTCGACGGTGACGCGCTCGTCGCCACGAGCCGGAACCACTCGTTCGAGCTGACCCTGCCCGGCGCTGCACTGATACCCGCAGCCGGCGTGAGCGCCGTCGCGGTGCTGCCCACCCATCGGCGTCGCGGGATCCTGACGGCGATGATGACCGCGCTGCTCGACGATGCCGTCGAGCACGGGGAGCCGGTCGCGATGCTCACCGCGAGCGAAGGCGGCATCTACGCGCGCTTCGGCTTCGGGGTCTCGTCGCTCGCAGGACAGGTCGACTTCGATGTGCGCAACGTCGAGTTCTCGCGACCCCGTCCCGAAGGACGAGTGCGACTCGTCCGGCCCGAAGAGCTCCGCAAGCAGGCGCCCGCACTGTTCGACCGGGTTCGGCGCGTCTATCCCGGCGCCATCTCACGGCCCGAGGTCTGGTGGACCGACGTGCAGGGCCCGGATCGCGAGATGGGCACGAGGTTCGACGTGCTGTACGAGTCGCCGGCGGGTGTCGTCGACGGGTTCGTCACGTACGCGATCAAGGATCGATGGAGCCACGACCCCGCTCACCGGCTGTTCGTGCGCGACATGGTCGCGGCGACGCCCGAAGCGGAGCACGCGCTGTGGCGCTACCTCTGCGAGATCGATCTGGTTCGCACCGTCGTCGCGTACCGCGTGCCGCTGGACTCGCCGCTGCAGTGGCTGCTGCGCTCGCTCCGGGTCGGCGGGCCGACACGGGTCGACGACTTCGTGTGGACGCGCATCCTCGACGTCCCGGCGACCCTCGGGCGCCGCACGTACGCCGTGGAGGGTCGGCTCGTCATCGAGGTGAGCGACCGGTCGCGACCGGGGAGCGCGGCGGACGGGACCTTCGTCGTCGAGGGCGGGCCCGACGGGGCGGACGTGCGTACCGTGACCGACGCCGCCGATCTCGCGTGCGACGTGCACGCGCTGTCGACGGTGTGGCTCGGTGGCGTCCGAGCGTCGACGCTCGCCGCGGCGGGCTGGATCGAGGAACGCACCCCGGGCGCGCTCGCCACCGCCGACGCCATGCTCGCCTCGACCCCGCTGCCGTTCCCCTTCACTTGGTTCTGAGCCTGTCTCTTTGATGCGTATCTGGAGGCCGCTATGCGGCCTCCAGATACGCATCAGTCACATGGCTTGCGCGGAAGGGTCAGTGCACCCGTGGATCGCCGCCGCGCACAGCTGGCGAGCATGGCGAGGCGCCAGCACGGCTTGGTGACCCGCGCGCAGGCGTACGAAGCAGGAGTGTCGGCTCGTTCCATCGGTCGACGGCTCGCTTCGGGCGAGTGGGTCACCGCCGACTACCGGGTGTACCGCGTGGCTGGGGCACCAGTGACATGGCATCAGCGAACCCTCGCGGCGTGCCT
Organism: uncultured Bifidobacteriaceae bacterium; assembly: GCA_964532485.1. Classification (GTDB taxonomy): domain Bacteria; phylum Actinomycetota; class Acidimicrobiia; order IMCC26256; family PALSA-555; genus DATBSK01. The sequence continues at coordinate 75,368 of CAZHKE010000007.1, forward strand.
GGCAGGTCCCGCAGTCGCTTCTCATCGCGCGGCCGCCCGGCTCTGGGGCTTCCCGGTTGACGGCGATGACGAACTGGTCGAAGTGACGGCCCTGCGGCACCGTCGTCGCCATGCCAGCGAAGTGCTCTGGCACGAATCGCAGCGCCTCGAGGAGCGATACGTGGCGCACGTCGACGGGATACCAGTGACGACACCCGTTCGGACCGTGATCGATCTCGCCGTCGTGCTCGACATCGATTCACTCGAGGAGGTCCTGTACTCCGCGATGCGAATGCGCCTGGTGAGCATCGAAGGGATCGAGCGATCGCTCGACGAGCTCGGCGCGCTTCGGCTCGGCCGTAAGCGCGTCCGGCAGGTGCTCGAGCGCGCCCGCGCTGGTTGCACCGAGAGCTTGCTCGAGACCCGGTTCCTTCAGCTGCTTCGAAGAGCCGGGCTGCCTCTGCCGGTCGGGCAGTTCGAGATTCGGTCTCCAACCGATGTCTTCATCGCTCGTGTCGACTTCGCGTATCCGGATCGCCGTCTGGCGATCGAGCTCGACGGCAGTCGCTGGCATTCGATCGAGCGCGACGTCGCGCGGGATGACAGACGCGAACGTCGGATCGTGGCGGGGGGCTATCGAATCATGCGATTCACCTGGCGAGATGTGCACGAGACGCCGGAGGTTGTCGTCGCCGAGGTGAAGTCCGCGCTGGGCCTGTAGTGATGCGTATCTGGAGGCCGCTATGCGGCCTCCAGATACGCATCAAGACGAGAGGTCGATGCGGGCGAGCCAGAGGCCGGGCGCGACGAGCTCGTTGGGGGTGGGTTCCATCTCGGGGGCATCCCACAGGCGGTTCAGCCCGTCGAGTCCGGCGCGCTCCACGACGCCGCGCGCGAACGTGCCGCCGCGCTCGTAGTCGTCGCGGTCGACCGCCAGCCCGAGCAGCCCCTCGACGAACCGCTCTGCCTCGCCGCGCTCGATGCGGTGCCGCGCCATCGCCTCGTGGATGCGCTCGAACTGGCCGATGAGCGTGCGCCCGACCTGCTCCAGCACGACGTCGGCGTAGCCCTCGAGCACCGCATGGAACACGCGCGCCCGCTCGAGCAGCGCGCGCTGGCGGTCGGTGCGCAGCGCCCCGAGCAGCTCCTGGGGGTGTTCGGCGAGCGCCTGGAGCGACGCGGGGTCGTCGGGATCGAGGTCGGCGAACTTCGAGTCGCCGAGGCGGGCGTCGAGAACGGTCGGGTCGAGCTCGTACGCCGACACGTACTCGGTGGCGAGCTCCACGAGGCGAGCGCGCACCCAGGGCACCGAGCGCATGGCCGCGTGCACGACCTCGTGGATGGCGACGTAGAAGCGCAGGTCGGCTCGGTCGAGCGACCAGTCGGACTCGAACGCGTCGAGGTTCGGCACCACGAAGCACAGCGAAGGCTCGTCGGACGCGGGCAGCGGGAGGTCGTAGCGCCCGAGCGCGTGGCGCGCGAGGTATCCGATCATCGAGCCCGCCTGCACGCCGAGCAGGAGCGGGGCCAGCATCGGGGCGAGCCCGGCGAGCTGCTCGGGGTCGGGGACGTCGGTCGTGCTCGGGTCGATGCCCAGCTCGTCCAGCCCCGCCGCGGACAGGTCGACCTGCTCGAACAGCCCGCGCATGACCTCGGGCGAGAAGACCTGGCCCAGGTTCTGAGCGAACGTCTCGAGCACGGGTCGCAGCGCGTCGATGTGGAGCGCGGCCCACTCCTGACGCTGCATCGCGCGCACGGGAGCCGCGAACGTCAGGGCGAGCCCGGTCTCGCCGACGACATGGGTCTGCGCGGCGTGCGCCAGCTCCTCGAGCTGGGCGCGGTCGCCCTCGGCGACCGCGGGCTCTTCGTCGCCACCGGTCGCGCTCAACGTCGCGAACTGCGAGGCGATCTGCCAGTTCAACGGCCCCGGGGTCGAGAGGACGTGGAAGACCTGGGCCATGTCGAGGTTCGAGAACAGCTTCGAGAGGTCGAAGCGCTCGTTCGGATCCGGGTCCGGGTCCGGGACCTCGGGCCAGCGCTCATCTGTCACACACCGAGTCTATGGACGAGAATCGACGGTGATGATCGCGGTCACCGGAGCCTCGGGGCTCGTCGGGCAGGCGCTGCTCGGAGTCCTCGGCGACACCGCCGGGGTGACACGCCTCGTCGCGCTCGACGTGCGCGAGCCGACCCGTCGCGCTCGCGGTGTCGAGTTCCACCGCGCCGACGTCGCGCGCAGCGAGCTCAAGACGCTGCTCGACGGCTGCGACACGCTCGTGCACCTCGCGTCGGTCGTCGACCCGATCCCCGACGAGTCGCTGATGGCCCGGGTGAACGTGGACGGGACCCGTCGCGTCCTCGACGCGGCGGCGGCGGTCGGCGTGCGCAAGGTCGTGCGGGTCTCGAGCGCGGCCGTGTACGGCGCGTGGCCCAACAACCCGGTGCCGCTCACCGAGGACGCGCCGCTGCGCCCGAACCCCGGGTTCTCGCCCGGCGTCCAGGCGGCGGAGGTGGAGCGCCAGCTCGTCGAGTGGCGCAACGAGCACCCGGGCGTCGTCGTCACCACGCTGCGCACGGCACCGGTGCTCGGCCCCGGTGCCGAGCGCCTGCCGTCGCGCCTGCTGCTCGGTCGCCCGCCGTGGCGCGTGCGCGGCGCGCGCCCGCCGGTGCAGGCCGTGCACCTCGACGACCTCGTCGCGGCGCTGGCGCTCGTGGTGCTGCACGACCATCCGGGCACGTTCAACGTCGCGTCGGACGGCTGGGTCGACGGTGACCGCGCGCGCGAGCTCCTGCCCCGGCCCGCGCTGCCGCCGATGCCCGCCGAGCTCGTCGAGCGCGCGCTGCGGGTCACCTGGCACGCCGGCCTCGGTGACGTGCCGCCGGGAGTCGTCCCCTACCTGATGCACCCCTGGGTGGTCACGAACGACCGCTTGCGGGCGCTCGGCTGGGTCCCGCGCCACACCAACGAGGAGGCGATCATCGACGGCATCGCCTCCCTCGGGCCGGCACCGTCGCGGGCTCGCACGTGGGCCATCGCCGCGCTCGCGGTCGTCGTGGCCGCGCTCGGCGCGGTGGTCGCCGCGCTCGCCGGGCGCGGGCTGCGCACCTGGGTCAGGCGGCGGGTGGCTTCGCCTTCCCGTCACCGGCGGAGCCCGAGCTCGCGAGGGCTCCCGAGAGGAGATGCTCGGCGCGCCACGCGTCCCACTCGTCGGTGAAGTAGCGCACGCGCGTCTTCTTGTACTCCTTCACCGACCAGAGCAGCGCGTACTCGTCGACACCGGTCTCCTCACGGATCGCGCCGATCGTGTCCTCGCACTCGCGGGCGTTCATGCCGTGGACCATCGTGAAGATCGAGTAGGGCCAGTCCTCGTAGACCGGACGTCGGTAGCAATGGCTCACGCGAGCGAACCCGGCCATCTGCGGGCCGATCTCCTCGAGCCGGTGCTCGGGCACCGCCCACACGCCCATCGCGTTCGCCTTGTAGCCGGCGCTGCGGTGGTTCATCACCGCCGCGAACCGCCGCATGAGCTTGCGTTCCTTGAACGACTCGAGCGCGGCGAGCACGTCGTGCTCTGAGCACCCGAGCCGCTCCGCCTGCGACGCGAACGGTCGCTCGACGAGCGGCAGGTCTTCCTGCACGACGCTGATCGTCGAGACCTCGAGGTCGGTGAGGTCGGGTGCCGGCATCTCCGCCTTGCGCTCCGGGCGCTCGTGGGCGAGCACCTCGGTCTTCGCGTCGGCGGCGGTCTGGCCGGTCATGTCGAGCTTCACCCCGATCTTGTAGAGCTTGAGCGTCGGGAGGACCCGTGTCACCAGCGCGCCCGCGTCGCGGTGCAGCACGTCGACGTGGTCCTGGAGCACGTCGCCGGGTGGGACCGCGATCGTGTACCAGAGGTTGAAGGCGTGGTTTCGCTTGTAGTTGTGCGAGACGCCGGGGTGATCGCTGATCACGGCCGCGGCGTCGTCGATCCGGTCGGGGTCGACCTTGCACGCGACCAACGAGGATCCGTAGCCGAGGGCGCGGGTGTCGAAGATCGCCGACAGCTGGCGCAGCACGCCGGCATCCTTCACGTGCGCCACCCGCTCCCGGACCTCGGGCTCGCTGATGCCGAGGCGAGCGGCGAGCACCGCGTACGGACGCGGGTCGAGCGGGAAGTCCCACTGGACGGCGTTGAGCAGCTCGCGGTCGACCTCGGTGAGCACGTCGGGGGCAGCCGTCGCGTCGGTGGGCACGACGCCATCGTCGCACACCGGGCCCGTCGGGTTCCTCCCGGGCAGCGGCCTCAGGGACGTTCGCCCAGCGACGTGCGCAGGTGCAGCCGACGGTCCCCTCGGATCACCGTCAGCACCACGGGATCCCCCGGTCGGCGGTGCGCGACGGCGGCGAGCAGGTCGTCCAGGTCGGCCACGCGGGCTTCGTCGAGCGACGTGATCACGTCACCGACCTGGAGCGTGGCGCCCTGCCCGGGCCCACCGTCGGAGACGGCCCGCACCGTCGCTCCACCGCCCGAGCGCGTCACCGCGTCGACCGCGTCGACACCGAGCCACGCGTGGCGGACGCGCCCGTTCGCACCGAGCTGCTCGGCGACCTCGCGCGCGAGCTCGACCGGGACCGCGTGCCCGGGGGCCACGCGGCTGAGGATCGCGACCACCCGGCCCTCCTCGTCGATCAGGACGCCCCCGCCGGCCGTGGGCGGCGCGGCCACGTCGGTGGCGACCATGCCGGGCATCGTCGCCCCGAAGCCGAGGTCGACGACCACGCCGAGCCCACTCACGACGCCCTGGCTCGCCCAGCGATCCTCGCCGCCAGCCGCGGCGACGGCCATCACCCAGGAGCCGACCGAGAGCCCGTCGGACGAGCCGGTCTCGGCGGCCGGGACGGGAGCGTCCTGCACGTCGAGGAGGGCGAGGTCGGTCCCGGGGTCGCTGCCCACGACCGTCGCGGTCAGGACCTGGCCGTGATCGGTCGTGACGGCGACGTCCACGGCGCCGTCGACGGCGGCGGCACTCGTGACGACGCGGTCGCCGCCGAGTGCGACGCCGGACCCGTCGACGGTCGAGACCTCGTCGGCGCCCGTCGCCCGCACCGCGACGATGCTCGCCCCGGCCGCGGCCACGAGCTCGCCGGTGCGGTCGCGCTGGAGCTGCGCGAACAGGGGCACGAAGGTCGACGTGTCGCCGACCGTGGCCGTGTCGCTGCCGATGCTGCCCGTCGCCGCCAGGATCCCGATCGTCGCGACGGCGCCGCAGAGCGTCGCGATCGCGACGACTGCCCACTGGCGTCGTGCGGCGGACGGGCGCGGCTCGGCGGGTGGTGCGCCGAGCTCGCTGGGATGGAACCAGACGCGATCGAGCGGATCTGGCGGCAGCCCGGGCGTGCCCTCCTCACCGTGGTCCTCGGGCATGGCGAAGAGTGTACGAACGGGCTTGCTGCGTCCGGCCGCGCCCCCTGAGGAAGCGCCGGGCCGGGCCGGGTGTGTCCCGAGCCGCCGCCGGTACGATTGCGTCCGTGACCCGGGGCCCGTCGACCGACCGATCGCGCCGCGACGTCGCCGGCGACTGGATCGCGCTCGGCGACGAGCCGTTGCCGGTCGCGGAGGCGACCAGCTGGGCGACGACGCCCGCGAGCGGGGCTGTCGTCACGTTCCTCGGGGTCGTGCGCGACCACGCCGAGGGCCGCACCGGCGTCACCGGCCTCACGTACGAGGCCTACGACGAAGTGGCCCGGGCCCGGCTCGGCGAGCTCGCCGACGAGGTCCGCCGCCGCTGGCCCGCGGTCGAGCGCCTGGCGCTGCTCCACCGCACGGGATCGCTCGAGCTGTCGGAGGCCTCGGTCGCCGTCGTCGTGTCGACGCCGCACCGCGCCGAAGCCTTCGAGGCCGCCCGGTTCGCGATCGACACGCTCAAGGAGACGGTCCCGATCTGGAAGCGAGAGCACTGGACGGGCGGGGACGACTGGGGCACGTGCGCACACGACGCACGCCCGGTCCCGGCCTCGCCGGGGCGGTAGCCGCGTGTCGCGCGACCTCGCGATCGACCTCGGCACGGCCAACACGCTCGTCTACGCGCGCGGCCAGGGGATCATCCTCAACGAGCCGACGGTCATCGCGCTCAACAGCCGCACCCAGGAGGTGCTGGCGATGGGGCACGAGGCCTGGCACATGATCGGGCGAACGCCCGGCCACATCGTCGCGGTCCGCCCGCTGCGCGGTGGCGCGATCACCGACTTCGAGATCACGCAGCGCCTGATCCGCCTCATCTTCGCCCGGGCCGGGATCACGCGCCTCCAGCGCGCCCGCGTGCTCGTGTGCGTGCCGTCGGCGATCACGCACGTGGAGCAGCGCGCCGTGCTCGAGGCGACTCGACGCGCGGGTGCGGCGCAGACGTACCTCATCGAGCAGCCGATGGCCGCCGCGATCGGCGCGTCGCTCCCGATCCACGAGCCGCTCGGCAACATGGTCATCGACATCGGCGGCGGCACGAGCGAGATGGCGGTCATCTCCCTCGGTGGGATCGTCTCGCTCCAGGCGGTCCGCGTCGGCGGCTTCGACATCGACAGCGCGATCCAGGCCTACCTGCGTCGCGACCACGGCATCGCGGTCGGTGAGCGAACCGCGGAGGAGATCAAGTTCGCCATCGGCTCCGCCTTCTCGACGGGCGACGAGTACAAGGCCGAGGTCCGCGGGCGCGACCTGATGAGCGGGTTGCCGCGCACGGTCGTGCTCGAGCCCGAGGAGGTGCGCGAGGGGATCGACGAGCCGATGCAGGCGATCCTCGACGCCACCAAGCTGGCCCTCGCGGAGACGCCACCCGAGCTCGCGCAGGACCTCCTCGAGATGGGGATCCACCTCGTGGGTGGGTCCGCGCTGCTGCGGGGCATGGACCGTCGGATCGAGTACGAGACCGGTGTCCCGGTGCGTCTCTCCGAGCTGCCGCTCGAGACGGTCGTGCTCGGCGCGGGTCGCTGTCTCGAGTCGTTCGACCGCCTGCGCGAGATGTTCATGGACCGTCCCCGCGGCTCGACCCAGCGCTTCCAGTAGCCACGCGTCACGAGGACGTCGTGAGATCCTCGGCGGCCTGACGGACCTGCCAGTCGCGGTCGGTGAGCGCGCGGGCGAGCGCCTCGTCGACCTCGGGACCGTCGAAGGGCGCGAGGGCCAGGACCGCGCGCCGTCGCACCGTCACCTTGTCGCGGCACGCGGCGAGCACCGCCGGGAGCCCCGCGGGGTCGCCGAGCGCGCCGAGCGCGGCGACGGCGGCCTCTCGTGCGAGCGGGTCGTCGTGGCCGGTCGCCGTCGCCGCGAGCGCCGTGACCGCGCCGGCGGCGAGCGCCGCAGGACCGAGCTCGCCGATCGCGTACGCCGCCGCCTCGACCACGGTCGTGTCCTCGTCGCCGAGCCGTCCGACGAGCCGCCCGACGAGTGGCGGGGAGAGTGGCGAGGCGACCGGCTCATCGCGCGCACGGCGGCGGGCGAGCGCGGGCGCGAGCTCGGCAGCACGACGGCGCACGTCGGGGGCCGGGTCGTCGATCGCGACCGTCCAGGCCGACTCGGCAGCCGAGCTGCTGCCGGCGCGCACGAGGGCACCGATCGCGGCGCTGCGCACGCGCGGTGAGTCGTCGCCCAGGGCCGAGGTGGCGGGCTGGTCGACCGTGGCGGCGGTGTCGGCAGAAAGGCCGAGCGCCGCGATGGCCGCGGCCCGCGTCACATCGGGTGGCTCGGCTCGACCCGACTCCACTCAGACGCTGCTGTCGACCAGCGTGAACAGCATGGCCAGCGCGACCGCGACGATGACTCCGGTCCCGATGCCGACCACCGCGATGAGGATGATCCAGCGCGTGAGGGCGCTCGCCTTCTTGAACGCGGTCCAGGCACGCGAGGGCCGCATCGTGTCGAGGGCGGCCTCCCAAGGGTGCTCCTCGGAGGACCCCGGCGGCGCGGCGCGCCGGCCCGCGGGCGCCGAGGCGACCGCAGGAGCGGTGCGCGCCCGGGTCGCGCGCGCCCCCGGAGGCCGGGGCTCGCGCGGCGCCCCGTCCGGTGGACGACGGGTCGGTGCTCGGGTGGGTGCGCCGCCCTCGGACGAGCCAGGGCCGCGCCACCCGCTGCCACCGGGCGGCGTGGCAGGCTGACCTTCTCGCGGCATCGCCCCACGGTAGAAGAAACCCGGCCGCGTCGCTCCCTCCGCCCCCCGAGAATCGGCGCCCCACGGATCACATGGACAGCCAGCCCGCCGTCACGCCGGCTCCTGGCCGCCCGGTTGCGGGCGCAGGGCCTCGATCTCCCGGCGACGGGGGCGCGGGCGCCCGCCGCTCAGGTGGCGGCGGGCGGCGGCGGGCGGTCGTCGCCACGCTGGCGATGGTCGCCCTGGCCGCGATCGTCACCGCGATGGCGGTCGTCAAGGTGCCCTACGTGATCATCTCGCCCGGAGACGCGACCGCGCTCGACGACAGCGTCGTGTCGGTCTCCGGTACGAAGACGTACGAGCACCGCGGGGAGCTGCTCTACCTCACCGTCCGGGTCAACAACGACGACCCGAACGTCTGGCGGTGGCTGTTCGCGCAGCTCGACGGCGACCTCAGCGTCGAGAAGCGCGAGGACGTCATCGGCTGTGCGTCGTACGAGGACAGCGGGCGCCTCAACGACGAGCTGATGCTCCAGTCGCAGGACGTCGCCAAGGAGGTGGCGCTCACCCGGCTCGGGTACCAGGTCGACCTGCTCGGCACCCGGGCCCTGATCCGTGACGTCGAGTGCGGAGGGCCGTCGGAGGGGCAGCTGCGCCCCGGCGACCGCGTCACGGCGGTCGACGGCACTGCGGTCGACACCGCCGAGGAGATCGCGCCGCTGATCCAAGCGCATCGGCCCGGCGAGACGGCCCAGATCTCGATCGAGCGCGACGGTGCGGCGATGGACGTCGCGGTCCGCCTCGGCGACCGAACCCAGGCGGTCGCCGACGGATCGGGCACGCGCCGCGAGACCGTCGCCTACGCCGGCGTCGTGTCGCAGACGCTCTACGACTGGTCGTTCCCCGTCGACGTGGAGATCGACACCGAGCGTGTCAGCGGCCCGTCGGCCGGGCTCGCGTTCGCGCTCGCGATCGTCGACGAGCTCTCGCCGGGCGACCTGACGGGCGGCGCGAAGGTCGCGATCACGGGCTCGATCGAGGCCGACGGGTCGGTGAGCCCCGTCGGCGGAGTCACCCAGAAGGCGGTGACGGCTCGCGACGCCGGCGCGACCGTCATGCTGGTGCCCGTCGGTGAGGGCAAGGAGGCGCGCGAGCACGCCGACGGCATGAAGGTGGTGGTCGTCCGCACGCTCGACGACGCTTTGCGCGCGCTGGAGGAGGCGGGCGGCGCGCCGGTCGCTCCCGCGGCGGGACCGTCGACGACCGCGGGGACGACGCCGGACGGCCAATAGCATCGGCGGGACATGGCGGACGCCGACCATCCGGAGCCCACGGAGCGCTCCGACGAAGAGGAGCGCAACGCGCGCGCGAGGGCGCTGCTCGACGAGGCGCAGCAGGCGGCTCTCGAGCACGGACGTGCAGTCGTCGCCGAGGCGCGCGGCGTGCGTCGGCGCATGCTCGAGGATGCCGACGAGCGACGCCAGCGCCTGGTCGCAGAGCTCGAGCGCCTGCGGGGCGTGATCGACGAGACGCTCCAGGCCCTGCAGATCCCCGCGTCGGACGTCCCGACTCCCGAGGCGTCTCCCGAGCCGTCCTCCGGCGCCGTCCCGGGCGAGGCGTCACCGGCCCCGCAACGGGTCGCCGAGGTGTTCGACCAGCTCCGGGCGGCACCGCCCGTCAAGAAGCAACCGAAGCCAAGGTCGGCCGACACCGCGTCGCCGGCACAGTCGCGGGCGACGCCGACGCTCGCCGACTCCGACTCCGACTCCGACTCCGACGCCGCTGCGCCCGCGGCGTCCGCCACGGGCGAGCCCCCGGCGGACCAGAGCGAGCCGGCGCCGGCTGCGGACGAGGCACCGCCGATCGACCCGGTGCTGCGCCGGCGCGACACGCTCCTCGAGCCCCTGCTCCCCGACGTCGTCCGGGCCTCGAAGCGCCTCCTGCACGACGAGCAGAACTCGCTCCTCGACGCGGTCCGTCGCACACGCGGCAAGCACGAAGCCGAGCGCCTCCTCTCGGAGCCCGTGCGCCAGCGCGAGACCTGGACGGCCCTGCTCGCGCCGTCGTTCAACGCCGCCTACCTCGGCGGTCGCGCCGCGGCGGGCAAGACCGGCCGCGTGTCGAGCGCGCCCGAGCGCGTCGTGATCGAGCTCGCCGCAGTGCTCGTCAACCCGCTGCGCGAGCGCATCACGGTGACGATCGACGCGGTGGTCGCCGAGGGACCCTACGAGTCGCCGAGCGAGCTCCAGCGCGCGCTCGGCACCGCGATCGGTGCCCGCTTCCGAGAGTGGCGCGCCGTCGACCTCGAGGAGCGGATCGTCGACGTGCTGGCCGCCGCGTACGCCCGTGGCGCATACGAGGCGTCCGGCCCCGCGGCGATGCTGCGATGGCTTGCGGACGACCCCGGACGTTGCCCCGATTGCGACGACAACGCGCTCGAGCCCACGCTCAAGGGCAAGCCGTTCCCGACCGGGCAGACGCACCCACCCGCCCATCCGGGCTGTCGTTGCATCGTGCTCCCGGCCGAAGCGTCCTGAGC
>CAZHKE010000007.1:86106-89942 GCA_964532485.1 uncultured Bifidobacteriaceae bacterium
CACCCGCCCATCCGGGCTGTCGTTGCATCGTGCTCCCGGCCGAAGCGTCCTGAGCCCGACCGATATGGATCGAGCAGCCGAGCGTCCCGGAGGGCGGCCCCAGGTACCCTGCGGCCGAGCGAGCGCGACCGATAAGTAGGCTCGCCCTTCGATGCGCGTCCAGCCAGCCGAGCGCCGCCGCTTTCGAATCCGCGGCTGGATCATCGCGGTCGTCGTCGTCGTCCTCCTGGTCCTCCTGTTCAGCCTGCGGGGGCTCGCGGGCTTCTACACCGACTACCTCTGGTTCGACTCCCTGGGTCAGGGCGACACGTGGGGGTCGCTGCTCGCCGCCAAGGTCGTGCCGGCCCTGGTGTTCACGGTCGTCTTCTTCGCGATCCTCTTCGCGAACCTCGTGATCGCCGATCGCCTGGCGCCGCGGCTCCGCCCGATGGGTGCACCCACCCCCGAGGACGAGCTGGTCAGCCGCTACCAGCAGGCGACGGCCCGCTACCGCGGCCGCATCCGCGTCGGCATCGCGCTGTTCTTCGCGCTGATCGCCGGGATCGGCGTCTCGTCGCAGTGGCGCCAGTGGATCCTCTTCACCAACAGCGTCGACTTCGGGATCAAGGACCCGCAGTTCGACAAGGACGTCGGCTTCTACGTCTTCCAGCTGCCGTTCATCAACTTCATCATCGACTGGCTCTTCGCCGGTCTGGTGATCGTGCTGCTCGTGACGGCCGTCGCGCACTACCTCAACGGCGGCATCCGCTTCCAGAGCCCGCTCCAACGCGTGACGCCGCAGGTGAAGGCGCACCTCTCGGTGATCCTCGCGGTGATGGCGCTCGTGAAGACGGCGGAGTACTACTTCTCACGGTTCGAGCTCGACCTGTCCGACCGCGGCGTCGTCGACGGTGCGAGCTACACCGACGTGAAGGCGCAGCTGCCCGCGCTCAACTTCTTGATCTTCGTCTCGATCATCGCCGCCGCGCTGTTCATCTGGAACATCTGGCGTCGAGGTTGGGTGCTGCCGGTCATCGCGGTCGGTCTCTGGGCGTTCGTCTCACTCGTCGTCGGCACCATCTACCCGGCGCTCATCCAGAACTTCAAGGTCAACCCCAACGAGTTCGCCACCGAGCGGCCCTACATCGGACGCAACATCTCCGCGACCAGGCAGGCGTTCAACCTCTCGTCGATCGACGTCAAGAGCTTCGACTACACCCAGGATCTCCAACCCGAGGTCGTCGACAGCAATCGCCCCACGATCGACAACGCCCGGCTGTGGGATCCGAGCGTCATCCGCTCGACCTACGAGACGCTCCAGGCGCTCCAGACCTACTACCGGATCAACGACGTCGACGTCGATCGCTACGACCTCGACGGTCAGACCACCCAGGTGATGCTCTCGGCCCGCGAGCTCAACAGCAACGAGCTGCCGAGCCAGTCGTGGGTCAACGAGCACCTGGTGTACACGCACGGGTACGGCGCGATCGCCTCGCCGAGCAACCAGGCGGCCGACGACGGTTCACCCGCGTTCGTCCTCGACGACATCCCTCCGGTGGGTGACACCATCCCGCTGAAGGGGAAGGGTGCAGAGATCTACGTCGGCGAAGAGCTCGACAACTACGTCATCGTCGACGCGAAGCAGAGCGAGCTCAACTACGCGCGCCAGGGGGTGCGCGACGCACGCACCCGGTACCGCGGCCGAGACGGCGTCGACATCGGGAACTTCTTCCGTCGAGCTGCGTTCGCGCTGAGGTTCGGCGACCCGAACATCCTCATCTCGGGCCAGATGACCGACAAGTCGCGCATCCTCATGCGACGCGACATCCGTGAGCGTGTCGGCCAGCTCGCGCCGTTCCTCGACTTCGATGGCGATCCCTACCCGGTGATCGTCGACGGCAAGACCACTTGGATCCTCGACGGCTTCACCACGTCGACGCAGTACCCGTACTCACAGGCGTTCGAGGGATCCGGGGGCCTGTCCGGCGACGTCAACTACGTGCGCAACTCGGTGAAGGTCACCGTCGACGCGTACGAGGGCACGGTGAAGCTCTACGTGATCGATCCCGACGACCCGATCATCCAGGCCTACCAGAAGGCGTTCCCGGATCTCTTCACACCCTTCGACGAGATGCCCGACGAGCTGGTCGAGCACCTGCGCTACCCCGAGGACCTGTTCAAGCTCCAGTCGAACGCGTTCGCGAAGTATCACGTCGTCGAGCCGCAGCGCTTCTACAACGGGAACGAGCGCTGGCTGCTGTCACCCGACCCGAACGCTGCCGTCGCACCGATCGCGAGCAGCGGGTCGACGCGCAACCAGAGCTCGAACCGCGCCCCCGAGATCACCGCGACGACGAGGCGGCAGGATCCCTACTACCTCTACATCCGACTTCCCGGAGACGACCGCGAGAGCTTCCTGATCCTCCAGCCGTTCGTCCCCATCTCGAAGGACAACCAGCAGACGCGGCTGGTGTCGTTCATGAGCGCGAAGTCCGATCCGCGTGACTACGGCGAGCTCGAGGCGTTCGTGATGCCCCAGGGCGAGCAGGTGCTGGGACCGGTGCAGGCGGCGGCGAACATCCAGAAGACCACAGAGATCTCGAGCGAGATCACACTGCTCAGCCAGCGGGGATCGAACGTGGTCGCCGGTGCCGTGCAGCTGATCCCCGTCGGGGAGTCGTTCATCTACGTGCAGCCGTTCTTCACCGTGGCGGCACAGAACCCGAACGCGTTCCCGCAGTTCCAGTTCGTCACGGTCGCGGTCCCCGACCCGGAGAAGACGCCGGTGAAGGCCGACACCGTCAGCGACGGGCTCGACCTGCTCTTCGGTCGTGCCCAGCCGGCGCCCGAGGGCCCGACCGAGCCGACGACGCCGACCGAGGACCAGACCGTGGCCCAGCTGCTGGAGGAGGCGGAGCAGAAGTTCGCCGACGCCCAGCAGGCGCTCACGCAGGGCAACCTCGGCGAGTACCAGGACCTCGTGTCGGAGGCCCAGGACCTCATCACCCAGGCCCGCGAGCTCCTCGCGGCCGAGGGAGCCGGCACGCCGCTCACGTCGTCGACGAGCACGACCTCGACGACGCGTCCCGCGAACTCGCAGCAGGCCCTCGGCCCGATCGCCCGTCGCCTGGGCACCTGATCCGGCGAGGCGCCGGATCGAGGCGCGATTGAGCCGGGCCCCCGTAATTGTTACTATCGACGTAGTGTTAATCCCCGGGACCCCCCATCCGGGGCCACGAACCTGATCCAGTCGCTCGACGGGAGCGCGAGATGGCCGTCCAGGACATCGACCTCGGCAAGTACAAGCTCGGCTGGCACGACTCGACCGACGACTACGTCTTCGTGCCGAAGAAGGGCCTGAACGAGGACATCGTCCGCGAGATCTCGGGCATGAAGGAAGAGCCCGCGTGGATGACGAAGTTCCGGCTCAACGCGCTGAAGCGCTTCGAGCGCAAGCCGATGCTCGAGTGGTTCGCGAAGAACATGCCCGGCATCGACTTCGAGGACATCTACTACTACCTGAAGCCGACCGACGGTCAGGTCAACGACTGGGACATGCTCCCGCCGGAGATGAAGGACACGTACGAGAAGCTCGGGATCCCCGAGGCCGAGCGGAAGTTCCTCGCCGGCGCGACGGCTCAATACGATTCCGAGACCGTGTTCCATCGCAACCGCGAGGAGCTCGAGCAACAGGGGATCATCTTCACGGACATCGACACCGCGATCCGTGAGTACCCCGACATCGTGCGTGAGCACATCGGGACCGTCATCCCGCCGGGCGACAACAAGTTCGCCGCGCTGAACTCGGCGGTGCTGAGCGGTGGCTCGTTCATCTACGTGCCGCCGGGCGTGCACGT
>CAZHKE010000008.1:0-84588 GCA_964532485.1 uncultured Bifidobacteriaceae bacterium
GAGCGGACGACGGGATTCGAACCCGCGACCCTCACCTTGGCAAGGTGATGCTCTACCAGCTGAGCCACGTCCGCGTGAGCCATCGAGGATAGCGCCCGCGGATCGGGCCGGCGGCCAGCGCAGCAGCGGGCCCGCCACCCCGAGCCTCGTGCGTGCGCGAGCCTCGGTCGGTGACCGACGCGGCCGCGATAGGGGGCGCCTCGACGATCATGCGTTCCGCGAGCTCACGTTCACCAGCACGGCGCGTCTGTTCACCGTCACCCGTCCCGACTTCTTCGTCGGGACCGCCGCGGAGGACGCGGTCTCCGAGACGGTCTAGGTGCCGGCGAGCTCGGCGACGACGGGCGCGAACGTCTCGAAGTTGTCCTCGCCGAACACGACGTACGAGACGTGCCACTTCTCGCGCCGCTCCTGGAGGGTCTCGACGCACTGCTGCACCGAGCCGCACAGCGCGACACCCGAGTCGAGCGCCTCCTGGGGCTGGAGCCCGAACCCCGGAGCGATCGCCTCGGCGACGCCCATCGGGTCGTCGGTGACGGCACCGACGAAGTAGCGGATCTGCAGCTCGATGTCGTCGAACCGGTCGCCGGCACCCTCCTGGATCCAGCCGACCTTCTCGGTGGTGGCCTCGGCGAGCGCGCTCTGCACCGCGTCGGCGGTGATCTCCCCCTTGCGCAGGTTGGGGTTGATGCCGATGATGTCGGCCTCGCGGCCGGCGAGGCGCAGCACCTTGGGCCCGCCACCACCGATCAGGATCGGCGGGTGCGGCTGCTGCACCGGGCGCGGCTCCGCGGTGTAGCCCGTGACCACGTAGTACTCACCCTGGAAGTCGAACTGCCCGCCCGTGAAGCAGCTCTTGATGATTGACAGCGCCTCCTCGAGCCGTTGGATGCGCACGCCGGGCCGGTCGTAGGGGATCCCGAGCGCCTGGTAGTCGGCGGTCATCCACCCGGCACCGATGCCGAGCTCGACCCGCCCGTCGGACAGCAGGTCGATGGTGGCGGTCTCCTTGGCGGTGATCGCCGGGTGCTTGTAGTCGTTGGCGAGCACGAGGTGCCCGACGCGCAGGGTGGTGGTCGCCTCCGCGGCCATCGCGATCCCCACCATCGGTGCGACGGGCGTGCCGACGAAGTGGTCGGGCGCGAACAACGTCGAGTACCCGAGGTCCTCCATCTTGCGCGCCCGCTCCTGCCACTCGTTCGGTGCGGCCGCGCTCGAGCACTGGACGCCGAATCGGAACTTGCGATCGTGGGCCATGGGAGGAGGCTAGGTGACGGCTACGTGCCCGCAAGACGAGCCACGACGGGCGCGAACGCGTCGATCTGGTCGTGGGTGATGACGTGGTACGTCATGTCCCAGCGCTCCCGGCGGCGCTCGAGCGTCTCGGTCATCGAGTCGACCGTGCCCACGAGGGCGACGGGCGAATCGAGGACCTCCTCGGGCTCGGTGTCAAAGGCCGGTGCCATCGCCGTCGCCATGCCCATCGGGTCGTCGGTGAAGTGGACGAAGCCGGCGAACGCCTGGATCTCGATCTCGTCGTAGCGCCGGCCGGCGGCAGCACGCACCCATGCGAGCTTCTCGTCGGTGCTGACCGGGTTCATGTTCGGCGCCTGCCCGGGATCGCCGGCCTGGCCGCTGCGGAGGTTGCCGTTGATGCCGATGACGTCGGCCTCCTCGGCCGCGAGGGTCAGCACCTTCTTGCCGCCGCCGCCGATGACGAGCGGCATCGGGCGCTGCACCGGCTTGGGCATGCCGTCGAGCTCGGTCACCTGGTAGTGCTCGCCGCGGAACGTGAACGGGCCGTCGGCGGTGAGGCCCCTGAAGATCGCGATCGCCTCGGCGAGGCGCGCGATGCGGACGCTCGGCTTGTCGAGCGGCAGGCCCGCCTTCTCGTAGTCGACGGTCATCCACCCGGCGCCGAGCCCGAGCTCGAGCCGGCCGTCGGAGAGCAGGTCGAGCGTCGCCGCGTCGCGGGTCATCACCACCGGGTGCCGGTAGTCGTTGCCGAGCACGAGGCAGCCGACGCGCAACGTCGTCGTCGCCTCGGCGGCGAACGCCATCGCGGGGAACGGCCCGAACGGGTGGTCGACGAAGTGGTCGGGCACGTACAGCGTGGAATAGCCGAGCGCCTCGGCCTTGCGTGCTGTCTCGCGGTACTCCGATGCCGACGACGCGCCGGGGGCCATCACCCCGAACCGGAACGCGCGGTCAGCCATGGCGGCGCACGCTAGTCAGTCCACTGGTTGCGTCCCTCACCCGCGCATTCAAAGGTGGGGGACGCACGTCGATGCTCTCGGTCCTGCGTCCCTCACCCCGCAATGCGCGGGTGAGGGACGCAACCAGATCAGCGGCCCGTCGAGCCGAAGCCGAACGCGTCGCGCGACGTCGCATCGAGGGCGGCGACCTCGTGCCAGTCGACCTCGGTGTCGACGGCGGTGATCACCAGCTGTGCGATGCGATCGCCGCGGTGCACCGTGTACGCCTCGGTCGGGTCGGTGTTGACGAGCAGCACCTTGAGCTCCCCGCGGTACTGCGCGTCGATCAGCCCAGGCGTGTTGAGGCACGTGACGCCGTGCTCGAGCGCGAGCCCCGAGCGCGGCACCACGAGCCCAGCGTGGCCCGCCGGGATCGCCACCGCGACTCCGGTGGGCACGAGCGCCCGTCCGCCGCCGGGGGCGAGCGTGACGTCCGTCCGGGCGTGCAGATCGTACCCGGCGTCGTGCTCGTGCTGCTGGACCGGCAGCTGCGCCTCGGGGACGAGCCGGGTGACGTCGATGCGCATCCCGGGATACTGCCGCGAACCGCGGCGCGGACCGCGCCTCGGGGACTCAAGCGGCGAAGTCGCCCACCAGCTCCTCGCGCTGCGCCTCGTCGAGCGTCACGTCTGCCTGCCACTCCGGATGGTCCACGACGATCCGCACGGGCGCGGCTGCGTCGGCGAACGCCGCCTGCTGCTCGGCCGTGAAGGGTCCGAACTTCAGGTAGTGGACCGCCGACGTCATGTCGTCGCGGGTCAGTCGCTCGGCGTTCTGCTCTCGAGCAGGCATGACATCGCTGCCGATGACGATCTTCACGAAGTCCTCGACGTTGGTGAGCTTCGGCAACCAGTACCGCAGCGCCTCGTCGTCGGTGATCTCGATGAACAGCGTGCACGACAGCTCGCCGTCCTCGGGGATCAGCTCGTTGTACGTCGCGATCTCGTGCGCGATCTGCTCGTCGCGCAGCATGCGCTCGGCGCGCGCCATCTCCTGGATCTGGAAGCGCATCGTCGACGCGTTCTCGAACACGACCGACATGATGTCGCCGAGCGCGATCCGGCGTCGCTTCTTCGCCGCGATGATCTCGGCGCGGAACTCGTCGCGCTCGCGCTCGTACTCGCGAAGATCCTTGATGTCGGCGTGCGTGAGCTTGCGCATCGACTCGTCCCTACTGCTCGTCGTCGTCGAGCCCGTAGGCGCGCGCGAGCACCTGCACCGGGTGCACCGGCAGCTTCGACGTCGCCTCCCGGATCGCCGTGTTCGCGAGGTGGCAGTCGCCGGCCACGAGCTCGGTCTCGGCCTCCTCGACACGCTCCATCAGCGGCTTGGCGATCTTGTGGGCCATCTCGACGTTCTGGGCTCGAAGCCCCCACGTGCCGTCGATCGCCGAGCAGCGCTCGACCATCTCGACCCTCGCACCCGTCAGCGCCATCAAGTCGCGGCTCTTGGGACCGATCTGCTGGGCCCGGTAATGACACGCGGCGTGCCACGTGATCGTCTCGTACGTGACCCCGTCGAACCGGGTGTCGAGTGGCTCGTCGCGGTGACGCGCCATGAGGTACTCGGCGACGTCGAACGTGTGCTCCGCGACCAGACGCGCGTCGTCGGTGCCCAGGAAGTCGGGGTACTCGTTCTTCAGCACGTACGCGCACGTCGGCTGCGGCACGAGCACATCGGCCCCTGCCTTCACCGCTTCGACCAGCATGGCGACGTTCGTCTTCGCGGCATCCTCGAACCGCGGCACGTCACCCGCGTCGAGCCACGGCATGCCGCAGCACACCTGCCCCTCGGGCAGCTCGCACGCGATGCCGTTGCGCTCGCACACCCCGACCGTCGCCTTCCCGATGTCGGGCTGCTGGTACTCGACGAGGCACGTCGGGAACAGCGCCACCCGCTCCGCGGCTGGCTCGGCGCGGACCGCCGACTCGTGGCGGGCGAACCACTTCGAGAAGCGCACCCTGGCGAAGCTCGGCAACAACCGGTCGCGCGCGATCCCCGTCGACTTCTCCATGAGGAACCGGACCGGCTTGACGTCGTTCGTCTTGTTGACGAGGCCCGACAGCGCGGTCGCGACCTTCCCTTGCAGGTCGGTGCGCGCCAGAAGCCGCGCGCCTCGCTGCACCTCACCCTTCTTGGCCTGGAGCGCGAGCGATCGCAACATCAGCCGCGGGAAGTCGACCTTCCACTCCTGCTGCTGATCGGGCGTGTACGGACAGGCGACGTAGCAGAGCTTGCACTGGTAGCACTCGTCGACGACCTGCTTGTGCTCCGCGTCCGTGAGCACGGACACGTCCTCGGCGTCCTCGTCCTCGTCGATCATTCGGAACAGGTCCTTGAACGACGGGCAGAACTTCACGCAGATGCGGCAGTCCGAGCAGATCTGGAACGTCCGGTCGCGTTCGGCGCGCGCGTCCTGCTCGTCCCAGTAGCCGGGCTGGAGCGGGTCGTAGAGATGCTCGGTCGCGGTGGCCACGGGTCATCCCTTCCTGGGGAGAGTGCCAACGGCCCCGGAGCAGCGTCGCCCCGGGGCCGCCCATGTCGAGCCGCGTCGTGTCAGCTGACCGACTCGAGTCCCTGGGTGAAGCGACCGGCGTGGCTCTTCTCGGCCCGCGCCAGCGTCTCGAGCCACTCGGAGACCTCGTCGAAGCCCTCGTCGCGCGCGGTCTTCGCGAAGCCCGGGTACATCTCGGTGTACTCATAGGTCTCGCCGGCGACCGCGGACTTGAGGTTCTCGGTCGTGGCGCCGACCGGCTCACCGGTCACCGGGTCGCCGACCTCGGCCAGGAAGTCGAAGTGGCCGAACGCGTGACCCGTCTCACCCTCGGCGACGGAGCGGAACAGCGCCGCCACATCGGGGTAGCCCTCCACGTCGGCCTTCTGCGCGAAGTAGAGGTACCGGCGGTTCGCCTGGCTCTCCCCCGCGAAGGCTTCCTTGAGGTTGCCCTCGGTCTTGCTTCCTTCCAGCTTTGGCATCGTGTGCTCCTTCTTTCCTCGTCGGATCAGGCTTGCTCGTCGGATCAGCGGGCGACGGCCTCGCCCGCGGCCGCGCACTCGTCGCAGACTCCGCGGAACTGGACCTCCACGTCGTCCACCTGGAAGCCCCGGCGCGCGCTCGCCGGCACCCGGAGCTCCCCGACGTCGACGATGACGTCGCGCACCTTCTTGCATCGGGTGCAGATGAGGTGGTGGTGCCGGTCATCGACGTTGGGGTCGACACGGACGCTGCCCGTGCCGAGGTCGAGGAGCGTGACCTCGCCCATCAGCTCGAGGTCGTGGACCGTCTGGTACACGGTCTTGCGCGAGATGGTGGGCATCTCGGCCCGGGCCGCCTCGTACAGCGACTCGACGGTGGGGTGCTCGTCGTTGCCGTGGAGCAGGCGGAAGATCACCTGGCGCTGGGGGGTCACCCGCAGGCCCTCGGCCCGGAATCGCTCGGTGAGCTCGTCGACCGGTGTCACGAGGGAACCTTATCAACAATGATTGTCGTCTAGCAACCCCTGTCGCTCTGGCGGGGCTACTGCTGGAGCGCGCCCTGGCCGAGCTGCTCCCGCAAGGCCGCCTCGAACTCGGCGACGGAAGCGCCGGCGTGGCGCTCCCGCAGGCTCTCGAGCACCGGGTAGCCGGCGTCGCGCTCGGCGTCCCACTCGTCGGCGAACCGGCCCGACGCGATGTCGTCGAGCAGCTCGCGCATGCGCGTCGCCAGATCGATCTCCGCGAAGGCCTCGCGCCGCGACAGCTGCCCGTACTGGCTCGTCGGCGAGTGGAAGCCGAACTGGTACGCGTAGCCCTTCTCGCGCACCAGGCGCATGGTGCGCTCGGTCTCCCCCGAGAGGAGCGTCTCGACGATGATCGCCTCGAGCGGGATGCCGTGCTCGAGCAGGCACTCGATGTAGGTGGTCGTCATGTGCGTCATCACCGGGGCGCGCACCTGCTCCTCCGCGAGGTCGAGGATCGCCTCCTGACGCGGCGTGAGCTCGATCGCCCCCTGGCGCAGCCCACCGATGGCCTTGGCGACCGCGAGCGTGCGGTCCTTCGCGCGGCCCGTCACGTCGCGGTGGGCGCCGACGGCCGTGATGAAGCCGATGCCCTCCTCGTAGCAAGCACGCACCTCGGGGCCGAGCATGCGCGGGGCGACCATGCCGATGTCGCCGTCCGGGTCGAAGCGGTCGAACGCGAGCGTGTAGCCACTCGCGACGATCGTCAGACCCTCGGCGGGTCGCTGCAGGTCGAGCAGCGGGATGACGTCGTCGGGCACCAGCACGCACGCGATGTCGGCATCGCCGGCGTCCGCGATCTCACCGGGCGTGAAGCCGTCGTCGGCAGCCTGCTCGCGAGACGCATCGGCCCGCACGCAGATCTGCACGTCGAAGCCCGAGTCGCGCAGGTTCAGCGCCCAGGAGCGGCCCTGGTTGCCATAGCCGACGATCGCGACCGAGGAGCCTTCGATCGCGGCGAGGTCGGCGTCGTCGTCGTGGAAGATCGTCGCCATGGCGCCGAGGGTACGCGGCTGACGCGTGCCACGTCACTTCGCCGTCACTAGGGTGCGCGCCATGTCGAACCGCACCCGGGGCTTCGTCTTGGTGGTCGTGGCGCTGCTCGCGCTCGCCGCGAACATCATCGACGCCACCAACGACGGCGCGTCCGTCTGGAACATCATCGCGATCCTCTGCTTCGCGATCGTGCTGTTCGCGGGCTTCGAGCTGGTGGCCAAGTCACCACCGTCGTGACCCGCGTCGCGCCCGACCTGCTCGTGGGCGACATCGTCCGCCATGCCGCCCGGGTGACACCGCACGAGCTGGCTGCCACGCTCGGCGACGCCGAGACGACGTTCGGCGCGCTCGACGATCGGTCGAACCAGGTCGCGCGTGCGCTCGCCGCGCGCGGGATCGGCGTCGGCGACCGGGTCGCTTGGTGGGGCGAGACCTCGCTCGATGCGATGCCGATCTTCAACGCGCTCGCCCGGGTGGGCGCTGCCTTCATGCCGGTGAACGCACGGCTCGGCGCCGACGAGGCCAGCGAGGTGCTCGAGTACGCGAAGCCGAAGCTGCTCGTCGCCGACGAGCCCCACGCGGCGCTCGCGAGGGACATCGACCAGGCGGCGCTCACCCACGACGAGCTCTTCACGGCCGCGGACCGGGAGGGGCCGGTCGACGCCGGCAACCCCGACGGGCTCACGGAGCGCACCACGCACGTGGTGTTCTTCACGAGCGGCAGCACCGGCCGACCGAAGGGCGTCGTGCTCTCACACCGGACGAGCTGGCTCCGCTCGTTCCAGGGCAACCTCACCGACCACTCGGGCGGGACCGTGTGCATGTTCCCCCTGTTCCACATGTCGGGCTGGTCGATGACGGTCAACGCATGGCAGACGCGGTGCCCGGTGCACTTCGCGACGACACCCGACGCGCCGACGCTCCTGGGGACGGCGGAGCGGCGGTGCGCGACGCGCCTGTACCACATCCCGGCGGTGTGGCAGCGCGTGCTCGAGCACGATCGCTCCGGCTACGACCTCTCGGCCGTGCGCGAGTGCGACACCGGCACGTCGGCGACGCCGCCCGAGCTGCTCGCGGCGATCAAGGACGCGTTCCCCGGGACCGTGACGCGGATCTACTACGGCAGCACGGAGGTCGGCCTGGCGGCGATGCTCGCCGACGGCGACATCGCGCGGAAGCCCGGCTCGGTCGGACCCGCGGCCGTCGGCGTCTCACTCGCGCTGATCGACGGCGACGAGCGCCAGGGCGAGGTCTGCGTGCGCAGCCCGTTCTTGATGGACGGCTACTTCGAGCATCCCGGTGCGAACGCCGAGGCGCTCGCACCGATCGAGGCCGGCGGCCCCCCCTGGTACCACACCGGCGACCTCGGTGTGCTCGACGAGGAGGGCTACCTGTCGATCGTCGGGCGCGCGCGCGACGTCATGCGCACCGGCGGCGAGACCGTCGCGCCTGCTGAGGTCGAGGCTGCGCTGGCCGACTTCCCCGACCTCGACGAGGTCGCGGTCGTCGGCCTCCCGAGCACCGAGTGGGGTGAGGTCGTCACCGCGGTGGTCGTGCCGCGACCCGGCGCGGCGGTCCCCGACGTCGAGGCGCTGCAGACCCACTGCGAGGGCCGCCTGGCGCGGTTCAAGCAACCGCGGCGCGTCGAGGTGGTCGAGGCACTCCCCCGCACCGCCGCCACCGGCCAGATCCAACGCACCCTGCTCGTGGAGCGCCTCGTCGCCGAGGGCTGACGTCGGGATCGCACGAATCTGACGCTTGCGTCAGCCTCGGGC
Source organism: uncultured Bifidobacteriaceae bacterium (assembly GCA_964532485.1). Lineage (GTDB taxonomy): Bacteria > Actinomycetota > Acidimicrobiia > IMCC26256 > PALSA-555 > DATBSK01. Next base: position 8,524 of record CAZHKE010000008.1, read on the forward strand.
CGTGGGGGATGCTCCGCCCGTCCAACGAGACACGAGTCAACCAGGGGGGAACATGAGGGTTCGTCGGCTCGGTTCGGTCTTGGCCGCCATCGGTTGCACGCTCGCCATCGGCACCGCCGGCGTGGCGTGGGCCGGTGGCAACCCCGACACCGACTTCTCCAAGCTCAAGCCCATCAAGGAACCGGCCAACTGCAAGGAGGGCGATGGCGTCACCGACGACACCATCAAGGCCGGGTTCATCACGATCACGAGCGGACCGCAGGCCCAGAGCTTCGCCCCCAGCACCGAGCAGGGCGTCCAGGCGCGGATCGACGAGGCGAACAGCTCGGGTGAGCTCGGCGACCGCATGATCGAGCTCGTCACCAAGGACGACCAGGGCAACCAGGCCAACAACCTCACGGCCGCGCAGCAGCTCGTCGAAGAGGAGGGCGTCTTCGGCATCATCGAGATCTCGAACGCGGCGGACGGCAGCGCCGAGTACCTCTACGACGAGAAGATCCCGGTCGCGGGCTGGCACATCGGCCAGAAGGAGTGGGGCATCTACCCCAACATGTTCTCCTGGCGGAACTCGGTGCCACCCGATCCCGAGACCACGTTCACGAGCCGCGCCGGTGACGTGATGAAGGAGCTCGGCGCCAAGAAGATCGCGCTCGTCGGCAGCAACATTGCGTCGAGCGCAGTCTTCATCGACCAGACGAAGCAGGCGATCGACAAGACGAAGGGTCTCGAGGTCGTCTACGAGACGACCGACGTCACGCCCGAGCAGCAGGACTTCACCGGCATCGCCGACCAGATCAAGTCGAGTGGCGCCGACGGCGTCTACACCGGCCTCGCCGGCCTCCAGGCCAACGCGCTGAGCCAGGCCATCAAGCAGGCCGGCGTCGACCTCGAGGCGATCGTGTTCCCCGGCGGGTACGACGACCGCGTCGTCAGCCTCCCCGGCTACGAGGGCGCGTACCTCGGCACCGAGTTCAAGCCGCTCGAGGTGGGCGCGCCCGGCCTGACGAAGTACACGGACGCGATGGAGGCGGCCGGCTTCGAGCCGGAGCGCTTCTTCGCCATCCAGGGCTACTTCGGTGCCGACGCGTTCATCCAGGGCATCAAGGCCGCGGGTGTCGACTGCCCGACGCGCAAGGCGTTCATCAACAACCTGCGGCTCGAGGAGGGCTACGACGCGGGCGGCGCGTTCGTCCCGGTCGACTACGCCGAGATCTTCGGCCGGCCCTTCTACTGCGTCTACTACGTGCAGATCCAGAGCGGCGCGTTCGTACCGGTGAACGACGGCGAACCGATCTGCGCGACGAAGCTCTTCGAGGACGACAAGACGAAGAAGCTCTCGAAGGCCGAGCAGGCCAAGGGCTGAGACGAGCGACCCCCATCGTCGTCATGGGCCGGGTCACGCTGTCGGTGACCCGGCCCATGCCCTAGCCGCCACGGAAGGCTCATGGGTCCGTTCATCGTCACCGGGCTCGTGCTCGGCAGCATCTACGCGGTCTCGGTGCTGGGCCTCGTCCTCACGTACAACGCGTCCCGCGTGTTCAACTTCGCGCACGGCGCGATCGCGTACTTCGCCGCGGTCACCTACTACTGGCTGACGAGGTTCGAGGGGTGGTCGGTGCCCGCGGCGGCGGTCGCGGTCATCTTCGTGGTGGGGCCGCTCGTCGGCTTGATCCTGTGGCGACTCGTCTTCCGACGTCTGACCGACTCCCCGCCGGTCGTGCGATTCGTGTCGACGGTCGGGCTCTGGGTCGCGATCCCCGCGTTCGCCAAGCTGCTCTACGGGACGACTGTCGTCGGCGGTGAGGTGCTCGCGCCGGGCTTCGGTGGCGAGCCGCCGGGTGAGTTCGACCTCCTCGGCGTGACCGTGAACTGGAACCAGGCATCGGTCGTCATCGGCGCAGCGGTCGTCGCGCTCGCGTTCGGGATCATGCTGCGCTACACGCCGTTCGGACTGTCCACGCGCGCCGCGGTCGACTCCCCGCGCGTCGCGAGCATCGCCGGCATCAATCCCCCGGTGGTCAGCGCGATCTCCTGGATGCTGGGCTGCGGGCTCGCGGCGTTGGCGGGTGTGCTGCTGAGCCCGACCCTCGGGCTCGGCGAGGTCCAGTTCACCCTGTTGCTGGTCGTGTCGTTCGCGGCGGCCGTGGTGGGTCGACTGCGGAGCCTGCCCCTTGCGTTCGCCGGCGCGCTGCTCATCGGTCTGCTCCAGGGCCTGTCGGAGAAGTACACCAACGACTGGTTCTCGGACTCGACGTCGACGTTCGCTGACACGCTCAAGACCGGCTTCAAGCCGAGCATCCCCTTCATCGTGATGCTCGCGTTCCTGCTCGCCTACCAGGGCCTGCGACGTGAGCAGTTCGAGGTCGACCTGCGCGCCGGACCCGCCGAGGCCGAGATCGTGCCCGCGACCCGGCTGACCGGATGGCGCGCCGCGATCGGGCCACTCGCGGTCGCGGTGGCGCTGTTCTCGGTGCCGTTGTGGCTCAACGACTTCTGGGTCGGGGTCGTGAGCCAGGGTGTCGCGCTCGCGGTCCTGTTCCTCACGTTCACGGTCGTCATCGGTGAGGGCGGGATGCTGTCGCTGGCGCAGATCGCGTTGGCGGGCATCGGCGCGTTCACGGCGGCCAAGCTCGCGACCGATGCCGGGTGGCCGGTATGGCTGGCGTTGCTGGCGGGCGCGCTCTTGACCGTCCCCATCGGGCTGCTCGTCGCCGCGCTGAGCATGCGACTCGGCGACCTGTACCTCGCGCTGGCGACGCTCGCGTTCGCGCAGCTCGTGACGTACCTCCTGTTCCAGCGACAGGACTTCGACAACTTCAGCAGCGGTGTGGAGATCGCGCGACCGGAGTTCTTCGGGATCGACTTCGACGATCGGGTCAGCTTCTACCTCTTGTTGGCGACGGTGTTCTGTGTCGTCGCGCTCGTCGTCGTGAGCCTGCGCCGATCGACGTCGGGGATGGTGCTGGCCGCGATGCGCTCGAGCGAGCAGGCGTCCGCCACGATCGGGATCAGCGTCGTGCGTTCCAAGCTGATCGTCTTCGGGGTGAGCGCGTTCATCGCCGGGCTCGGTGGGGGACTGTACGCCGTCAGCTTCGGTCGGGCGACCGTGCAATCGTTCAGCGTGCTCGTCGGGATCGTGTGGCTCGCGATCGTCGTGACGTGGGGCATCCGGTCGGTGGTCGGTGCGTTGATGGCCGCGATCCTGTACGTCGTCGTCTCCCCGCCGACGAACAAGCTGAGCTTCATCCTGGTGATCATCGTGGTGTTCTTCATGATGGGGATGACGGCACGGCTGATCGGGTCGCGCGCCATCTACACGCCTCGCGGCATGGCGTTGGCGGCCCTCCTCTACATCGCGGGCATCGCCGCGATCGTGCTCGTCCTCCCGATCGACGTGAAGGAGGAGATCGATCTCGGCACGGCATGGGACTACATCCCGACTCTGCTGTTCGGTCTCGGCGCGGTGTTCCTCGCCCGCCAGCCTCGGGGCGTGCTGTTCGACGTGATGAACCGGATCCGCCTGCGCCAGCTGCGGCGTGACGCCCGTACCGCCGAGTCCGCGCCTCTCGCGCAGGAGGCTGCGCCGTGAGCGGTCCCCTGCTCGACGCCCGCGGCATCACGGTGCAGTACGGGGGCGTCGTGGCCCTCGATGCCGTCGACTTCGCCGCGGACGAGCGCGCCGTGACCGGGCTGGTGGGCCCGAACGGCGCGGGGAAGACGACGCTCTTCGGCGTGCTGTCGGGCCTCGTGCGACCACGATCCGGGCGCGTGCTGCTCGGCGACGTCGACATCACCGGAGCCAGCCCGCAGCGGCGCGCCCGGTCGGGCCTCGCGCGCACGTTCCAACGGCTCGAGCTCTTCGGTGAGATGACGGTGCGCGAGCACCTCGTCGTCGCGCACCGTGTTCGCGAGCGGCGCGACCGCTGGCTGCTTCGCGACCTCGTGGGGCTCGGGAGCCGACCGACCGCCGACGAGGCTGACGTCGTCGAGAGCACGCTGTCGCTCCTCGCGCTCGACGGTGTCGCCGACCAGCCGGTCGCCCTCCTCCCCCTCGGCACGGCGCGGATCGTCGAGCTCGCCCGGGCGCTGGCAACCGAGCCACGCGTGGTGCTCCTCGACGAGCCGATGTCGGGCCTCGACGTGCAGGAGACCGGCCGGATCGCCGAGGCCCTGCGCGTCGCCCGAGACGAGCGCGGCGTCGCGTTCGTCATCGTCGAGCACGACATCGAGCTCGTGCTCGAGCTCTCGACCCAGATCACCGTCCTCGACTTCGGGAGGGTGATCGCCCGCGGTGCACCGGAGCAGATCCGGTCGAGCGCGTCGGTGCAGGCGGCATACCTCGGGACCGACACCGCGAACGGGGGCGCGACATGAGCACGGCGACGCCACCGGTGCTCGAAGTCCCGATCCTCCAGGTGCGGGGGCTCGAGGTGCGCTACGGCGAGGCGCGGGCGCTCTTCGGCGTCGATCTCGAGGTCGCCGAGGGACAGGTCGTCGCGGTCCTGGGGCCGAACGGCGCGGGGAAGAGCTCGCTCGCCGCCGCGATCACCGGCCGGGTGGCGCCGTCGGCCGGCACCGTCCAGGTCGGCGGCGCCGACGTCACCGGGCGTGCTGCGTCGCGGATCAGTCGGCTCGGCGTCGCGTACGTACCGGAGGAGCGGGCGATCTTCCCGCACCTGTCGGTGCACGACAACCTCCGCGTCCTGCTGCGCCACGCCGTCCCGAAGAGCGAGCGCTCGATCGCGCTCGATCGGTCGTTCGAGCTGTTCCCGGTGCTCCGGGAGCGGCGGCGCCAGCAGGCCGGGACGCTCTCGGGTGGCGAGCAGCAGATGCTGAGCCTGGCTCGTGTGCTCGCCGCGCCGCCGCGCCTCCTCGTGGCCGACGAGATGTCGCTCGGCCTCGCGCCCCGCCTCGTCGAGCTCGTCTTCGAGTCGCTCGGCGCCGCCCGAGCCGAAGGCGTGACCGTGCTGCTCATCGAGCAGTACGTGGAGCGTGCACTCGAGCTCGCCGACGAGGCCGTCATCCTGCGGCGCGGCCGCGTCGCCTGGCACGGTCCGGCGAGCGAGGCCGGCGACGAGCTGGTCGCCGGCTACCTCGGCTCGGAGTAGCTCACCCCTCGCGGAGCCGCCGGCGGAGCACGAACTTCTGGATCTTCCCCGACGGCGTGCGTGGGAAGTCGTCGATGCCGCGGACCTCTTCGGGCCACTTCTGCTTGGCGAGCCCGGCCGCCGCGAGCTGCTCGCGCACCGCGGCGAGGTCGGGCGCGTCACCCGTGTCCGGCTGCATGCGGATGAACGCACACCCGTGCTCGCCGAGCCGCTCGTCGGGTGCGGCGACCACGGCGGCCTCGGCGACACCGGGGATGCGAACCAGCTGCTCCTCCACCTCGAGCGCGCTGATGTTCTCGCCACCGCGGATGATGATGTCCTTCTTGCGGTCGACGATCGTCAGGTAGCCCTCTTCGTCGACCACGCCCACATCACCCGTCCCGAACCAGCCGTCGTCGTCGAAGCACTCCCGCGTGAGGCGCGGGTCGGTGTACCCGATGAAGCAGTCGGGGCCGCGGCTCCAGATCTCGCCCGGCTCCCCCGGCCCGACGACGCTCCCGTCCTCGTCGCGCAGCTCCATCTCGACGCCGAGCATCGGGACGCCGTCGGTCGTGAGGCGCTTCTCGCGCGGCGCGTCGTGCATGCAGCCGGTGATCGAGGGGTGCTCGGTCGACCCGAAGCTGCGGACCGTCGAGATGCCGAGCCGCTCGGCGCGCTCACCGACCGCCGCCGGTACCGGTGATCCGCCGAGCCCCACACGCGCCATCTTCGCCGCGTGCGCGTCCGTGAAGTCAGGGTGGTCGAGGAGACTCGTGAGGAAGTACGTGGAACCGCTGCCGCTCGACACGTCGTCCTCGAGCATCGCCGCGAGCACGCGTCCCGGGTCCCACACGTCGATCAGATAGAGCGACTGGCGCTTGAACACGGGGATGAGGAGCGCGGCGAGCAGGCCGATGCCGTGACCGACCGGTGCGCCGACGAGGAGCGGACGCCCGCGATTCGCGTCGAGGTTCGCGAGCTGGCGGATCTCGAAGTTGATGGTGCGGTGCGAATGCACGACGCCCTTCGGGTCGGCCGTCGTGCCGGACGTGTACGCCACGAGCGCGGGCGCGGACGGATCGGTCGGGAGGGGACCGTCGATCGGGTCTGCATCCTCGAGCTCGGTGAACGGCTGCGCCCAGCCCGGCACCGAGTCGCCGACGACCCACACGTGCTCGAGCGCGGGCGCCGACGCGCGAAGCGTCTCGAGGCTCGCGAGGTAGTCGATGTGTCCGAACCGGTCGGCCGTCACGAGGTAGCGCGCCCCCGACTGGCCCAGGATGAACTCCACCTCCTTGGGACCGTAGAAATGGACGATCGGCACCGGGATCGCGCCCAGGAACGCGATCGCCCAGAACAACGAGCCGGCTTCCGGCCAGTTCGGGATCTGGAACGCGACCGGCTCGCCCGGTCGGACGCCCGCAGCACGAAGACCTCCGGCGACCCGGCGGGCGCGGTCGGCGGCCTCGGAGAACGTGCCCCGCCACGGCCGGACGTCGGAGCGGAACGAGACGACGCTGTCGGGTGCCTCGGCGAAGCCGGCGGCGAGGATGGTGCCGAGGGTCTCGTCGGTCCACGATCCGTCGGCGCAGTAGCGCTGCGCCCGCACGGCGTCGTCGCCCCGCGGTGTGAACTCGTCGAGCGGCATCGGCCGCAACCTATCGGCCTGCGCCGGCCCCGGTGCTTGCGCACGCCGAGGTGTCAGAATATCGTTCTGCTGATGCGGAACACCGTTCCCACCCGTTCGGCGGTGCTCGCCGGCCCACGAGCCGCGCGCATCGACGACGAGCCGGTCGAGCAGGCTCTCGCGGCCAGGACGCTGCGCGACCGCTCCGGCGCCTACGCCGACGAGATCCGTCGGCTCCTCGATGCGACCTACGCCGTCATGCGGCGCACCGGCGACCTCGACCCCCGCGTCAGCGACATCGTGCGCGAGTCGGGACTGTCCAACCAGGCGTTCTACCGGCACTTCCGCAGCAAGGACGAGCTGCTGGTCGCGCTCCTCGCCGACGGGCAGCGCAAGCTCGTCGACACGCTTCGTGCGCACATGGACGACGTGGCGCCCGGTGTGGCCCGCGTGCGCGCGTGGGTCGAGGTGGTGCTGGCGCAGGCCCAGCACCGGGCCGCGGCGGCGAACACGCGCCCGTTCGCCATCAACGGCCTCCGGCTGGCCGACCGTTTCCCTGCCGAGTGGAGCGCGTCGCGCGACGAGCTGCTCGCGCCGCTGCGCTCCGCGCTGGTCGAAGCGGGCGCCGACCCGGCCGATGCGCCGCTCGTGTACCACCTCGCGATGGGGACGATGCAAGAGGCGCTCGTCCGGCGTCTCGCACCGACCGGCGAGGACGTCGCACGCGTCGTCGACACCGCGTTCGCGCTCGTGTCACGCACGCGCGGTGCTGCAGCGACCGAAGGGAGCGAGAGCACTCGCCAGCGAGCGAGCGACCCGAGGGGCGGCGGCGGGTACTCAGCCGCCGAGCGAGTGAGCGAGCAGTGACGGAGCGGGAGCTGCTGATCACGGGCATCGGCGGTCAGGGCGTGCAGCTGGCGGCGCAGGTCGTCGCCCGCGCGGCGACGCTCGAAGGGCGCGACGTCATGTTCTTCGGCGTCTACGGCGGAATGATGCGCGGTGGGCCGACCGACAGCACCGTCGTCGTCGCCGACGGACCGATCGCGAGCCCGCCGGTCGTGTCGCGATCGTGGTCGGCGATCGCGATGCACGACGAGCACTGGGCACCGCTGGTGCCGCGGCTGCGCGAGGGCGCGGTCGTGCTCGTGAACGAGGAGACGTTCGTCACAGCATTGGACGCGTCGCTGACCGTCCACCGGGTCGCGGCCACGGAGATCGCCGCCGAGCTCGGCAACCGGCTCGGCGGCTCCATGGTGATGGTCGGCGCCTACGCGGGCGTCACCGGCCTCGTCGGCATCGACGCCCTCGTGGACGCGATGCGCGCGTCGATCCCGTCCTACCGCGTGCAGCACGCAGACGCGAACGAGCGCGCGCTGCGCGCCGGGTGGGACCTGCTCCCTCGCGGCACGTCACCGGCGTGGTCGCCCGACACGGTCGGCGCCGACGCATGAGCGGCGATCGGCCGAACGCGGCGACGGTGCGGTCACGGGGGACGGTCACGATCGCGACCGATCGGTGCAAGGGCTGCGAGCTCTGCATCCCCGCGTGCCCACCCGACGTGCTCACGATGTCGACCGAGGTGAACCGGCTCGGGTTCCGCTATCCCGAGCTGCACCCGGGATGCACCGGGTGCGGGGCCTGCCTGCTCGTGTGCCCCGACTTCGTGTTCGACGTGTTCCGGTTCGAGCAGCCGGTCGAGCACGCCGTTGCACCGCGGGGCGGTGGGAGATGACCGAGCGGGTGCTCATGGAGGGCTCCGAGGCGCTCGTGCGCGCGTCGCTGCTCTCGGGTTGCAGGTTCTTCGCGGGCTATCCGATGACGCCGTTCACCGAGATCCTCGAGCACTTCGCCGAGCTCATGCCCGAGCACGGCGGCACGTGCATCAACGCCGAGTCGGAGCTCGAGGCGGTGGGCATGGCATGGGGCGCGGCCGCCACCGGGGCGCGCGCTGCCACCGGCTCGACCGGGCAGGGCCTGTCGCTGATGCAGGAGTCACTGTCGGAGGCGACGCTCGCCGAGGTGCCCATCGTCGTCTTCAACATGGCCCGCAGCCAGGGTGACTACTTCCAGGCGACGCGAGGCGGGGGCCACGGTGACTACCGCAACCTCGTGCTCGCGCCCCAGGACGTGCGCGAGGGCATCGAGCTCGTGCAGCTCGCGTTCCATCTCGCCGACAAGTGGCGCAACCCGGCGCTCGTGTACGGCGACTACCTGCTCGCGCACACCCAGGAGTCGGTGGCGGTGGAGCCCTCGGCGCTGCCGGAGCTGCCGGCGAAGGACTGGGCCGTCGACGGCTCGCGCACCGGCTCGCGCCGGTCGGGCGCGGTCACGCCGCTCGGGCTCGGCAAGCTCGGCCAGCGCGACCTCGGGCAGGAGGGCAAGGCGCAGTACATCGCGACGAAGATGCCGCTGCTCGAGCGCGAGGTGCGCGTCGAGACCGGGTTCCTCGACGACGCCGAGACGGTGATCGTGGCGTTCGGTTCGCCGGCGCGGTTCGTCAAGCACGCGATCGCTCGGCTGCGCGCCGAGGGCCACCGCATCGGGTACGTCCGTCCGATCACCCTGTGGCCCTTCCCCTACGACATCGTCCGAACAGCCGCCGCGAGCGCCCGGGCGGTCGGCTCGTTCGAGATCTCGTCGGGACAGCTCGTCGACGACGTCCGCATCGGTGCAGCCGGGCTCGCACCGGTGACGTTCATCGGCGGCGTGTCGTCCGACCACTCGGGGTTCGGGGTCGGGCGGTTGCTCGACGTCGAGGAGGTGTCGGCGCGGATCCTGGCGTTGCACGAGGGCCGCGAGCAGCCGGTCGTCCCGGGCTACGGAGAGTTCACGTACCAGCTCGCCGAGCACCAGGAGGTGGCCGCGCCATGAGCGATCGACCCGTGTCCGGCGGGGCGGCCGGGCCGAGCGGGGCGGCCGGCCCCGTGCTCGACACGTCGGCACCGCCGTCGCAGCCGGCGCGACTCGTCGAGGCGCACAGGCCCGAGCTGCTGCTGACCGAGGAGCACTCGCTGTGCCCGGGATGCGGTGAACCGCTCGCGGTGCGTGTCTTCCTCGACGCCATCAGCGAGCTCGGCCTGGCATCGCAGGCGATCGCGGTCGCCGGCATCGGCTGCTACACCATGTTCAGCGGCACCATGGACGTCGACCTGGTGCAGGCGCTGCACGGGCGCGCACCTTCGGTCGCGACGGGCGTCAAGCGGATGCTGCCCGACGCGCTCGTGTTCACGCTCCAGGGCGACGGCGACATGGTGAACGAGGGCCTGCAGGAGGTGCTGCACACCGCGGCGCGAGGTGAGCGGGTGACGTGCATCCTGTTGAACAACGGAGTGTTCGGCGAGACCGGCGGTCACATGACGGCGACGAGCGTCATCGGGCAGCGCACGAAGAACACCCTCGATGGGCGCGACGCACGAGAGCACGGGTACCCGATCCTGATCGGCGACCTGATCTCCCGGCTGGAGGGCGCGGCGTACGTCGCCCGCGGATCCGTCCACAACGCGGGCGGCGTGGCGCGCACGAAGCGAATGTGCCGTCGCGCGTTCGAGACGCAGGCGGCCGGCGAGGGGTTCTCGTTCGTCGAGGTGCTGACGATGTGCCCGACCGGATGGTTCGTACCGACCGCCGACGGGCCCGACGAGCTCCAGCGGACGCTCGCCGAGGTCCACGTCGTCGGAGAGCTGAAGGTCGACGGGCGCATCCGCACCACCCAGGAGCTGCACGCCGAAAGCCTCGCGAAGCAGCGCGAGGTGGAGGCTCAGCTCGCGGCGGGTGGACTTCACGAGTAGCGGCGAGCCGAGCCGGCGAGACGAGCTCGCGGAGCGAGCGAACGACCGCGGGCCGGGTACCCCGGCCCGCAGAGAGCGAGCGAGACAAGATGGACTTCTCGTACCCCGCGGAGGCCGAGGCGTTCCGCGGCGAGTTCAGGGCTTGGCTCGACCGTGAGCTTCCCGGCGACCTGCGCGGAGCCGGCGAGTCGTTGAGCGCGTCGGCCGACTCGCCGGAGCTGGCGCGCCGGCGGGAGTGGAACCGAGCGTTGGCCGATGCCCGCTACGCCGCGATCGGATGGCCGGAGGAGTACGGCGGGCGCGGCGCGGGCGTCCTCGAGCAGGTGGTGTGGGCCGAGGAGATGGACCGGGCGCAGGCGCCCGGGCCGATCAACGTGCTCGGCATCCCCAACGTGGCGCCGGCGATCATGACCTATGGCAGCCACGAGCAGCAGCGCACGCTCCTCCCGGCGATGCTGCGAGGCGACGACATCTGGTGTCAGGGGTTCTCCGAGCCGGATGCGGGGTCCGACCTCGCGTCGCTGCGGTGCCGAGCCGTGCTCGACGGCGACAGCTGGGTCGTCACGGGCCAGAAGATCTGGACGACGCTGGGACACCTGGCGACGTGGTGCGAGCTGCTGGTGCGGACCGACCCCGACGCGCCCAAGCACAAGGGCATCTCGTGCCTGCTCGTCGACATGACGCTGCCGGGGATCACGGTGCGACCGCTCGTGACGATCACCGGCGCGCACGAGTTCAACGAGGTGTTCTTCGACGAGGTGCGCGTGCCCGCAGACTCGTTGCTCGGGCCTGTCGACGAGGGGTGGCGCGTCGCGATGACGACGCTGTCGCACGAGCGTGGCGGTGTCGCGAAGCTGCATCTCGGGACGCGCCGGAAGGTCGCGCGCCTGCTCGACGCGGCGCGGTCGGCGCCGATGGGTGACGGGCGGGTGGCGGCCGAGGACCCGGTCCTGCGCCAGCAGCTGGCGCGCGTCTACCTCGAGGCGGAGCTGCTGAAGATGGTCGCAGATCGCGCGATCTCGGGCGAGCTGCACGGGCGCGCGCTCGGTCCGGAGTCGAGCATCGCGAAGCTCGTGTGGAGCGAGACGGAGCAGCACATCGCCGAGGTCGCGGCCGCGGTGCTGGGACCCGAAGCCGACGGCGGCGCCTGGGGCACCGATCGCGTCGGAGCGAGGTCGCACACCATCGCGGGCGGCACCACCCAGATCAACAAGAACATCATCGCCCAGCGTGTCCTCGGACTCCCGCGCGGGTAGCTCCCTCTGGTTGCGTCCCTCACCCGCGTATCCAGGGGTGAGAGACGCATGTCGGAGGACTCGTCACGACACCGAGCGCGGGCGTCAGTGTGGTCGTGGCTTCACCGCATGCGGGCGGCAGGCTCTCGTCCCTCGCTCGTCACCAGCACGGGGTGTTCACCCGCGCCCAGGCCGTCTCCGCAGGACTCACCCTCGGCGCGATCGAGGGGCGAGTCCGCTGGGGTCAGTGGATTGCCGTCGACCACGGCGTCTACCGCGCCGCGGAGACGCCCACGTCGTGGTCGCAACGTCTCCTCGCCGCGTGCCTGGCCGGACCGGCGGTTGCCTCGCATCGGAGCGCCGCCGCGCTCTGGGGCTTCCCCGACTTCGGCGAGCGCGAGGTCGAGATCACCGCGATGCGGCATCGCCGACGCAAGAGCCCCGACGTGATCTGGCACGAGAGCGTCCGCCTCGATTCCGACGAGGTGACGAAGATCGATGCCATCCCGGTGACGACTCCGACCCGCACGATCATCGACCTCGGCGCGGTGGTTCCAGAGCAGAGCGTCCTGTACGCCTTGGACGACGCCGTCCGGCGCAAGCTCACGTCGGTGGAGCGCCTGCAGCGCGAGCTCGAGCGGTGGGGCAATCGACGCCGGGGAAGCGGGATCGTGCGCCGGGCAGCGGCACGTCGGCGACTGGAGCCCGTGCCGGAGAGCGCACTGGAGACGGAGTTCGAGAGCTTGGTCGATCGGTCGGGGCTGCCGACGCCCTCGCGCCAGTGGGTCGTCCGCGACCCAGACGGCGACTTCGTCGCTCGCGTCGATTTCGCCTACCCCGCCGCACGGCTGGCCATCGAGATCCAGAGCATTCGCTTCCACGCCGGCCCCGACGAGTGGCGCGCCTGGATGGCACGCGAAGCGGAGCTGGTCGCTGCGGGATGGCGCGTGCTGCAGGTCACCGCACGCGATCTCCGAGCCCGTCCGGACCAGCTCGTGAAGAGACTCATCCGGGCGCTTGATCACGGTCCTGCGTCCCTGACCCACGAATACGCGGGTGACGGACGCAACCGATGAGGAGGTCGGCGGCGAACAGGAGCACCGCGAGCCAGCCCAGCTCGGGGGCATCCGCGGCCTTGGCGATGACCAGCGCGAGCGGGGCGCCGGCGGTCAGCAGCAGCCGGGCGCCGCGCACACGCGCCGCCACCACCGTCGCCACGGCCACGAGCGCGCCGATCCACCATCGCGACACCAGCGCCGACGCGAGACCGGCCACCGCCGCGCTCACCCCCGCCGCGCGCCAGTCCAGCGGCGGCACGCCCGGCACGCCCTCGTACCCGAGTGGCGACGAGAGCTCGGGATCCTCGACCACGACGGGGATCACGGCCCGGCGGGTCGCGACCACCACACCGAGACAGACGAGGATCGCGAGCACCGACAGCGCCATCGCGATCCACACGACGTTCTGCGGCGTCCACCGCAACGTCACGTCGTACGTCCCCGCCTCGCCCGGATCGATCAGCCACCCGTTCGCGTAGCCGTTCACCAGGCGCGGCTCCCCCAACGACCTCCCGTCGAGCTCGGCCTTCCAGCCGTCGCTCAGGCTCTGCCCGAGAACGAGCCAGAACGGCTGGCCGTCGCTGTGCACACGCAGGTCGTACGTCGTCGCGCCCTCGTCGGTCACCTGCACGCGCGCGCCCGCCGCCGGGCTGCTCTCGGCGAACGTCGCCACCGGCGTCGCCACGCCGCTCGCACCGGACGTGAGCACGAGCCGGTCGACGTCGATGCCCGTGACGACCCCCGTCCGAGCCCGCACGAGGTGCGATCCCGCGTCCAGCGCCACCGGTCCGTTGCAGGCCTCCAACCCCGACTCGGCCGTCATCCGCACCGGCAGCGGCGTGCTGTCGACGCTGACGAGGTCGTCGCGGCACACCTGGTGCAGCGGCGCCGACACCGGGGCCTGCGGAACGCCCGACATGCCCAGCTCGGCGATCCCCACCGGCGCGGCCACGGGCGTCAGCGTGCGGTCGTCGACCGACGGGACGACCCGGGCGCTCTCGACGACGAACCGCAGCCTCGTCGCGGTCACCGGCCCGAACCGGAACGGCACCTCCTGGCTGGAGCCCTCCCCCGGAGTATCCGCGATCGCGGGGAGCTCGACGGTCGCGACCGGCGCGCCATCCGCCTCGACGCGCACGCGCGTCGGCACCGAGCGCAGCCCGTCGGTGACGAGCCGGATCGTCGCGCCCTCGACCGTCGTCGGACCGTCGAGCTCGGCCTCGAGCCACTCCCCGCGGTCGATCGAGAACGGCGAGTCCCACGCGGTGGCGTCGTCGCCGTCGAACGCGCGCGACGCCCGCGCGCCGGCGTCTCCCGCGCGGTGGCCCGACGCGCGGAACACGACGCCGGGTGTCGTCGTCCCCAGCACCCTGTCGAGCACGTCGTCGGGAGCGTTCGCCGCGACCCGAGCGGCGCCCGACACCTCGAAACCGCGCTCGCCGCCCCCACCGCCCGCGCCGCCCGAACCGATCGCGGGCTTCGGGAGCTCGAACTCGCGCACGAGCGCCTGCTCCTCGTCGAACCCGCCGCGCTCGGCGGGGTCGTAGCGCGACCGCGAGAACACGAATCCCAGGGCTCGCTCCCCCGCAGACGCGCCCGCTCGCCGCAGCAGCCTCGTCGGGACCCGGACGACCTCGTCGACCAGCGCCTCTCCTTCACCGTCGCGGGTCAGACCGATGTCGGCGAAGCCGGCGCTCGCGCGCGTGCTGCCACGACTCTCGAGCGGCTCGATGGTGAGCGTGCGCACCTGCTGCGCGGGCACCGGCACGTGCTGCCCCTCCGGCGCGCGCGACGACTCGTCGAGCGCGACGTCGAACGGCACACGGTCGTCGAGCTGCACGCGAGCCTTCGTGATCAACCGCGACGCGTCGGAAGGCTGCGTGAACGTGATCCCGTCGGTGCGCACGGAATCATCCAGCTCGAGCACCAACCGGTCGCCGTCGAGCTCGCGGCCACCCGCGGTCCTCCACGCGGTGCGCACGTCACCGTCGAACGCCAGCGCGGGTCGCTCGGACGGCAGGTACGCGTCCTTGTCGCCGTATGCCGTCGCGTCAACACGACCCCCACGCTGCTCGACGACCGTCCGGTCGCGGTCCGACTGATCCTCGACGATCTCGAAGCGGAAGTCGTCGGCGTCCTCGGCGATCGCCTGCTGCCCGGAGCGCTCCGTGAGGCCCACGTCGTCACGCAGGCGGTTCCAGCGACGGGCCCGACGACGGTTCGTGTCGGTCACCATGAGCTCGGCCTCGTCGTCGATCGCTCGGGCGAGCTCCTGGTCGTCGAGCGACGCGCCGTAGAGGACGACGCCGTCGCCACCGACGAACCCCGCCGCGGCGGCGTCCACGACGCCCTCCCCGTCGCCTTCGAGCACGAGCGGCGCCTCGACCGACGCGGCCGACACGATCGGCCGAGCGTCGGTCACGTCGAACAGCGCGACGTTCGGCGGCCACGCCGAGCCCTGGCTCCGCAGCTCGCTCTCGTCGCGAAGCGGCAGCACGATCGACGCGAAGTTGGGGTCGGTCGACCCGAACGCCGTGGGCTCCTGGAGCCCGGGTGCCAATGGATCCGTCAACCAGCGCCACACGTCGCGCGGCCGAGGAGTGTCGTAGCGCTCGTACTCGAGGTCGTTGCGCGCCACGACGGTACCCACGCCGAGCAGTCGCAGCACGGGCGCGAGCGAGTCGGGCTCGACCGTCCCGTGCTGGAAGCGCCGGTCGAGCGCCGCGAGGAGGTCGACGGAACCGCGCGTCCCGAACGGCATCAGCTCGCGCGCGACCCACGGTCGATCGGTGAGCCCAGGGGTCACGGGGTCGACCGTGTTCCCCCACCGGTAGGCGGCGAACAGCGAACCCGGCAGCTCGAGCGCGCGCGTCCCGTCGTCGCCTGCGTCGAGCGCGTCGGCCACCTCGTGCCAGTACTGCGGAATGTCCTCGGCGCGCTCGATCCGCTCCGAGAGGTACCCGTGGCGCCAGACCGGGAGGAACGCCAGCGCCACGACGGCGACGACCACCGCCGCGGCACCCAGCTGGAAGGCCCGCCGCCGGGACAGGGCGGCGACGCCGCCTGCGATCAGCCCTGCGAGACCCAGGACGATGACCGGCCCGACGCGCGGCGTGTTGCGCAGGGCAGCGCCGGCTGCCGACCTGCCGGCAAACGACTTGAAGACGTCGCCGACGATGCTCGGGTCCTCGTACGGCCACGCGCCGACACCGACGATCGTGCCGACGACCACGAGTGAGCCGAGGAAGACTCGGTGCTTCCACCGGACGAAGGCTGCCGCGACGAGCCCCGCGACGGGCACGAGGAGCGTCAACGCCGCCAGCGCCCGCGAGTCGGCGTAGTCGGGTGCCTGGTCGAGCCAGCTCCCGACCCGGTCGCCGCCCGAGAGGAACCAGTTGCCGAAGCCGCGCAGGAGGTCGGCCGGACGCGAGGCGTCCGCCACCTGCTCGAGCGTCTCGGTGACGTCGAGCACCGGGATCCCGTACCGGGCCTGCGTCCGGAGACCGGCCATCCACCACAGCGAGACGGCGATGCTGAGCAGCGCGACCCGCCCGGCGACGGCGAGCGCCCGGCGCCACTCGAGGTCGCGCTGCGCGCACGTGATGACGAGCCACAGGAGTGGGGCGATGCCCACGAAGACCAGCGATGACGCGTTGGTGCTGCCGATGAGCAGGATGACGAGCGCGAACAGCGCCGGATCACGCCAGCCACCGCGCCGCGCGGCGCGGATCGTCAACCCGATCAGCCACGGGAGCCCCGCCCACGGGAGCAAGAGCACCGAGAGTCGAGCCGTGAACGCGAGCTGGTACGGCGTGAGCAGGTAGACGATCGCGCCGACGACCGCGCCGACCCGCTTCGTACCGAACATCGTGAAGAGCCACAGCGCGCCTGCCGCGGCCGCGAACGAGATCGAGCCGAGGAACAGCCGTTGCGCGACCCAGTCGGGCACGCCGAGCTGGTCCATCACCCAGTAGTAGGGACCCAGGGGGAACAGGTAGCCGACGTTCTGGTGCGGGACCGTGCCGGTGCCGATGTGCGAGTCCCACAAGTAGACCGCGCGCGACAGCAATCGACCGGGGTCGAGGTACAGGTACTGCTTCGTGTCCCCGCTCACCTTGCCCGGCGAGGAGAGCAGGAACGGGATGTACGCGAGCGCGGCGAGGGCGAGAAGGTCGACGCGACGAACACGCGGACTGCTCACGACGCCCGGAAGACCGTGAGACCCATCAGCTCGAAGAAGTCGTCGTCGGGGAGCACGGGCGTCGACGGCTCACGACTGTTCGCGAACGCCGTCGCCATCAGCTCGCACACTCCCTGGACGTTGTTGTAGCCACCCGAGCTCACGTACCAGACGGTCGAGTCGCCGGCCCGGTCGAGCATCTCCTGTGCGAACGCGACCGGGTCTTGACGGGCGATGCGGTCCTGGTAGTCGACCCAGTCGACGCGCTCGGGCTGCCCGGCGTCGGGGAACGTCGCGTGCCGGAGCGGCTCGCCCTCGAGCAGGCGGCTGACGTCGGGTCCGAGCTGGTCGGGGCAGTACACGACGAGGTCGTCGGGCTGCGCACGGGCCTTGATGATGTCGGCGACCTGCGCGGCCTGGGTGCGGTCCTCGGTGACGTTGCGCGCCGCGCTCGCGAAGCTCAGCAGGATCGTGATCACGAGGACCATGGTTCGGACGCGCCGGTCCGCGAACGCCGTCACGCCGTACGCGATCGCGAGCACGAGCAGTGGGTACATGACCGATGCGTAGCGGCCGTCGAACGTGCTGCCCGCGATCCACGACACGGTCGACCCGAACAGCAGGATCGCCACCGCCGCCCCGAGCTCCCACCGCACCGCGGGACGGGTGCGCAGGTCGAGCTCGATGCGCCGCTCGTCGAGCGGGGCCGCGAAGAGCGCGAGGAGCGGCAGCACCAGCAGTGGCAGCAGCAGGACGAACGCCTCGGCGCTCTCGTCGCCGCCCGCGAAGCTCACGGTGCCCTCGGCGAACGCGAACCAGGGCACCACGGGATCGCCCCAGGGCGTGCCGGTGTGCGCGAGCTGGTAGGTCAGCGTCGACAGCCAGGGGATCAGCGTCAAGCCGCCGGCTGCGATCGCGGCGATGATGCGGGGCGAGGCGCGGCGCGTCTCGGCGCTCCCCTTCCACCACGCGACGAGCAGGGCGACACCCACGACTGCCAGGACGTAGAAGCACCAGTACTGGGTGTAGACGAGCAGGGCGGTCACGAGCGCGACGACCGTCAACCGGCCGAGCGTGGGGCGGTCGAGCGCGCGCCGGAGCGCAAGGTATCCCCAGAGCACCAGGAACATCACCAGCGCGTACATGCGCGACTCGGTGGCGTACCGGATCGCGTACGGAGACGCGGCGAGGATCATCACCGTCCACCACGCGACCGCGCGTCCACCGATCCGCTTCCCGGCCCAGTAGGCGAGCGGCAGCGACGCCACCGAGATCAGCCCCGAGAAGGCGCGCACCGCGATGTCGCTCGAGCCGAAGAGCTCGATCCAGAAGTGGAGCAGCGCGTAGTAGAGGGGCGGCGCGCCGTCGTGACGCAGCGCTTCGCCGAGCTCCGAGATCGGGAGCTTGGCGATGTTGACCGACAGCGCCTCGTCGAACCACAGGTCAGCGGTCGTGACGAACCGCAGGATGACGCCGACGACGACCACGAGCCCGACGAGGACGACGTCGAGCGCGACTCGGCGATCGGCCGGCGCCTCGGCTGCTTCGTCGCGCGCGGGAGCCGCCGTGGACGCCGTCATGACCCGCCCACGCTAGGCCGCGAGGATGCCGGGCTCGTGGTCGTCGGGACTTCCCGAGATCAGAGGGTGGCGGTCTTGGCGAGCTCGGCCGCCTTGGAGAGCAGGCCGGGCACGATCGCGCCGAACGCCTCGATCTTCGGGTTGTCGAGCTGCCCGTGCTTCAGGCGCGAGTACTGCCCCTCGAGCACGATCGCGAGCTTGAAGCCGGCGAGGATCTCGTAGTACACGATCTCGTCGGTCGGTCGCCCGCTGACGTCGGTGTAGTGCTCGAGCAGCTCGGTGCGCGTCGGCATCCCCTCCATCGGGACGTAGCCCGCGCTCGACGGGTCCTCACCCTCGGTCGGCCATCCCTGGATCACCCACCCGAGATCGAGCAGCGGGTCGCCGATCGTCGTCATCTCCCAGTCGACGATCGCGGCCAGCTTCGCCGGTGCGCCGTGAGCGAACATGACGTTCGCGAACTGGTAGTCGCCGTGGATGATGCCCGGCTCGTATCGGCTCGGCTTGTTGTCGCGCAGCCACTGCGCGACGACATCGACGCCGTCGAGGTCGCGAACCTTCATCTTCTCGTAGTGCGACTCCCAGCGGTCGGCCTGTCGCTCGAGGAACCCGTCGGGCTTCCCGAACCCCTCGAGTCCCTTCGCGCGCCAGTCGACGCGCGAGAGGCGCGCGATGCCGTCGACGAGCTGCAAGCCGAGGCCCTTGCGTGCGTCCAGGTCCTCGTCGAACGGTGCCGGCCACATGTCGCCCATGCCCATGGGCGACCAGCCGTCGATGTGGCCCATCAGGTAGAAGGACGCGCCGATCACCGAGGGGTTGTCGCACCCGGCGATCGCCTCCGGGTGCGGGACGTCGGTTCCGTTCAGAGCCTCCAGCACACGGAACTCGCGCATCATCGTCTTGTTGCGCCCCTCGGGGACCTTGCGCGGCGGGCGTCGCAGCGCCATGACCGCGTCGCCCCGCTTGATCTCGAAGATCTCGTTCGACGAGCCGCCGCTGATGAACGTCGTCTCGACCGGCTCTCCCTTGCCCGGCAGGTCGCGCTCGTCCATCCAGCGCGCGAGCGCGTCGGGATCGACGAGCCCGGCGGTGCGCGCGGTCTCGTCGACGTCCTCCCACAGCTGCTTGCCGGTCTCTGCGTTGCCGATGGTCATCGAGTCGTCCTCGTTGTCAGTGCTGTGCGACTTCGTGCTCGAGCAGGTTCGCGAACTTCTTGCGGGCCGCCTCCTGACGCGGCGGAAGATGCGCGCTCGGGAACAGGCCCTCGGACGGCGAGTGCTCCTTGAGCACCGAGCGGGCGATGGTCACCTTGTGCACCTCAGTCGGCCCGTCGGCGATCCCCATCACCGGCGCCATCGAGTACATGCCAATGAGCGGCATCTCGTTCGATGTCCCGAGTGAACCGTGGAGGTGCAGCGCCGCATACACGATGTCGTGCAGCACCTTCGGTGTCAGCACCTTCACGACGGCGATCTCGCGGCGGGCCTTCGCGCCGCCGACCTGGTCGATCTTCCACGCCGCCTGCATGACGAGCAGCCGGAACGACTCGAGCTGGATGTAGCAGTCGGCGATCTTCTCCTGCACCATCTGCTTCTTCGCCAGCACCTCGCCCTGGGTGTGACGGCTCAGCACGCGCTCGCACATCATGTCGAACGCCTTCTTGCACGCGGCGATCGTTCGCATGGCGTGATGGATGCGGCCACCGCCGAGCCGGGTCTGCGCGATGGCGAACGCTTGCCCTTCACCGCCGAGCAGGTTGTCGGCCGGGACGCGGACGTTGTCGTAGCGGACGTACGCGTGCGAGCCCTCGCCCGGCGCCTCACCGGCGAGGCCGACGTTGCGGATGATCTCGATGCCGGGCGTGTCGGTCGGCACGAGGAACATCGACGTGCCCTGGTACACCGGCACGTCCGGGTCGGTGACCGCCATCACGATCGCGAACGCCGCATAGCGCAGGTTGGACGAGAACCACTTCTCCCCGTCGATCACATACTGGTCACCGTCGCGCCACGCCCGGCACTTGAACTCCTGCGGGTCCGACCCTGCCTGCGGCTCGGTCATCGAGTAGCACGAGACGATGTCGCCGTCGAGCAGCGGCTGGAGGTACCGCTCCTTCTGCGCGTCGGTGCCGTAGTGGGCGAGGATCTCGGCGTTGCCGGAGTCGGGCGCCTGGCAGCCGAACACCATCGGCGCGAAGTTCGAGCGGCCGAGGATCTCGTTCATGAGCGCCAGCTTCAGCTGGCCGTATCCGAGCCCGCCGAGGTCAGGACCGAGGTGGCACGCCCAGAGGCCGCGGTCCTTCACCTGCTGCTGCAGCGGGCGGATCACCTGCTCGTGCACCGGGTGCGAGCGGTCGTAGACGATGTGCGAGCTGAACGCGAGGTCGAGCGGCTCGCACTCCTCTCGGACGAACTCGTCGATCCAATCGAGCTGCTCCTGGAACTCGGGCTCGGTCGAGAAGTCCCACGCCATCTGGTCGTCTCCTGCTTGTCGGTCGCTCGTGTATCAGCCGACGACGACGGCGTCATGACGGACGCCCCGGTCACCGGTCGGGAGGTCGATCTCGGTCGGCGTCAGCCGGACGGTCCTGCCGACCAGCTCCTGCGCCTCGGCCTCGAACAGCTCATGATCGTCGCTCAGGCGCGCGTACGCACGCCCGCCCGGGACGTCGCACACCAGCACGCCCCACTCGGGTTCTCCGTCGCGCCCGTGCACCACGGAGTACGCCGCGACGGTGGCGTCGCCCTCGTGACGCTCGACGAGCGCGACCGGCGCGTCTGCGTCGAGCCTGGCCTGCACCTCGGCCTGGGCCGGGGGCGCGACCTCACCGGGCTCGGTGCTGTACAGGCCGTAGACGTGCTTCGTCATGTGCATGCCGACACCGCTCACGAGCCCGTACGACCCCGGATCGTCGCGCAGCACACCGGCCATCGTCGCGATCGAGTGGGTCATGTAGTTGCTGCCCGCGCCTCCGTGGTACGGCAGCCCGCCCGTGACGGTGAGTGGCCGCGGATCGTCGTCGTCGATGCCGAGCGCGTCTTTCGCGAAGTTCACCGAGCTGCCGAAGCAGCTGTACAGGTCGAGATGTGCGACGTCGTCGACGCCCACCCCGCCACCACGCAGTGCCTCGGCGCTCGCCGCGGCCATCGCGGGAGAACGCCAGAGGTCGCGGTGCTCACCCACGTAGGTCGGATCCGTCGCGTAGCACCAACCGCGCAGGTACACGCGGTGCTCATCGGGGACGCCGAGCGCGTCGGCGCGCCCGTGGCTCGCGATCACGACTGCCGCGGCCATGTCGACGTCCATGATCGACACCATGTACTTGGTGTACGGATAGCCGACCATGCGGTTGTCGGGCCGCGGCTCGATCACCATGTCGGGGTTTCGTTCTACTCGGAACCATGCGTCGGGGTTGTGCGCGGCGATCTTCGTCATCGGCGCGAGGAGCCGGCCGAGGCGGATCCGGTACTCGGGCAGCGGGACACCCAGATGCGCCCGCCGCGCGTTGTCGAAGACGGCGAACGTGAGCCACGCTTGCATCAGCTCGTGCGACAGCTCTGCCGGGTGGAACGGTGCCTCCCACGGGTACGGGCGCTTCTGGTCGGGCTTGTACGAGTACGTCGCGCGCTCCCCGCGCTTCTTGTACGCGCGCTGCGTCGCAAGCGCCTCGGCACCGATGACCATCGCGAGGTCGCTCTCACCGGAGAGGATGCGCGCGGCCGAGTCCTGCACCAGCACCTGTGGCGTCGTGCCGCCGATGCCGGAGTAGCAGCCGCGCCAGGGGGAAGCGCCGATGCGGTCGGCGAGTCGCTGTGGCGGGTCGTCGTACTGCCATGTCTGGCAGAACACGACGTCGAGGGCATCGAGATCCTCCAGGACCTTGGCGCCGACGCTGCTGTCACCCGCCGCCGCTCGCGCCACGTGCTCCCACATCTCGAGCGGCTCGGGCGCACCCTCGTCGCCGACGTCGTCGGGGTGCCACGTGTGATGGCCGACACCGATGATGCACGGCGTGCGGGGATCGACTGGCACTACTCCGGCTCGCTCATCGGCGCGGGCTCACTTTGCCTGCCACCTGGGCGGGCGCTTCTCGGCGAACGCCTTGGGTCCTTCCTTGGCGTCCTCGGTCTGGAAGATCGCACTCGAGATCTTGCTCTCCACCTCGAACGCCGTCCGCAGGCCCTTGCCCAGGCCTTCGAGCACCTCGGCTGCCGCGGCGATCGCCGACTTGGCACTCGCCGGGTCGCTGCCGTCGACGGTCGCGAGGACCTGCTGCAGCGCACGCACTGCCTTGCGCACCTGCTTGATCTCGTGCTCGTCGTGGTAGAGCCCCTGCAACGCGCTCTGCTTCGTCGCCTGCACCGCGAGCGGCGCGTTGGCGATCATGCGGTCGGCGAACTCGCGAGCCTTGTCGAGGAGCTGCTCGCGCGGCACGACCCCGTTGAGCAGGCCCATCTCGTACGCCCGTTCGGCGGGGATCAAGTCGGCACAGAGCAGGAACTCCATCGCCAGCGGCCACGGGATCTGGCGCGGCAGGCGCACCGTCGTGCCGCCCCCGGCGAAGAGCCCCCGCTTGGGCTCCATGACCGCGAACCTCGCCTCGGGGCACGCGACGCGGATGTCGCAACCGCCCAGCATCTCCATGCCACCGGCGGTGCAGAAGCCGTTGACCGCGGCGACGATCGGCTTGTGGAGCGGGACGTTGCGCAGCACCGCCTTCGTGCCGTCGTCGAGGCGGTAGCCGTCGATCTCCTCGAGCCCCTCTTCGGCGATGCGCTGCTGGAACTTCGTGATCTCGGGGATGTAGGTCTTCAGGTCCGCCCCGGCGAAGAAGCCCTTGTCGACACCGGTGATGATCGCCACCCACGCCTGGTCGTCGGCGCCGAAGCGCTCCCAGGCCTCGCGGAGCGCCTTGAAGTGCTCCATGTCGGCGGCGTTGCGCGCCTCGGGACGGTCGATGGTGATCAGGACGACGTGCTCGGAGTCCTGCTCGAAGTGGATCGGCATCGAGTGCGTGTCCCCCGGTCTTCTCCGACGACTGCCCCAAACCTTCTTGGGGGCCCCCTGGGGCGTCGAACCTGACACCATAGTCAGGTTCCGGTGCCCGGCTCTTGGGGGAGCAACGTTGCGAGAGCACCGCTTCGCGATGGACATGCCCCACTCGGCGGCACGAATCTGGGCCCTCTTCCAGGACTACGACCGCTGGACCGACTACGCGCCCATGGTCAAGCGCGTCGACGTGCTGTGGCCCGGCGACGAGGACCACAACGGCCGTCTGCGACGCGTCATCTACAAGATGCCGCTCGGACGTGAAGGATCGGCGCTCGAGCTCGTGCACGATGTCACGCCCGAGCGCGGCTACACGTTCACGATGATCTCGCGCACTCCAGGCGACGACCAGACCGGTTCGGTGCGCCTCGAGCCTCTCGGGCCCAACCAGACCCGCTTCTCCTTCGAAGAGCGCTACAACCTCACGAAGGCGCCGTACAAGTGGTTCGAGGGCCGCATCTACGGGTTCATCAACAAGCAGAACGAGGACAGCATGCGGCGCGCGTCGGAGTGGCTCACCGCGCACCCGGACTACCGCGCCGACCTCGTCGAGCAGGCGTGAGGCACCGGGAAGATAGGTTCCACCCCCCATGAACACTGCACACCGCGCACTGGTGACGGCGCCGTTCCGCGGCGAGGGGCTCGACACGCTGCGCAGCCTCGCCGACGTCGTCCTCGACCCGTGGATCGACCACACGCCGCTCCGGCTCCTCGACGGCGAGAAGCTCGCCGCGATGATCCAGGAGGTCGAGGCCGACATCTTGATCGTCGAGTCCGACTTCGTGACCGACCCGGTCTACGGCCTCCCGCTCGTCGCGATCGGCTCGTGCCGAGGCGACCCCAACAACATCGACGTGGCCAAGGCGACGGCCAACGGCATCCCGGTGCTGCGCGCTCCCGGGCGCAATGCCGATGCCGTCGCCGAGATCACCGTCGCGTTGCTGTTCGCGACGAACCGCGGCGTCGTCCCCGCCGACGCGGACGTCCGGGCCGCCGACGTCTACCGCGACGGCACGATCCCCTATCAGCGCTACCGCGCGTGGCAGCTCGCCGGCCGAACGGCAGGCCTCGTCGGCCTGGGTGCCGTCGGCCGGGCGGTCAGATGGCGCCTCGAAGGCCTCGGGATGCGCGTCATCGCGTGCGACCCGTACGCCGACGAGGCGAAGCACTCGCTCGACGACCTGCTCGCCGAGTCGGACGTCGTCTCCCTGCACGCCGCGGTCACGCCCGAGACGGAGGGGCTCATCGGCGCCGAGCAGTTCGCACGCATGAAGGACGGCGCGATCTTCGTCAACTCGGCTCGTGCGCAGCTGCACGACACCGACGCGCTCGTCGCCGCGCTCCGAGCAGGCAAGCTCGCCGGCGCAGGGCTCGACCACTTCGTGGGCGAGCACCTGCCCGTCGACCACCCCTTGATCCAGATGAGCAACGTCGTGCTCACGCCGCACATCGGCGGCGCCACCTACGACACCGAAGCGAACCACTCCCGGCTCATCGCCGACGGCCTGAGGATGCTGCTCGACGGCGGACACCCCGACAACATCGTGAACCCGGAGGTCCTCGATGGCTGACCAGCCGCGCAGCGAGCCGACCAGTCGTGAGGAGACGAGCGAGCGCGGCGGCGGTACCCGCCGCCACAACGAGTCGACCAGTCGTGAGGAGACGAGCGACCGCGGCGGCGGTACCCGCCGCCACAGCGAGTCGACCAGTCGTGACGAGCCGACACTCACCGCGGGCGAGACGAAGGAGCAGGTGCTCTGGACGGCGCAGGAGATGCTGCGCTCCGGGCTCGTCGAGGGCACGGCAGGCAACATCGGCGCGCGCCTTCCCGACGGCAACGCGGTGCTGACACCGTCGTCGATCGACTACCTCGAGATGACGCTCGACGACCTCGTGGTCTGCGACCTCGACGGCAGCGTGCTCGAAGGCGAGCGCGGGCCCACGACCGAGAAGGCGCTCCATCTCTCCGCGCTGCGGCGGAATCCCGAGATCCACGCGACGATGCACTGCCACGCGAAGCACGCCACGATGTTCGCCCTCGTGCGCGAGCCGATCCCGGCGGTGATCGAGGAGTTCGACGTGTTCGTGGGCGGCGACGTCGAGGTCGCCGACTACAAGACCACCGGCACCGACGAGCTCGCCGAGGAGGTCGCCAAGCGGGTCGAGGACCGCGCGTGCGTGCTCATGGCGAACCATGGGCTCTTCGCCGTCGGGCGCACGCCGAAGGACGTGCTGCACATCGCGTCCCTCGTCGAGCGGACCGCTGAGATCGTGTGGGGTGCACGGGCGCTCGGCGAGGTCGTGCCGTTGCCCGAAGACGTCGGCAGGCAGTTCCAGGGCTACTACCGATACGGACGAACCGGGAAGTTCTGAGCGTTAGATTCCGCGCGTGCGGTTCACGGTGATCGGCCACAGCACACTGTTCGTGGAGACGAGCGGACCGACGCTGCTCGTCGATCCCTGGTTCGCCGGGTCGTGTTACTGGCGCTCGTGGTGGCACTTTCCCCCGAACGACGACACCGACCCGGCGTGGCTCACACCCGACTTCCTCTACGTCACGCACGACCACTTCGACCACTTCCACTACCCGAGCATCCGCCGCCTCGACCGCCGCACGAAGGTGCTCGTGCCGCGGTTCGGCGTCGACTTCATGGACGGCGAGTTCCGTCGGCTCGGCTTCGACGACGTGACCGAGCTGCCCCACGGCACGATCCACGAGCTCGGCGACGGCGTGCGCGTGGCGTCGTACCAGTACGGCTTCGACGACACCGCGTTGATCATCGCCGACGGCGACACCGTGATCTGGGACCTCAACGACTGCAAGATCCGCGGCCGACCGCTGCGCAAGATCGTCGACCGGTTCGGCCGGCCCGCGGTGGCACTGAAGAGCCACTCCTTCGCGCAGGGCTACCCGAACTGCTACGAGGCCGAGGACCCGGCCGACCTCGGGCGGATCACGCGCGAGACGTTCATCGACGACTTCTGCGAGGCGATCGACGAGATCGAGCCGCGCCTCGCCGTGCCGTTCGCCAGCATGGTCGGGTTCCTGCATCCCGAATCAGCGCGGTGCAACGACTTCCTCGTGACGCCCCCCGAGGTGCAGGCCGCGTACTCGACTCGCCGACCCGACTCGCCGACCGACGTCGTCACGATGGCGCCGGGCGACTCCTGGGACAGCGAGACCGGCTTCACGCGGGCCGACTTCGACTGGTACGCCGATCGTGACGCACACCTCGCCGAGCTCGCCGACATCGCGCAGCCTGCGATCGCGCGCTCGCGTCACGAAGAGTCCGAGCGGACGCTCACGTTCGCCGAGTTCGAGGCGTTCTTCGTCAGGTTCGTCAAGGCACTCCCGCCACTCTCGGGCCGCCTCGCCGTCAAGCGCCCGATCGTGTTCACGCTCTGGCACGAGTCGGAGTCACCGTGCTGGGTCGTCGATGTGCGCAAGAAGCGCGTCTACGAGGCCGACCAGCCACCCGCGGACCGGGCAAACATCATCGAGATCGACCGTGGCGTGCTCGCCGACGCGATCGCGAGCTCGATCGTCCACTACGTGCAGATCTCCATGCGCTTCCACACCGTGATCAGCCCGGGGCGCACCGGCGACGACCTCGCCTTCTGGGGACTGCTCACCGTGTACGAGCTCGGGTACCTGCCCGTGCACCGCCTGTTGCGCCCGCGGATGCTCCGGGCGGCCTGGCGACGCCGCGCCGAGGTGACCCAGGCCGCGCGTGCCGCGCTCGGCGGCGGCGGATCGTTCGTCGACCGGATGTCGGGTCAGCTCGCGACGCACGGCGACGACGATGCACCGGTCGAGGCAACGACTGGCTCGGGCCCAGCCGGCTGAGCGGCTCTTCGTCCGCCAGGCGCCGTGGGTTCGTCAGGCGACCGGGCGCACTATCTCCTCGAGCAGCGCGTCGTTGAACCCGCGCGACATGGCGGTCGTCGCTTCGAGCTCGTAGCGGTCGCCCGTGACCTTGTGCTCGATGACGATCTGCGTCGACAGCTTGCCGTCGGACGTGCCGACCGCGAGATCCTTGCGGTTCCACCCCGCGAGCTCACTGAGGATCTTCAGACCACCCCAGCCAGCCTTCGTCTCGAACGCATAGAGCTTGTCGGCGGTCAGCGCCAGCAACGTCTGCCGATTCGTCTTGAACACGGCGCCGCTGGTGTTCAAGCCGCCGGCCTTCTTGTTGGCCGCCTTCTTCATGAGCGTCCCGGCGAGCCCGCTGACCTGCATCACGCCGGCCGAGCCCCAGGTACCGGCGGGCTGCACGACCCCCACGGCCACGACCGGCTCGGGGACCTTCTCCTGCGCCTTCTGCTTCATCGAGTCGGCGTTGTCGATCATGCCCATCGCACGCTCCTCTCACCATCCGAGTCGGGGAGACCTCGCAGCGCCGAGCCACCCTCACCTGTCCCGGCGGGCAGATCATGCCCGCATATACCCTGACCCGCCATGCCCGCTGACGCCGATGCCCGCGGGGCACGATGACGCTCGACCCGACCCGGCGCCACTTCTCCCCCGAGATCGAGGCGATGCCCCGCGCCGAGATCGACGCGCTGCGCGAGGAGAAGCTGCTCGGCGATCTCGTGCCGTGGTCGTACGAGCGGTCGGGGCTGATCCGGGAGACCTGGGACGCAGCCGGCGTGAAGCCGTCCGACATCCAGTCGATGGACGACTACCACGAGAAGGCACCGTTCATCGACAAGGACGCGATCCGCTCGTACCGCGACCGGCACGGCGACCCGTACGGCGGCCTGCTGTGCCTCGACCCGGCCGACCCGTCGATGAAGGGCATCTTCTCCGCGATCTTCTCGACGTCGGGCACGACCGGTGACCCGACGCCGGCGCCGTACGCCGGGCGCGGCCCCAGCATGCTGGTGCGCGAGTTCTGGGAGCTCGGCGCTCGCCCCGGTGACCACTTCCTGCACTGCCTGTTCACGTTCCGCGGGCCGGGCATCCACGACACGATCCGCGGCATCGGCGCGACGCCGGTCTTCGTCGACCACCAGCCCGGTGACGTCGAGCAGCTCTTCCGCTTCAGCCGCGAGCTGCGCCCGACCGGGTGGTACACGCTCTCGGGACCGCTGATCATGATGATCGAGGAGGCAGCCTCGCGCCTCGGCGTCGACCTCGACGACGTGTGCTCGTCGTACAAGGGCGTCATCTTCGCGGGCGAGCCGCTCGGGCCGCGCGCGCGTCAGCGCGTCGAGGAGTGGGGGCTCGAGCTGTTCATCCAGACGAGCCTCGGCGACGTGGGCGCCGCCACCGAGTGCCAGGAGCACGACGGCTGCCACATGTGGGAGGACTGCGCATACATCGAGTGCCTCGACCCCGAGGGAACGAAGCCGGTCGCCGCGAGTGAGCGCGGCGAGCTCGTCTCGACGACGCTCGTCGACAAGATCGCGCCCCTGCTCCGGTACCGCTCCGACGACCTGGTGCGCGTCTCGCGCGAGGAGTGCAGATGCGGGCGCACGCACGGTCGTGTGTGGCCGCTGGGCCGCAAGGGCGACGAGCTGGTCGTCGACGGGGTGTCGGTGTTGCCCGGCGACGTGTGGGGAGCGGTCGAGAGCATCGACGAGACGAACGGACTGTTCCAGCTGATCCGTCCCGCGCGCGAGGTCGACACGCTCCGCCTGCGCGTCGGGTACTCCTCGGAGGGGCGGGGCGGTCTGCCCGCGCTGCGGGGCCGCGTCGAGGACGCCGTCGAGGAGGCCGTCGGGGTGCGGCCCGAGATCGATCTCGTCGAGCGCGACATCCTCCTTCGGCAGGGTCCGCCGCACAAGATCCCGCGGGTGACGAAGGCATGAGGATTGAAGCGTGACCTTTGCGAGGGAGTTCGAGGCGCCACCCGAGGTGTGGGGCGTGGGGCGTGTCGTCGTCGGCCATGAGATCGTGCCGTGGCCCGTCAGCGAGGCCGACGTCGTCGACGAGACCGACATCGTCGAGCAGCACTACCGAGCGCTCGGACTCGGCGACGACGACCTCGTGCTCGTGGTCGCGCTGCTGTCGCAGGCCATCCACGCGGTGCCACTCGAGGCCGGCGCAGGACGCGTCGGCGCGCTCTACTCGTCAGCCGACGCGACCCGCTTCGACGCCTTCCGCACCGCGTCGCTGATCCGACAGCTCGAGGCGAAGGTCGTGATCGGCGTCGACGCGGAGATCGTCACCGGGCTCGACGACCTCGCGCGAGACCTCGCAGACGTGTTCGGCAGCGTCGCGGCCGTCGTGGCGGCGGACGAGGTCGCGTACGCGCGGCTCTCGGACGCGGCGCTCCCGACCGGGCGCTACCTGAGGCTCGGCCCGACGAGCGCCGTCGCGGTGCCGGGTGACGACGCGCTCACGTACGACGCGTCTCGCTGGCAGGTCGAGGAGGAGGACGGAGCGCTCGTGCTCACCAACCTCGTCGAGCGCTACACCCCGTGCGACCGCTTCCCCACCGGCATCCGCGGCGGCGTCCCCGAACCCGGGAGGATCCTGCTCTCTCCGTGATGCGTCTCTCACCCCTGTATGCGCGGGTGACGGACGCATCCAGAGAGAGCGGTCAGCGCTTGCGGAGGACCGTGACGCCGTCGCCGAGCGGGAGGATCGCCGACTCGACGCGGTCGTCGCGGGCGACCAGGTCATTGAACGCACGGATCGCCAGCGTGTTCTCGTCCTGCGCCGACTCGTCGATCACGGCACCGCCCCACAGCGTGTTGTCGATCAGCAGCAGCCCGTCGGCGCGCACCCGCGGCAGCAGCTCCTCGAAGTAGTCGGCGTAGCTCGGCTTGTCGGCGTCGATGAACACGAAGTCGATGGGCTCGTCCGTCGGCAGCGCGCGCAGCGTCTCGATCGCGGGCGCGATGACGAGGTCGATCCGATCGTCGACGCCGGCACGCTTCCACGCCTCACGCCCGAGCGACGTCCACTCCTCGCTCACGTCGCAGCACAGCAGCCGGCCGCCGTCGACGAGGCCGCGCGCGATGGAGAGCGCCGAGTAGCCGGTGAACGTGCCGACCTCGACCGCGCGCCTCGCCCCGATCGCTCGCACCAGGAGCTGCATGAACGCGCCCTGCTCGGGAGAGATCTGCATCATCGCGAGGTCGGAGACCCGCGACCTCGTCTCCTCGATCAGCCAGCGCTGCACGTCGTCGGGCGGCGTGCCGTGATCGACGACGTACTCGGCGATCTCGGCGCCGAGGAAGAACGATTTCGGGTCGTCAGGCATCGTCGGAGGCTACCGATCGCCGTCGCCGCCGGATCCACTGCACGACCACGTCGGCTCCGAGCAGCCAGACGGCCAGCCAGGCGAGATCGCCGACGTCCTCGAACCGAGACGGCCAGCTCGCGATCGTCGGGTAGCCGTTGCGAGCCTGCTGCACGACGACGTAGCCGGCGGCGAGCGCGAACGCCGCGACGCTGCCGATCGTGAGCACGATCCGGCCACGCGGCCACCGCAGCGCGGCCGCGGCCGCGAGCCCGACGACGACGCCGACCCACGGGCGGGATGCGATGCCGGCGACGAGCCCGACGCTGATCACCGCCGCGACCGTCACGCCGACGGACGGTGCAGCGCCGCGCGACGACAGGGGCGACCGGAGTGCAGGGGTCTCGACATCCGGGCTGGGCGCGTGCGCATAAGCGGTGACGAGCACGGGCCGGCGGCGCAGCGCGAGGACGAGGCACACCAGCACCGCGAGCACCGAGATGCCGATCGCCCACCAGACCAGGCCCTGGGGTGTCCAGCGCAGCCGGATCGTCAGCTCGCCCGCGCCCCGCGGCGTGATCCGCCAGCCGTTCGCGTAGCCGTTCACGAGCGTGCGGTCACCGACCCTCGCGGCACCGTCGACGTCGAGCTCCCACCCCTTGTTCTCGCTCTGCCCCAGCACCAGCCAGAACGGGCGGCCGGTCGTCGAGAGCTTCGCGTCGACGCGCGTCGGCCCCTCGTCGTCGACGCGTGCACGCGCGCCCGATGCCCGGTCTTCCGGCCCGAGGAGCCCGGGCGCGAGCGGGCCGCCGCCGACCTCGGAGCCGAGGACGAGCCGATCGAGGTCGACCCCGCTCACCGCCCCCGACTGCGTCCGCACCACGTGGCTCCCAGCGGTGAGGTCCATCGTCGCCGGATCGCAGGCCTCGACCGCGAGCGTCCTTCCCGCCTCCGCGGCGGCGACGTCGCCGCTGACTCGCACGCCGGCGGGCCTGTCGTCGATCGAGACCATCTGCTCGCATCGGTCGGGCAGCGTCGCCGGGTCCGCCGGCGTCGGGACGCCGGCCATCCCGACCGAGGCGATCGCGACGGGCAGCACCCGGTCGCGACCCGTGCGCGCGTCTCGCGTCGTGACCGGACCGACCTCGTCGACCTGCACGCGGAAGCTGCTCCCGGTGACGGGCTCGAACGAGACCGGCACGGTCGCCACCGGGCTCTCGGGACCGGGGTTCGCGATCGGTGGGACGTCGATCGTGCGGGCCGGCTGCCCGTCGACGTCGAGTCGCAGCCGCGTCGGGACCGAGTGCCGGCCGTCGGCGACGACGCGCAGGTCGAGCCCCGACACGGTGACGGGCGCGCTCAGCCGTACGCCGACCCACTGGCCGGTCTGGTCACCGGCGGGCGCCGTCCAGGCCGTGTCGGCGTCGCCGTCGAACGCACGCGACGCGCGGGCGCCCGCGTCGCCGCGCAGGTGGCCGGATGCCTCGAACACCGCACCGGATGCGGTCGTCCCGAGCACGTCGTCGAGCGTGGCGTCGTCCGCGTTCGGGTCGAGGCGCGCCTGTCCCGCGAGGGAGAACGATCGCGCCGTTGGCAGCTCGAACCGGCGCACCATCGTCGGCTCCTCGGCGTGACGTCGCGTCGAGGCGGGCTCGTACCCGAGGCGCGACATCAGGAGTACGAGCGTGTGGTCGATCGACGCGTCACCGGCGGCGCGGAGCAGCCGCGTGGGCATGCGGACGATGTCGCGCGCGTGCGGCACGACGTCGTCACCGATCTCGACCTCGCTGAAGCCGACCCCGTTGACACCGCCGTAGCTCGCGAGCTCGCCCGTGCTCGTGTCGAGCACCTCGATCTCGACGTGGCCGATCGGGCGCGGATCGAAGCGCACGACCTGGCCCGCAGGCGTGCGTGACGCGTCGTCGAGGTCGACGTCGATCGACTCGCCGCCGCCGAGGTGCAATCGCACCTTCGTGACGAAACGGTCGCCCGGCGGGTCCTGCGGCTGGACGAGCGTGATCCGATCGGCGGACCCGGCGGGATCGACGTCGATGATCAGCCGCTCGCCCGCGGGGTCGTCTTCACCACCGACGCGCCAGGCGGTCGTCGGGTCGCCATCGAGCGCGTTGCTCGGCCGTTGATCGGGCGCGTAGATCGACCGCTCGCCATATGCCGTCGCGGTGACGCGCGCGTCGCCGCGCTCCTCCACCACGGTCCGATCCCGGTCGTCGCTGCCGGGGAAGACGTCGAGGCGCTTGTCTTCCGGGTCAACGGAGCGGGGGTCCTCCTCGATCGGCGACTCCCCCGCCCGTTCCGTGCGCCCGGTGACGTCACGGATCGCGCCCCAGCGGCGCGCCCGACGCCGGTTCGTGTCGGAGACGACGAGGTCGGCGTTGTCGTCGAGTGCCTGTCGGAGGCCGGTGGGGTCGTCGGCGAACGACGCGGAGTAGAGGACGACCTCGGTGCCGTCGATGAGCCCCGCGGCCGCGAGGTCGACCAGCCCCTCGCCGTCGCCCGCGACGAGCACCGGCTGCCGGGTCGTCGCGGTGTGCAAGATCGACGGCACGTCGGTCACCCCGAAGAGCGCGACCTCGGGCGGCCAGGATGCGTCGCGTGGCGTCGCGAGCTCGAGCTCGTCGAGGACCGGGAACCTCGTCGCCGGGTTCGGCGCTCCCGGCCCGTAGCCGCGGGGCGCTTCGAGCCCGGGTGCGCGCGGATCGGTCAGCGCGGCCCAGAGCAGGCGTGGCCGTGGCGTGTCGGAGCGCTCCCACTCGAGGTCGGATCGCAGCAGGACCGTGCCGCTGCTGAGCAACCGCGCGATCGGCGCGAGCGAGTCGGGCTCGAACGTCCCCTCCTGCATGCGGTGATCGAGGGCGATCGCCAGGTTCGCGGCGGCGGGTGACCCGAAGTACGGGATCAGCTCGCGCGCGACCCAGGGCCGGTCCAGGAGGCCCGGCGTGATCGGGTCCGACGTGGTGCCCCACCGGTACGCAGCGCCCGGCGACCCCGGGATCTCCAGGACGCGCGTGCTCGACGACTCACGGTCGAGCGCGGCGATCGCGTCCTGCCAGTACCGCGGGACGTCGCCGCGGCTGTTGCGTTCGGCGATGTAGCCGTCGCGCCACACGGGGACGAGCACCAAGAGCGTCAGTCCGACGACCCCCACGGCCGCGACCGTGCGCCAACGCCGGGCCCAGCGGGCGGCGAGGGCGTCGAGCCCCGCGGCCAGCAGCACCGCGACGGCGAGCGCGACGAGGGGGACGGCGCGAGGCGTGCTGCGCATCGCGAGCCCGGCCGTGGATCCCGTCGCCCACGACTTGAAGAGCGCGCCCAACGGCGACGGGTGGTCGTAGGGGAACGCGCCGACCGCCGCGACCGTCCCGATCACGAGCAGCACGACGAAGTACGCGCGATGGCGCCAGCGCGTGACGGCCGCGGCGCCGAGGGCGAGCAGCGGCAGCAGGAAGCTCGCTCCGAGCAACCAGGCCTTCTGGGTGAAGTCGACGGCCTGCGGGATCCACGGCCCGACCGCGTCGCCGCCGTAGAAGAACCAGTTGCCGAGGCCGCGCAGCACCTCGGTCGGCGAGGAGCCCTCCGCGACGGTTCGGACGGTCTCGCTGACGTCGAGGTAGTTGATGCCGTAGCCGCCCTGGAGCACGAGACCGGCGATCCACCACAGCGAGGTGACGAAGCAGAGCACGCCGATCCGTGCCGCGACGCCGAGGGCGCGCCGGACGTCGGACTCCCCGTTGACGACCGCGAACACCAGCCACAGCACCGGGGCGAGGCCGACGAGCAGCAGCGATGTCGCGTTCGTGCTCCCGACGGTGAGCGTGAGGAGCGCGAACAACGCGGGATCGCGCCAGCCACCCCGCCGGAGCGCGCGCGCCGTCAGCGCGATCATCCACGGCAATCCGGCCCAGGGCAGGAGGATCGCCGAGATCCGGCCCGTGTACGCGAGCTGGTACGGCGTGAGCATGTACACGAACGCGGCGGCGAGTGCGGTCCAGCGGCTCTGCCAGCGCAGGGTGCGAAGCAGGAAGAGGACGCCCGCGCCGGCCGCGAACACGATCGAGCCGAGCCAGAGACGCTGGGCCACCCAGTCGGGGATGCCGAGCGTGTCGAAGAGCCAGAAGAACGGCCCCATCGGGAACAGGTAGCCGATGTTCTGGTGCGTCAGCGTGCCCGCGCCGTAGCCGGAGTCCCAGAGGTAGGGCGCGTCCGCGAGCAGCCGGCCCGGATCGAGGTACAGGTACTGCTTCGTGTCGGCGCTGACTCGCCCCGGCGCCGAGAGGAGGAACGGGACGTACGCGACGAGCGCGAGGAGCAGCGCGCCCGGGAGCCAGCGGCGCCGATCGGGCCGCGCGTCCACCGCCTCCCTTGCGGTCGTGCCCGTCGCGGCCTTGGTCACGCGCGCCGGCGGGCGTCGGCGGCGAGCGCCTCGAGAGTCCCGAGCGCGGTCGCGTCCCAGGTGCACTGCGCGGCACGGGCGACCGCACCCGCACCGAGCCGATCGCGCGTCGCGATGTCGGTCAGCACGCGTTCGAGCGCGTCGGGGAAGTCGGCGATCCGGCCGACCAGCAGACCGCTCTCGCCGTCGCGCACGGCGTCGCGATGTCCGGCGATGTCGGTCGCGACCGCGGGCGTGCCGCACGCTGCCGCCTCCGTCAGCGTCATCCCCCACCCCTCGCGCGCCGAGGTGCTCGCGACGACCCACGTGCGACGGTAGAGATCGACCAGCTCGGCGTCGTCGACGCGACCCGGCAGTGAGATCCAATCCTCGGCGCCACGCTCTCGGATGAGGCTCTCGAGCCTCTCTCGCTCGTAGCCCTCCCCGACGATGACGGCGACGAGCTCGGGCACCCGCGGCTTCAGCGCCGTGAGCGCGTCGACGAGGAGATGGAACCGCTTCACCGGCACGAGGCGGCCGACGGCGAGGACGAGCGGGCGCTCGGCCTTGCTCCCCGCTGGGGTGAACGAGGCGTCGACCCCGGGGTGGACGACCTGGACGCGATCGGCGGCGAAGTGCATGTCGTGCACGAGCTCGCGCTTGGACGACTCCGACAACGTCACGATGGATGTGCCGCGATAGAGAGGAGGTGCGAGGCGCGACTCGATGAACCTGCCGACGCGGGCGAGGTCCGGCGACAGGGTCATGTCCCACATCTCGGCGTGGAGATGGTGCAGGAACACGACGCGAGGGCACCGCGCCCACAGCGGCGAGAAGAAGGGCATGCCGTTCCAGATCTCGACGAGGCCGTCAGCGGGTCCGTGCAGTCCGGTGAGCTCCGCCAGCGCGGCGCGGGGGAACACCATGTAGCGCCCCGCGCGGCGCACCACGCGGTAGCCGCTCCGACGAGTCACCGCCGGGTGGTCGGCCGCGAACGACGTGCGCATCGTGATGTCGAGGCCCGCACCCGCCCACCGCGAGGCGATCTCGTGCGCGTGCAGCTCGGAGCCACCGGCTTCGGGGTCATCGAGGTCGCGCCACATCAGGATGTGGATGCGCCGCAGCCCGGCCGCGGCCGCGACGTCACCGAGCTTGTTCGTGGTCATGTCGCGACCGGCTCGGGTGTGCGGTCGCCGCTCGGGTCGCGGGCGGTGTCGTCACCGTCGTCGCCCGGGTCGGGAGCCGGACCACCCTCGGCGGGCACCTCGCCGCCCGACGGGGACGCGCCGCGCGGCGGGAACCATCGATCGAGCAGCGCGGCCAACGGCACGGCGGCGGCGATCACGATGGCGATCTCGGCCGGGACGCGATACCGAGTTCCGCCGAACGCGATCATCGCGGCGAGCGTGCACGCGATCGCCATGCCGATGAGCGGATAGATGATCGTGCGCCGCTTGCGGAGCATCACGAGACCGATGATGGCGAGGACGAACAGCACGTAGAACTGTGCGAGCGCGACCTTGGTGAGAACGAGCGGGTTGCGACCCTGCTCGAAGCTGTCCCAGTCCAGCTTCTGGAAGGGGTCGTACACCTCCCACATACGACCCACGCGCGCGGCCACGACCACCGGGAACCGTCCGAGGTTGTCTCCGAGGTAGTCGAGCCCCTCTTGGCGGAAGTGCTTCGCCTGGTCGGACTCGTCGCCCTCGATCTTCCAGCGGTTGTCCATGCATCTGAGGTCCCACCAGCCGACCCGGTCGCCGTAGAACGTCGAGTCGCAGTAGGTGTTGCCGAACGTGAAGTCGCCGCCGGTCGACAGCGTGACCGGGTTGTTGAAGCGCGCCATGTTGAAGACGACCCACGGCAGGATCGGCACGGCGGCGAGCACGAGGATCGCGACGCCGCGTCGGACCCGGTCGCGGCTCGTGAGGCTGCGCGCGCCGATCACGAGCGGCAGTGCGACGATCGGGAAGTAGACGACGAGCTCGGCCCGCGTGAGGGCGGCCAAACCGGCCGAGAACCCGAACAGCATCGCGTTGCGCATCGTCGGTTCGCGCCAGAAGCGGTAGGCGAACCAGATCACCAGCGCGCACAGGAGCGCGGTGATCGTCTCGGACATCACGAGCGCGTCGTTGATGAACAGGTTCGCGTACACGACCGCGATGAACGCGGCGATGATCCCCACGCGCCGGCCGGCGACGGCGCGGCCCGCGAAGCCCACGACGCCGCACGTGATCGAGCCGAGGATCGTGCCCGCGACGACATGCTCGCGGAACGTCTGGAACCCGAGTGCCGAGGGGATCGAGAGGAACAGCGTGTACAGCGGCGGGTGCTCCGCGCCCGGGCGCACGCCCGTGCCCCGCAGCGCCCACGACCACGGATCGAGGAACCACAGCCCGTCGGCAAGGGCATTCGCCTGGTAGTGGTAGTAGCCCGCGTCCCCACCGATCTGGTCGGTGAGGACCGAGATCGGCTGGTCCCACTTCCAGCCGATCGCGTAGCCCAGGCGCACGGCCAGCCCGAGCGCGACGGCGCCGAGCATCCAGTAGCAGAACGTGCGCAGGTTGTCTCGCGGAGACTCCACGCGCATCGGGCGATTCTATGCGGTGCCCTCGTCGGGCCTCAGTGCGGGCGCCTCCTCGCCGTCCTGTCCCGCACCCCGCTCCTCGGCCTCTTCGGCGCGCACCCGCTCGATGGCGAGCTCCTCGGCGAGGGTGCGCACGCGGACCTCGAGTCGTGAGAGCTCCCAGGAGAAGTGGACGACGACGGCGAAGAGGAAGCCGATGGCGAGCAGGAAGAAGAAGGCCGGCGCGTAGTCGAAGCCGAGCCAGTGCGCGACGTCGTCGAGCAGCGACGGGACGACCGCCAGCGGGAGCAGCACGACGGCGATCCCCAGCCACAGCAGCGCGTACTTGCTGCGCAGCTGCCGGAGTGCCACGAGCCTGACGATGAACAGGGTCGCGGCGAGCGCGAGGACGACGACGAGGACGTGTGCCGACGTGCTCATGGCGGGCTGACCTCCTGCGAGTCGAACCCCCAACCCGTCGGGACGGCGAGGAGCTCGGCTCGACGGCGCGACCGGGGGAAGATCGCGGAGCTCACGATGCCGACCAGCAGCCGCAGGTAGTTGACGGCGAGCACGAAGCCGCGCGCCGACGGCACACCGCCGGCCCGCGGGCGCATGCGCACCGGGACCTCGACGATGCGCCCGCCGAGGTCGTGGATCATGAGCAGCGCCTCGACCGTGTCGGCCAGGTACTCGACCGGGTACTGGCGCGAGAGAACCTCGATCGCGGGACGCGAGAAGCCGCGATAGCCCGAGGTCACGTCGGTGAACGTCTGCCCCGTCCGCATCCGCACGAGCCGCGCGAGCGATCGCATCGCGCGCCGCCGTGTCCGCCCGACCTCGTAGTCGGGAGCCCCCTCGGCGAAGCGGCTGCCGATCACGAGGTCGGCACCGTCATCGACTGCCGCGACGAGTGCGCTGATCCCGTCGGCGTCGTGCTGTCCGTCGGCATCCACGACCACCGCGCACGCGAACTCCCCCTCGGCGGCGTAGCGAAGCCCGGCGCGCACGGCACCGCCCACGCCGAGGTTGAACGGCAGGCACACGACGTGCGCGCCCTCCTCGCGGGCTACGGCGGTGGTGCGGTCCCGCGACCCGTCGTCGACCACCGCGACCTGGACCGAGGGCTGGGCCCGGCGGAGCTCGGCCAACGTGGCCGGGAGCGCGTCCTCCTCGTCGTAGGCCGGGACGATCACCAGCGTGCCGGCAGCACGCCGGCTCGAGGACGACGCGCCGGGAGCACGCTGGGACGAGCGGGACGTGCCCGGGGAATCCATCGGTCGAGACGGTAATCTCGCCCGCTCGCCCGGACGCGAGATCACGCTCGCAGACCAGGAGAACCACGCTGTCCGCTGTGCCCGCGCTGACCGGCCGTCAGCGCACGATCGTCGCGGTCGGCATCCTCGCTCTCGTCGTCGCCCTGCCACTCGTGGGGCTCTTCGGGCGACCGGGGCCGCCGATGGAGGAGGGCTTCATGCTCACCTTCGGCGAGAGCTTCCTGCGCGGCGACGTGCCCAACCGCGACTTCCTCCACCTCTACGGGCCCGGAGGCGTGTGGGTGCTCGCAGGCGCGTTCGAGCTGTTCGGGGTGTCGCTCGTCGTCGAGCGCCTCGTGGGCTTGCTCCAGCTCCTCGGGATCATCGGCGGCGTGTTCCTGCTGGCGTGGCCCTGGGGGCGGAAGGTCGCGCTGACCGGCGCCGCGATCACCGCGTTCGTGATCATCCCGCCGATCGGCCTGACCGCGCTCGCATGGAACGGCGGCATCGCGCTGGGGGTGCTCGGGTTGGCTGCAGCGCTGGGCGCCATGCGCGCGAGCACGGCGCGCGCGCAATCGATCCTCGCGATCCTCGGAGGCGCGTCGCTCGGCGCCGCCCTCCTGTACCGACCGGACCTCGTGCTCGCGGCGCTGCTCGCGGGCTTCTTCCTCGTCCGCCTGTCCGACGGCCGGGTGCGCATCCGGCTGCTCGTCGCGTTCGGCGCCGTCCTGAGCCTCTACCTCGTCCACTTCGCGATGGCAGGGATCGGCGACTCGATCCAGGGCATGGTGATCGATCCGGTGTTCAACCTGCGCGGGGGGCGCAGGCTGCCGTTGCCACCGAGCCTCGACGGCTACGACGCCTTCCTCGTGCGGCTCGTCGACGACGAGGCGATCTCGTGGCCGATCCCCCACCTCGACGGACCCGTGCAGCTGACGGTGTGGTTCGCGCTGCTCGTCGGCACGCTGATCGCGCTCACGCTGGGCGCCGTGCACCTGCGCCGGCGCGAGCCCAACGCCTTCCGGGGAATCGTGCTCGCCGTCGTCGCCGCGTTCTCGATCGGCATCCTTCCCCAAGCCTTGCAGCGGCCGGACCCGACGCACCTCGCCTGGGTGAGCTGCGTCCCGTTCGGCTTCCTCCCGGTGCTCGCCTACGAGCTCGTGCGACGCCGGCGACCGACGTCCTCGCCCCTGCGTCTCTACGTCGCGAGCGCGGTGCCGGTCGTCGTGATCCTCGCGCTGCTCGTGCCGACCTTCCTCGTCCGCGACTACGCCGACGTGTCGCTCGAGACGTTCGGGCTCTCCAAGAAGTCGCACGAGATCGAGAACAAGGGGCGACGCTTCTACTACGGCAACGCCGAAGCCGCGAACGAGCTCGCGGAGCTCCTCCCCGTGGCGAACGACATCGCGCGCCCCGGTGATCGTCTCGTCGTCGGCACGGGCGACTTCCGCAAGACACCGCTCAGTGAGGCGTTCCTCTACTACCTGCTGCCGCAGACGCGGCCGGGGACGTACTACATCGAGATGGACCCTGGCGTCGCGAACGCCGACGACTCACAGCTCGCCGACGACCTCGAGCACGCCGACCTCGTGATCCGGTCGCGCGTCTGGGACGACTTCGAGGAGCCGAACGATTCGACGAAGCTGGGCTCGGCGCGGCCCAACCGTGTGTTGCGGAACCGGTTCTGCACGGTGCTCGACCTCCGGCTCTACGAGCTGCTCGAGCGCTGCGACCGCGTCGAGGAGCGAGCAGCCGGTGCCGAACGGGATCGCGGAGAGGGTCCCGCGTCGATCTAGTCTCCGCGGATGCGGACGCTCGTGTGCATCCCCACCTACCTGGAGGTGGAGAACATCGAGGATGCGCTGACGCGGGTCCGCACCTGCGCGCCGACCGTCGACGTGCTCGTCATCGACGACACCAGCCCTGATGGCACCGCGGACCTCGCGGAGAAGGTGGGTCGGGAGCTCGGCCAGATCGACGTGCTCCGCCGACCGCACAAGAAGGGACTCGGCGAGGCGTACCGCGCCGGCTTCGCGGTCGGGATCGAACGTGGCTACGACGTGCTCGTCCAGATGGACGCCGACCTCTCCCACGACGCACGGGCGCTGCCGTCGCTCCTCGCACGAGTCGAGGAGGGAGCGGATCTCTCGATCGGTTCGCGCTACATCCCGGGCGGCTCCGTGCCGCACTGGCCCTGGCACCGCCGCGCGCTCTCCAGGTGGGGCAACTGGTACTCGGGCTTCATGCTGGCGTGCGGCGTGCGTGACATGACCTCGGGGTACCGCGCCTACCGCCGCGAGACGCTCGAAGCCGTCGACTACGCGGGAACCCGCGCCGTGGGCTACGGCTTCCAGATCGAGCTCGCCTACCGCGTCTCGCGCTGGGGCGGGAAGGTCGCCGAGACCCCGATCACGTTCACCGATCGCGAGCGCGGGCATTCGAAGATGTCGCCCGCGGTGGCGTTCGAGGAGCTCTGGCTCGTCACCTGGTGGTCACTGCGCGACCGCCCCTGGTGGCGCAAGTCCCGGAAGAAGTCCGGCGCGGCGGCGAACGAGCCGAGCGAGTGAGCTCGCCGGAGCAGCCGAGCGGCTGCGACCGGTGTCAGGGCACCCAGGATCCGAAGAATGCGAGCAGCGCGTAGCCGAAGAGGCCGGCGCCGGAGAGCACGAGGACGGGTCGCTCCACCTCGGGTCGGCGCGTCACCGCGGCGACGGCGACGATGAACGGGAACGTGCTGAGGCAGTAGCGCTCGAACGAGTCGAGGTTCGACGCGGAGAGCCCGAGCACGAGCGCGAGCGCGCAGTACGCGAAGTACGAGCGCGGCAGCGTCCGCCAGACCACGACCAGCAACGCCAGGAACACCGCGGCCCACAAGAGGTGCAGGCCCGAGCCGAAGCGATCGCCACCGCTGACGGTGGCCTCGATCGCGCGCCATACGCGCGTGAACGGATCCACGAACCCGCCGCGCAAGGTGGCGGTGTTCTGCACCGACAACGGCTCGAACGCGTCGCCGAACCGGATGCCGACGTAGGCGAGGTAGATGCCCATGCCGGCGGCGGGCGCGACGACCGTCAACCCGCGCTCCACCCGTTCTCGGGTCGACGCCTCCCGCCACCGTGTCAGGGCCTCGACGAGCAGCGGCAGCACGAGCAAGATGGCGACGGGTCGCGCGAGTCCCGCAAGCAGCGCGAAGACCGCCGCAAGCGCCCAGCGTCGACTCCTGATGCCGAGGAAGACACCGACGGTCAGCGCCATCGCCAGGCTCTCGGCGTACCCGAGCACCAGCGCCACTGCCGGCGACAGCACCAGCGCGAACCATGTCGCGCGCACGGCGAGCGCCTCGTCACCGGTGTCGACGATCGCCAGCCGATGCAGCAGCGCGGCGAAGACGAGCGCGCCGACGTTGGCGATGACGATCACCGCCACGTCCTCGTGCCCGAGGAAGACGAACCCGAGGACACGGGACAGCGCGGGGAGCAGCGGGAAGAAGCGCAGCGCGCTCTCGTGCACGCCCGTGTACCCGAACTCCGAGATCACGCGGTACCAGCCGCCATCCCAGGCGAACAGCCCCTGTGCCAGCGGGATCGGCCGTGGGAGGCTCGAGACGTCCTGGTGCAAGAAGCGGGCGGTCGCCAACGCGCCGATCACGACCGCCCGCGAGATGATCCACGGCACGACGGCGACCCGAAGGTCGCGCCGCAGGAGCTCCGTCACATCGACACGTTCGGGATGACCTCGGCTGCGAAGCGCTCGAGGCTCTCGGAGGACGGGAAGTCGCGGAACCACAGCACGAACTCGCGACAACCAGCGTCGACGAACGCCTGCACCTTGTCGGTCACGACCTCGACCGTGCCGACGAGGTTCTCGCGCTCATACGTGCTGCTGTCGCCGCGTCCCCGGAGGTGTCCCCCGTCGGGGCCGTCGAGCCACGCCCGGAGGTCGCGCTCGGTGTCGAAGATCCGGCAGTCGGGTCCGTGCGTGCGCACGATCGTGTCGAAGTCTCGCCCGATCGCGTCGCAGTGCCCGCGGAGCACCTCCGACTTGTGGACGAACTGCTCGAGGCCGACCTGCCAGTTGGTCGCGTCGGCGTGCTGCGCGGCGATGCGCAGCGTCACCTTCTCGCCGCCCCCGCCGACCCAGAGCTCGGGCAGCTGCTGGACGGGCTTCGGGTCGCAGTAGGCACCGTCGAGGCGGACGAACGCACCGTCGAGGGTCACGGTCTCCTCGCTCCAGAGGCGCCGGATGGCGACGATGGTCTCCTCGAGGATCGCCAGCCGCTCCCCCGCGGACGGGTACGGGTAGCCGTACGCCTCGTACTCGCGCTCGTACCATCCGGCACCGAGCCCGAGGATCAGGCGACCGCCCGACATCACGTCGACGCCGGCCGCCTCCTTGGCGAGCAGGCCGGCGTTGCGGTACGCGGCGCACGTGACGAGCTGCCCGAGCCGAATCGTGCTCGTGCGCTGCGAGAGCGCGGCGAGCGTGGTGAACGCCTCGAAGACGTGCGTCGGCTCGCGGCGCGGGACGGTCTCGACGTGGTCGTAGACCCAGAGGTGGTCGTAGCCGGCGGCCTCGGCGATCGCGGCGAGCTCGACGGTGCGGGCCCAGGCGTCGGTGCCCGTCCACCCGGAGTACTCGAGCTTCCAGCCCTGAGGTGCGAACGCGCCGTAGCGGAGCCCCGTGTCACGCACGACCGGTACCGTCCCCCGTCTCGCCGAGCTTGGTCACGTGGATGACGCAGTTCCAGCACAGGAGCTCGCGCGCGACCGGGATGCGCGTCAGGAACGACGCCCAGGTCCAGTACCTCGGCTCGGCCTGGTCGACGCGCAGGTCGGGGTGCGCTCGGACGAGCCGCAGCGTCGGCCCGACGTGGACCGGGAACAGGCCCTCGCCGTAGCGGTTCTTCGGGACGCCATGACGCTTCTCGTACAGGCGCGGCCCCAGCTTCGTGCCCAGATAGTGGTACGGCGTCATCTCGTGGCCGCCCCAGGGGGAGTACCAGTTCGTCCACGAGACGTAGCCCCAGCCGCCGGGGCGCAGCACCCGCGCGAGCTCGCCCACGACGGCTCGGGTGTCGGGGGTGTGCTCGAGCATGTTGGAGCAGAACACGGCGTCGACGCTGGCGTCCGCGAGGGGAAGCCGCTGCGCGTCGCCGATGACGGCATCGCCGGGAGGTGTGCCGGAGAGGCGCAGCTCGGCGAGCGAGTGCTCGAGCGGGACCACGTCGGCGCCACGGACGCGGAACGCCTCGGTGTAGAACCCCGGGCCGCACGCGAGGTCGACGACGCGCCGACCCGCGACGCGACCGTGCCGCGCCTCGAGCCCTTCGACCGTCTCGGCCGCGAGCATCGTGTAGAAGGGCGCCGGATCCTCCCGCTCCCGGCGGAACCGGCGCAGGAGCTCGCGGACCCTCGCGGGACCGCGCAGCCGTTGGGATTCGTCGAGCGTCGTCGTCAATTGGGGGGCGTCACCCCGCCGGCGCGACGGAGGAGTCCTTGAAGTCCCACCACTGGATCTCGACCATCATGGGCAGCAGGTACTTCACGTAGAAGCTCGTGATCGCGAGCACATCGTGGTCGTCGACCTTCTTGTCGATGATGTCGACCCGCTCGTCGCGCTTCTGGTGCTCCTTCGCCCGATCGAGCATCTCGTCGAGCTCGGCCTCGCTGGCGACGGACATGCCGAAATGGTCGA
Organism: uncultured Bifidobacteriaceae bacterium; assembly: GCA_964532485.1. Lineage (GTDB taxonomy): Bacteria > Actinomycetota > Acidimicrobiia > IMCC26256 > PALSA-555 > DATBSK01. Next base: position 53,227 of record CAZHKE010000008.1, read on the forward strand.
GCCGCGGGGCGACCATCGGTTGGTCGTCCGAGACGAGGAACACGAACTGCTCGTACGTGTAGCAGGACAGCACGAGGCGCCGCCCGTCCTCGGTCATCTGGGGCAGCTCCTCCCAGCCGAAGACGTCGCCGTAGAAGCGCGTGATCTCCTCGCGGCTCTCCGGGGTGAGAAGGTCGCTCGGGAGGCTCATCGCCACGTGGTTGAAGCGTGGCCGGCGAGGGCGTGCGATCTGACTGCTCATGGCGTTCCCTTCCACGGTACGACCAGCACCTTCGCCGCCAGGTCACCACCCGCGAGGCTCTCGAGGGCCCCGTAGAGACCGTCGAGGCCGACATCGTCGCGCTCCAGGAGCACGGACGTCGGGAAGTCGGGCCTGGCCAGGAGCTCGAGCGCCCGGTCGAAGCCGTCCGCGTCGTAGACGAAGGAGCCCCGGATCTCGAGCTCGTTGAGGAGGATGCGGTTCGGGTCGAAGCGGGGTGGGTGGATGCCAGCCCCCACGAGGACCAGCGTGCCGCCGCGCCGCAGCTGCCCCAACGCCGATTCCATCGCCGCGCGATGACCCGAGCACTCGAGGGCGACGTCGAACGGCTCGGCGACGATGTCGCCGGGCGAGGGCGGGGTGACCAGGGCGTCGGGCTCGACCGCGTGCGCGCCCAGCGCCTCGGCGACCGCACGGCGACGCGGGTGGGGCTCGCTCACCACGACGTCGGCGACGCCGCGCGCTCGCGCCGCGGCGATGCTCAGCGCGCCGATCGGGCCCGCGCCCGTGATCAAGACCCTCTGGTCGGCAGCGACGCGACCCTGGGTGAGGCCGTGCAGCGCGACGGCAAGCGGCTCGACGAGCGCGGCGTCGCGGATGTCGATCTCGTCGGGGATCCGGAGGAGCGCGTCCTCGTGCACCCGCACGAACTCCGCGAACGCGCCGTCCTTGTGCACCGACATCCCGGGAGTGTTGCGCGCCGAGCACAGCGAGGGACGACCGGCCCGACAGAACTCGCACTCGCCACAACGGGGTGTCGGTCCGCCGACGACCTCGTCACCGACCCGCCAGCGCGCGACATCGGACCCGACCGCGATCACGCGCCCGGAGAACTCGTGTCCCTCGACCGAGCCGGGTCGTCCCCAGCCCTCGAGCACGAAGTGCAGGTCGCTGCCGCAGATGCCGCAGTGGCTCACCTCGAGCAGCACGTCGCGCTCACCGAGCTCGGGCACCGGCACCTCTTCGACCGCGAGCTCGCGTTGCCCGTGATACACGGCGGCTCGCATCTTCGTCGGCAGCTCTGTCATGGTCGGTCCACGTCCTCGTCAGGCGCACGCAGGGTGGGTCTGGGTGTCGAGCGTGTCGGACTCCTCTGCCAGCGCCCGCAGGGAGTCCATCGTCGCACCCGGCGCCCATCCATGCGGGGGGCGAGCGTAATAGGGTCGTAGGCGTTCCAGAGGGGGGATCCATGCGCGCACGCGTCGCGGTGATCGTGGCAGCGCTCTGCGTCGGTGCCACGATGCTCGTCGCCGCTCCGGCGACTGCCCACGAAGACGACGTCCCGACCAAGCAGGTCCGGATCGTCGACCTCAACCTGCTGCACGGGGTCTTCTGCCCGCAGGAGACGAACGGGTGCCAGTCGCCCGACCGGGTCGCACTCCTCATGCAGCAGCTCGAGGACGCCGAGTGCCCCGAGATCGTGGGCCTCCAGGAGATCAACACGAACCTGGCCATGCTGATCGACAAGGCGCTGCCGAAGACGTGCGACGGCCACTACGAGGTCGTGTTCTCGAAGAAGCCGGCGACGCTCGACACCGAGCGGGTGCTGACGACGCTGCCCGTGAAGTCGACGAAGGTCCAGAAGCTCACGGGTGCGTTCCGCACCGCGTCGAGGGCCGTGCTGCGGTCGCCGATCGGTCCTCTGGTGCTCGTCGTGACGCACCAAGACGGTGACCCCGAGGACAAGCCGCCGTCACCGCCGTGCGAGCGGACGTGCCCGCCGGTGTGCCGCGGCAAGGTCGACGGCCTCGCATGCCAGACGGTGCTCGCCTCGGAGCTCGCCGACGACGCCGGCGGCCCGAAGGCGATCCGGGTGCTCATGGGCGACTTCAACTTCACGGCCACGAACCGGCGCTACCAGATGCTGATCGACGACGGCTGGACCGACGCGTACCTCGCGGCCGGCAACCCGGAGTGCGACCCGGCGACGGGCGCGGGCTGCACCGGCGGGCGCATCGACGACGCCGTCGAGGCGCTCAAGGACCCGAGCGCCAAGAACTCCGAGCGGATCGACTTCATCTTCGTGAAGTCGGGCCAGAACTGCCCGGTGCAGTTCGACTCGCCCGACGACGCCAACAGCAACGGCCTCGGCACTGCCCTGTTCGGTGACGAGGCGGCCACCGACGGCCCTGGTGGCATGGTGTGGACGTCCGACCACACTGGTGTCAGCGCCGACATCTCCTGCGGCGCGTAGCTACGGAGGAGACGAGACCTTGTCGCACGACGTCGTGATCCGCGGAGGGACGGTCGTCGACGGCGCCGGGGCGCCGGGCCGGCGTGCCGACGTGGCCATCGACGGTGACCGCATCGCCGAGATCGGTGACGGGCTCACCGGCGCGCGCGAGCTCGACGCGTCGGGGCAGGTCGTGTCCCCCGGCTTCATCGACATCCACACCCACTACGACGCGCAGGTCTTCTGGGACCCGGCCCTCACCCCGTCCTCCTGGCACGGGGTCACCTCCGTCGTCGCCGGCAACTGCGGCTTCTCGATCGCTCCGTGTCGCCCCGAGCACCGCGAGCTCATCGGGCGCACGCTGCAGCACGTCGAGGACATGAGCCTGCCCACGTTGCAGGCAGGCATCCCCTGGGACTTCGAGTCGTTCCCGGAGTACCTGTCCTCGGTCGCGCGACGCGGCACGACGCTCAACTTCACCGCGTACATCGGCCACACCGCGCTGCGCCTCTTCGTGATGGGCGACGCGGGGTACGAGCGCGAGCAGCCGACCGATGCCGAGCTCCAGCAGATGGCCGCGCTCGTGGGCGACGCAGTGCAGGCGGGCGCGGCGGGGTTCGCGTCGAGCTCCGCGCCGACCCACAACGGCGACGGTGGTCGCCCGGTGCCGTCGCGCCTCGCGAGCGCGGCGGAGCTCGAGGCGCTCCTCGGGCCGCTGCGGGACCTCGACGCAGGGGTGGGCGCGTTCACGCCGGGCGAGCGCGTCTCGCACGCCGACGTCTACGAGCTCCAGCGTCGGATCGGGCGTCCGTTCACGTGGACCGCGCTGCTCACCTTCCAGGGGTCGTCGTTCGCGACCGACCGCGCCGCCAAGAACGCGACCGAGCGAGCCGCAGGCGTCGACGTGTGGCCGCAGATCACGTGCCGACCGCTGACGTTCCAGATGACGATGGCCGACCCGTTCACGTTCAACATGCAACCGGCGTTCAAGGCGCTGATGGACCGCCCCGTCGAGGAGAGGCTGGCCGCGTATCGCGACTCGGAGTGGCGGCGCCACGCGCAGGAAGAGCTCGACCACGCGCCGCTGTTCCGCGTGAACTGGGACCGGCTCACGGTCGCGGAATGCCCGGGGCAGCCCGAGCTCGAGGGGCGAAGCCTGGCCGACCTCGCGGCCGAGCGGGGCGAGGAGCCGCTCACCACGATGCTCGCGATCGCGGGAGAAGACCTCTCGGCACGCTTCGGCAGCGTGCTCGCGAACAACGATCCGGAGCAGATCGAGAAGCTGCTCCAGCAGGACGGGCTGCTGATCGGGCTGTCCGATGCCGGCGCCCACGTGTCGCAGCTCTGCGACGCCTGCCTGCCCACGGACCTGCTCGGCAACTGGGTGCGCGAGCGCGAGGTGCTGACGCTCGAGCGCGCAGTCCACAAGCTCACGGGTGAGCCGGCAGCCGTGTTCGGCTTCGACGACCGGGGTGAGCTCGTACCCGGCAAGCTCGCCGACGTGACCGTGTTCGATCCGGCCACCGTCGGGCCCGGCAAGCTGCGCCGCGTGCAGGACTTCCCCGCGGACGGCGAACGGCTCGTCGCCGACGATCCGTCGGGCGTGACACACGTGCTCGTCAACGGCACACCGATCCGTGCCGACGGTGAGCCCGAAGCCGACGGCGTCGCGGCGCGACCCGGACGCTTGCTCCGGAACGCCGGGTGACCGCGGCGTCGACCGCCGCGTCATCCGACCTCGACGACATCACTCCCCCGACCGATCGGCGGAGCCGGCCCGCGATCGTCGCCCCGGTCGTCGTGCTCGCCATCGCCGCGGTCGTCGTCATCGTGGCCTCGAGCGGCACGACGTTCTTCTTCGACGAGTGGATCTGGATCATGCAGCGGCGCTCGTTCGGCGCCACGAGCCTGCTCGAACCGTTCAACAACCACCTCATGGCGCTGCCGATCGCCACCTACCAGCTGCTGTACCGGCTCGTCGGGCTCGACTCACCGGTGCCGTATCGGATCGTGCTGCTCGCCGGCCACCTCGCGACGTGCGGCCTGCTGTACGTCTACCTGCGCCGACGCATCGGCTGGGCGCTCGCCCTCGCGGGTGCCGCGGCGCTGGCCTTCTTCGGGTACACGTGGCCCGTCATCATCTGGCCGATCTCGCTCGGCTGGGTGTACGCCACCACTGCCGGCATCGGCGCGCTGCTGCTCGTCGACCGCGACACCCGAAGGTCCGACGCGGGCGCGATGGTCGCACTGCTCGTCGGCATCGCGTCGAGCGGCATCGCGGTGCCGTTCGTGATCGGCATGGGTGTCGAGCTCACGCTACGTCGGACCTGGCGCCGCATCTACGTCGCGATCGCGCCGCTCGTCGTGTTCGGCGCGTGGTACCTCGCCTATGGCACCGGCACCTCCGACAGTGGCTCGGCCGGGGATGTCGTCGAGTTCGGTGAGAAGCTGCTGGCGCAGACGTTCGGGACGCTCCTCGGCGTCGATGATCGCGGCACGGCCGCGCACGTCGTGCTCGCGGTCGGGTTCGTGGCGATCGTCGTGCTGTGGCTCGCGTTGGGGCGTCCGCACGGGCCGAGACTCGTGGGCAACGCGGCCGCGCTGGCGTCGTTCACCCTCCTGCTCAGCTACTCGCGCGCGACCAGCGGGCTGACGCAGTGGCACTCGTACGCGGCGGGGGTGTTCGTGCTGCTGACGCTCGGCGAGCTGATCGCGGGCCGGACGGTCGGTGTCGTCCCCACGGCCGCGGTGCTGGGGGTCGTGGCGTGGTCGATCGTGTGGAACCTCGGTGAGCTGGCCGACGGCGCCGACCTGCAGCGACGGCGTGCGGAGGAGATGCGGGCGCAGCTGGCCGCGGTCGAGCTCGCGGGACGATCCGTCGACCAGGACGTGAGGGTCGGGCGCTTCCTGCTCGAGACCCGGGCCGGACCGTGGCTCGACGTGGCCGCCGAGTATGGATCCCCGGCGTACTCGCTCGACGAGCTGCGCGACGCTCCGTTGCATGCTCGGCGGGCGGCCGAGCACATCCTGGTCGACGCCACCGACCTCTCGGTCGACGGGACGAGGGCGCCCGGCGTCTGCAGCGCAGACCCCGACAGCGAGCTCCCGACGGGCCCGCTCGAGGTGACGCTGCAGGGAACCCCGACCGGCGGCGAGGTCCGCGCCGGAGTGCTGACCTCGGGACGGCCGGTCGGGATCGTCGAACCGGGTCAGCGTGTGAGCCTCCTGCTCCCCGGGCTCGCGCAGGGCGCTCGGTGGCGCCTCGAGCTCGACGACAGCGCCGTGCTCTGCGCGGTCACGCCGGCTTCCTGAGCAGCTGCACGCCGGACGCTGCACGGGGGTCGCGGGATCTGTGAGAGTTGGAACATGACGCTCACGTCAGATCGGTACCCGGACACCGGCGCCGGGATCGACGTCGTCACCGCCGAGGTCATCCGCTCCGCCATGGAGACGGTGTGCTTCGAGATGGCGACGTTCGTCTCCCGCACCGCGACGACGCCCATCCTCAACCAGTCGAACGAGCGCAACGCGACGATCCTCGACGGGCGGGGGCGTCTCGCCGCGCTGTCGGTCGGGATCCCGCAGTTCATGCTGTCGTCGACGCTGCCCGTCCGCTTCTGCCTCGAGTTCCTGGAAGGCGAGCTGTACCCGGGGGACGTGCTGGTCGCGAACGACCCGTACCACGGCGGCGGGCACCTGCCCGACTTCAACGTGTTCTCACCGGTGTTCACCGACCCCGACTCCGAGGATGGGGGCGAGCTCCTGCTCGTCGCCTCGATCCAGTGCCACCACGGCGACACGGGCGGCGCGCTCGCGGGTGGCTACAACGTCTACGCGAAGGACATCTGGTCGGAGGGCACCCGCTACCCCCTGCTGAAGATCATCGAAGCGGGCAAGGAACGACGCGACGTCGTGCTCACGATGCGCGCCAACAACCGGCTGGCCGGCTTCATCGGCGACCTGCGCGCCCAGGTCGGAGCAGCACAGCTCGGCGCGGCCCGCTTGGGCGAGCTCATCTCGACCTACGGCGCCGACGCGGTGCGCGCCGCCGTCGACTGGACCATCGACGACACGCAACGACGGTTCAAGGAAGAGATCGCGCGGTGGCCCGACGGGACGTACGAGGCCGACGCGTACGTCGACTCCGACCCCGCGGGCAACACCGACATCCATGTGCACGTCGCGGTCACGGTCGACGGCGACGACCTGATCGTCGACTTCGCGGGCTCCGACGACCGTCCCGACATCAACGCGTGGTCGACGTTCGGGAACACGCGCGGGTACACGATCGCTCAGCTGGCGAGCCTCGTCGACCCGAGCATCCCGAAGAACGAGGGGTTCTTCGACTGCATCGACCTGCGGGTTCCCGAGGGCACGTGTGTCAACCCTGTCGAGGGGAAGCCGGTGAGCGCAGGGACGCACCACCCGGGCGTCGAGGTGGGCGACGCGATCGCGCTCGCGATGTCGCAGATCATCCCCGATCGCTGCGCGCCGCAGACGTACAAGTACGGCGCTCCCCGCCAGATGTGGGGCGATCTCGACCCGCGCACCGGCAAGCCGTTCTTCGACCACGGTGGCGAGGTCAACGCGGGTTGGGTGAACGCGGTGAAGGGGGTCGACGGCTGGGGTGCCCTGGTGTCGTCCAACGGCAACCTCATCAAGGCGGCAGCGGAGATCAACGAGTCGCTGTTCCCGCACGTCCTGCGGTCGCGCAACTACCTCACCGACTCCGGCGGTGCGGGCCGCTGGCGCGGCGGGTGCGGCTCCGACTTCGTGAAGGAGGTGCGGACCCCGACGAGCGTCAACCAGTACGTCGTGAACCAGCACCACCTGCATCCCGGCATCGCGGGCGGCCGGCCCGGCAGCCCCGACTCGTGCGTGATCGCCGAGGGCACCGAGCGCGAGGTCGTCGTGGCGCCGACCGTCGCCGGCGTCGGCATGGACGCGGGCGACCGGCTCCGATACCGCTTCGGAGGCGGTGGCGGCTGGGGTGACCCGCTCGATCGCGACCCGCGGGCGGTGCTCGACGACGTGTGGGACGAGTACGTGTCGGTCGGCGCGGCGCGCGACGAGTACGGCGTCGTGATCACCGGCTCCGTCGCCGACATGACCCTCGCCCTCGACGCCGACGCGACCGAGCAGCTCCGCGCGGAGATGCGAGCCGCCCGGTGAGCACGTCTGCATCCTGGTTGCGTCTCTCACCCGCGTATTTCACGGTGAGGGACGCATCAACGTGACCGGGTTCAGAATCGGCGTCGACGTCGGTGGCACCTTCACCGACCTCGTGCTCGTGCGGCCCGACGGGCAGGTCGTGCTGGAGAAGACGCCGACCACACCGGCCGACCAGTCCGACGGCGTGCTCGCCGGACTCGGTCGCCTCGCCGACGCCGAGGGCATCTCGCTCGAGGCGCTGGCGCAGCGGACGTCGTCGATCGTCCACGGCACCACGGCCGGTGACAACACGATGATCCAGATGTCGGGCGCACCGACCGGCCTGCTCGTCACGCAGGGCTTCCGCGACGAGATCGAGCTGCGCCGCTGCTACAAGGAGGACATCTGGGATCCGGCGTACCCGGCACCCGAGCCCATCGCACGCCGGCGCGTGCGGCTCGAGATCCCCGAGCGGCTCACCGCCGAGGGCGATGTCGACACCCCCCTCGACGAGCAGGCGGTGCGCGCCGCGACGCGGCGTCTGCGCGACTTCGGGGTCACGTCCATCGCCGTCGTCTTCTTGCACTCGTACGTCAACCCCGCCCACGAGCTACGAGCGCGGGCACTCATCCTCGACGAGTACCCCGACGTGGAGCTCGTCTCGCTCTCGCACGAGGTGTACCCGAAGCCGCCGGAGTTCGAGCGGACGTCGACGACGCTGGTGAGCGCGTACGTCGGTCCACCGATCGTGCGCTACCTGTCACGGCTCGAATCGCGGCTGAAGGAGTCGGGGTACGCCAACGAGCTGCTCATCGCCACGTGTGCCGGCGGTGTCGCCACCCCCGACGCGATCGGTCAGCGGGCCGTCGCGACCATCGGCTCCGGCCCGACGGGTGGTGTCGTCGCGGCCGCCCGCGCCGCACGCGAGGCCGGCCTGGGCGACCTCGTCTCCGTCGACATGGGAGGCACGAGCTATGACGTCTGCCTCATCCGAGGCGGGCACCCGGAGCTGACGAGCGACTGGAACTGGCGGCACCGCTACTGCATCGCGCTCCCGATGGTCGACATCCACGCCATCGGTGCCGGCGGCGGGTCGATCGCCCGCGTCGACCGCGGCGGGCTGCACGTCGGGCCCGAGTCGGCCGGCAGCGAGCCGGGGCCCGTCTGCTATGGGCTCGGCGGCACGCAGCCGACGGTGACGGACGCCGACCTCGTCCTCGGCCGGCTCGACCCGAGCGGCTTCTGGGGCGGCCGACGCACGTTGGACGTCGACGGTGCTCGTTCGGCGCTCGGGCGCCTGAGCGCCGAGCTCGGTGGTGATGTAGAAGACGCCGCGGTCGCCGTGGTCCGCCTCGTCGACGCGCACATGACCGATGCCGTGCGGCGCGTGCTCGCGCTGGCAGGCGCGGACGCCCGCCATCTCGCGCTGTGCGCGTTCGGCGGCATGGGCGCGGTGCACGCGACCACGCAGGCCGCCGCGCTCGGCATGGCCAAGGTCGTCGTGCCGCGTGCCGCGCCGGGTCTGTCGGCGCTCGGGTTGGTCAGCGCCGATCACGTCATCGACCTCACGCGCGCGCACATCTCCGACTGGCGGACGCTCGACCTCGCCCAGTTCAACGCCCTCGCCGACGACCTCGAGGCCGCCGGCCGGGCCGAGCTCGGTGCCGCCGGTGTGCCCGACGAACGGCTCCGGTTCGAATGGCGACTCAACCTCGTCTACCCCGGTCAGACGTTCGACAACGCACTCCCCCTCGAGCGTGAGCCGGGCGTGCCGATCACCGCCGCCGCGGTCGAGGCCACGGTCGAGGAGTTCCACCGGCGCAACGAGGAGGCCCGCCTCATCGAGGCGCGCTCCCAGGAGCCGATGGTGCGCGGCATCCGGCTGATCGCGACCGGGCTCGTCGAACGCCCCGCGCAGGTCGAGCTCGCGCCCTCGGATCGGGCGCCCGCGCCGATCGGGCGCCGCCGCGCGCACCTCGGCGGCGACTGGCACGACGCACCCGTGTACGACGGCCTCGTCCTCCGACCCGGTCCTGCGGTGACCGGCCCCGCGCTCGTCGCTTACCCGTTCACGACGCTCGCCCTGCGCCCCGGCGACGTCGCGCACGTCCTGCCGAGCGGCGACCTCCTCGTGGACGTCGCCTGACCTAGGGGCGCGGCAGCTCGTAGAGCAGGTCGGGGCCGTAGCGACCGACGAGCTCGAGCGGCGAGGCCGCATCCGGATCGCGCAGGCCGGACCAGGGGGTGCCGTCGACGCTGTCGTGCACGACGACGTAGCGCACGCCGACGCGACGCAGCAGATCGATCGCGTCCGCGTCGGGGAGCGCGCGCAGCGCGCGTGACTGCCGGAGATACGACCGCGGCAGGTAGCCCGAGTAGCCGTTGGGCGTGCGGCGGTGGTGCTCGGTCGCTCCGTAGAGGTTGCGCGGCTGCGCGAAGTACCCGATGTCGACCTGGTCGGACGTGTTGAGCGGCAGATAGGCCACGCCACCCGGCGGAAGCTCCGCGAGCGCTCGGTCGACCGCAGGCACCGTCGCCGTCGGCCGATCGAACCACGGATCGAACCCCTCGAGCAGCACGAGGAGCACGACGATGGTGCCGACCACCGCCGGCACGAGCCGAGCCCGCGTCGGGAACCGGTCCGCGAGCCACCCCGCGAACGCCTTGACGCCGATCCCCGCGAGGAGCCCGAGCCCGAGCAACCCGATCATCCACGCGCGTGCGGTGGCTCGGAGCGCGTCGAACGGCGGCACCAGCTCGTACAGCAGACGATACGGCGCGTACTGTCGCCATCCGTCACTTGCGGTCCCAATGGCGAGCGCCGCCCCCACGATGACGAGCCCGCCGCCCGCGATCGCGGCAGTGCGAATGCGACCGCGTCGACGCCAGGCGTGCACCGCACCGGCGACGCCGAATCCGAGGAGCACGATCCCCGGGAACACGGCATTGCGCATCGTGTCGCCGTCCTCGAGCCCGAGCAGGCCGCCCCACACGACGACATCAGGCTCGGTGTGCGTGAAGTTGGCGCCCAGGGGCCCGAAGTTGTCGAGCGTGAACTCGTAGCTCGGGTCGCGGCCCGCGACGACGAGGTTGGGGATCGCCAGCAGGGCCAGCAGCACACCCGCCACTGCGAGTGCGCCGACGGCGGCGACGAGGCCGCGCCGGTCGAGTGACCGCCATCGGACGAGCAGCACGAGCACTGCCGCGACCGCGGCGTAGGTCGCTGGATAGAACGACACGGTTCCCTGCCACGCGATCACCGCCACGAGCGCGACGGCCGGCACGCCGAGCGACCGGCGTTCGCGCGCGCGGTCGGCGAGCCACCACGCGGCCGCGGCCGCGAGCGGGACCCCGGGGCGGACCGCGACATGGACGTGCCGGACCGAGAGCGCGCCGAACGGCCCGAACGCGTAGGCCGCACCGGCGACCATGGCGACGAGCCTCGATCCGGAGACGAGGCGAGCGAACAGGTAGGCGGCGGCGGCAGACGCGGCGAGGCCGACGATGATCGTGACGTTGAGCACACCCATAGGCGTCATGCCGAGCCACCGCAGCGGGAACGTCGGGATGGCGACGCCCATCAGGGTGTCGGAGTACGCGAGCGACGTCTGCTCCGGGGCGAAGATGTTCGCGTCGTACGGGTTCATCCCGTGTGACAGGGCGTGCTGCACCCAGTCGATCGTCCACGCCTGGAAGAGCGTGTCGATGAGGTCGCGGGCGCGTGAGTTCAGGTGCAAGACCAGCGGCCACGTGAACGCGATCGCCGCGACGAGCGATCCGACGACGACCGCGGCGGCCTCCCGAAGGGCGCGGTGGCGCGCCGAAGTGGGTGCGACCGCGGTCTCGGTCACGTGCGCGGCAGGCCGAGCACGCGCTCCGCGATGATGTTGCGCTGGATCTCGCTCGTGCCGCCCGGGATCGTCCCGGAGAACGAGCGCAGGTGCTGCGTCGCCCACGAGCCCTGGCGCCACATCTTCGGACCGAGGCGCGCCTGGTCCAGCATGTCGACGCCGAGCGTCTCGGCGCCCGCAAGGAGCAGGCGCTGGACCGTCTCGCTGCCATAGAGCTTCAGCAGCGAGTGCTCGGGGGCGGCCTTGCCGCGCATGAACTTCGAGAAGCCGCGATAGCCCATCAGCATCAGCGCCTGCGCGTCGACGTGGAACGCCGCGACCTCGTCGCGAAAACGCGGGTCCTCACGCAAGGGACGCCCGTCGCTGTCGGGTCGTTCGCCGAGCGCGATGAACGCATCGAGCGCACGCTGCGTGTCGTAGGCGAGGTCGATCCAGAGCAACGCCCGTTCGTGGCCCAGCGACACCTGCGTGAGCGCCCAGCCCTGGTCGAGCTCGCCGAGCATGTGCTCGCGCGGCACCACGACGTCGGTGAAGAAGACCTCGTTGAAGTCCAGGTAGTCGGGCTCGCTGAGCTCGGCGAACGGACGCGCCTCGACGCCGTCCGATCGCATGTCGATGATGAGGACGCTGATGCCCTTGTGCTTGGGGACGTCGGTGTTCGTGCGCACGAAGCACATGCACCAGTCGGCATGGTGGGCACCCGACGTCCACACCTTCTGTCCGTTCACGACGAAGTGGTCGCCGTCGAGGACGGCGCGCGTCTTGAGGCTCGCGAGGTCGCTGCCGGCGCCGGGCTCGCTCATGCCGAGACACCAGGCGATCTCCGCGCGCAGCGTCGGGAGGAGCCAGCGCTCCTGCTGCTCCGGCGTGCCCGCGTCGCGCAGCGACGGGGCGATGATCCCGAGGCCTTGCGGGTTGAGGCTGCGCGGGATGTCGCGCCGCTTCATCTCCTCGAAGTAGATCATCTGCTCGCCCGGCGTGGCGTTCCGCCCACCGAGCTCCGGCGGCCATCCCGGGACGAGCCAACCACCGTGGAACAGCTCACGCTGCCACGCACGGGCCCAGTCGGGCAGGTCCGCGCTCGACTGCTTCGGCTGCGCGAGCACCGCAGGCGGCGGCGCGTGCTCGTCGAGCCACGCGACCAGCTCCGCGCGAAACGCCACCTCCTCGGCGCCGTACCCCAGTCGCACGGCGCGCAGGGTACTCGGTACTGTCCGCAGCGTTTGGACCTCGAGTTCAGTGCCGAGCAGGAGCAGCTGCGCGAGAGCGTGGCGCGGTTCCTCGACGCGCGCGCGCCGCTCGCGTGGGTCCGCGACCGCTACGACGACGAGCGCGGCACGACCGACGACGTGTGGCGCGGCCTCGCCGACCTCGGCGTCATCGGCCTGCTGGTCCCGGAGGCGTGCGGCGGTGCGGGCATGGGCATGGTCGACACCGCCGTGGTGCTCGAGGAGCTCGGACGCGCAGTGCACCCCGGCCCCTACGCCGCCTCCGCGATCGGCGCCGCGTCCCTGGTCACGAGCGCCGGCGACTCGCGCGACCACGCCGCGTTCCTGCCGGGCATCGCCAGCGGGTCGACGGTCGCAACCGTCGCGCTGCTCGAGCCCGGGCGACGCGCCGGGTGGCGCACACCCGAGACGAGCGCACGCCCGGAGGGTGACGGCTGGCGGCTCGACGGCACGAAGACGCACGTCAGCGACGTCGTCGGCGCCGACCTCGCGATCGTCGCCGCCACCGATTCCTCCGGCGAGCTCGGCGTCTTCGCGGTGGCTGTCGACGCCCCGGGCGTCGGCGTCGCGACGGAGCCGACCGTCGACGGCAGCCGCAAGCGGGGCACGTTGCGGCTCGACGGCGCGCCCGGCCACCGTCTCGGCGACGGTGACGCGGCGGGCGCGATCAGCGAGACGGTCGATCGCCTCAGCCTCGCGAGCGTCGTCGAGGGCGTGGGCACGGCAGCCCGCGTGCTCGAGCTCTCGGTCGAGTACGCCGCTGCACGGAAGCAGTTCGGCGTGCCGATCGGCACCTTCCAGGCCGTGCAGCACCTGTGCGCCGACATGCTCCGTGCCGTCGAGCTCGCACGTGCATCGGCGTACTACGCGTGCTGGGCGTGCGATGCCGCCGATTCGGCCGAACGGCACCGCGCGGTCACCATGGCGCTCGCGTTCGCTGCCGACGAGCTGTACCGGGTGGGCGCGTCGGCGGTGCAGGTGCACGGCGGCATCGGCTACACGTGGGAGCACGACATCCACCTCTTCTACAAGCGTCTCCTCACGCTTCAGGAGACCGGCGGAGGCTCGACCGATCAGCTCGAGGAGCTCGCGGCGATCGCGCTCGGGGACACCGACTGACCGACGCGTCGGCGGAGCCGCTCCCACGCGGCGACGAGCGCGACGCTCGCCAGCACGACGATCGACGGCTCGGCCGGCACCCGAAAGCGCGGGATCCCGTAGCCGAGGACGACGACGAGCGCCACGATCGCGAACGGCACCAGAAGCGGCCAGACGACGAACGGGCGCCGCCGCGACAGCACGATCCCCGCGATCGCGAACGGGATCATCAGCCAGTACACGACGACGCCGGCGACACCGACAGCCTTGGGGCGCCCCTCGCGCGTCCCGAAGTCGGCGGTCTCGAACGGCCGGAACAGGTCGAATGCTCGGCCGAGGCGCGCTGCCGCGACGACCGGCACGCGGTCGAGGTGGTCGCCGATGTAGTCGAACGCCGCATCGCGCTGGAGGCGTGACTCGACCGCCGCGTCGTCCGTCTCGTCGACGTCGGTCGAGCATTCGAGGCTCCAGACGCCGAGCAAGCGACCCGAGTAGGTGCGGTCGCAGTTCGCGCCCAGGAGCACGGCGCCGTCGCCGGTCGACAGCGTCGCCGGCTCGTCGAACGTCACGACGTTGCGAATGACCCACGGCGCCATCACCACGAGTGCGATGCCGACGACGACGGCAGCCGGCCCGAGGCGCGCGCGCCACTCGGAACGCTGCGCACCGAGCGCCGCTGGGATCGCGACGAACACCAGCAACAGGATCAGCTCGGCACGCGTCAGCGCGGCGAGCCCGCACACCACGCCGAGCCCGACCGCGACCATCCAGGAGCGCTGTTCGCGGATGCGATATGCGAGCAACAGGACGGCGGCGGCGAGCAGCGCCGTGAGCGCCTCGGCCATGACGATGCCGTCGTTGATGAACAGGTTCGGGTACACCGCGGCCAGCGCCGCGGCGGTCAGCCCGGTGGCGTCGCCGGCCACGCGGCGGCCGAGCAGCCCGATCACGCCGACCGCGGCGGCGCCGACGAGGCACATCGTGAGCCGTTGCGGGAGCGTGTCGTCGGGCACTCCGAAGACCGCCGTGGCCGGCACGACCGCCAGCGTCGTGAGCGGCGGGTGGTGGGCGTCCGGCGCGTCGACGAACGGCTGCTGGAAGCCGTCACCGTCGACGATCGCCTGCGACTGCACCACGTAGTACAGGGCGTCGTAGGGACGCTCGTCGGGCTCCGCGGTCACCGCGACCGTGTACACGACGCGCAGTGTCAGCGCGCCGAAGACGATGAAGCCGAGCGCAAGCGCGAAGCGCCGCGTCATCGGCAGCTCAGCGGCCCCGCGTGAGCAACAGCGCGCCGGCCATCGGTCCTCCGCCCGCGCACGCGACGCCGACCTCGGGGTCGCCCGGCACCTGACGGTCACCGGCCTCCCCCCAGAGCTGGACGCACGCCTCGTGGATGAACCCGAAGCCGTGCAGCCGACCGGCCGAGAGCTGGCCACCGTTCGTGTTCAGTGGCAGCACACCGTCGCGAGCGATGTTCTGGCCACCTTCGACGAACGGCCCCGACTCGCCCTTCCCACAGAACCCCATCGCCTCGAGCCAGCACATCGTGATGAAGGAGAAGCCGTCGTACATCTCCGCCAGCTGCACGTCTCTGGGCGACAGCGCAGTGCGTGACCACAGCTGCGGGCCGGCGTCGCGCACGGCCATTGTCGTGAGGTCGTCGAACTGGTCCCACGACGGGCGGCCGTGCAGCGCGGTCCCCATCGCCTCGACGTGGAGCGGTGTGCGACGCAGGTCGGGGACCGTGTCGAGGCGCGACACGATGACCGCCGTCGAGCCGTCGCACGGGACGTCGCAGTCGAAGAGGCAGAACGGCCACGAGATCATCCGTGCGTTCAGGTAGTCGTCCATCGACATCGGCTCGCGGTATATCGCCTTCGGGTTCAGCGCCGCGTTCTTGCGCGCGTTGAGCGCGATCTGCCCGAGCTGCTCGCGCGTCGTGCCGTACTCGTGGAAGTGACGGCTCGCCATCATCGCGATCCAGGTCGCGGCCGAGGGGGCAGCGTACGGCAGGATCCACTCCATGAACCCCGACGCCCGGTAGCCGCTGCCGCTTCCCCCGCCGGGCATGACCGCGGCGCGCCCCTTCTCCCCCTGCGCGCTGCCTTCGAAGACGCTGCGGAAGCACAGCACGTGCTTGGCGAGGCCCGCTGAGACCGCGAGCACCGCGTTGACGACCGCGCCGAGCTGCGACGGTAGCTCGAGCGCACCCGACCACCAGTTGAGGTTCAGCCGTAGTGCGTCGAACACCTCGACGACACCGGCACCCGAGAATCCCGGCGGCACCTCCAGCGCGCCGGGATACGTCGAGATCCCGTCGACATCCGCGGTCGTCAGGCCCGCGTCCTCGATCGCGGCGATGCAGCCGTCGAGCGTCAGCTCGAGCGGGTCGCGGTACAGGCGTCGCCCGACGTCCGACTGCCCCGCTCCCGAGATGACGGCGCGTCGTTCCCCGACGAGATCGGTCGCTTCGCTCATCTCCCCCGCTCCTGGCGGCTCCGCCGCCCGGCCGCTCGGGCCCCGCTCGCTACGAGCCGGGATACCCGGCTCGCCCTACGCTCGCTCATGCCGCGTCCGCCGTGCGAGCGCCCGCACGTGGTTCGAAGAGCGGGATCCAGACCTCCTCATCGGGATGGGCCTCGAACAGCACCTGCACCGGCATCCCCACTGTCACGTCGTCGACAGGGCAGCTCACGATGTTCGTCGTGAGCCGCAGGTCGTCCTGCTCCTCCAACCCGACGATCGCCAGCACGAACGGGAGCTCGGGTCCGGGCATCCACGGCTGGTAGTTGATCGAGTAGGCGACGACCTCCGCTCGACCCGACACTGCCTCGATCCCGATGTCCTTCGACAGGCACTTCGGGCAGATGACCGACGGCGGATGCAGAAAGTACTTGCACGCGTTGCACCGCTGGAAGCGCAGATCACCGTCGCG
This sequence comes from uncultured Bifidobacteriaceae bacterium, assembly GCA_964532485.1. Lineage (GTDB taxonomy): Bacteria > Actinomycetota > Acidimicrobiia > IMCC26256 > PALSA-555 > DATBSK01. The sequence continues at coordinate 69,926 of CAZHKE010000008.1, forward strand.
ACCGCCGGTCCAGAAGTGCCGGTTGCGATCCGTGATCCGCGGGAGGATCCGGAACGGCGTCTCACTCATCGTCTCTCTCCTCCGCCATTGCGTCGGGCACCACCTCGTTGGGCATCATCTCGTCGGGCTCCGGTGCCGAGTCGAAGCCGTCGCGCGCGTGCGGGATCGCCTCGACGGCGGGGAGCACGCCGAACCCCGGACATGTGAGCATGATCGAGCCGAGCACCTCGTCCCACGACGCACCGACCTCGCGCGCGAGCCGGGCGTGGCGCACGATGCCGGGCCGGTTGCGCAGGATCACCGTGCACGCGAGCCGAATCAGCTCGTGCGTCTTCCGGTCGGGCGCCCGCAGAGAGTCGATCTGGCTGAGCCACGCGCTCTGCGCCTCGTGCAGGGCAGGGAAGACCTCGTGAAGAGGGCCCTCGAACGGGAAGCTCCAGTCTTCGCGGTTCACGCGCGACCGTTGAGCCGATTCGATCAACGAGCCGGAAGCGCCGCCACCGCGACGCCCGACACCTTCGGCTCGCCGTTCTCGTTCACGACCTCGCACTCGAGGTCGACGCGATGCTCGCCGCCCTCGTCGTACTTCTTGGCGACCGTGATCCTGGTGGCGAGCTTCTCGCCGGGCCAGGTCTGCTTCGTGAAGCGCACCTTGTAGCTGCGCAGGTTGCCCACGCCCACGTAGTCGGTGAGCGCCTTGCCGAGCATCCCCATCGTGAACATTCCGTGTCCGAAGACGCTCGGGAGCCCGGCGCCCTTCGCGGCGACCTCGTCGGTGTGCATCGGGTTCAAGTCGCCCGACGCTCCCGCGTACTGCACGAGATCGGTGCGCGTGAGCTCGTGATCGAACTGGGGCGCGGCGTCACCCTCGCTCACGTCGTCGAAGAACAGCGTGCTCACGGCCATCGCGGCAGCGTGGTCGGTCCCCGACACCGGTGTCAACTTGCCCCGTCGCTGCTCTGCGCTCGCCGCGCCGGCGAGGTCACGAATCGAACCGCGCATCCGGTGCGGGTGCGCCACCTGGCGGCACGTCGTTAGCCTGCGCGCCGATGCCCGACCTCGCGACGCTCCTCGATCCCGCACGGACCGCCGTCCTCACGATGGAGCTCCAGCGCGGCGTCGTCGGCGACCTCGCGTTCATGCCCGCCATCGCCGACGTCGTGCGCGCCGGCGATGTGATCGCCAGGGCAGCGGCGGTCGTCGGCGCGGCTCGGCGAGCGGGCGCACGAGTCGTCCACTGCACCGCCGAGTACCGACCGGACCGCGTCGGAGCAACGACGAACACGCCCCTGCTCCGCTCGCTCGCCAAGAGCACCCCGCACATGATCGCCGGCACGCCCGAGGCCGAGGTCGTGCCCGAGCTCGGCCCGGAACCGACGGACATCGTGTCCGCGCGAGCACACGGACTGACGCCGTTCCCGGGCACGGAGCTCGACCAGCTGCTGCGCAACCTCGGCCTCGAGGTGATCGTCGCGACCGGCGTCTCGCTCAACGTGGGCGTGCTCGGGCTCGTGATCGTCGCTGCTGACCTCGGGTATGACGTCGTCGTCGCCACCGATGCCGTAGCCGGCATGCCGCGCGCGTACGCCGACGCGGTGCTCGAGCACACGATCCCCGCGCTGGCCACGAAGGCGACGACCGCCGAGATCGTGCAAGTGTGGACGTGATGGTGCGCGCCGCGGGACTCGACTTCGACGGCCTCCTCGCGGGAAAGGTCGCGCTCATCACCGGCGCGGCGTCCGGGCAGGGCCGAGCGGCCGGGCGGCTCTTCGGCGCACAGGGTGCACGCGTCGTCGTGGCCGACATCAACGACGAGGGCGCGGCCGAGACGGTGAAGATGCTCGAGGAGCAGGGCTCCGAGGGGTTGGCCGTGCACGCCGATGTCTCCGTGCGTGCCGACGTCGACATGATGATCGACGCCGCGATCGAGCGCTACGGCCAGCTCGACGTCCTCTACAACAATGCCGCGGTGCAGATGTCGGGGCGACTCGTCGAGTGCACCGAGGCCGACTGGGACCTGACGATCGCGACCAACCTGTCGGCGATCTTCTGGGCCTGCCGCGCTGCGATCCCCCACCTGCTCGAAGGCGACGGCGGGAGCATCATCAACACCGCGTCGACGCTCGGCCTGATCGGCTCCGAGGGCTACGCCGCGTACGGCGCAGCCAAGGCCGGGCTCGTGCTCCTCACGAAGCAGCTCGCGGTCGAGTACGGACCCGCGGTGCGTGCGAACGTGATCGCGCCGGGGTCGATCGACACGCCGCGATTTCGCAAGGTCCTCGACAAGACGCCCGGCGCGGAGCAGTTCGTCGACGGGCTCAAGAAGACGATCCCGGTCAGCCGGCTGGGCACCGCCGAGGACGTCGCCGCCATCGCCCTGTTCCTCGCGAGTGACATGAGCGCGTACGTCAGCGGCGCGATCGTCCCGGCCGACGGCGGTCTGGCGGTGTACCGGTGAGCATCGACTGCGTGGCGATCGTCGTGGGTGGCGCGTCCGGCCTCGGGGAGGCGATCTCGCACCGCCTCGCCTCCGAAGGCGCCACCGTCGTCGTCGCCGACGTCGACGGTGGCGGCGCAGCAACGGTCGCCGACGCGATCGTCGCCACCGGACACAACGCGGTCGCGGTGACGTGCGACGTGACGCTGGCGACCGACGTCGGCGCAATGGTCGAGGAGGCTGCGTCGCTCGGCCGCATCGGCGTGCTCGTGCTCTCGGCCGCGGTCGAGAGCCTGGTCCCGGTCACCGAGCTGTCCGACGACGACTGGCAGCACGTGCTCGACGTGAACCTCAAGGGGCCGTTCCTCTGCATGCGCGCCGCGATCCCCCACCTGGTCGAGGGCGGTGGCGGTTCGGTGATCGCGCTCGGCTCGACGCTCGGTCTGATCGTCGCGCCCGGTCACCCCGCGTACTGCGCAAGCAAGGGTGCGCTCCTCAACCTCTGCAAGCAGGCTGCGATCGAGCACGCACCCGACGGCGTCCGGGTGAACATGCTTGCTCCTTCGGCGACCGACACCGGCCTCTTCATGAAGTACTCGGAGCAGGCTCCCGACCCTGACGCGTTGCGGCGCCAGATCGCGTCGAACGTCCCCATGCACCGGCTCGGCACCGGCGACGAGGTGTGTGACGCGGTCGTGTTCCTCGCCGGCGACCAGTCCACGTACCTGAGCGGTTCGGTGCTCCCCCTCGACGGCGCGCTCGCGGCGCGTCGCGTCGTCTGACGGCGGCGATGCGCGCCGGCCTCCCCGTCCTCGACGCCGACGGCCACGTCGTCGAGCCGGCGGCGGTCTTCGCCGACACGATTCCAGCGGGGGCCGAGGTGTTCGACCTGCCCGCGACGACGCCGTACCAGATGTGCGGTGATCTCGAGCTCCTGCGCGACCAGCTCGACCACGGGTTCGACGCTCCGTCGTACCTGCGCGCGATGGACGCCCAGGGCATCGACGCCGCCGTGCTGTACCCGTCCCTCGGCCTCTTCGTGCCGTTTTTGCCCGAGCTCGACGCGGACGGATCGCTCGCCGCATGCCGCGCGTACAACGACTGGATCACCGAGTACTGCGCGGCCGACACCAGCCGCCTCGCCGGCGTCGGCGTGGTGCCACGTGAGCCGGCCCGCGCGGCCGACGAGGCCCACCGCATCGCCGAGCTCGGACTGGTCGCGACCCTCATGCGGCCGAACCACCTGGGCGGGGACTACCTCGACGCCGGTTCGTGGGCACCGCTGTACTCGGCCTTGGAGGACGCGGGGCTGGTGCTCGCGGTGCACGAGGCGCTCGGCGTGCGATCCGGGAGCACGATCGGCTCGGATCGGTTCACCGGCTTCGCGGCCCGCCATACGTGCTCCCACCCGCTCGAGCAGATGACCGCCGCGGTCGCTCTGCTCCTCGGCGGCGTCCTCGAACGTCATCCCCGCATGCGGGTCGCGTTCCTCGAGTCAGGCACGGCGTGGCTGCCGTACTGGCTGGCGCGTCTCGACGACCACCGCGAGTGGATGCGCGACAGCGAGTGCGCGGACCTGACGCTGAGCCCGAGCGAGTACTTCGCCCGCCAGTGCGCGATCTCCTCGGACCCCGAGGACGTGCTCGCCGCCTTCACGATCTCCCAGGTCGGCGCCGACCACGTGATGTGGGCGAGCGACTTCCCGCACCCCGACGCCGAGTTCCCGGGCGCGGTCGACGACTTCCTCGGGGCGATCCCCGACGTCGATGAGGCCGGGCGGCGCGCGGTGCTCTGGGAGACGCCGCTGCGCTTCTACGGGCTCGGCAGACGGTTCACGACGCCGACCTGACGCCGCGCTCCACGGCCTGGCGCACGCGGCGGACGATTCTGCGGTTCGCGAGCTCGTTGGCGTGCGAGCACGGTGAGCGGTCGATCGCGTCGACGATGCCGAACAGCGATGCGTGGCAGTGGGCGACGAACGGGCGCACGCCGCGGCTGGCGTCGGCCGTCGCCGACGGCACCGACACCGCGAAGTCGCCGACCGAGAAGCTCTCGGACAGCCCGAAGGGCCCGCCGACGCCGACGTCGATCTCCGCCGCGACCGGGATGATGCGCACCCCGTCGCCCCACACGGGCAGCTCCCGGAGCTGGCCCGAGTCGGGGATCATGCCCTGCACCGCGGCCGTCTCGGTCGCCCCGAGCAGGCCGCAGAACGTCCGGTCGGGGCGTCGCTGCGTCGCGACGCGCTGAGCGGGAAGTCGCGCGAAGTCGACGCTGCACGCGCGCAGGGCGGTCTTGATGAGCTCGGCCGCGATGTCGCCCACCACGCCACCGCCGAACCCGAGCAGCTGCGCACCCCGGAAGGGAGTGCCGACCGTCACGACCCGTGCGAGCGACTCGGAGACCGCGCGTGCGTCGACGACGCCACCTTGCGCCTGGCGCGTCGCGAGGCCACCCATCGAGTGCGCGACCACCGTGACGGGCTCGTCGTGCACCTGCGCCAGGCAGACGATCGCACGCCCGAGCTGCTCGCCGATGGCCGGATCCGTCACCCACTCGAGCGAGTGGTCGGAGTAGTCGAACGTGTAGGTCACGGCACCGTCGATCCGGCCGACCGCTTCGATCATGGTCGGCCAGTCGCCGAGCCGGCGGCGGAAGTCCGACGGCTCGCCCGCGAACCCGTGGACGAACAGCACCGGGACCCCCCGCGCGCCCGACGAGATCCGCCTCACCGACTCACCACAAGCACTCCGATGCTTCTTCGAGTCGGATCGTGCCGCGGACGGCGCGGCCGTCGTGATGAGCAGGAGCGCGGCGGCGAACGCGCCCACGAGTGTTCGCCACGCCATCCCGCGACGGTACGCGCGATCGGCCCGGCCTCCGTGTCGCATACATGCGACGGGAGAGACGTCGACAGCCTTCCCACGCGCCACTGAATGCTCGCGGGTGGCCATGTTCGCTACGGTCGTCCTCCGTGGCCCAGCGTCGGCATCTCGGCGCGCTCGACGGGATCCGGGGGCTGGCGGTCGCGGCCGTCTTCTGCTTCCACGCCGGGTTCGGCTGGGCGTCCGGCGGGTTCCTCGGCGTGTCGGTGTTCTTCACGCTGTCGGGCTTCCTGATCACCCGCCTCCTGCTCGACGAGGCCCGGCGGGACCACGCGATCGACCTGCTCCACTTCTGGGCGCGCCGGCTTCGTCGACTGACGCCCGCGGCGCTCGCCACGGTCGTGCTCGTCTTCGTGCTGGCCGCCACGGTGCTGCCCGTCGATCCCGGGAGTCTCCGCGGCGACGCCCTCGCCGCCCTCGGCTACTTCGCGAACTGGCACTTCCTGGCCGGAGGCGCGTCGTACTCGGACCTCTTCGGCGACCCTTCGCCCTTGCTCCACTTCTGGAGCCTGGCGATCGAGGAGCAGTTCTACCTGGTCTTCCCCCTGGTCGTGCTCGGAGTCGTGCAGATCAGCCACCCGCGGCGAACGACTGCGAACCTGCGGCTCGTCCTCGTCGGGCTGCTGGCAGCGTCGCTCGCCGCCAACGTGCTCGCGGCGCGAGCAGGCGACTTCGACTTCCTCTACTACAGCCTTCCGACGCGCGCGGCGGAGCTGCTCGCGGGCGCGCTGCTCGCGACGAGCCCTGGGGCCTCGAGGCTCCCCGACCGTCGCGCACCCGGGTGGGCGCTACCGCTCGGCGTCCTCGCCGTCGCGGGAATCGGCACGGTGATCGCGACCACCTCCGTCACCTCCGGCTGGCTGCGCAGCGGGTGGCTCCCCGCGTTCGCGCTGCTGTCGGTCGGGCTCCTCGTCGCCGCGCTCCCCTCGGGACCATTCGCGTCTGCGCTGGCCGTCACGCCGTTGCGCGCCCTGGGACGCATCTCGTACGGCGTCTACCTGTACCACTGGCCGGTGATCCTCTGGCTCGACGCCGAGGCGACCGATCTGAGCGGCGTCGCGCTCGCGTCGCTCCAGGCGGTGGTCACGATCGCGCTCGCGACGGTCTCCTTCTGGTTCTTGGAGTGGCCGATCCGCCAGGGCCGCTTCCCGCGTGGCGTGACTGCGCGCGCTGCGGCTCCGGTTGCGATCGTCGCACTTGCGGTGTTGACCGTGCCGGCGACCGCGGTCTTGCCGGATTCGAGCGCGCCTGACTTCGCTGCGGAGGCGCGCGCGCTCGAACGCGCCACACGTCGGTCGAACGCAGAACCTCCCGGACTCGATGCTCGTCCGCGCCTCGCGTACTTCGGGGACTCGACTGCACTGCGAACGATCGTCGGGCTCGCGGGATGGAACGACGGTTCGGGCGCGTTCACCCCGGTCCCGGGCGAAGTCGGACTGGGCTGCGGGCTCACCCGCGGCGGGAGCTGGCGCGTCGAAGGGCAGGTGTACCCGATGCGCGGCGATGCCGGCTGCCCGTCGGACTGGGCGGCCACGTGGCCGAGCTCGATCGAGACCAACCGCGTCGACGTCGCGGTCCTCCAGGTCGGACCGGCCGACATCGCGGACCGGCAGCTCGCCGGCGAGTCCGTGTGGCGGGCACCGGGCGACCCGACCTACGACAGCTACCTGCGTGCCGAGCTCAGGACGGCGCTCGAGCTGTTCACGTCTCGCGGCGTGACGGTCGTCGCGCTCACGACGCCGGTCGTGCACTACGGGATCAATCAGGTCCCGCCGCCACCCGAACCCGCCAACGACCCGGCGCGGGCCAAGACGTTCAACCGGATCCTCCGTGAGGCAGCGCGCGAGGTTCCGGGCGTCGCAGTGGTCGACCTCGGACGATGGGTCGACGGGCGAGACGGCGGCTCGGTCGACACGATCCTTCGGCCCGACGGGGTCCACTTCTCGATCGAGTCGTCGCTCGACACGGTCGGGCCATGGCTCGGCCCCCGCGTCGTTCGTGCCGTCGCGCGAGCGCGCGCTCAGCCGAGCGCGATGAAGGAGAGTCCGACGAGCGCGAGCACGAGCCCGACGAGCTGAAGACGGGCCATGGGTTCGTGCAGCAAGCCCCACGCCCAGCCCACGGTGAACGCCGGTCCGAGCGCGGCGACGGGTGCGACGATCGACGACAGGCCCTCGCGGACGGCGACCAGCAGCAGCACGGTCGCGGCCACATCGAGGATGCCGGCCGCAGCCGCGATGCGCAGCTCGCGTTGCGCCAGCAGGACACCGGTACGGGTCGCGAGGAGCACGACCACGACGAGCGCGACCGCGGCCGCACGCCCGGTCAGAACGGGCCAGAAGCCCGAACCGTCGGCGGTCTCCGCGTAGAGGACGAACGACGAGCCGAAGAACAGCCCCGCGCCGACCGCGAGGCCGAGCGCCTGCAGCGCATTGCCCGACTCGCGGTCGTGCTCGTGGGCGATGAGACCGCCGGCGACGATCGCGCAGGCGACGCCCGCCAGCGCGAGCGTCGACGGTTCCTCACCCGTCAGCAGACCCCACCCGACCGGGATGCACGCCGCGACCACGGCGGTGATCGGCGCGACGATCCCCATTCGCCCGAGTGAGAGTCCCTGGTAGAGCGCGCCGAGCCCGACGACGTTGAGCGCGCCCGCCGCGGCGCCGAACCAGAGGTCGCGACCGGTCGGTGAGCCTGCGAACAGCAGCGCTGCGACGACCGCCCCGACGATCGCGACGAGCTGCGCGATGCCGAGCACGGCAACCGTCGACGCCCGTCGCGACACCAGGCCTCCGAGGAAGTCGCCTGACCCGAAGCACGCCGCGACGAGGACGCCGACGAAGACCGCCACGAGCCCGGCAGCCTACGAGTCGGGCCAACGTTCGCGCGCGTCAGCCAGCCTTGGAGTAGTTCTCGAGGCGCGGCGCGGCCGCCTGCCCGACCGCGATGATCTGCTCACCGAACGTGCTGTCGGACTCGGGCTCGTGGACGCGGAAGCGCCCGACGACCTTCCCGACCCGCACGGTGAGCTCGTCGGTGCCGATGAGGAACGTCGAGAAGGCCTCGTCGCCGACGGCCTCCACGTCGGTGACGGACCCCGCGAGCTCTTCGCCCGTCGTCGCCTCTCGGTCGAAGACCTGCTTCGCCTTCGCGACGCTCTTCGACCGCGTGACGAGGACCTCGACGATGATGTCGGGGATGTCGGCCCGCGAGGGCTTGTCGAAGGCGCAGTAGTCGCCCTGCTGCACGGCGCCCTTCGAGAACGGCTGCTCGAAGATGGTCTCGAGCTCCTCCTGGGCGAGCACGGCGCAGCCGTTCAGCACCTTGGCGCCCGCCGACACCGTCGCCAGGGTCGTTGCGAGCGCGACGAGCGCGGCCAGCGCGACCAACCGGATGAGCTTCGACATCGGTTCCGAAGGTACCCGCCCGCTTCGACCGCGCCGCGCGCACCAAGGCTCTCCGGCCAATCCAAGACCGAAACCGTTCCGCGACGAAACACGATCACAGGTAAGGACCGCCCCTGTTGGGGACCGGCCCCCACAGATCGACGAGCTGGGAGTACGCCGGTTCGCCGAGACCGCAGTGCGGTAGGGGTCGATCCGCGAAATGGGGCCGGGAAGGCCCGAACCGCGGTTCGGGGCCCCTGGTGGCGCGAGGACAAGCGCGGCGGGGCATCGGTCACCGACGACGATCCACGACTGCGTCGTCGCTCTCCGGTGGAAGAGCGGCGATCATCGCGTCCAGATCCGCGTACTCGGCGGCGTCGATCTCTGGTGCCGCGGCCTCACCGACTGGCGACCAGTCGGTTCCGCGGATGAACCAGACGGCGAGGCCGAGCAGGACGACCGCCGCTGCGATGCCGATTGCCACACGGGTGCCGTCGTAGACGGCAGGGGACGGCGGAGCGAAGGAGATCGGACGGACCCGCGCCCGCGCGAAGACCGTCGGAGAGGTCACCGAGATGCCACAGGGGACGTCGCGACCGCACTCCACGTGCTGGGACCCGACCGGGGCGCCGTCGATGATGAGAGTGGTCGATCCGGTGCCGTCGGCGCCGACCACGAGCGGTGCGGAGGGACCCGGGGCACCGCAGCGCCGGGAGCCGGTCACGTCCGGAGCGGCGCAGAGCGCGGCGGTCACCCCAACCCCAGGCGGGTAACCAGCGACGTCAACGACGACGCGCTGACCGTCCGAGAGCCCCGAGCTCGGCTGCACTCGGATCACGCCTGGCTCGGGCTCGTCGTCGGCGAAGATCGTGTCGATCTCCGCTCGTTGTTTCCCAGGGGTTGCTTCGACGACGAGGGTGCAGCGTGCCGCGTGGGCGCGACACCCTCCGGCATCGTTGACGACTGGGTTGAAGTCGTCGCGGATCTGATACTGGAAGAAGGCCTGGCCGTCCGAGTCGAACTGGACGGGAAACCGGTTCCCACAGGCCACGGTCCGCGCGTGGACGCACTGCGTCACGTGTGCCTGGGCGTGTGCTTCGAAGCCGTGAACCCACACGCGCAGCACTGCTTCGGGCTCGAGTCGATCGATCACTTGGTAGACCGGCGGAAAGGTCTGGTCAGCTCCTGCCGACAACCTCACGCTCAAGTCGTCGGGCGCTTGTGTATGCCGGTCGGTGCCACGAGCCGCGGTCATCTCGCTGGGAACTCCCCCGGGGTGCCCGCGTCCCGGGTCACTCGCCGCGACGCCGCTGGACAGGCCGATCAGGAGTCCGACGATGACGACCGCGCCAACCGGGAACCACGAACCCCGGGAGTGATCGTCGTCTCTTCGAAACGGCGGCACCGTGATCGGTCGTCCTATCCGTCCTGCGCGCCACTGGCCGGAGTCGCGGGTGGGGTGTCCTGGTCGAGTCGTCGGTTCAAGGTGAGGATCCGCCCGATGACTGGCAGCAACAACACGTTGAGGCCGTGGAGCACCCCCACGATCACCAGGATCCCGCCAATCCGGATCGCGGTGGCCTGCAGCTGCTCCGCGTTGACGACCTGTTCCCACCCGCTGTCAGGTTCGAACTGCACGGTGAAGAGGATGTAGGCGAAGAAGATCAGGTAGTAGGCCACGTCCATCAAGACGATGAAGCTCTTTCCGGTCCGCGGATTCGCTCGGAACACATCCGCGGCGTAGCTCTTGCCGAACCGTCGGATGAATGGCCCCAGCCACAAGGCCAGGAGAACCATCCCGACGAACCACATCGTCTCGAGAACCCACCAGTCCATGACCCACTTCCCTCCTGTGCGTTCAATCGTTGCAAAGCCCACCGCGGCGATCACACCGACCAATGCCGCGATCACACCGAGCCGGCGACGGCGCTGCCGCCGACGCCGGCGGTCGTCTTCGATGCTGAGCTGCACCCGAGCGAAGAGGTCATCGCTCTCGTCGAGCGCGGCGGCACCGTCGAGGAGCGCGCCGCGCAGCAGCTCCGTAACGGTGCTCACGACCCCACCTCCTCGGCTTCGGTAGCTGGAATGAAGTTGGTGAGGTCCATTCCCGCGTCGGTGAGTCGCTTCTCCAGCGCCCGCAGTCCACGCTGGAGATGGGTCTTGACCGAGTTGGTCGAGATTCCCAAGGTCTGCGCGATGTCGTCGATGCCGAGCTCGTCGTAGTAGCGCAGCACCAGACAGTCGCGTTGTCGGTGTGGCAGCTCCCGGAGCGCGTCGATCACCATCTGCTGGTCCTCGCGCAGCACGATCTCGTCTTCGACCGACGAGCGCTCATCGTCGAACGGCAGGCGGTGGCGCAGCGACACCAGGCCGCGACGGTTGTGGTCCCGGGCAAGGTTCAACGCGATCGACCGGAGGTACGCCGGTGCCTTGGCCGGGTCTTTGATCCGATGCGCCGCACGAGCAAGACGGATGAACGCCTCCTGCACCAGGTCCTCGGCCGCATTGCGATCATCCACGAAGAGCCGTACCAAGCGGACGAGTGACCGGCCCTCCTGTCGGAACATGTCGGCGACGAGCCGGTCGGCATCGACCGACCATTCCCGCTCCTCGACGACCGTCGCGGGAACGGAAGGATCGTCGGCCATGTTTACGGCGCGACGAAGCAGCACTGGACAGGTGCCCATCACCCCGACAGACATGCACGCGGGGTCGCGCGGGTGACAGGCCGCCCGCAACGCGTCGACGATCACAGACTCCAGAACCTCGATTACCGAAGCTCCGGTCCGCGGCCGTCCACGCCGACCCATGCGCCCATGCTCGCAGGGACCAGCGCATGGCGACACGGCGACGTCCACGAGGTTCTCGGGCCTCACCCTCAGATGGCGTGTCGCCCGCAGCAGCGCCTCGATCGTCAGTAACAAGGACGGGCGATCACCGCCCTTTCCTTGCAACAGCGAAGGACGGAGCCGGAGACACCGATGAAGCACCCGCTGAGCTCGGCTCAGACGAGGTACGGAGCAACGAAAGGAGATGAGCAGTGAAGGACAGCGCGCAACTGGATCAGCAGGGGACTCGCGTCGGCTCGAGGCCGGCGACCCACTGGCTCACTGCACTGTCAGTGCTCCTCGCAGGTTTCCTCTTCGCGCTGGCACCGCTCAGCTGGATCGCCGACAACGATCAGACGACGGGAGAGCGAATCGCCTTCGCCGTTCTCTTCGGTCTCGCCGGCGTGGTCCTGCTCGGCGGGCTGTGGGTGCTGCGACGGGGCGGACCCGTGCCCCTGGCGTACACGATGGTGGTGATCGGGCTGATCGGTGCCGGCATGTGGTGGTGGATGCTGATTCCCACCCTCCTCGCCCTCGTCGTTCTCGTGTTCGGCGTCATCTGCGGTGGCCTGGTCCGAGAACTTCGAACGCCATAGCGCGGCCGGTTCCGCAAGAGAGCAGGGGATGGCTTCGATCACGCTGACGACGACGGGCTCCCTCGGGGACGTCCTGCCGTTCGTGGCCGTCGGTGCAGAGCTTCGTGCACGAGGCCATGACGTCCGATTCCTGGTGCCCACGGAGTTCCACCGGTTGGTCGGCGATGCGGGCTTCGACGTCGCGCCCGCCGGGTTCGAGATCTCGTCCAGCACCTTGGGTGGGCTGGGCGTGGACTGGTCGCGTGCTGCCGGCTTTCCGCTCATGCGTCGCGCCATGCGCGACCTCGTGGTGCCGGCACTCGCCGAGGCTCACGAGGCGATGACCTCGGCGGCGGCCACGAGTGAGCTCCTGGTCGCCCACGCCAATCAGATCGCGGCGCAGATGGTGGCCGAGGAGACCGGCAACCGGTGGGCCGTCCTCAGCCTGTTCCCCATGGTCTTCCCCACCACCGAGGGCTTGGCCGGTGCCGAGTCACCCCGGCTCCCAGGTCCGCTGCGGACGCCAGGTCAGCGTGCGGCACTGGCCGTGATGCTCAAGGGGTCCGGGCTCCTTCTGGGTGACCGCGCGCTGAATCGGTTCCGTCGCGCGCACGGGCTGCCGGCCCGGCGGGGGTACTTCCTGTCCGCGGCCCTTGCCGCCGACCGAGTGGTGGTGCCTGTCCCGGAGCTCCTTGTCCCCCGGCCGTCGGACTGGCCAGCCAACATCACCATGAGCGGATTCTGCCCCGGTGCGCTCCCGGGAGCCGAGGTCCCTCGGGAAGTAGAAGAGTTCCTCGCGAACGGCCCGCCGCCCGTCCTGGTGACGCTCGGATCGGCACTCTCATCGAACACGACGCGGCGGCTCGAGCAGGCGGCTGCGATCCTGGGCCGGCGCGGCGTCCGAGCGCTGCTCCTCGTCGGACGAGATGACCTTGCGTCCGACGTGCTGCGCGATCGGCCAGGCGTCACCACCTTCGCGCCGCTCGCGCAGGTGCTCCCGCGCTGCCAAGCCGCCATCCACCACGGCGGCTACGGCACCACCGCGGCCGTGCTCGCAGCCGGGCTGCCAAGCATCGTCACGCCCTTCATGCCCGACCAACAGTGGTACGGGCGTCGCATCGAAGCCGTCGGAGCAGGCGTCGTCGTCACCCCACGACGCCTCCGGCGCCACCTCGACGCGGCCGTCGACCACGTCCTGGAATCCAACAACGAACTGCGCACACACGCCAACGACATCTCCCAGCGACTACAGGGGCTCAACGGTGCCGCAACCACCGCGGACGCACTCGAAGCACTGCTCGCGTAGAGGTCGAAGCCTCTTTGACCAGCGCAAAGACCTTGGAGGCGGCGGCGGGAATCGAACCCGCGTCCAGGGTTTTGCAGCGGCTCAGTGCCGATCCAGCGAGTGACGTCGTGTCGCGTTCCGGCTGGTCAGACGCTGTTTCGTTCCGGCTCATGCTGGCACGTGTCGGCGCGTGTCGCCACGTTTGATTGCCAAATGATTGCCAAATCGGCGCGCGGTTCGGCGTGCGGTTCTGCGCGCGCTCCCGCATGGCCGCGTGGGAGAATGGCGCGATGCTGATCGCACCTGGGATCGACGCCGACCAGCAAGCACTGGACGAGTTCTGCCGCCGCAACGGCATTCGCCGCCTCGCCGTCTTCGGCTCTGCGCTCCGGGACGACTTCGGCCCCGACAGCGACGTCGATCTCCTGGTCGAGTTCGAGCCCGACCGCACACCAGGGATGATGGCCATCGCTCGCATGCAAGCCGAGCTCGAGAAGCTCCTCGGCGGTCGGCGTACCGTCGACCTTCGGACCTACGGCGACCTGAGTCGCTACTTCCGCGACGACGTCAGGGCAACGGCGAGGCCAGTCTTTGACGCTGCCGCCTGACGAGGTCCGTTTGCTCCACATCCGCGACGCGACGGAGAGCGCGGCCGACTTCATCACCGGACGCACACGCGCGGATCTCGAAACCGACGAGATGCTCCGCTTGGCACTCACGAAGCTGGTGGAGATCGTCGGCGAAGCTGCGAAGCAGCTCAGCGACGCCGGCCGCGCTCGCTTCCCGACGATCGCGTGGGACGACGCCGCACGCATGCGTGACCGCTTGGTGCATCACTACTTCGATGTCGACCTCGACGTCCTGTGGGCGACGGTCACGCAGGATCTGCCGGCCCTGCTCGATGTGCTCGGCCCGGACCTCGGTCCGCGGAATCACTGATGCGACGCGAGCGCCATGACGAAGGACATCCCGCCGCCTGATTCGCCGCAGCCGCCCGCGCGTCGACTTCAAGTCCCTGCCGCGTCAGCAGCTCCCATTTGAACTGACGCACTTGCACCTGCGATGCGGGCGCACGACCGCGCTACCCACACGCGTGCTAGGAGTGTGATGAGGGCGGTCGTCGCGTCTGCGCTATCCGGTGAAGCGGACCTCGGCCTCGATCGCGGGTGGTGCACCGAGCGACGCGATCGTGTACGTCGTCGTACGGGTGATGTGTCGGGTCTCGATCGTGTCCTCGTGCTCGGTCACGGTCAGCTGACCCTCGAGA
>CAZHKE010000009.1:0-3472 GCA_964532485.1 uncultured Bifidobacteriaceae bacterium
TCGAAGCGGACCTCGGGCCGGATGCGGTCGACGAACCGCACCTTCACCGCCTGGCCGTACAGATCGCCGTCGAAGTCGAGGAGGAACGCCTCGAGCAACGACTTCTCGGCGTGCTCGTAGAACGTGGGACGGCGCCCGAGCGAGATCGCGCACCCGCGCTCCACCTCGTCCCCGTCGAGGAACGTGCCCGCGTAGATCCCGTCGGCCGGCAGGCACGTTCGGGCGGGCACCGCGACGTTGGCGGTCGGGAACCCCAGCTCTCGCCCGCGGTGATCGCCCTCCTCGACGGTCCCCCGCACCTCGTGTGGCCGGGTCGGGCGCCCGAGCAAGCGTGCCGCGCCGGCGACATCGCCGGCCTCGAGCAGCTCGCGCACCCGCGTCGACGAGTACGGCTGACCCGTCGTGTCGCCCTCGACGGGGACGAGCCCGAGACCGAGGACCTCGAACCCGAGCTCCGCGCCCATCTGCTCCAGCAGCTTCACCGTGCCGTGACGCCGGTGGCCGAAGTGGAAGTCGGCGCCGACCACCACGAGGCTCGCGCCGAGCCCCTTCACGAGCACGTCGAGCACGAACTCCTCGGCGGGCTCGTGGCTGCGCGCTTCGTCGAACGTCAGCACGAACGTCGTGTCGACGAAGCCGGTCTCGGCCAACAGCTCGACCTTCTGCTCGAGCGTCGTCAACAGCTTCGGCGCGGTCTCGGGCCGCACGATCTCGGCCGGATGGCGATCGAACGTGCAGCAGACCGCATCGTGCCCGCGCGCGACCGCGAGGTCGCGCACGAGTCGCAACACGGCCTGGTGACCGAGATGCACGCCGTCGTAGGCACCGATCGTCACGACGGATCCCGAGGGAGGCGGCGTGTAGGCCGCGAGGTCGGTGACGACCTCCATCACGCGGCCTCGGCCGACGCGACCACGACGGCCGGCTTCACACCCGCGCCCCGCCGCTCGTAGACCGCGAGCAGCGCGCCGTCCGGCCCGACGACGGCGAACGGGCCGTCGCCCTCCGTCGGCAGCGCACCAGCGGTGAACGTCGCGCCGTGGCGCACGGCGCGGGCCCGCTCGTCGTCGACGCTCACCCGCTCGAGATCCCGCATCGCGGCCGCCGGCGCGATCACGCAACCCGCTGGGTCGTCGGTGATCCCGTCGAGGTCGTGGGCCTCACGGAGGGTGAACGAGCCGACGCCCGTACGCCGCAGTGACTCGAGGTGCGCGCAACCACCCAACGCCGCGCCGAGGTCGGCGGCGAGCGTTCGGACGTAGGTCCCCGACGAGCACGACACCGCGATCGTCGCCAGCGGGTAGGGACCGGGCTCGAACGCCGCGATCGTGAGCGAGTCGACGTGCACCCGACGGACGGGTCGCTCCACGTCTTCTCCGGCTCGAGCGAGCTCGTGCAACCGCCGACCTCCGACCTTCACGGCCGAGACCATGGGCGGCAGCTGCTCGATGTCGCCGACGAAGCGGCGTGCGGCGATGTCGACCTGCTCACGGGTCACGGGCATCGGCGCCTGGTCGAGCACGTCGCCCGCCGCGTCGAGCGTGCTCGTCGCGACACCGAAGCGGATGGTGCCGTCGTAGGTCTTGCCCGCGACCTGCAGGAAGCGCAGGAGCCGCGTCACTCGGCCGAGCCCGACGAGCAGCACCCCGGTCGCGTCGGGGTCGAGCGTGCCGGCGTGGCCCACGCGTCGCTGGCGGTAGACCTTGCGGAGCTTGGCCACGACGTCGTGCGAGGTGAACCCGGCCGGCTTGTCGACGACGACAAGACCGTCCGTCATCACTGCGTCGCTCGCTGCGCCGCAGGGTACCTGCGGCGCGGTCGCTCGCTCCGCTGCTGGCGCCCGAGCAACCTCGGCGCGTTCGTCACAGGGCCGCGCGGATGCGGGCGACGAGGGTGTCGAGGTCGAGCTCCGACGTGAAGCCCGCCGCGAACCGGTGCCCACCACCACCGTGGGCCTCCGCGATGCGGCGCACGTCGACCGCGCCGAGCGAGCGCAGGCTGACCCGGATGGCCCCGTCGACCTCCTCCTTGAGCACGCACGCGACCTCGGCTTCCGACGTTCGGCGCACGATGTCGATGAGGCCCTCGATCTCCTCCATCTCGACGTCATGACGCTCGAGCATGTCCTGGGTGACCGCCGTCCAGACGAAGCGCTGCTCCCGGACGAGCTCGGCGCGGCCGAGCGCCTCGCCGAGGAGCTGGAGATAGGCGAAGCGGTGCTCCTCGAAGAGTGTGCGTGACAGCCGCTCGACGGGCACGTCGTAGCTCGAGAGGCGCGCGGCCATCTCGAACACGGCAGGAGTCGTCGTGTCGTACTGGAAGCGCCCGGTGTCGCAGACCAGCGCGGCGTAGAGGCAGATCGCTGCATCGCGAACGAGGTCGAGGCCGAGCTCGTCGATCAGCTGCAGCGTCACCCAGCCGCTCGCGGCGGCGTCGGGATCGATGACGTTGATCGTCCCGTACCGGTCGTTCGAGATGTGGTGGTCGATCACGATCAGCTCGTGAGCGCCCTTGGCCGCGCGCTCGAGCTCACCGAGGCGACCGAGCGAGCCGCAATCGAACGTCACCATCACGTCGGGCTCGGGCGGGAACTCCTGTGGCGGAACCAGCAGGTCGAGCCCGGGCAGCTCCCGGTAGTGCGGCGCGGTCACGAACGGCGGCGGGAACGAGGCGACGACCGCGTAGCCCGCCGCGCTGAGCACGTGGAAGAGCCCGAGCATCGAGCCGAGCGCGTCACCATCGGGGTTGACGTGACACGCGAGCGCGACGCGCTCGGCGCCGCGGACCGCGTCGGCGGCGGCACGCAGCGACGACTCGATGCTCGGCGCGTCTTGTTGTCGGCTCATCGCGGCTTCTTCTGGCGCGGGTTCTGCTGGGAGCGGAGATCGCGGAGGATCGCCTCGACGCGCTGACCCGCCTCGATCGCCGGGTCCTCGCGGAAGTGCAGCTTCGGAACGTACTTCAGGCGCACCTCGCGGCCCAATGCCGATCGCAGATGGCGTGACGCGGCGTCGAGCCCCTCGGCGATCTCGGGGTCGTGGTCGCCGAGCGCCGCATAGAAGACGGTGGCGTGACGGAGGTCGGGGCTCACGTCGACCCCTGTGATCGTCACGAGGTCGAGGCGCGGGTCGCCCAGGCGCTCGAGGCGCTCGGCGAGCGTCTCGCGGACCACCTCGTTGACACGAAGCGTGCGCGGGTAGCGGCGTGCGGCCCGATCAGGCATCGAGGTCACCGGCCAGCTCGTCGGCGTCGAGCCAGGCGGTCTCGGTGTCGAGCAGCTCGATGCCCGGCGCGTGGGCAACGTGGCGCTCGACCGTCGCGAGGATCTCGCGCACGCGCCCCTCGCTCTCGGCGACGACGGCGACCGCGATCGCCGCGCGCTGCCACGTGTCTTGGTGATCGACCTCGGCGACGGAGATCTTCATGCGGTGGCGGAGTCCGTCGACGATCGGGCGGATGGCCGCGCGCTTCG
>CAZHKE010000009.1:3572-8267 GCA_964532485.1 uncultured Bifidobacteriaceae bacterium
ATCTTCATGCGGTGGCGGAGTCCGTCGACGATCGGGCGGATGGCCGCGCGCTTCGCCTTGAGCGATCGGCTCTCCGGCACGAAGAGCTCGAAGCGAACCGCTGCTGCATGCACGCACCCCATTGTCGCGCCGGGGCCGTCACGCCATGCGCCGTCAGCTTCGGGCGACTTCCTTGAGGTCGTACGTCTCGATGACGTCGCCTGCCTTCAGGTCCTGGAAGTCGGACAGGCCGATGCCGCACTCGAAGCCCGCCTGCACCTCGCGGGCGTCGTCCTTGAAGCGCTTGAGCGAGCTGATCGCGCCGTTCCAGATGACCGTGCCCTCGCGGAGGAACCGCACCTTCGAGCCCCGGGTGATGACACCGTCGCGCACGAAGCATCCGGCGACCTTGCCGACGCGTGGCACGCCGAACACCTCCCGCACCTCGGCCTCACCGGTGACCACCTCTTCGAACTCGGGCTGCAACATGCCGATGAGGGCGGCGCTGACGTCTTCGAGCACCTGGTAGATGACCTCGTAGAGCCGCAGCTCCACCTTCTCGAAGTCGGCCCGCTCGCGTGCCTTGCGGTCGGGGCGGACGTTGAACCCGATGACCGTCGCGTTGGACACCGCGGCGAGATCGACGTCGGACTCGGTGATCCCACCGACACCGCGGTGCACGAACGAGAGCCGCACCTCCTCGTGCTCGTGGTCGAGCTTGCGCAGCGCGTCGGTGAGCGCCTCGAGGGATCCCTGCACGTCGGCCTTGAGCACGAGATTGAGGGTCGCCACCTCGCCCCGCTGGACCATCGCGAAGATGTCTTCGAGGCGGGAGCCACCCGCCAGCGTCATCGGGTGTGCCAGGTTCGCGGCGCGACGCCGGAAGGCACGCGCCTCGGCAACCGTGCGCGCGGTCTTGTCGTCGGGAGCGACCCGCAGCTCGTCGCCGGCCAGCGGCACGTCATCGAGCCCGAGCACCTCGACCGGGGTGGATGGCCCGGCCTCCTGCACCTGCTGGTTGTGGTCGTCGAACATCGCGCGCACGCGCCCCCAACCGCCGCCCGCGACAACCGGCTCGCCCGGGTGCAGCGTGCCGCGCTCGACGATCGCGGTGACCACCGGACCGCGCCCGGGGTCGAGGTTCGACTCGAGCACGAACGCGCGCGCCGGCGCGGTCGGGTTCGTCGCGAGCTCCTCGACCTCGGCGACCAGCAAGATCCCCTCGAGCAGCTCTTCGATGCCCTGACCGGTGGGCGCCGCGACGTCGAGCACCATCGTGTCGCCACCCCAGGCCTCGGGGACGAGCCCCTGCTCGACGAGCTGCTGGCGTGCCCGCTCGGGGTTCCCGTCCTCGCGGTCCACCTTCGTGACCGCGACGATGATCGGGACCTCGGCGGCCCGTGCGTGGCTGATCGCCTCGACCGTCTGGGGCATGACCCCGTCGTCGGCGGCGACCACGAGGATCGCGATGTCGGTCGCCTGCGCACCGCGAGCACGCATCGCGGTGAACGCTTCGTGGCCCGGCGTGTCGATGAACGTGATCGGCTTGCCGTGGTGCTCCACCTGGTACGCACCGATGTGCTGGGTGATGCCGCCGGCCTCGTCCGCCACGACGTTGGCCTCGCGGATGCGGTCCAGCAGCGTGGTCTTCCCGTGGTCGACGTGACCCATCACCGTGACGATCGGCGCTCGGGTCACGAGCAGGCTCTCGTCCTCGTCTTCGTCGTCGTCACCGAGCAGCGCCTGCAGCTCGAGCTCCTGCTCCTGGCCGGGCTCGACGAGCAGCACCTCGGCACCGAGCGTCTCGGCGATGAGCTCGATCATCTCGTCGGCGAGCGACTGCGTGCCGGTCACCATCTCGCCCGCGTCGAACAGCAGCCGCACGAGGTCGGCGGTGTTGCGATTCAGCTTGGGAGCGACCTCCTGGATCGTGCTGCCGCGCGGCACCACGATCTCGCCCTCGGGAACCGGTGCATCGATCGGCGTGAGCGTCGGAGCCGCCTGCGGCCCCAGCTCCTCGAGGTTGCGACGACGGCGCTTCTTGCGACGCGGGCGCGCACCACCCGGGCGACCGCGACCGCCCGGCCCGCCACCGGGACCACCACGGCCGCCAGGGCCACCGCCGGGACCGCCACGACCGCCGCCGGGACCGCCACGACCCCCGGGCCCGCCGCCGCCCGGGCGCGGCGCGTACCCACCACCCGGGCCGCTCGGACTGCGTCGCTGGAACCCGCCACCTCCGCCCGGCGGACCGCCGCCACCGGGACGTGGCGCTCCGCCACCGGGCGCGAACGTGCGTCCACCGCCACCGGGCGGCGGCGGCACGCGCCGCTGCCCCGGCGGAGGCGGGATCGGCTTGCCGGTCGCCGACTTGAGCATCTCGGGAGACGGCTCGGCTGCCGGCGTCGGCGCCGCGGGCGCGGCGGGGCGCGCCGGCTCGGGCGGTGCCTCGGGGATCCCGCCCGTGGACCGCACGACGCGCGCGGCCGGCCGCTCGGGCTCGACGACGCCGGGCTCGGGGATGCCACCGGTCGAGCGCACGACGCGGTGCGGTGCCGGCTCGGGCGCCGGCTCGGCGGCGGGTGCCTCGGGCGCCGGTGCCGCGGCTCGCGCCGGCTCCTCGGGCGTCGCGACAGCCTTCTTCGCCGGCTCCGGCTCCGGCTCGGGCTCCGGCTCGGGCTCCTCGACGGGCTCGCGGCGCATGCCCTTCGAGTCCGCCAGGCGGCGGACGCGATCGGCCATCGGGTCCTCGATGCTCGAGGAGTGGCTCTTGACGCCGATCTTCAGCTCGTTCGCGAGCTCGAGCACGTCCTCGTTGGCGATGCCGAGCTCACGAGCCAGCTCGTAGATCCTGATCTTCTTCGTCGCCACGTGTGGCTCGTCCCGTCCTGTCTCGTCGTCCGCTCTCGGCTGGCGCTCAGCCGATGCCGCTCTCAAGTGACCGAGCGGCCATCCAGTCTCGCACGCAGGTGCACGACGTCGGCGTTGGAGACCGTGCCGCGCAGCGCCCGCGCGAGCGCGCCTCGCTTCGCGGCTTCGTCGAGGCACCCACGACCCCCCTGGCGTGGTGCACACACCCAAGCGCCCCGACCGTCGCCCCGACCGACGTCGATCGTCCCATCGGCGCGCCGAAAGATCCGCACGAGCGTGCGTGCGGGCGCGCGGCGGCGGCAGCCGACGCACGTGCGCAGGGGCTCATGATGGCGGTCACGCGTCACTCGCGGTCGCCTTGTCGGGCACGGGCGTGCTGTCGACCGCCGCCACCGGCTCGACGGGCTCGCCCTCTGCAGCGGAGGGCACCGGCTCGACGGGCTCGCCCTCTGCAGCCGAGGGCACCGGCTCGACGGGCTCGCCGTCCGCGCTCGCGGGAGCCTCGCTCGATGTCCCCTCGCCCTCGGTTGCGGCGTCGCCCCGGGCGGCGGCCGGCGACGCGTACCCGGCCTCGGCTGCCGAGATCGTCTCACCACCCCCGGCGGGCTGGAAGACGAGCTCGCCCGAATCGCTCTTGACCCATTCGCCCTCGGCGTAGTCGACCTCGCCGGTCTCCTCTTCTTGGAGCTGCGTCTCGCTCTTGATGTCGACGCGCCACCCAGAGAGGCGCGCGGCGAGGCGGGCGTTCTGCCCCTCCTTGCCGATCGCGAGCGACAGCTGGAAGTCGGGGACGATCACCTCGGCCGTGCCGGTGTCCTCCTTGATGCGCACTTCGCGGACCCGCGCCGGCGCGAGCGCCTTCTGCACGAACTCTGCGGCGTCGTCGGTGTAGGGGACGATGTCGACCTTCTCGCCGCGCAGCTCGTTCACCACCATGCGGACGCGCGAGCCGCGTGCGCCGACGCACGCGCCGACGGGGTCGACGTTGGCGTCGTTGGACGCGACCGCGATCTTCGTGCGGTGGCCCGGCTCGCGGGCGATCGCCTTGAGCTCCACGACGCCGTCGACGATCTCGGGCACCTCGAGCTCGAAGAGCCGCTTCACGAGGCCGGGATGCGTGCGCGACACCACGATCTGGGGACCCTTCGCCGTCTTGCGCACCTCGACGATGTAGGCCTTGAGCCGGCTGCCGTGCTCGTAGCGCTCGTTCTGCACCTGTTCGGCCTGTGGGAGCAGCGCCTCGACGCGCCCGAGGTCGAGCAGCGTGTAGCGCTGGTCGGTCTGCTGGATGATGCCGGTGACGATCTCGCCTTCCTTGCCGGCGTACTCCTCGTACTTGCTCTCGCGCTCGACGTCGCGAATCCGCTGCAGGATCACCTGCTTCGCGGTCTGGGCCGCGATGCGCCCGAAGTCGTCGGGCGTGTCGTCCCACTCGCGGACGACGTTCCCCTCCTCGTCGAGCTCCTGAGCGATCACACGGATGTCGCCCGTCTCGACGTCGATCTCGACGAGCGCCTCTTCCGCCGCGTTCGGCATCCGCTTGTACGCCGTCACGAGCGCGTTGGCAAGCGCCTCGAGCATGATCTCGATGGAGATGCCCTTCTCGCGCTCGATGTTCTCGAGCGCCTCCATCATCTCCGAGTTCATGCGTCGCTCCGCTCCGCGCGCGGGCAGAGCGCGTGCCGAGTCACCGCTCCGCTTCGCTTCGTGTTCATGAGCGAACCTTCTGGTTGTCGCGCTGGTTGTCGCGCGTGCGTCGAGCCCTTCGTGAGCGGCCGGGCTTGGGCGCGGCGCCCCACTCGAAGACCGTGCGGGCCTGCGTCACGTCGGCGAACTCGACGCGCC
>CAZHKE010000009.1:8367-60275 GCA_964532485.1 uncultured Bifidobacteriaceae bacterium
GCGCCCCACTCGAAGACCGTGCGGGCCTGCGTCACGTCGGCGAACTCGACGCGCCGGGGGGTGCCGTCGATGTCGAGGTCGGCACCGCTGTCGTCGACGGCGGTGACCGTGCCGCGGAGACGCTCGACCGTCTCGCCGACCCGCGCCTTCACGCTGACCAGCTGACCGACGACCCCGCGCCAGTGCTGCAGACGGCGAAGTGGGCGCTCGAGTCCGGGGCTGCTGACCTCGAGCGTGTAGGCGCCCCGGAGGATGCGGTCGGCGTCGGGATCGGCGTCGAGCGCGGGTGAGATCGACTCGGTCGCCGCCGTGATCGCGTCGAGGTCGATCGGACCGCCGCCGGCGCGCTCCACGAGCACCCGCAGCGTGCGCGCTCGACCCGCCGCGCCCGTGAGCTCGGCGTCATAGAGGTCGAGACCGAGCGTGCCGAGGACGGGCTCGATGACGGTCACGAGGGCATCGGGCGCGCCGGAGTCGTTCATGGCTGCACCTCCCTCATCCCTCGCTCGCCTCGGTTCCTTCGCTGTGCGACCGCCTCGGGGCAAAAAAACGACGTGGGCCCGAGGCCCACGTCGCCGGCGACCGCGGGGGCCGCGCACCAACGATCGAACGGGACGAATGGTACCAGACGACCACCCCGATCGGGCCGGGAGCTCGGTGGGAGGCACGCCCCGACACCCCGAGCACCTACACGCCGAACACCTCGTGGAGCTCGACCGGAACGGGGGTGTCGAGCTGCTCGTAGGTGCACGACGCCGGGTCGCGGTCGGGGCGCCAGCGCTGGAAGCGAGCCGTATGGCGGAAGCGGTCGCCCTGGAGGTGCTCGAACGCGACCTCGGCGACTCGCTCGATCCGCAGCGGCGTCCACGACATGTCCTTCTTGGCGTTCCAGCGATTGCCCGCGCCCGGCATGCGCGCTGCCTCGCCGGCGGTTGCTGCGGCCCACTCGCGCCAGGGGTGGCCCTCGATCGCCTCGTCCTCGAGGGGACGAACCTCGTCGGCGAGCCGGTCGCGGAGCGTTGCGGCGAAGCTGCTCGCGACGCCCACGTGGTGCAGCTCGCCAGCGTCGTCGTAGAGCCCGAGCAGCAACGAGCCGACACCCTTGCCGTCCTTGTGGGTGCGGTACCCGGCGACGACGCAGTCGGCGCTGCGCTGGTGCTTCACCTTCTGCATGACGCGCTTGCCCTCGTGGTACGGCTCACCCGCGCGCTTCGCGACCACGCCGTCGAGTCCGGCGCCCTCGAAGCGCGAGAACCAGTCGGACGCAGTGCCGGGATCGGTGGTCAGCGGCGTGAGGTGGATCGATGCGCCGTCGCCGACGGCCTGCTCGAGCCGTGCGCGCCGCTCGGCGAACGGAGCCGAGCGCAGGTCGTCGGCGCCCTCGCCGAGGAGGTCGAACGCCACGAACGAGGCGGGTGCCTGCCCCGCGAGCATGTCGATGCGGCTCTTCGCGGGATGGATCCGGTTCGAGAGCCGGTCGAAGTCGAGCCCGTGGTCGGTCGCGATCACCAGCTCGCCGTCGACGACGGCCTGCGGCGCCAGCGCGGCGCGCAGCGGTTCGAGGATCTCGGGGAAGTAGCGGGTCAGCGGTCGCTCGTTGCGGCTGCCGAGCTCCACGTCGTCGCCGTCGCGGAACACGATGCAGCGGAAGCCGTCCCACTTGGGCTCGTAGCACCAGCCGTCGCCCACCGGGAGCTCGCGGGCGAGCTTGGCCAGCATCGGCGACACGGGCGGACGGACGGGCAGCGCCACGTCGGCACCCTGCCACAGTGCGCGAGGCTCCTCGCCGTGCTGGAGGCCGGGCTGTGGGCAGGGCTGGGGCAATCGGCGCTGATCCTGGGCGCGCTCCTCGTGGCGCGCTTCCCCAAGCTCACCGAGCCTCGCTACCTCGGCCTCGTGATGGCGTTCGGCGCGGGCACGCTCATCAGCGCGGTCACGACGGATCTCGTCGTCCCCGCGTACCAGGAGGCCGGCAAGACGCCGGCGGGCGTCGGTCTCGCGCTCGGTGCGCTCGGCTACTACGGGCTCACGGAGTGGCTCAACCGCAGAGCCGAGCGCGAGGACCCCGAGGAGCCGGTCGAGGACGCCGAGGACGTCGCCGGGCCCGACGCGGGGCTCGACGCCGTCCCTGCCGCCGCCGACGAGCGCGTCGCTCGGAACCTGTCGGTCGGGATGGTGCTCGACGGCATCCCGGAGTCGATCGCGATCGGCCTCACGCTCCTCGGCGGCAGCGCCGTCTCGGTCGCGCTCGTGGGTGCCGTGTTCGTCTCGAACCTGCCCGAGTCGATCGGGGTCGCTGCCGCGCTGCTCGCAGGCGGGCGTCCACTGCGCGACGTCCTCGGCCGCTTCGCGGTCATCGTCGGGATCGGCACGCTCGCGGGTGCAATCGGCTACGGCCTCCTCGAGCCGAGCGAGGCCGCCCTCATCGCGGCCATCCAGTCGATCGCGGCCGGAGCGATGATCGTGGTCACCGTGAACGAGATGATCCCTCTCGCGGTGCGGGGCGCGGGTCGTCACGCCGGCCTGGCGGCCGCCGGGGGCTTCGCGCTCGCGGCGTTCTTGTCGACGCTCACCGCCGCCTGATCGACGCCGGATCAGGCTTCGCCGGCCAGAACGGAGGTCGCGTCGTCGAGCGCCAGCTCGTCCTGGTCGCCCGTCGCCCGCACGCGGCGCTCGACGACGCCGCGTCCGATGCCCTTCGCCCCGACGGTGACGCGCACCGGCATCCCGAGCAGGTCCGCGTCGGCGAACTTCACGCCCGGCGACGCGTCGCGATCGTCGTAGAGCACCGAGACCCCGGCCCCGGTCAGCTCCCGGTACAGGCGCTCAGCGGCCGCGACGACGCCGTCGGCCCCGCCACCTTTGCCGGACAGCGCGACGAGATGCAGGTCGTACGGAGCCAGCACGACGGGCCACGAGATCCCGTCGGCGTCGTGGTGCTCCTCGACGACCGCGGTGACGATCCGCGAGATGCCGATTCCGTAGCAGCCCATGACCATGGGGTGCGTCTCGCCCGTCTCGTCGACATAGCGAGCGTCGAACGCCTCTGCGTACTTCGTGCCGAGCTCGAACACCTGCCCGACCTCGATGCCGCGGTCGACGGAGAGGGGCTTGCCGCAGCGCGGGCACGGATCACCCGGGACGACGCTGACGAGGTCGGCCCACTGCCCGACCACGAAGTCGCGACCGAGCACGGCGTTGCGCACGTGGTGGTCGACCTCGTTCGCTCCGGTCACCCAGCCGTGATGCGCCGACACGAGCGGATCGGCGACGACGAGAGCGAGGCCCGAGGCATCCGGTCCGATGTACCCCCGCACGAGCTCGGCGTGGGCGGCGAAGTCTGCGTCGTCGAACAGCCGCACCGTGCGCGGGGCCAACGCGTGTGCGAGTGCGACGCCATTGACCTCGCGATCTCCGGGCACCAACGCGACCGCGGGCTCACCGTCGAACGAGAAGGCAATGCACTTCAGCAGGTGGTCGGTCGGTTCACCGAGGTGCTCGGCGACGGCCGCGATCCCCGGCATGTCGGGCGTGTGCACCTTCTCCTTCGCGGGCGCATCGGCCGGCGGCTCGCCGGGTTCGCTCGCCCGCCGCGCGACCTCGACGTTGGCGGCGTAGTCGCAGCTCTTGCACCAGACGAAGTCGTCCTCACCGACGGCAGCGACCGCCATGAACTCGTGGTTGATGTCACCGCCGATCTCGCCGGCCTCACCTTCGACCGGGCGGAACGTCAGCGCGCACCGCTCGAAGACGCGCGTGTAGGCGTCGTACATGTCGCGGTACGTGCGCTTGAGGTCCTCGCCGTCGACGTGGAACGAGTACGCGTCCTTCATGAGGAACTCGCGCGACCGCAGCAACCCGAAGCGCGGCCGCAGCTCGTCGCGGTACTTCCAATTGATCTGGTACACGCTCAACGGCAGATCGCGATAGCTCGAATACTCCCCGGCGACGATCGACGTGATGGCCTCCTCGGCCGTCGGTGACAGGCAGAACTCGCCGTCCTTCCGGTCCTGCAGCCGGAACATCAGCGGTCCGTAGGCTTCGTCGCGCCCCGACTGCTTCCAGAGCTCGCGGGGCTGCGCGATCGGCAGCGTCATCTCCTGCGCGCCGATGGCGTCCATCTCCTCCCGCACGATCTGCTCGACCTTGGTGAGCACCCTCTGGCCCAGCGGCAGCCAGGCGTAGATGCCGCTCGCCACCCTCCGGATGCATCCGGCCCGGAGCAGGAGCCGGTGGCTGTCGATCTCGGCGTCCGCCGGGTCGTCGCGCAGCGTGCGCAGGAACAGCCTCGACATCCGCATCGCCGCAACATAGATGGACGGGCCAGGCCCGGCGGGCCCTCGCCCGCGTCCGAAAAACCTGACCGACGCGCTGGCATTTGACCCGCGAATCCCCTACTGTCCGGGTCGTGATTCGGGATCGGGGCGCCCCCAGCATCGCCATGGGCCGCACGCCCCACGAGGGGCTCGACGAGCACTGTCGTCGGGCACCCGGTCGCGCCGCCGCCTGATCCAAGTCCCGGCGCGTCGCTCCTCTTCGTCCCCGCCCCTTCTTCCCGCGGAGATCCCGATGACCCCTGAGCTCGCAAGCCTCGCCGTCACGCCCCTCGATCCCGAGATCGAAGCCGAGATCGAGCGCTTCGAGGACGGCGCGGCGCGCTACCTCGCCGGCGACATCGACGACGACGCGTTCCGCGTCTTCCGTCTCAACCAGGGCATCTACGGCCAACGGCAGGGCGGCCACAACCAGATGGTCCGCATCAAGGTCCCGCACGGGCGCCTCGAGCCCGAGCAGCTGGAGATGATCGCCCACGTCAGCGAGATCTACTCGCGCGGCTGGGTGCACTGCACCACCCGCCAGAACGTGCAGATGCACTTCGTGCAGCTCGAGCAGGTCGGCGAGGTGCTGCGCCTGCTCGCCGCCGTGGGCCTCACGAGCCGCGAGGCATGCGGCGACACCGTGCGCAACGTCGCCGGCTGCCACCTCGCCGGTGCGTGCCCCTACGAGGTGCTCGACATCAGCGCGTGGGCCCAGGCGACGACCGACTGGTTCCTCCGCAACCCGCTCGCGCAGCGCCTGCCCCGCAAGTTCAAGATCAACTTCTCGGGCTGTGCGACCGACTGCGGCCAGGCGATGTTCAACGACGTCGGCGTGATCGCGGTCACTCGTCCGCTTGCCGACGGCACCGTGGAGCCAGGGTTCCGCGTGTTCGTCGCCGGTGGCCTCGGTGCCAACCCGCACCCCGCGCAGGCGATCGAGGAGTTCACGCCGCGCGATCAGCTGCTCGCGACGATCGAATCGATTCTGCGGGTCTTCAACAACCACGGCAACCGCGACAACAAGCTGCGCGCGCGCATGAAGTGGCTCGTCGACACCATGGGCATGGACGAGCTGCGCGCCCGCATCATGAAGGAGCGGCGCTTCCTGATCGCCTCGGCCACGTATCCGGCCGGCGTGCCCGCGCTGGTGGAAGAGCGCGGAGACGCACCGGCGGGGATGAGCACGGCGTCGGGTGTGCCCGATGGGTTCGTGCCAGTCGACTTCCTGTCGCTCGACCCCTTCTCCTCGTGGGAGCATGCCAACGTGGTGCGCGGTCGGTCGAACGGGACGGTGAGCGCGTACGCGCACTCCCGCCTCGGTGACATCACGGCCGACCAGCTGCGGGCGATGGCCGCCATCCAGCGCGACTTCGGGCTCGATGGCGGCGTCCTGGAGCTGCGTGTCACCAACCGGCAGAACCTCGTGCTCCGCGGTCTGCGGGAAGACCACCTGCGCGACCTGCACTCGCGTCTCGCCGAGATCGAGATGGCGACGCCGGGCGCCGAGCTGGCGCGCGATGTCGTCGCGTGCCCCGGCGCCGACACGTGCAACCTTGCCGTCACCCAGTCGCGGGGCCTCGCGTCCGACATCGACAACGCGCTCGAGGACGCCGGCCTCGCCGAGGTCCCGGGCGTGCGCATCAACATCTCGGGCTGCACGAACAGCTGCGGGCAGCACCACATCTCCGACATCGGGTTCTTCGGGCTCGAGCGCCGGGCCCACGGTCGCTCGGCACCGGGGTACCAGATGCTGCTCGGCGGTCGCGTCGGCGACATGGAGATCGAGTTCGGCGAGAAGGCCACGAAGGTGCCGGCGAAGCGGGCGTCCGAGGCCGTCGTGCAGGTCGTGCGGCGCTTCGCGTCCGAGCGCGGCGCCGGCGAGACGTTCGCCTCCTGGCTCGACCGATCCGGCGGCGCGGCGGGGGTCGGCGCCGACCTCAAGGTGCTCGACCAGTTCCCCGATCCCGACCAGCGGCCCGATCTCTACGTCGACTTCGACGAGACCGGCCCCTACGAGGCGACCGTCGGCGACAGCGAGTGCGCGACGTGACTCCGGACGAGACCCGCGAGCCCGATTGCGGGCCCGATCTGCGCCAGCTCGCTGCGGTCTCGGCCTCGCTCGAGCACAAGCCGGCGACGGCGGCGATCGAGTGGGCCGCCGACCAGTTCGGTGACGGGCTCGTGCTGGCATCGTCGTTCCAGGACTGCGTGCTCATCGACCTCGCGGTGCAGGTCGATCCGAGCATCGAGGTGGTGTTCCTCGACACCCAGTACCACTTCGCCGAGACCAGCTGGTACGTCGAGCACATCCGCAAGCGCTACGACCTCAACCTGCGGATCATCGGGCCCCAGATCCAGCGCGACGACCGCTGGCTCGACGACCCCGACGGCTGCTGTGGCGCCCGCAAGGTCGTCCCGCTCGCTCGCGCGCTGTCGGGCAAGACCGCATGGATGACCGGCCTGCGGCGCGACGAGGCGCTCACGAGGAACCGCACCGCGATCGTCGCGTTCGACGGTGGTCGCGGCCTCGTCAAGGTCAACCCGCTCGCGACGTGGACCGAAGACGACGTCACCGGGTACTCGCAGGAGCGAGGGCTCCCCGAGCACCCGTTGCGCGACGTCGGCTACGCGTCGATCGGCTGCTGGCCGTGCACGCGGCCGGTCGAGCCGGGCGAGGACGCACGCGCCGGACGCTGGGCCGGGCTCGACAAGCTCGAGTGCGGGCTCCACGACTCGCTCGACACCCTCGACTGAGCCCCTCCACTGCTTCGCTCGCTGCGGGCCGGGATACCCGGCCCGCGGGCGCTCGCTCCGCTCCACTGCTTCGCTCGCTGCGGGCCGGGATACCCGGCCCGCGGGCGCTCGCTCCGCTGCTGACGCCCTCCGGACACGCGACCTGCGAACATCGCGCGCGATGGCAGTCCACGATGTCGCGCAGCGCGGCTTCGGCGCGGGGGCCGGCGCCTACGACCGCGCCCGGCCGTCCTACCCGCCCGACGCCGTCGCCTGGCTCGTCGAGCATCTGCGTCTCGGCACCGGCACTCGCTGCTGCGACCTCGCCGCCGGCACCGGCAAGCTGACCGCGCTCTTGGCCGCCGCGGGCGCCCGGCTCCTCGCGATCGAGCCCGTCGAGGAGATGGGCGAGGCGCTGCGGGCCGCGGTGCCCACGGTGCCGCTCGTCGCCGGGACAGCCGAGGCGCTGCCGCTCGCGGGCGCATCGCTCGACGCGGTCACCGTCGCCCAGGCGTTCCATTGGTTCGACGCCGACCGCGCGTTCGAGGAGCTCGCCCGCGTCGTGCGAGCCGGCGGCCGTGTGGGCTTGCTCTGGAACGCCCGCGATCGCTCCGTCGACTGGGTCGACGCGCTCTGGTCGATCATGGACCGCGTCGAGAAGAAGGCCCCCTGGCGCGACCACGAGCGTTGGGCCGACAGCGCGCTCGGCGACCGCCACGGGTTCGGCCCGCTGCACGAGGCGACGTTCGAACACACGCAGACGCTCGCTGTCGACGGTGTCGTCGAGCGCTTCGCGTCTGTCAGTCACGTTGCGGTGCTCCCGCGGGACCACCGTGACGCCGTCCTCGACGAGGTCCGAGACGTGCTCGCGACCCACCCGGCGACGCGCGGCCACGAAACCGTCGCCATCCCCTACCGAGTCGACGCCTACTGGTGCGAGCGCGCCCCGTGAGCCGCCGATCGCTGCGGGCGTCGCTCGCGATCGGTGCCGGTCGCGCCACCGGTTGGCTGTCGCGCGCCACCGGTCGCGGGCAGGGCGCGACCATCAGTGGGCGCGTCATGAACGCGATCGCGCCCGACCTCCTGACCGAGCTCGCCGCCGACCAGCACGTCGCGATCGTCTCGGCGACCAACGGCAAGACGACGACGACGCGACTGCTCGCCGCCGCCGTGTCCGTCGACGGGCGGCCCCTCGTCTCCAACTCGACCGGCGCGAACCTGACGTCAGGCATCGCACCCACGCTCGCTCGTGCCGAAGGACCCGGGAGCGCCGTGCTCGAGGTCGACGAGCGCGTCGTCGAGCGCATCGTCGATCGGTTGGGTGTCGACCTGTGCGTCTTCGGCAACCTCAGCCGCGACCAGCTCGACCGCTACGGCGAGGTCCATGCGGTCGGCGAAGGCTGGCGCCGCGTGGCCGAGGCGCATCCCGACCTCGCCGTCGTGGCGAACGCCTCCGACCCGCACGTCGTGTGGGCCGCGTCGCCGGCCAAGGTCACCTGGGTGGAGCTGGGACTGAGCTGGCGCCAGGACGCGACGGTGTGCCCGTCGTGCGGCGCGCTGCTGGAGTGGACGGCGGACCGGTTCGACTGCCACGGGTGCGGCTTCGCGCAACCGGAGGCACCGCACCGCCTCGACGGTGACGCGGTCGAGCTCGACGGACGGCGCATCCCCCTGGCGCTGCAGCTCCCCGGCGCCTGGAACCGCGCCAACGCGGCTCTCGCCCTCGTCGCCGCGGTCACGCACTTCGGGATCGACCCGGTCCGCGCGACCGAGGCGATGAATCGGGTCGAGAGCGTCGCCGGACGCTTCATGCGCGTGCCGCTCGGCGACGGGCGCGAAGTGACGGTCATCCTCTCCAAGAACCCGGCGGGATGGGCCGAAGCGCTGCGGCTCGTCGCCGATCGCTCGAACGCGGGTGTCGTCATCGCGGTGAATGCACGCGTGGCCGACGGGAAGGACCCGTCGTGGCTCTGGGACGTGCCCTACGAGTGCCTCGCGGGGCATGCAGTTGCAGCCGCGGGTGAGCGTCGACTCGACGTCGCGGTCCGGCTTCACTACGCGGAGCTCGAGCCGGTCGTCGACGAGGACCCGCTCGACGCGGCTCGCACGCTGCCCGCCGACGAGCTGTACGTCATCGCGTCGTACACCCAGTTCTCTGCGCTCTACCGCAAGCACGGGCGCGACGAGGTGGCGACATGACCGCGCGCGCGTCGGCCGTGCGCGTCGGGCTCGTCTACCCCGAGCTGCTCGGCACCTACGGTGACCGCGGCAACGCGATCGTGCTCGTGCAGCGCTGCAGGTGGCGTGGGATCCCTGCCGAGCTCGTGGAGGTCCATCCCGGCGCGCCGATCTCCGACTCGCTCGACGTGTATCTCTTCGGTGGTGGCGAGGACGACCCCCAGCAGATGGCCGCCGAAGGCATGCGAGCATCGCGCGGGGCGATCGAGCGGGCGCATGCCGGCGGTGCGGTGATCCTCGCGGTGTGTGCCGGCTTCCAGCTGCTCGGTCACCGGTACGACGCCGCCGACGGGACCGCGATCGAAGGCGCGGGGATCATCGATGTCGTGACCAACGCGGGCACGGGCCGCCTGATCGGCGAGGTGGTCGTGGAGCCGCGGCCGTCGCGGCACTGGGGATCCGCCGGGCCCCCGGCGACGCTGACCGGCTTCGAGAACCACGGTGGCCGCACGACCCTCGGCGAGGGGCTCGACCCGCTGGGTCGCGTGCTCGCCGGCGGCGGGAACGGCGACGGGACGGGTGCCGACGGCGTGCTCGCCGAACGATTCGTCGCCACCTACATGCACGGCCCGGTGCTGCCGCGGAACCCGCAGCTGGCCGACCGTCTGCTCGGCTGGGTCACGAAGACGTCGGACGCAGGGCTCCCGGCCCTCGACTCCGACCTCGAGCAACGCCTGCGCGAGGAGCGAGTTCATGCGGGGTCCGCCCGCGGCGTCCGCAAGTGGGCGCGGGACCGTGCGCTCGCGCGCGGCTGAGAGCACCTGACCATGTCGGCCGACGCGTGGCTCACGCTCGCGATCGTGCTGGTGACGCTGGTGCTGCTCGCGAGCGAGCGCGCCTCGCCCCCACTCGTGGTCGTCGGTGCCGTCACGGCCCTGCTCGTCTGCGGCGTCGTCGACACCGACGAGGCGCTCGCGGGGTTCTCCAACGAAGCAGTCATCACGATCGCCGCGCTGTACGTGCTGGCCGGGGCGGCCGAAGCGACCGGCGTGCTCGACCGGATCACGAGCGTCGCGCTCGGGCACGAGCTCGGGCGCCCTGATCAACGGCGCGCGACGCCGCGCGAGCTGGGGCGCGTCCTGGCGCCCAGCGCGCTCGCATCGACTCTCGTCTACAACACGCCCGTCATCGGGATGCTCGCCCCGCAGGTTGCGGCCTGGGCTCGTCGAAGCCGGCGGTCGCCGTCGTGGTACCTCATGGCGCTCAACGCGGCCGTGCTCCTCGGAGGACTCGTCACCGCGATCGGTACGACGACCAACGTGGTGCTCTCCGGCCTGCTCGACGAGTCCGGTCGTCCGCCCCTGGACCTGTTCGAGATCACACCGGTCGGCGCACCCGTCGCCGTGATCGGCGTGACGTTCCTCGTGCTGCTCGGCTGGCGTCTCGTGCCCGAGCGCGAGGCGTCGAGCGAGGACATCACCGCGACGCGCGCGTTCACGCTCGAGATGATCGTGGCCCCGGGGAGCCCGCTCGCGGGGCGCACGATCGCGCAAGCCGGGCTTCGCAACCTCGAGGGCGTGTACCTGGTCGAGCTGCACGACGACATCCGGACCGTGGCCCCCGTCGAGCCGGACCGGGTGCTTCGCGAGGGCGCCCGCTTGGTGTTCGCAGGCAACGTCCACAGGATCGTCGACCTCCAGCGCATGCCGGGCCTCGTTCCCGCGGCAGAGCCGCACTTCTCCGTCGTGGACCACGATCCCGGGCGCCGCTTCTTCGAGGTCGTCGTCGGCCCGGGATCGGCGCTCGCAGGCGCGACGCTGGCCGACATCGGGTTCCGGGCTCGCTACGAGGCCGCCGTCCTCGCCATCCATCGTGCGGGTGAGCGGGTCGGCACGAAGCTCGGAGACCTGGTGCTCCACCCGGGCGACGTGCTCCTCGTGCTCGGCGGATCGGACTTCGCCCAGCGTTGGCGCGACCGAGGGGAGTTCCTCGCGGTCGCGCCGCTGGATGGTGTGCAGCCGCTCCGCCGCGACAAGGCCGTGATCGTCGGGACCGTGCTGACCGCGTTCGTCGTGGTCGCAGCGACGGGGCTCCTCAGCGTCCTCGAGGCGGCTCTGCTCGCGGCGCTCGCCGTGGTGGTGCTTCGGGTGCTCTCGCCCGCCGACGCCCGACGTGCCATCAATCTCGAGGTCGTCGTCGTGCTCGCCGCGAGCTTCGGGCTCGGCAACGCCATCGCCGCGAGCGGCCTCGCCAGCGAGCTCGCCAGCCTGATCGTCGACGCATTCGGAGATCTCGGCGACGTCGGCGTGCTGACCGGTGTGGTCGTGACGACGATCGTGATCACCCAGCTCGTCACGAACAACGCGACGGCCGTGTTGATGTTCCCGATCGGTCTCGCGACCGCCGCCGCGGCCGGGCTCGACGCGCGTCCGTTCGCGATTGCCGTCGGACTCGCCGCGTCGATGAGCTTCCTGACGCCGATCGGCTACCAGACGAACATGATCGCCTGGGGCATGGGCGGGTATCGATTCTCGGACTTCGCTCGGCTCGGGTTGCCGCTGCTCGTCGTGACGACGACCGTCATGCTGGTGATGATCCCGATCGTCTTCCCGCTGCGTTGAACGTCACCGGGCGAGCAAGCCCTCGATCCGCTCGCGCGCGCTCGGCCACTCGGAGTCGACGATCGAGAACCACACGCTGTCACGCCACACGCCGTCCGGCATCAGCATGTGCTTGCGGAACGTCCCCTCTTCGGTCGCGCCGATCCGCAGCAGAGCCGCACGCGACCGCTCGTTGCGCGCATCGGTCTTGAACTCGACCCGGGCGCACCCGAGACGCTCGAACGCGTGCGTGAGCTGGAGCAGCTTTGCTTCGGTGTTCACCGCCGATCGCTGGTACGCCGGCGTGATCCACGTCGAGCCGATCTCGAGGTGTCGGTTCCCGGGATCAGGTGCGAGGAACGCGGTGCCGCCGACGACCTCGCCCGTCTCGCGGTCGATCGTCGCGAACCCGAGGCCCGACGCGCGCGTGAAGTCCACCAGGAACGACATGGCTGCCCGGTCGTCCATGCGGAACGGCATGTAGCGCCAGATCTCGTGGTGCTGCGCGGCGGCCCAGAGGCGGTCGACGTGCTCCGCGTCCGCCGGCTCGAGCCGGACGTGCGTCCCCTCGAGCGTGACGGGTTCGATCCAGGTCACGTTGGGGTCGTCAGTCGGCGATCTCGCGGATCTTCGCGATCGTGTCGTCGGTCTTGTTGGCGTCGAGGCCCTGGATCTGGAGCAGCTCCTCGCGCGTCTCCTCGGCGATGCGAGCCGCGTCGTTGTCCGCCGCGGCGAGCGCGGCGTCGATGCCCTCGGCCATGATCAGCTCCGCCTCGGCGATGAGCGCCTCGACCATCTCCGACTCGGGCACGACGCGCACCACCTGCCCACGCACGAACAGGTGACCCTTGCCGCGGCCGGCCGCGATGCCGAGGTCGGCACCCTTCGCCTCGCCCGGGCCGTTGACGACACAGCCCATCACCGCGACCTGGAGCGGGATGTCGCGGGTCTCGAGCGCGGCCTGCGCATCGTTCGCGACCGCGATCACGTCGACCTCGGCCCGTCCGCAGCTCGGGCACGCGATCAGGTCGACGCCCTTGCGCTCGCGCAGCCCCAGTGCCTCGAGGAGCGTGCGGCCCGCCTTCGCCTCCTCGACCGGGTCGGCGGTCAGCGAGTAGCGGATCGTGTCGCCGATCCCCTCGGCGAGCAGCGTGGCGATCCCGGCCGTCGACTTCACGATCCCCGCGGGCGGTGGCCCCGCCTCGGTGACTCCGAGGTGGAGCGGATGGTCGACCTCCTCGGAGAGCAACCGGTACGCCTCGATCATCAGCGGGACGCTCGAGGCCTTCACCGAGATCTTCACGTCGTCGAAGTCGACCTCGCGGAAGCACGCCAGCTCCTTGAGCGCCGACTCGACGAGCGCCTCGGGTGTCGCGCCACCGTGCCGCTCGTAGAGATCGGGATCGAGGCTGCCGGCGTTGACACCGATGCGGATGGGCAGCCCGCGGTCACGCGCCTCGGACGCGACCGCCTTGATGTGCTCGGGCTTGCGGATGTTGCCGGGGTTGAGCCGCAGCCCCTGCACGCCGGCCTCCATCGCGGCCAGCGCCAACCGGTACTGGAAGTGGATGTCGGCGATGATCGGCACCGGCGAGCGCGGCACGATCTGCGCGAGCCCCTCGGCGGCTTCCTCCTCGTTGCAGGTGCAGCGCACGATGTCGCAGCCCGCGCCTGCGAGCGCGTAGATCTGCTCGAGCGTTCCGTCGACGTCGGCCGTCTTCGTGGTCGTCATCGACTGCACCGACACCGGTGCGTCACCGCCGATGGCGACGCTGCCGACCAGGACCTGCCGGGTCTTGCGCCGCTCCGGGACGTTCGACTGCTCCATCACCACGGTCGCGCTCTCTCGGGCGCCGGATACCGGCACCCGCCCTCCGGGACGTTCGACCGCTCCATCACCACGACAGCCTACGAGTGCGTGCGCTCGAGGTACGCACGGCCCCGCGGCGAGAGGCGGTACCCCACCTCGAGGCTCTCGGTCAGTCCGAGCTCCTTGAGCTTGCGGACGTCGGTCTTGAAGGGCCGCGTCGCGCGTCCGAGCGATGCCGCGAGGTCCGGTGCGCGGGTTGCCGGACGCTCCGCGATGATCCGCAACGTCGGTCGAGTCCATGGTCCGTGCTTGCTCGCGCGGTCGAAGCGGTCGAGCCGGGCGTCGATGGCCTCGACGTCGGCATCGCCCAGCTCGGCCTGCTCGCGCAGCGCGACTCTCTGGTCGGCCCCGGCGAGATGCACACGCACGCGGTACACGTCGCCGTCGGCGCGGCTGTCGAGGAACCGAACGAGCTCGGCGCGGGACGCGTACCCGGCGCGTCGGGCCTCGGCCGCAGTGACCTTCGAGCGCGCGACGCGGTCGACCGAGTCGATCGCGAGCTCACCGATCGCAGTGCGCAACCGCCCGCCTGCCTTCACTGTCGGGCGGCGCCAGCGGCGGAAGACGAGATCGATCTCGCCGGCGGCGATGCCCAGCAGCGTCGGCCGCCGCAGCAGCACCGTCAGCCGATGTCAGTTGCCGACAGCCTGGCGGATGTCGAGGAACATCGCGCTCAGCCCCAGCGTGAGGAACACCGCGAGCACGACAGCGGTGACGGGCATGAGCTTGCGGAAGTCGACCCTCACCTCCCGGTGCTTCACCTTCGAGGCGATCCATTCGTACACCACGACGGCGGCGTGACCGCCGTCGAACGGGAGCAGGGGGATCACGTTGAAGAGCGCGAGCACGAGGCTGATGGCGCCGAGCAACCAGAGCAGCGCCCAGATGTTGCCGTCGATGATCTGACTGCCTTCGTCGACGATGCCGATGAGCGATCGAGGTCGCGCGTCGGACGCCGGCGTTCCGGCCTTCGGCGCGTTGGAGCCGAAGTTGCGGGAGTACTCCTCGACGCCGTCCGGCGAGAAGAGCCGTCCGATCCCCTCGGCGGTGCCCACCGTGATCTCGCCGATGCTGCGGAACGACTCCGGCACCGCCTCGAGCACGCCGACGCCGCGGAACTGCGTGGTCGGCGAGACCCCGAGGAAGCCCTCACCTCTACGGCTGCGAGGCGTCGCCTCGATCGGAACGCGCACGCCGTCGCGCACGACGGTGAACGTCGTCGCCTGCCCGCCGCGGGCCTCGATCGCGGCCGTGAGGTCCTCCCAACCGTCGATCGGCTGACCGTCGACGGCGACGACCTCGTCGTCGGACCGCAGTCCGGCCTCGGCGGCCGCGCTGTCGGGCGTGATCGACGAGATGGTGGTGCTCGGGCCGTCGGCGACGCGTCCCTGCCCGGCGATGACCAGGAAGAAGAGGAGGAAGGCCAGGAACACGTTCATGGTGACGCCTGCGAGCACGACGATCAGCCGGTTCTTGTAGCTGCCACGGCGGAACGTGCGCGGCTCGTCGGCCGGGTCGACCTCCTCGAGGTTGCTCATCCCGAGGATGCGCACGTAGCCACCGGCCGGGATGGCCTTCACGCCGTACTCGGTCTCGCCTCGTCGGAACGACCACAGGCGCGGCCCGAAGCCGACGAAGAACTCAGACGCCTTCATCCCCGCGCGCCGGGCCGCGATGAAGTGGCCGGCCTCATGCAGCATGACCATCAGCACGATGCCGACGATGATCGCCAGGGCATCGCGCGCCCCCGGCCGCACGACCGCCAGCGCGACGAGCCCGACGAGCACCGCGACGAGGACGAAACCCGCCCCGCGGCGGTCGACGTCGACCGAGGCTTCCTCGAGCGGGTCCTTCACGTGCGGGCTCCCAGGCGATCGGTGGCGGCCCGGGCGCGATCGCGCGCGACCCGGTCGGCTTCGAGAACGTCCGCGACGTCCCGGACGTTCCCAGCGGCTGCACCGCCAGTCTCGCCCCTCAGGACCTCGGCGTTCACGTCCGCGATCCCGAGCCACGGGATCCGTCGCTCCCTGAAGGCCGCGTTCGCCACCTCGTTGGCCGCCGACAGGACCGCCGGCGACCCACCGCCCGCCCGGCCGGCCTCGTAGGCCAGCGCGAGGCACGGGAAGGCATCGAGGTCGGGCGGCTCGAACGTGAGCGCCCCGAGCGTCGCCCAGTCGATCGGGCCGAACGGCTCGTCGAGGCGCTCGGGAGCTCCCAACGCCAGGCCGATCGGCAGACGCATGTCGGGCATCGAGAGCTGCGCGATCACCGCCCCGTCGCAGAACTCCACCATCCCGTGGACGACCGACTGCGGGTGCACGACGACGCCGACCTGGTCGTAGTCGACGTCGAACAGCTCGTGGGCCTCGATGACCTCGAGGCCCTTGTTCATCAGCGTCGACGAGTCGATCGTGATCTTGGCGCCCATGTCCCACGTCGGGTGCTTCAGCGCGTCCTCCACCGTCACGAGCGCGAGCTCCTCGCGCGTCCGGCCACGGAACGGACCTCCGCTCGCCGTCAGCAGGAGGCGCGCGACCTCCTGGCGCCTTCCCCCACGCAGCGCCTGGTACAGCGCCGAGTGCTCCGAGTCGACGGGCACGATCTCTCCGCCGCCTCGCCGGCGTGCGGCCTGCACCACGGGCCCGCCCGCGATGAGGCTCTCCTTGTTCGCGAGCGCGAGCCGCTTCCCGGCCTCGAGCGCGGAGATCGTCGCCGGGAGTCCGGCGAAGCCGACCACGGCGTTGAGGACGACGTCGACGTCGTCGAGGGCCGCGAGCTCGGCGAGCACATCGGCGTTGCCGAGCCCGGCGCGCGCCCGTGCGGCGGGAACGCCGAACTCCGCTGCCTGCGCGTCGAGCAGCTCGGTGTTCCGACCCGCGGCGAGCGCGACGACCTCGTACTGCTCACGATGACGCCGGATGACGTCGAGGGCCTGGGTGCCGATCGATCCCGTCGATCCCAGGACCGCGACGCGGGTCACGAGAAGATCTGGAGTGCCAGGTAGTACGCCGCAGGCAGCGTGAAGAGGATGGCGTCGAAGCGGTCGAGGAAGCCGCCGTGGCCGGGCAGGAACGAGCTGAGGTCCTTGAGACCGAGGTCGCGCTTGATGATCGACTCGGAGAGGTCACCGATCGGCGCGAGGACCGCAACGAGCAGCCCGAGTGCGAGCCCGGCGCCGATGCCCTTGTCGGCCCACGGGTGCAGGGAGCTCCCGACGACGCCACCGAGCACGATCGCGGCGATCGCGCCGGCCACGAGCCCCTCGACCGTCTTGTTGGGCGAGACGTTGGGAAGCAGCGGCGTGCGACCGATCGCTCGACCCGCGAAGTAGGCGGCGACATCGGCGCCGATCGCGCAGATCGCCACGCCCAGCAGGAGCCCGGTGCCGCCGGGATCGGGTGCCAGGAGCACACCGGCGAACGAGCCGAACACGCCGATCCACACGAACACGAGCAGCGTGAGCGCGATGTTGATCGTGGGTCGCGCCCGCACGACCTCGAGCAGGTACCAGAGGAACGTGAAGATCACCATCAAGACGGTCACCAGGACCATCCCGCGCTCGCCCTGGTCATAGGCGACGGGGACGATCGCGACGCATCCGACGAGACCGAGGAACGTGGCCGTGTGGTACCCGGCGCGCCGGAAGGCCTCGTAGAGCTCGAACGCGCAGAGCCCGACGATCACCGTGACCAGAAGGGTCGCGGCGCCCCGTCCGGCAGCGAAGGCGGCGAGGGCGATCGCCGCGACGACGACCGCGCTGATGACGCGACTCGCGAGATCGGCCGGCGTCCCCGGCTGCTCCTCGTCGTAGTGCTCGCCGTACTCGTCGTAGTGCTCGCCGTGCTGGCCGCCGTACCCCCCGGCGCCGTACTGCTCGTCATGGGCGCCTTGGCCAGGGCCGGCCGCGTACTCGTCGACCGACTGCTGACCTCTCCGCCCGCGGCGGCCGCGGCGCGCGCGCCGACCCGTCGGCTCGTCCCATTCGTCGTGCTCGTCGGCCAGCGCGCCGAGCGAGGTTGCGTCGTCCTTGCGGAACGTGCCGAAGTCTTCCTCGGCCCAGTCGGCGTCACCCGTGCGAAAGCGCGGCCCCGACAGCGAGGACCACGAGTCGAAGTCGTCTTCGGGCGGTTGTGCGCCACTGCCCCCGAGCGCGGCCGGCACCTGCCCGGTGGGCGGCTCCGACCAGTGGGGCAGCTGCGCGTCCTGGCTGCCCTGACCTGGCGGGACGAGCGGGCTCTCGCCCGATGCCGACCACGTGGCGCCGTCTTCGGGCAGCGGGAAGCGGCTTGCGGGGTTGGTCGGCGCGGCATAGGGGTCGTGTGCGGGCGGCTGCTGGGCGGGGGGATCGCCGGGGGCGGGCTCTCCCACGACCCTCACACCCTCGCGTCCGGGCGCGCGCGACCAGGTGTCGGCCAGCTCGTCGTCCGGGAACTCGTCGTCGCGCCAGTCGGACACGCCACTCCCCTCACACCCACCACTCGGGCCACACCAGACCCACCGGGCAGATCCGCAGGCCCACCAGGCTAGACCCGGACGCAAGGTTCGCAACAGGCCCCTGTGGACGATCTTCCACAGGGCAGAAACGGCGTGATTGTGGGGTTTCGGGCGTGGACGGCGGGAGCTCAGGCCGCGAGCGATGCCGGCGGGCCGCGGCGGTTGCGGTGCGCGGCCACGTGGTGCCGGCGGCACCTCAGCTCGAGGTTGTCGAGATCGGTCGGACCGCCTCTGGTCCAGTGGACCTTGTGGTGGGCATCGCACCACTGCGGCGGGGCGTCGCACCCCGGCTCGGTGCAGCCACCGTCGCGAACGGCCAGGGCTCGCCGCTGCGACTCACTGACGACCGGGGTCGCCCGGCCCAGGTCGAGCACGACGCTCGTGCCGCGCATCAGGACGCGGCTGACGGAGCAGTCGCAGAGCAGCCGCTGCATGGTCGCGAGGCTCACCGACCCCTCGCCGACGATCTCGCAGCGACCGGTCGTGAGGTCGGCCGGCATCCGCTGCTCGAGGCTGTCGATGTCGGCGATGGCGAACACGGTCACCGATGGCGTGTCGCCGTCGTCGACCCATCGCTCGAACGCATCGGCGCGACGCACTCCGAGCGGGCGCGGCGAGATCGGCCCGTCGGCCGGATCGGGCGGCTCGATGACGTCCAGCTGCGCGCCGAGGCGCGCAGCCGTGTCGCGCGAGACGAGCCCGTCGATCATCGCCATGTCGTCGAACGCGTCGGTGATCGTCAGGTGGCGCCGGTCGAACCGATGCTCGGGCGGCTCGCGGCCGACGACGTCGTCGGCGATGGAGCGCCAGTGCGCCGCGGCCGTCCGGAAGTCTTGGGCCGAGAGCGCGCGTGCCGCGTCGAGGATCACGTCCTCGTGCTCGGCATACACGTCTTCGACGTGCCGCGCGGCGCGCGCCGCGATCGCGACGTGCGAGCTCGAGATGTCGCCGGCCGTGAGCGCCTTGGCGGTGGCGGTGTTCGACTGCACGAGGCGCCCGGCTCGAACCAGCTCGCGCGCCTCGGCCGCTGTCGTCCGAGCGTGCCGGACCAGCCACGAGGCCGGGCTTCGCGCACCATCGGCCGCCCACGCCAGGTCGGCGTCCCACTCGCCCACGCAGCGGATGACCTCGGCGCGGACCTGCTCCTGCACCTCGAGCAGCTCCAGCACGCGCGCCGAACGTGCGGCGGCGCTCCATCCCGTGCGGTCTTCGGCAGCCACTTCGGCCAGATCGAACATATGTTCGACCTTAGCCCACCCGTGCGACACCCCTGACCGGGATGTGCTCTCGCCGGGCCGGCGCCGACCTCCCGCGCGTCAGACCTCGAGGAGCTCCTGCTCCTTGTGCCCGAGGAGGGTGTCGATCTCGGCGACCACCTCGTGGGTGTGCTTCTCGAGGTCCTTCTCGATGCGGGTCAGGTCGTCCTCGGAGACGTCGCCGTCCTTCTCGAGCCCCTCGAGGTCGTGCCGGGCCTCGCGCCGGACGTTGCGCACCGCGACGCGACCCTCCTCGGCCCGCTTCCTGACGACCTTCACCAGGTCCTTGCGGCGCTCCTCGGTGAGCTGCGGGAACGCGAGCCGGATCACCGCGCCGTCGTTGCCGGGCGTGACGCCGAGGTCGGAGCTCTGGATCGCCTTCTCGATCGCCTTGATCGCCTCGGGGTTCTTGTCGTAGGGCGAGATCACCAGCAGGCGAGGCTCCGGCACGCTGAAGCCGGCGATCTGCTGGAGCGGCACCTCGGAGCCGTAGTAGTCGACGCGGAGCTTCTCGACGAGCGCCGAGTTCGCCCGTCCGGTGCGGACCGCGGCGAACTCGCCCTTCAGGTGGTCGATCGCCTTGCGCATCTTGTCGTGGGTCTCTTCGACGACGAGGTCGCTCAGCTCGCTCATCGCTCCCGCTCTCGCCATCGCTCGCTCATGCGTTGCCAGTCTGCCCGATC
Source organism: uncultured Bifidobacteriaceae bacterium (assembly GCA_964532485.1). Classification (GTDB taxonomy): domain Bacteria; phylum Actinomycetota; class Acidimicrobiia; order IMCC26256; family PALSA-555; genus DATBSK01. The sequence continues at coordinate 28,501 of CAZHKE010000009.1, forward strand.
CGCGCGACCGATGGTCAGGCGGTGCTGACGCGGGTGCCGATGGCGTCGCCGACGAGCGCGCGTCGGATGTTGCCCGGCTCCATGACGTCGAAGACGATGATCGGGAGGCGGTTGTCCATGCAGAACGTGATGGCTGTCGAGTCCATGACCTGGAGCCGGCGGTTCAGCACCTCGAAGTGGCTGACCTCGGTGAGCTTCACGGCCTTCGGGTCGAGGCGGGGGTCGGCCGAGTACACGCCGTCGACGCCCGAGTGCGTGCCCTTGAGGATCGCCTCGGCGCCGATCTCGGCCGCCCGCAGCGCTGCGGTCGTGTCGGTCGTGAAGTAGGGGTTCCCGGTGCCGGCCGCGAACACGACGATCCGTCCCTTCTCGAGATGGCGGATCGCGCGTCGCGGGATGAAGGGTTCGGCGACCTGAGACATGTTGATCGCGGTCTGGACGCGCGTCGGCTGTTCGACGGCCTCGAGCGCGTCCTGCAGCGCAAGCGCGTTGATGACGGTCGCGAGCATTCCCATGTAGTCGGCGCGGGCACGGTCCATGCCCCGCGTCGCACCGCTCATCCCCCGCCAGATGTTGCCGCCACCGACGACGATGGCGATCTCGACGCCGAGCTCATCGCGCGCGCCGGCGACCTCGTCGGCGATGCGTTGCACGACGACGGCGTCGATGCCGTACCCCGTGGTCGTGTCGGCGAACGCCTCACCCGACAGCTTCAGCACCACTCGGCTGTAGCGGCTGCCGGGCATGCGTCGCCTCTCTCGTTCGGTAGGCCCGGGCGGTCACCCTACAACCGCGGTGCCGCTCGATCCCCGACGCGGCACGCCGCCGAGGTCAGTCCTCGCCGACCTTCACCCGGACGAATCGCCGGACCTTCGCCTCGGCACCGAGACCCTCGACGATCTTCGACACTGGCGTCTTCGGCTCCTTCACGAAGCCCTGCTCGAGCAGGCAGGTGTCCTTGTAGAAGCCGTTGAGGCGACCCTCGACGATCTTCGGCAGCGCGTTCTCCGGCTTCCCCTCGTTGCGAGTGAGCTCTTCGAGGACAGCACGCTCCTTCTCGAGCACGTCGGCCGGAACCTCGTCACGCGAGATCCAGCGCGGGGCAGCCGATGCGATGTGCAGCGCCAGATCGTGCGCGACCTCGCGGCCCTTCACCTCGTCGTCGGCACCAGCGACCTCGACGAGCACACCGATCGTGCCGCGCTCGTTCTGCACGTGCTTGTACGCATCGAGGATGCCGTCGGTCGACTCGAAGACGTAGACACGGCCGAGCGCGACGTTCTCGCCGAGCTTCGCGGCCATCGACGAGACGTGCTCACCGACCGTGGAGCCCTCGAACTCGAGCGCGCCGAGGTCGTCCTTGCCCTGCTGGAGCGCGAGCTCGGCAAGCCGCTTGACGGTGCCGGTGAACTCGGCGCCCTTGGCGACGAAGTCGGTCTCGGCGGTGAGCTCGACGAGCGCGCCGACGCCGCCGTCGACCAGGACCTCGACCGCGCCCTGCTCCGCCGCTCGACCGGCGCGCTTGCTCGCGCCGGCGAGACCCTTCGTGCGAAGCCACTCCTTGGCGGCCTCGACGTCGCCGTCCGTCTCGGTCAACGCCTGCTTGCAGTCCATCATCCCGGCGCCGGTCGCCTTGCGCAGCGCGGCGACGTCGGCAGCGCTGAAGTCAGCCATCGGTGGCGCTCTTCTCCTCTCCGGCGTCGCTCGCCGCGGCCACGGGAGCCTCGCCCGCGGGCGCTCGCGCCGCGTCACCCTCACCCTCGGGACTGCTCGGCGCGGCGTCACCGGGCGCCTCCGGCTCCTTCTCGTCCTTTGCTGCCGCGAGGCGCGCCTCGCGCTCGCGCGCCGCCTTGGCTGCCTCGTTGCGCGCCTGCTGTTGCGCCTCGGCTCGGCGCTTGGCCTCCTCGGGGTCGACGGGCTTCGCGGGCTTCTCCTCAGGGGGCTCGGGGAGCACCTTGCCCTTCTTCTTGGCGAGGAAGCGCCCCTCCTCGACGGCGTCGGCGACGATGCGGCTCATGAGGTTGGCCGACCGGATCGCGTCGTCGTTCCCCGGGATCACGTAGTCGATGACATCGGGGTCGCAGTTCGTGTCGACCACGGCGATCACCGGGATCCCGAGGCGGTTCGCCTCGGTGACGGCGATGTGCTCCTTCTTCGTGTCGATCACGAAGATCGCGTTCGGAAGCTTCTCCATGCGCCGGATGCCCCCGAGGTTGCGCTCGAGCTTGTCGCGCTCGCGCTTGACCTTCAGGCCTTCCTTCTTGATCATCTGCTCGGTCTCACCGGTGTCGACCATGCGCTGGAGCTCGGCGAGCTTGGCGACGCGCGCATGCACCGTCTGGAAGTTGGTGAGCATGCCGCCCAACCAGCGGTAGTTCACGTACGGCATGTTCGAGCGCTGTGCTTCGCGCTGGATCGGCTCCTGCGCCTGCTTCTTCGTGCCGACGAACAGGACAGTGCCGCCGTCCTCCACCGTGCGCCGGACGAAGCGGTAGGCGCTGTCGATCCGCTCCAGCGTCTGCTGGAGGTCGATGATGTAGATCCCGTTGCGCTCACCGAAGATGAAGCGGCGCATCTTCGGGTTCCAACGGCGCGTCTGGTGGCCGAAGTGGACGCCGGCCTCCAGCAGCTGCTTCATGGTGACGACAGCCACGACTGGTCTCCTCGGTTGTACGTCCGCCTGCTGTCAGCGAGGCCAGGCCTCGCCACCGCGTCACCCCCTCACGGGAGGGGGATGCAGGCGTGTGAGATCCCGAGGCAGCACCTCGGGTCGAGCGCCCAGTGTAGTGGGGGGCTCTCAGCCACTCGCCCGGAAGGACCAGACCTCTCCGTCGTCACGTGACTCGCCGTTCCTGCTGATGAGGAGATACAGATGCTTGCCGGCCGTGTTCATGGCTTCGATCGTCACCGCCAGCTGCGTCGGACCGATCCCCTCCGCGTGAACCAGCTCCCCGTCTCGCGTGGACAGCGCCAGAAGCCCGGCGTCGTATGTGCTCAGCGCGAGGACATCACCGGCAATGCGAAGGTTCGCTTCGTACTGCTTCCGCCTGGTCGCTCGCTGCCAGAGCATCTCGCCGGTGTCGGCGTTCAGCGCGCGCACCTGGCCCTCGACATCGACGACCGCGAACACGGCTCCGTGTCGAGCTGAGACCAAGGACGAGAAGTAGAAGCCCCGCGTCTCGAACCGCGTTGCCCACCGCCTCGTCCCGGACGCGAGATCCAACGAGAGCGCTTCGACCGGTGTGCGATCGCCGATGGGCCCGACGTTCTCGGCGAACAGCACAGAATCGTTCACGACCGACGCGAGCGTCGCACCTCGCGAGCGATGCGACCACACGCTTGCCCCGGTTGCGGCATCGAAGGCCTCGAACATCGACCCTCTCGAGGTCGGCGTTCGCTGCAGCAGGAGCCTGCCGGCGCCGAACCACATGTCGAGCCGACCGCCGTCGTCGAACTCGTCGAGCTGCACCGACCAGAGCGGAACGCCGGTGAGCGCATCCATGACCTGGAGCTTGCCGGCGCGGTTCGTCGCCGCGGCCAGAGCAGATCCATCGGCTGCCCAACCCACTGCTGCACCGGTGACCATCGGGTAGGAGACCTCCCACCGTCGGGCGCCGGTCTTGCGGTCCAAGCAGACGAGGCGCTCTTCCGCGACCGGCAAGAGCACGAGCCCTGCGCCGACACCGACGAGGTCCTTGAACAGCGGAGCATTGCCGTCCGCGACGTCGGTGTCCCAGAGTCGCCGGCCGCGCCGATCGAAGGCGACCAGCCGTCCGTCTCGAGCAATGGCGATGGAACCGATCCCGTCGGCAAGGAGGTGCTCGGGCGGTCCTTCGACTGACTCGGTCCACTCGAGATCGAGTCTCGGTGCGTTCGGTTCGCCGTTCGCCTGGTCGGCATGCCGCACTGCGGCAGGAGGCATCACGACAGCAGCCACGGCGAGAGATGCTCCAAGGAGACGAGCGCACGACCAGGGCACGTCACCCTCCTTCTGGTACGGGGCGATCGCGGGGCCCCTTCGCGGCGTCGAGGAGGGCTGTCGCACCTCGGACGACCGCCGTCTCGACAACGCTCTGCGCATCGACGAGCGGTCCACAGGTGTCGGCCGGCGCTCCGCCAGAGAGGTGCGCTTGTGCCGCGCTGAGGGCGTCGGCGTCCGTCAAGATCGCGGTGTGGTCGTCGGGGCGAAACGTCCCGCCGATGGGGAGAACGTACTTCTGCCCGCGAGCCCCAGCTGGAGGGTCGCAGCTACCTGACGGAACCACGGCATCCTCGGAGCCGGCGAGCGAGAGGTACCGCGCACCGCGCGGATACCGAGCTTCGGCGAGGTGCTGCATCAACGGCGAGCGCTCGCGCAGCTGAGCGAGCGCACGTGCGCCGAGCGGATAGTCACCGGCCAGATCCTCGATCGGGGTGTCGAGGACGGCATCCTCCAAGTCCGAGAGCGGCGTACCTTCGAGTGGCGACGCGTAGGTCACGACGTTGTCGACCCGCGGGTACTCGTGTTCGTGACCGACGTAGAAGTCAGCGAGGAAGAGATAGATCACGACGCCACCTTGCGAGTGCCCGATGAGGTCCAAGCGCTGGCCTGGATGCTGTCGAGCGAACTCCTTGAGCTGGTCGGCGAGCAGGGCGGCGGAGATGTTCAGGTCTTGATGTGTCTTCGGCTTCGTGAACGCCTTCCCCGTGGCGCTGTACGAGAAGTACCCCACCTGCCCGTCGCCATAGCCGAGCTTCCTGGCCTGGAAGTGAAAGCTCGCGCTCACGGTGCCGTCATTCCTGATGTGGCGTTCCGAGTCGAATCCCGAGACGGCGAGAGCGAGATTGCCGGAGCCACGGATCTGCTTCCTCGGAGCTGGCTGCGGGCAGGATGTCAGCCTCTCGTAGACGTCCCGCGCGTACTCGACGGCCGCCTCGATGACGCGCTCCACCGTCTCGGCGACTTCATCGGCCACCACCGCCGCCGCCTTCGCGAGTGACTCCCCGGTCGTGCGCATGCGTTCGATGACGGCCGTCACCACACCCTCGAACGCATCGACCACGCCTTGGGCTGCCTCGCCGAGCGTGTTGAGCGCGCGCCAGGCGATGTCGACAGCCTCTTCGAGCGCGTCGCATGCCGACTCGGCTGCATCACCCAACCCGAATGCGTCCGCGACATCACCGACGACGCCGGCGCAGTCGTGGTCGTCCTCATCTGCGACCACTCGCGCGAGCTCCTGGACGTCGCGGCGAGAATCGGGCGCGGCCGCCGCGTCGAGCTCCTCCGGCGGGACGAGGCGGACGATCTGTGTGAGGTCGCGCGGCCGGAAGAGCAGCATCGGGTCGACGTAGCGGTCGCCGACGCGGACACCGAAGTGCAGCACGCCTGCGTCGTGACCGCCGCCAGACCCTCCCGCGCGTCCGATGACATCGCCTCGGAAGACCCGCTGGCCCGCGTGTGCGTCCGTCGACGCGAGGAAGGAGTACGACGTGCGGATCCCGTTCTCGTGCGCGACGACGACGTGCAGAGATCCCGCGACGGTCCCGGCGAACGAGATCGTCCCGTCGTTCGAGGCCCGCACCGCGCTGCCCGCGCCGGCTGCGAAGTCGACGCCACGGTGGCCGGCCGCGTACTCGGCGATCGGCGCGACGAAGGGGCGCACGACAGCTCCGCCGACGGGTGGGACCCAGTCCTGAGATCGGGCCGCGGCCGAGGCGGCGACGAGTGAGCTGGTGAAGAACGCGACGGCCGCTGCCGCGAGCACGACTCGCGCGGGGCGCGGCGCACTGAGCGGGCGCATCGGCCCTCCCCGGGATCACAGACGGGCCGGGGAAGGCGCGAGGAAGCAGGGGTGCGCGAGGAGGCAGGGGTGAAGGAGAAGTCAGTCGGCGCGGTCAGGAGGACCGCATGGGTTCACGCGCGTGACGTGAGCGCGCGCTCGGACGTCAGGCCGGCTCCGAGAGGCGCGCGCGCAGATGGAGGATGGCTTTGGTGTGGATCTGACACACCCGGCTCTCGGTGACTCCGAGCACATCGCCGATCTCGGCAAGCGTCAGGCCCTCGTAGTAGTAGAGCGTGAGCACCAGGCGCTCACGGTCGCCCATGCGGTTGATCATGTCGGCGAGCAGGCGCTTCATCTCGTCGACCTCGAACGCCTCGACCGGGTCGTTGGCACCGTCGGCGATCGTGTCGCCCACCGTCGCCACGCCGGGTTCACCGCCACCCGCGCCGCCGAGCAGCTCGTCGAGCGCGACGATGCCGGTCAAGGAGATCTGTGAGAGCGTGTGGTCGAGCTCGGGCTGCGTCAGCCCGAGCTCGTTGGCGACCTCGGTGTCGTCGGGGTTGCGCTTCAGCTCGTTCTCGAGCTTGGAGTAGGCGCGCTCGATGGCTCTGGCCTTCGCTCGCACTGACCGTGGCACCCAGTCGATCGAGCGCAGCTCGTCGATGATGGCGCCCTTGATGCGCGAGATCGCGTACGTCTCGAACTTGAACCCGCGGTCGAGGTCGAACTTCTCGATGGCATCGATGAGCCCGAAGATCCCGTAGCTCACGAGGTCGGCCTGCTCGACGCTCTGGGGCAGGCCCGCGGCGACGCGCCCGGCGACGAACTTGACGAGCGGCGAGTAGTGCAGGATCAGCCGTTCGCGCACCTCGTCGGTCGCGTGGCCCTTGTACTGCACCCAGAGCGCATTGATCGCTGCTTCCGCCTCGGCGCGCGCGGCCGCTTCGAGGTCGATCTCGTCGTCAGGCACGGGGATGCGTCGCGTCGTAGACCGCTTTGAGACGGTCGCGGGTGAGATGCGTGTAGACCTGCGTCGTCGCGAGGTCGGCGTGGCCGAGGAGCTCCTGCACGGCGCGCAGGTCGGCGCCACCTTCCAGCAGGTGCGTCGCGTACGCGTGCCGGAGGACGTGCGGGTGCATCGTGCGGCCGTCGGGCAGCGGATGCGCGGCGACGACCCGACGGGCCTCGCGCGCCGACACCGCTCCACCCCGACGGGCCAGGAACACGACGTCGGGCGGCGACCTGGGCGTCTCCAGCACCGGCCGGCCGAGCTCGAGCCAGTCGGCGATCGCCGCACGAGCCGGCCCACCGATCGGCACCCGGCGCACCTTCGAGCCCTTGCCGAGGACGGTGAGCAATCCGGGCGCGAGGTCGCAGTCGGCGAGCTTCAGCCCGCAGCACTCGCTCACGCGCAGGCCCGCGCCGTACAGGACCTCGAGGATGGCGAGATCGCGTCGGGCCAGCGCGCCCGCGACCCGGTCGTCGCCCTCTCCGGGGAGGTCGCCGACGCGCACCGCCGCGGCGTCGAGCAGCGCGCTGGTCTCGGTCGAGCGCGGGACTCGTGGCAGGCGCGACTCTCCCCGTGGTGTGCGCAGCGCACGCCCTGGATCGCTGGCGAGGTCACCGCTTCGGTGCAGGAACCGGAGGTAGCCGCGCACCGCTGCGACCTTGCGGGCGATCGAACGCCGCGCGAAGCCGCGCGTCGTCAGATAGGCGAGGTACCGACGGAGAACCCGCCGATCGGCCGCTTCCGGGTCGCGGCATCCCCCGCGCTCCGCCCAGGCGACGAACTCCCGCACGTCGTGCTCGTACGCGCGCCGCGTGCCCGGGCTGTAGCTGCCGAGCGACGTGACGAAGCTCTCGACTCGCCACGGCATGCACACGAGGGTACCCGTCACCCGTCGCGTGCCCTGTCACATCCCCCTGCGAGGCTCCTGGCACCGTCGAGGTCGCGGTCACGGCCCTCCCGCTCGATCAACGCATCGGAGGTCGCCGTGCTCGCCTCGGTCAGGAGCGCCACACTGCTCGGCGTCGACGGTCAGGTCGTGACCGTCGAGATCCACGTCTCCCGGGGCCTGCCCTCGTACACGATCGTCGGGCTGCCCGACGCCGCGGTGCGCGAGTCGCGCGAACGCGTCCGTGCTGCGATCCTGTCGTCCGACCTCGAGTGGCCGCCCAACCGTGTCACCGTCAACCTCGCGCCCAGCGGCATCCGCAAGACCGGCTCGGGGCTCGACGCCGCGGTTGCGCTCGGCGTGCTCGTCGCCCAGGACGAGCTCCCCGCCGCCGCCCTCGACGACGTGGCGGTGCTCGGCGAGCTGGGGCTCGACGGCACGATCCGCGGGGTCCCGGGAACGCTCGCGCTCGCCGCTTCGCTCGTGCGCGCCGGCACGAGCACGGTGGTCGTGCCCATGGCGAACGTCGCCGAGGCCGCGCTCGTGCCGGATGCGCGCGTGCGCGGCGCGCACACGCTCGCCGAGCTGCGCGCGTGCCTGAAGGGAGAGCAGCCCTGGCCCGATCCACCGCCGAGCGCGCCCGCGCACGACGCCGAGGACGACGACGAGCCCCTCGATCTCGGCGAGGTCCGCGGCCTCGCCTGGGCGCGGCGCGCCCTGGAAGCCGCGGCCGCGGGCGGCCACCACCTGCTGCTCGCCGGCCCTCCCGGTGTCGGCAAGACGATGCTGGCGCGGCGTCTCCCGACCGTGATGCCGGCGCTGACCGCCGACGAGGCGCTGGAGGTCACCCAGGTGCACTCGGCGGCCGGGCGGAGCGGGCGCGGCCTGATCCGGGTCCCACCGTTGCGCGCTCCGCACCACACCGCGTCGGTGGCCGCGCTCGTCGGTGGAGGCAGCGCGAAGCCGTCACCCGGCGAGGTGACCCTCGCCCATCGGGGATGTCTCTTCCTCGACGAGCTGGGCGAGTTCGCGCCCCGGGCGCTCGATGCCCTTCGGCAGCCGCTCGAGGAGCGCGCCGTCTGGATCGCCCGCCAGGCGCTCTCGCTCCGCTTCCCCGCCGACTTCCTGCTCGTCGCGTGCACCAACCCGTGCCCGTGCGGCCTCGGGCCACCCGCGTGCGCCTGCGGCGAGGTCGAGCGCGCGCGCTACCGGCGGCGGTTGTCGGCGCCCCTGTTGGACCGCTTCGACCTGCGGCTCGCCGTGCGGGCACCGGAGCCCCACGACGAGCGCGGTGAAGGATCTGACGACGTCCGCGCGCGTGTCGACGCGGCCGTGCAACGGCAGCGACGGCGCCTCCGGGGCACGCCGTGGCGAAGGAACGCGCACGTGCCGGCCGGCGCGCTGACCCAGCTGCTGCCGCTGCTCGGCGACGCCCACGTCGCGTGGATCGCGGAGGCCGAGTCTCGCCAGCTCACCGGGCGGGGCGCGGCGCGCATCCGGCGCGTTGCCCGAACGCTCGCCGACATCGACGACTGCGCCGAGATCGACTCGTCGCATGTCGTCCTCGCCGCGCTGCTGCGAGAAGACGTGCCGTGAGCCGGCAAGTCGACGCGACGCTGGCGGCCGCGACGCTCGCGTGCCTGCCCGACATGACGCCGGCGCGGCTGCGTGCGCTGCTCGACCACCACGGCGGCGCGTGCGCCGCGCTCACGGCGGTCCAACGAGGCTCCGCCGACGCCGCGCTCGCCGCCGCCTCGTTGCGTCGCTCCGAGCAGCACCGATCGCTCGCTCGCCGATGGCGAGACGTGGTCGACCCCGGCGCCGTCCGACGACGACTCGCGGGTCGCGGGACGCGGGTGTGGGTCGACGGAGCGCGCGAGTACCCGATCCTCGACGCGGTACCCGACCGACCGGCCGTGTTGCTGGCCGAGGGCGGCGCCCCGGAGGTGTTGCGACGCCCACGAGTTGCTGTCGTCGGAACGCGGGCTGCCACCCCACACGGGCTCGAAGACGCGCGCGAGCTGGGGGCAGTCCTCGCCGGGGCCGGAGTCACCGTCGTGAGCGGCCTGGCGGTCGGGGTCGACGGCGCTGCACACGAGGGAGCACTCGCCGCGGAAGGCGGGGTCGTGGGCGTCATCGCGACCGGGCTCGACGTCGTCTATCCACGTCGCCACGCGTCACTCACCGAGCGCGTGCGCGCCGGGGGCGTCCTGCTCGGCGAGCAGGGATTCGGTGTCAGGCCTCGACGAGGGCTCTTCCCGGTGCGCAACCGCATCATCGCCGCGCTCGCCGACGTCGTCGTGGTCGTCGAGGCGACGATCGGAGGTGGAGCTCGCATCACTGCGCAGTTCGCGCTCGAGTACGGCCGTACGGTCATGGCGGTCCCCGGATCACGTCGCAACGCAGCCGCGGCCGGGACCAACGCGCTCATCGCCGACGGGGCGCACCCCGTCGTCGACTGGGGTGACGTGATCGTCGCGCTGGGTCTCTCGAGCGCAGCTACCCGCTCGAAGATCGCCGCGCCCCCGCGCCCGGTGCCCAGCCCCGACGCCGACGCCGTGCTGCGGGCCCTGGGTGGCGACTGTGCGACGCCTGATCAGCTCGCCAGCCGTGCACGGCTGGACGCGGGCCGCACCGCGGTGGCCATCGCGGAGCTCCACCGCCACGGCTGGGTCGAGCGCGCCCAGGGCGCCATCTGGGCGAAGTGACCGCGCCGCCGCTGCTACTCGCCGGTGAAGCGCGGTTCGCGCTTCTCGACGAACGCAAGCATCGCCTCGGCGGTGTCGCGAGACGAGAACGCGAGCGACTGTGCGACGTCCTCGAACTCGAGCGCCTCTGCCATCGAGACCGAGAGCGACTGGTTGAGCAGCTTCTTGGTGATCGAGATCTGCACCGGAGGCTGCGCGGCGATGCGGTGAGCGAGCTCGCGCACGACCTGTGCGAGGTCGGCCGCGGCGACGACCCGGTTGACGATGCCGAACCGCTCGGCCTCCTCGGCCGAGATCACGTCGGCGAGGAACGCGAGCTCCTTGGCCTTGTGGAGGCCGACCAGCCGAGGCAGCACCCAGGAGCCGCCGAAGTCGAGGCTGAGGCCGCGGCGGGCGAAGATCTCGGAGAACCGAGCCGTGTCGGCGGCGACGATGAGGTCGCAGCCCAGCGCCAGGTTGCAACCGGCCCCGATGGCGACGCCGTTGACGGCCGCGATCGTCGGCTTGGGCATCTCGTGGAGGCGCAAGGCCGCCCGTCCGACGATGCGCATGGAGTGCAGCGCCGCGCCGATCCCCTTCGTGACGTCGGCCGCGTCGCTCGCCGTGAGGTCGGCGCCGGAGGTGAACCCGTCGCCGGCGCCCGTGAGCACGAGCACCCGGTCGTCGCGTGAGGCGGCGACCTCGTCGAAGACGTCGATCAGCTCCTCGAACATCTCGCGGCTGATCGCGTTCTTCTTGTCCGGGCGATTCAGCGTGACCGTGACGACACCCGCATCGTCTCGCTCCACGATCAGGTTCGGCATTGTGGGTACCGTACCGTCGTGGGCTTCAACCCGTTCCGGGAGCAGACGCGCCGAACCAGCGACTACGTCTTCGTGGGCGCCGCGCTCTTCGTGGTGCTCGCGCTGCTCGTCTGGGCCTTCTTCGCCTGAGCGATCCCGTGCCCCACCACGGCTGGCCCGACGACACCGACGACACCGACGACGTCGACGTCCGCCACGTGCAGCCGTACCAGGCCGAGAAGTCGTACCGGTGCCCGGGCTGCGACCACGACATTCGCCCCGGTGAAGGTCACGAGGTCGTCGTGCCGCGGCGCGATCCGAGCGAGCGCCGCCATTGGCACACGGGCTGCTGGCATCGCGCGTCGAAGCAGCGTCGCTAGCGACCCGTCACCCTCAGAAGGCGTTCGGTATCACGTCGACCGTCGGTGCTCGACCCCGCTCGTGCACGACCGAAGCCACGTCGAAGCGCACGGTCCTCGTCCGCGTGCCGCGCTCCCCGAGCCAACGCACTGCGAGCCGGCGGATTCGTCGCTGCTTCGCGGGGGTGACCGCCTCGTACGGCGCGACGAACGCGGTGCCCCGGCGGGTCTTCACCTCGCAGAACACCACCAGACCCGGAGCAGCGACGACGAGATCGAGCTCGCCGTCACGGCATCGCCAGTTGCGGTCGACGACCTGGTAGCCGTTGGCCTCGTACCACCGGGCGACGAGCGCCTCTCCTGCCGCGCCGAGCGCGCGGCGGGGATCAGGGCGTTCCTCACGACGGTGACCGGGGCGAGCCCCGGCCACGTCAGAGATCCTTGCCGGCCAGCTCCTCGATGTTCACGTCACGGAATGTCAGGACCTTGACGTTCGTGACGAAGCGAGCGGGACGATACATGTCCCAGACCCAGGCGTCGGTGAGCTCGAGCCGGAAGAACGTCTGTCCGTCGCTCTGCTCGGCTTGGAGATCGACCCCGTTGGCGAGATAGAAGCGCCGCTCGGTCTCGATGACGTACTTGAACATCGGGAGGACGTCGCGGTACTCCCGGAAGAGCTGGAGCTCGATCTCCGTCTCGTAGCGCTCCAGGTCCTCGGCGCTCACGAAGGGCTCCACATGCTGCTCATCGCGGACCTAGTCGCGCTTCTCTTTGACCCTCGCGGACTTCCCGACCCGGTCGCGCAGGTAGTACAGCTTCGCCCTGCGCACGTCACCACGGCTCACGACCTCGATGCGGGCGATGATCGGCGAGTGGACGGGAAACGTACGCTCCACGCCGACACCGAAGCTGACCTTGCGGACCGTGAAGGTCTCGCGCACGCCGCTTCCCTTGCGGCGGATGACGACGCCCTGGAACACCTGAACCCGCTCGCGGCTGCCCTCGACGACGCGGACGTGCACCTTGAGCGTGTCGCCCGGTGCGAAGTCGGGGAGGTCGTCGCGCAGCGCCGCGCGGTCGACCAGATCGGTGGCGTTCATCGCGGTCTCCGCCGTCGGGGATGGGTCGCCGGGAGGGCGTGGAGCATCCATGGTAGTGGCGTGGCTCGCGCGCCAGTCAGCCGGCGTCCGGAGCACGATCGGGGTCGAGGAGGTCGGGACGGCGCTGCCGGGTCCGGCGCAGAGCCTCGGCGCGGCGCCATCGTGCGATGCGGGCGTGGTCGCCCGACCGGAGCACCTCGGGCGCGTCGAGCCCTCTGAAGGACGCCGGGCGCGTGTACTGCGGGAACTCGAGCACACGCCCTCCGTGTGAGTCGGCGGCGAAGGACTCCTCTTCGGTAGACGCGTCGTTGCCGAGCACCCCCGGCACAAGTCGCGCCACCGCCTCGATCACGACCAGCGCGGCCGCCTCCCCGCCTGCCAGCACGTAGTCACCGATCGACAGCTCGTCATCGCAGAGGTGGTCGGCGACGCGCTGGTCGACGCCCTCGTAGCGGCCGCAGATCATCGAGAACCCGGGAGACGCGGCGAGCTCGGCGGCCAGCGGCTGGTCGAACCGCCGACCCGTCGGCGCGAGCAGGAAGAGTGGACGCGGTGGCGCGACCGCCTCGACGGCCGCGAAGAGCGGCTCGGGCCTCATGACCATGCCCGCACCCCCGCCGAGCGGCGCGTCATCGACGCTGCGATGCTTGTCGGTCGTGTGATCACGTGGATCGTGGAGACCCACGCCGAGCAGGTTCGCCGCACGCGCCCGACCGAGGACCGAGACTCCCAGCGCCGCCTCGAGGTACTCCGGGAAGATCGTGAAGACGTCGATCCGCATGGGCGTCACCGGCCCCCGGTCACGGACATCTGATCACGGACATCTGATCACGGACATCTGATCACGGACCGGCGATCACAGGTCGAACAGGCCCTCGGGGACGTCGACCACCACGGGACCGGCGCCGTGCTCGACCACGAAGGTCACGGGCACGAGCGCGCCGCCGTCGAGCACAAGGAGGTCGTGCGCAGGGTTCGCCTCGATCGCGGCCACCGTTCCGAGCGCGTGACCCCGCGTGTCCACGACCTCGGACCCGACGAGCTCGTGCACCCACAGCTCGTCGTCGTGCCCCGGGAGCTCCGGCGCATAGAGCACCGCGCCCGTGAGCGCCGCGGCACCGTCTCGGTCGTCGACGCCCTCGAATCGGAGGAGCCATCGTTGTTGGTGACGGCGCGACTCTGCAATGACCAGGTCCCGCGACGTTCCGCGCTCGAAGCGAGCCGAGAGGGCGGATCCGGGCGTGACGCGTTCGGGGCGGTCGGACAGGAACGTCACGGCCACCTCGCCGCGCAGGCCGTGCGCCCGGCCGATTCGGCCGACTTCGAGGACGCGCGCTTCGCTCACGTCGTCGGAGCGCGCCGCGTGAGTCGCTATTCGGCGACGTCGACGCCGGCCTTCACGCCCTCGAGCGCGCCCGCGGCGCGCGTCACCTGACGGATCGCCTGGATCACACGGCCTCGCCGGCCGATGAGGCGACCCATGTCGGACGGGCTGGCATGCACGAGGAGGAACACCTCTTCGTGGCCGCGCTCCTCGAGATCGACGTCGATCATGTCGGGCTCCTCGGCGAGCGCGCGGGCGCAGTGCTCGACGACGGACTTGGCGCGGGTGCCGAGGATGCGATTGCCCTCACCGCCGACCTCGTCCTCGAACTCCTCGTCGTCGATGCCCTCGTCGAAGTCAGGCGATTCCTCGCTCACTCTTCCGCCTCTGCTGCGTCGTTCGCTGCATCCGGGGATGCCCCCTCCACTGCGTCGCTCGCTGCGTCGGCGTCCGCCGCCGCGGGCGCTCGCTCCGCATCGGAGTCACCTTCCGCGCCTTCGCTCAGCGGTTCGCCGGAGGGCGCGGGAGCCTCGGCCGCGGACTCGGCCGCGTCTTCAGGTTGCGCCTTCTTCTTGGTCTTGGCCGCGGTGTGCCTCCCGGTCGCGTAGCCACGGCGGTTGAGCTTCGTCACGATCGGCTTCGACTTCTCACCCTCGAACGTCGCCCAGACGCCGGTCGTGGTGAGGAGCTTCTGCACGGCCTCGGACGGCTGTGCACCCTTGCGGAGCCACGCGAGCGCCAAGTCGGCGTCGATGTCGACGACCGAGGGCTCAGCACGCGGCCCGTAGTGACCGATGGTCTCGATGATGCGACCGTCGCGGGGGCTGCGCTCGTCGGCGACGACGACGCGGTAGGTGGGTTGCTTCTTCTTCCCCACGCGCATGAGACGGATCTTCACGGACACGAGAAGCGGTTCCTGACTGCTCGTCGAGCTCGGCTTCACCGAGGCTGGCAGCACCGAGGCTCGTGGCGACGGTGCGAAAGGTGGTGAAGGAGCAAGGCTAGCGAACGGGCGGCAGCCCCGGCATTCCGGGCACGCCGCCACCCATGCCGGCGCCCGGCAGGCCCGGCATCGCGGCGAGGTCCTCCGGCGTCATCCCGGGCGGCAACGCCACGGCGCGCCGACCCTTCTTGCCTCGCTTCCCCGGCTTGGTGAGCGATCGCATCATCTGCTGCACCATCTTGAACTGCTTGAGCAGCGCGTTGACCTGCGGTGTCGTCGTGCCGCTGCCCCGTGCGATCCGGGCGCGCCGTGACCCGTTGATGATCGACGGGTCCTGACGCTCCGCGGGCGTCATCGAGCAGATGATCGCCTCGACGCGGCCGAGCTCGTTGTCGTCGATCTCGGCCTGGCGCAGCTCCTTCGGCATCCCGGGGAGCATCCCGACGATGCTCGACAGCGGGCCCATCTTGCGCATCTGGCGCATCTGCTCGAGGAAGTCGTCGAGGGTGAAGCGACCCTCGAGCAGTCGCTCCTGTGCCTCGGCGGCCTCTTCGGCGTCGAACGCCGCCTCGGCCTTCTCGATGAGCGTGAGCACGTCACCCATGCCGAGGATGCGGCTCGCCATCCGGTCGGGGTGGAAGGGCTCGAAGTCGGCGACCTTCTCGCCGATGCCGGCAAACAGCACCGGGAGGCCGGTGACCTCCTTCACCGACAGTGCGGCACCGCCGCGTGCGTCGCCGTCGAGCTTGGTGAGGACGATGCCGGTGAGCTCGACCGCCTCCGCGAACGACTCAGCGACGTTGACCGCCTCTTGCCCGGTCATCGCGTCGACGACCAGCAGCACGTCGTGCGGCTGCACCGCGTCGGTGAGGTGGGCGAGCTCCTCCATGAGCTCGTCGTCGACCTGGAGGCGACCCGCGGTGTCGATGACCACGGTCGTGCGGCCGAGTCGCTCGGCTTCCTGCACACCGGCGCGGGCGACCGCCACGGGGTCGGTCGGCTCGCTGAAGACCGGGACACCGATCTGCTCACCGAGCACGCGCAGCTGCTCGACGGCGGCCGGTCTCTGCAGATCGGCGCCCACGAGCAGCACCTGCTTGCCCTGGTCGTGCTCGAGCAGCCGGGTGAGCTTGGCTGCGGCGGTCGTCTTGCCCGAGCCCTGGAGGCCGGCCAGCACGATGATCGTCGGCGGCTTCGACGCCGTGGCGAGCTTCCCGCTCGCACCCCCGAGCGTCGCCACGAGCTCCTCGTGCACGATCTTGATGACCTGCTGGCCGGGGTTGAGGCTCTTGGCGATCTCGGCGCCGGTCGCACGCTCCTTGACGCGCGCGATGAACTGCTTGACGACCTTGACGTTGACGTCGGCTTCGAGGAGCGCCAGCCGGATCTCGCGCGCGACCTCGTCGACGTCGGTCGGCGTCAACCTGCCGCGCGTGCGGAGTCGCTTGAAGATGCCGTCGAAGCGGTCCGAGAGCGTGTCGAACACGCCTACGCTCCCTCGTCGTCGAGGCCGGGCTCGTCGGGGACGTCGGACTCCTCGTCGTCGCCGGCGACGAGGGCGGCGGCGAACTCCGCAGGGTCGAACGGCACCAGGTCGTCGGCCCCCTCGCCCACTCCGACGAGCTTCACGGGCACGCCGAGCTCCGACTCGATGGCCAGGACGATGCCGCCCTTCGCGGTCCCGTCGAGCTTGGTGAGCACGACACCCGTCACACCGACGTCGTCGGCGAATCGGCGAGCCTGCGACAGCCCGTTCTGGCCGGTCGTGGCGTCGAGCACGAGCAGCACCTCGCTGAGGACGCCGGGCGTCCGCTCGACGACCCGCCGCACCTTCTCGAGCTCCGCCATCAGGTTGACCTTGGTGTGCAGGCGTCCCGCGGTGTCGACGAGCACGAGATCGATGTCGCGCGCGCGGGCCGCCTGCACGGCGTCGAACGCGATCGCGCCCGGGTCGCCCCCCTCCTGGCCCCGGATGACCTCGACGCCGAGACGGTCACCCCACGCCGCGAGCTGATCGGCGGCTGCGGCGCGGAACGTGTCGGCCGCGGCGAACAGCACGCTGTGGCCGTCCTCGATGGCACCCGTCGCCAGCTTGGCCGCGGTCGTCGTCTTGCCGGAGCCGTTGACGCCGACGAGCAGCCAGACGTCGGTCTGCCCTCGTCGCGACGTCAACGACCGATCGGCAGGAGTCGCGGCGAGGCTCTCCTCGATCTCTCGCTCGAGCAGCCCCGGAACCGCGTCGGCGTCACCGACCCCTTCGGTCGCGGCGCGAGCGCGGACACCGTCGACGAGCCGCGACGTGGTGTCGAGACCGGCGTCGGCGAGCAGCAACGTCTCCTCGAGGTCGTCCCAGACGTCGTCGTCGATGCGCCGGGCGCGCATCCGCCCGCGCATCTTGGCGAACGGCCTGCGCGACTTCTTCAGACGACCGCGAATCCGCGATCTGCCCTCCTTCGCCTCGGCGGGCATCAGCCACCCTCGTCTCGAGCGCCTCGTTCTCGCGTCCGGCGCGCCAGCGCGCGCGGGACCACGATCAACAGCGCGGCCAGGGCGAAGATCCCGATCAGGACGAGTGTCTCGGTCGCGTCGAGCATGGGCGGCCTCAGCCTAGTTTTCGGCTTCTCCTTCGCCCGACGCGTCGGCGAGCGGAGGCGGGGGCGCACCACGAATCTCGTACGTGATGCGCTGCTTCTGCACGGGCAGCTCGATGCCCGCCGCGTCGAACGCTCGCTTCAGACGCGCCCGGAGCTCGCGTGCGACGTCCCACTGCTCGAGCGGGACGGTCTTCATGACGACGCGGATCAGGATCCCCGCCGCCCCCACGTCTTCCACGCCCCACACCTCGGGCTCCGCGAGCAGGCGGCTGCGCCACGCCGCGTCGTGCCACATCTCGTCGGCCGTTGCTTGGATCACTTCGGTCGCTCTGACGATGTCGGTGTCGGGGGCCACCGCGACATCGAGGAGGGCCCGCGACCACTGCTGCGAGTTGTTACCGACGCGGGTGACCTCGCCGTTGGGCACCCACCAGACCACGCCCTCGATGTCGCGCAGGCGCGTGACGCGCAGCGAGACTGACTCGACCGTTCCCGTCGCGTCGCCCATGTCGATGTTGTCACCGACGCCGAACTGGTCTTCGAGAAGCATGGACAGACCCGCGAGGTAGTCGCGCACGACCTGCTGCGCGCCGAATCCGATCACGACCGTCGCCACGCCCGCGCTGGCCAGCAGCGGTGCAAGGTCGACGCCGAGGTCGGCGAGGATGATCAAGACGGCGATGACCCAGACGATCACGCTCACCACGTTGCGGAGCACCGTCGCGAGCGTGTCGACCCGCTGGACGCGACGCCGCTGGTGGAGATCGTCGAGCACGGTCGGATCGGTCGTACCGTCGCGGAACGCGCTCGACCGCGGCTGGTCACGCAGCTTCGTCGCGGTCCGGGTGACGATGCGCCGCAGGATTCGTGCGCTCGACCACGCGAGCACCAGGACGAGCACGATGCGCAGCGGCTGGGCGAGCACGTCCGCGACCTCGGCCGCGGACTTGCTGTCGGTGACGCGGAAGACAGTCGTGCACAGCCAGCCGCGCTCGGTCGGCGGGCCGCATGCCGCCGTCTGCGGGTCCATCAGCGACGCCGCCGCTCAGCCGACGATGTCGGCGGCTCGCTGGCTGACGACGCGCGTCGAGCCACCAGGGGGCATCGTGACGCCGTACAGCACGTCACCAGCCTCCATCGTGCGCTTCTGGTGCGTGACCACGACGAGCTGCGACTCGCCGCGGAACTCGTGCACGAGGTCGAGGAACCGGCGGAGGTTGACGTCGTCGAGCGCGGCCTCGACCTCGTCGAGCAGATAGAAGGGCGAGGGCCGCGCCCGGAACACCGCGAAGAGATACGCAAGCGCAGTGAGCGAGCGCTCGCCACCGGACAGCAGCGAGAGGCGGCGCACGTTCTTGCCCGACGGGCGCGCATCGATCTCGATGCCGGTCTCGAGCATGTCGTCGGGGTCGAGCAGCGAGAGCTTGCCCGACCCACCCGGGAAGAGCGTCGTGAAGAGGCTCGCGAAGTGCGTCGCCGTGTCCTCGAACGCACGAGTGAACACGACGACGATCTCCTTGTCGACGGCTCTGATGACACGGTTGAGCTCGCGGCGACTGTTGCGGACGTCGTCGAGCTGGGTCTGGAGGAACTCCGAACGCTCCTGCAGCGCGCGATGCTCCTCGAGCGCCAAAGGGTTGATCGGACCCATCAAGCGGAGGTCGCGCTCGAGCTCGCGGGCACGACCCGCCAGGGGCGTGCCCTCCGGCACGGCAGGTGCGACGGCGTCGAGCGCGACCGCGGGCTCCACGTCGAACTCGGTGCGCAGGCCTTCGATCGACGCGTCGAGCTTGACCCGAGACTCGGCCTGGCTGACCTCCGCCCGCGACGCGAGCTCGCGGATCTCGAGGAGCTCCTGCTCGAGCCCGGAACGCTCGGCGCGCAGCGCGTCGAGCTGGTCGGCGGACGCGCGAGCGGCGTCGGCCTCCAGTCGGCGTCGCTCTCGGAGGCGATCGTGCAGCCGATCGACGGCGGTGCGGTGCTCCGCGAGCCGTCGCGTCAGCGTGGCGTAGACGGCGTTGACATCGAGAAGTCGGGCACGCCTCCGCTCGGCGGTCGCCGCCTCGCCCGGGTCGCGGCCCTCGAGGCGCAGCTCCACCTCGGCCAGCCGCGCGGCGAGCACAGCGCGTCGCTCCTCGGTCGCGGCCCGCCGGACCTCTGCGGCTCGAGCGGCGGAGAGCGCGGCGCGTGCGCTCTCCATCGTGCGCTCGGCCTCGGCGCGAGCCACTTCGGCGCTCGTTGCGCGGTCCTGGGCTTCCTCGAGCGCGGCCTGCGTCACGCCGCTCGCATGCGCACCACCGATGCTCCACGGAGCATCGCCACCGAGTCGATCACCCTGGGGCGTGACCGCGACGAGGTCGGGATCGTCGAGCACGAGGTCGAGTGCGGTGCGCCAGTCGGATGCGAGCACGGCGCGCCCGAGCAGGCGAGCAAGGACGGGCTCGAGCCCCGGGAGGCGCGTGCGGGCGAGGTCGATGAGTGGACGCGCGCCCGTCGGAGGCAGCGCAGCGGGCTGAGGTGCGTCGGCAGTCGCGTCGACGACCAGAACGATTCCCTGCGCGTCGCCGGCGCGGAGCCGCTCGACGGCACGGCGAGCCGCGTCGCCACCGCGCACGACCACGGCGCGCATCGCGTCTCCGAGCGCCGAGGCGACTGCCGCCTCTGCACCGGGCTCGATCTCGAGATGGTCGACGAGCGGGCCGACGACGCCCTCGACGCCGACGAGCTCGGCGGCGGCGACGTCGGCACGCGCGGCCTCGAGCTGCTGCTCGAGTGCGTCGGCGCGCGCGCGCGCTCGTGCCGCGTGGCCCTCGGCGGCTCTCCACTGCTCCTCCGACGTCTGCAGCGCGAGCTCCGCGGCCTCGACGGCGAGCATCGCATCCGTGCCGGGCAGGGTCAGGCCCTGGGCCTCGGCGTCGAGCGCCGAGACCTGCTCGCGGAGCGTCGCCGCGTCGGCCACGAGGGTCTCGACGACTCCGCCGTCGGCCGCCGCGGTCAGCTCGCGGTCCGCGCCGCGACGCTTCTCGTCGAGCAACGCGGCCAGGCCGCGGCCGCGCTCGCGCAGCGCCTCGACGCGGACCATCCAGTCGGCGAGCCCCTCGACACCGAGCGCAGTGAGCGACTGCTCCGCACCGAGGACCGATTCGTCGAGTGACCGTAGGCGCGCCCGCACCTCGACCTCGCGCCGATCGAGCTCGGCGCGCTCGTCGTGCAGCCGAGCAAGACGCGTCTGGAGGCCGGCGATCTGATGCCCCGCGAGGTACAGGCGGATGGCGCGCAGCTCGTCGACCACGGAGCCGTGGCGCTGCGCGGCCTCGGCCTGACGCTGGAGGGGCGCGAGCTGCCGGCGGACCTCGCGCAGCAGGTCGTTGAGTCGGAGCAGGTTTCCCTCGGTCGCGACGAGGCGTCGCTCGGCGCGCTCCTTGCGCTTGCGGTACTTGAGGATCCCGGCCGCCTCCTCGACGATGGCGCGCCGCTGCTCCGGTGACGCGTTGAGGATCGTGTCGAGCTGACCCTGTCCGACGATCACGTGCTGCTCGCGGCCGATGCCCGAGTCGGAGAGCAGCTCCTGGATGTCCAGCAGGCGGCAGCTCACCCCGTTGATCTGGTATTCGGACTCACCGCTGCTCCGGAACAGCGTGCGCGTGATCGTGACCTCGGAGAAGTCGATCGGCAGCAGCTGCGCGCTGTTGTCGATGGTCAACGACACCTCGGCGCGGCCGAGTGCCGGACGGTCAGGAGTGCCCGCGAAGATGACGTCGTCCATCTTCCCGCCTCGCAGCGTGCGTGGGCCCTGCGCGCCGAGCACCCAGGCGACCGCGTCGACGAGGTTCGACTTCCCGGAGCCGTTGGGCCCGACGACGACCGTCACGCCCGGCTCGAAGTCGAGCGCCGTCTTGTCGGCGAACGACTTGAAGCCCTTCATCGTCAGCGTCTTCAGGAACAACCGGCGTGCTTCCTGTCGTGAGCGGGCCGCACTCGAGGATCGGCGATCCCTCGTCGGGATCGTAGCGACGGCTCCGGGCGGCACCGGGGACGCCGGATCGGCGCAGGTCAGGCGCTCGGGAGGCCACGACGCACACCGGGAGTCAGCGAACGGAGAACCGGGCCTCGCCGACCGGCGGCTCGTCGTGGACCTCGACGCGCGAGACCCGGGCACGTTGCGGCCCGGTGCGGCACCAGGCCACGAGCGCGTCGACCGCCGCCTGGTCGCCCTCGAAGACCGCCTCGACGCGCCCGTCGGCGAGGTTGCGCACCCAGCCCCGCACGGCGTGCGCGTGCGCCTCACGTGAGCACGCGTCGCGGAACCACACTCCCTGCACGCGACCCGAGACCCAGACGCGCCGGCGGGCCGTCAGACCTGGCAAGCGGGGCAGTAGAAGGTCGAGCGACTGCCGACGCGCTCGCGCACGATCTCCTGGCGACAGCGGCGACACGTCTCGCCTTCGCGGGCGTACACCTTGTGGTGGTGCTGGTAGTCGCCCGGCTTGCCGAACAGGTCGACGTACTGCTCGTCGGCGAGCGACGACCCGCGGTGCTTCACTGCCTCCTGCAGCGTCTCGACGAGCGAACGGTAGAGACGGCGCACCTCCTGCGCAGTGAGGGAGTCGCTCATCCGGTCCCATCGCAAGCCCGCGCCCCACAGGATCTCGTCGCTGTAGATGTTGCCGATGCCCGCGAGGAACTTCTGGTCCATGAGGAGCGGCTTGAGCTTGGCGTGCTTCTGCGACACGAGCGCGCCGAACTGCTCCCACGACATCGGCGCATCGAGTGCGTCGATGCCCAGGTGCGACAGCTCGCTGACCTTCGCCAGCGAATCGAGCTCCGTGACGAACATCTCGCCGAAGGTGCGCGGGTCGATGAAGCGCAGCTGACCTCCCTGTTGGAACGTGATGATCACATGGGTGTGCTTCGCGCGCGACTCGCGTGACGACTTCGTGCGCAGCAGCTGCCCCGACATGCCGAGATGGATGATCAGCACGTCGTCGGCGTCGAGCCTGCACAGGATGTACTTGCCGCGCCGGTCGACCGCGGTGATCTTCTTGCCCTCGAGGCGCGAGATGAACTGCTTGCGGTTGTGGTGGCGCCGCACCGACCGCATGGCGTCGACCTCGACGGCTTTGATGCGCCGGCCGATCACGTCGCGCTCGAGATCGCGACGCACCACCTCGACCTCGGGTAGCTCAGGCATCGTCGCTCACCCTCGCGAACGGGGGCGCCGGGGCTCCGCTCGACACGAACGTCGAGTCGTCGTCGGACGCGAGACCGTCGGCGTCGAGGCGCTCCCACGCGGCGCGGGCCGCAGCCTGCTCGGCCTGCTTCTTGGATCGTCCTTGGCCCTCGCCGTGCACCTCACCGCTGATCGACACGGTGGCGAAGAACTCCTTCGAGTGGTCGGGCCCCTCGGCACGGACGTGATAGCGCGGCAGCTGGTCGAAGCGGCGCGCTGCGAGCTCCTGCAGGCGAGTCTTGTAGTCGTGGCCGCCCGGGCCGGCCGCGCCCTCACGGATCCGCTCCCCGAGGAGGCGCAGCACGAGTCCGTCGGCCGCGGGCCAGCCGCCGTCGAGGTAGACGGCGGCGATCACGGCCTCCATCGCGTCGGCGAGGATCGACGCCTTCGTGCGCCCACCCGACGCGTCCTCGCCCTTGCCGAGGAGCAGCGCCGGACCGAGCTCGATCTCCGCGCCCAGGCTCGCGAGCACCTCGGCGTTGACGACCGACGCGCGGAGCTTCGCGAGCTCGCCTTCGGGCAGGTTCGGGTACGTGACGAACACGTGGTTCGTGACCGAGAGCCCGAGCACCGCGTCGCCGAGGAACTCCATCCGCTCGTTCGACTCGGCCTCCGGGTGCTCGGCGCAGAAGGAGCGGTGGACCAGCGACCGGTCGAGGTGCTCGCGGTCGCGGAACCGGTACGCGAGTGCGGTCTGGAGGCGGTCGACCGGGTCGTCGCCACTCATGCGGCACTCACCCCGAGTCGTGCGACGACGTAGTCGGTGGCCTCACCGACGGTGCGGAGCTCGGCCAGGTCCTCGTCGTCGACGCTGAACCCGACCGTGCGCTCTCCGAGCTCGGCTTCGAGGATCTCCACGAGCTCGATGAGGGCCAGAGAGTCGGCGTCGAGGTCCTCGGCGAAGCGGGCGTCGCGGGTGATGCGGCTCTCGTCGATCTCGAGGATCTCGGCGAGGTGTTCCTTGATGAGCGCGAGCACCTCGTCCGGGCCCATCGGCGTCTGCTCGACGTGCGTCTCAGCCGGCATCGATGACTGCCTTCCGCATCCGTTCGATCACGTCGCACCGAGCGCAATCGGCCGCGACGGCCACCGCGTTGACGATCGCCCGCGCCGAGGACGCGCCGTGCGAGATCACCGTCATGCCCTTCACACCCAGCAGAGCTGCGCCGCCGGTGACGTCGGGGTCGTACGACTCCGCGAGCCGCAGCAGCTCGGGCATGATCACCGTGGACGCCTCGCGCGCTTCGGGCGAGCCGTCGAGCACGCTGAACACCAGGCCCGACAGGGCACGCAGCGCCCCTTCGAGGCTCTTCAGCGCGACGTTGCCGGTGAACCCGTCCGTGACGACGACGTCGACGGTGTCGGCGTGCATGAAGTCGCGACCTTCGACGTTGCCGACGAACCCGGGGATGCGCTCGAGCAGCGGGAACGCCGCCTTGCGCAGCTCGTCGCCCTTCCCGGCCTCCTCGCCGTTCGAGAGCAGACCGATGCGCGGCGCCGGGATGTCCCAGCGAGCGCGTGCGTACTCGGATGCCATGGCCGCGTACTGCGCGAGCCGTTCGGGCGCGGGATCGACGACGGCGCCGGCGTCGACGAGAACCTGCGGATGTTGACCGGCGACGGGGATCGGCACGGCGATCGCCGGGGTCGGCACACCCTTGAAGCGACCCAGTCGCAGGACGGCGGCAGTGGTGACGGCACCGGTGTTGCCGGCGCTCACGATCGCATCGGCACGACCTTCCTTCACCGCCTCGACCGCCCGGACGATCGACGAGTCCTTCTGCTTGCGGACCGCGCTCAGGGGCTCGTCGTCCATGGCGATGACGTCGGTGGCATCGAGCACCTCGAGACCATCGGGCGCCGCGCCATCGGGCAGTGCGGACTCGATCTCGGCCTGGCGCCCGACCAGGAGCACACCGACGTCGGGGTCGGCGACGGCCTGTGCCGCGCCGGCGACGATCTCACCGGGCGCGCGGTCACCACCCATCGCGTCGACCGCGACGACGACTCGCTTCGTCTCGGTCACGTCACGCTCCCCAGCGGCATCCGCGTGTCGACTTCGCGCGAACCGATCAGTCGACCTCGACGGCCTGCCGGCCCTTGTACCAACCGCACGTCGGGCACACGATGTGCGGGACCTTCGTCGTGCCGCAGCTCGGGCAGAGCGAGCGCGCCGGTTCGGCGAGACGTCGGTTCGCAGATCGGCGCGAGTGCGTCTTCGATCGTGACGTCTTGCGCTTCGGGACAGCCATTGATTCCTCTTCCTGTTCAGAGCTCGAGCTCGGCGAGCGCAGCCCAGCGGGGGTCGGTCTCGTCGCGCCGCTCACCGATCGGCATGGCCGGCTCGCAGGGTTCCTCGCAGCGGGGGGCGAGCGGCAGCTCCAGGAGCAGCGAGTCTCGTGCGAGCTGTTCGAGGTCGATCTCGTGACCTTCGAGTGGGTAGGTCTCGCCCTCGACAGGCTCGGCCTCGAACAGCTCGTCGACGTGCACTGACTCGTCGCGCTCGATCTCGCGCAGGCAGGTGCTGCACTCGGCCCGCCACCGACCGCGCACCTCGCCGCGCACGACGATCCCCTCGGGGATGCGCTCGAGCGCCGCGTCCACCGTGACCGGGCCGACGACGGCCGCGGACGTGCCGGCGAGCTCGTCGAGCTCGGCGGCGACGGTGACGTCGCGCCGGGTGCCCGGGTGCGAGAGCAGGTCGGCGACGTCGATGCGGAGTCCGGTCATGGCAGTCGATCCACAACCCCGGCGCTGCGGGCGGGTGGGCGAGCGGGACGGCGAGACCCCCGGACGGGGGACGCGGCAGCGGACCAGGATACCCCGACGCGGTGAATCCCTTGTCGGGCAACGCTTCGCGGGCGACGACGGTGCGGTGGGCACCGGGCGGGCGCGCGGCGGCCGCGGGGTCAGGCCTGCCGGCCGTCCTGGTCGAAGAACGCCTGGTCCTCCTCGTCCCCCGCCCGGTCGTCCGCATCGAGGGCGTCGAGGTCGACCTGGAGCCGGTCACGCCCGCGTCGGACCGTGGCGAGGGTCCGGTCGAGCGCCTCCTCGAAGCGTGCGAGGCGCGCATCGACGTAGTCCTCGGCCTCGTGGCGGAGCCGGCGCGCATCGGCCTCCGCGTCGGAGACCAGCTGCTCCGCGGTCCGCCGCGCCTCGCGCGCGATCTCGGTGCGCTCCACCAGGCGCTCTGCCTGCACGCGAGCGGCCTCGATGATCGCATCCGCGTCGCGTCGCGCCTGCTCGAGGAACTCGTCGCGTTCCTTCAGGAGCCATCGGGCTCGTCGCAGCTCTTCGGGCAGCGTGCCGAGCGTCTCTTCGACGAGTGACAGCGCCTCGTCGCGGTTCACGAGCACCGACGCCGACATGGGCATCATGCGCGCGGTCTCGATGAGATCCCGCATGTCGAACAGGAGATCCTCGAGCGCACGCGCGTCGCGCTCGCTCACCTGACCCGCTCCCGGCGCACCGCGCCGGGCCGCTCGGGCCCCGCTCGCTGCGCAGCACGATACGTGCTCCGCGATCGCTCGCTCATGCCTGACTGGCGGCGTCCCCGTATCGCTCGGCGAGGCGCTTCGCGACGAGCGGCGGCACCATGCTCGACACGTCGCCACCGAACCGCGCGACCTCACGGACGAGGCTCGACGACAGGAACGAGTACTGCGGGCTCGTCGACAGGAAGAACGTGTCGATGCCCGACAGGCGCTGGTTCATCTGGGCCATCTGGAGCTCGTAGTCGAAGTCGGAAATGGCGCGCAGGCCCTTGATGATCGACTCGGCACCGTGGTCCTTGGCGAACTCCACGAGCAGGCCCTTGAAGAACTCGATGCGGATGTTCGGGAGGTGGGCAAGCACCTCTTCGAG
The DNA here is from genome assembly GCA_964532485.1 of uncultured Bifidobacteriaceae bacterium. GTDB lineage: Bacteria > Actinomycetota > Acidimicrobiia > IMCC26256 > PALSA-555 > DATBSK01. Next base: position 55,062 of record CAZHKE010000009.1, read on the forward strand.
CATCGCCTCGCGCTCCTCGAGCGTGAACAGCGACTGAGCCTTCTGCGGGTTGCGGATGACCGCCACGATCACCTCGTCGAAGTGACGGGCCGACCGCTCGACGATGTCGACGTGACCAAGGGTCACAGGGTCGAACGAACCCGGGCACAGGGCGGTGGCCACGCCGGCGGTTCTCCTGTCTCGGAACGGCTGCGTCGCCCGGACAGATGTCAGGCAGACGCACGAAGGACGACGACGAGCGTATCGCCGTACCTGCGCTCCCACCCCACGGTCCAGTGCCCCGAGGGGCTCGGGAACGGTTCGCGCGACGCACGCTCGACCACGACGCGAGCCGTGTGCTGCAACCAGCCCGGCTGCGCCAGCGCATCGAGCACACCGGTGATCTCGTCGTCGGCTGCGCCGTACGGAGGATCGGCGAGGACGAGATCGAACGGTGCCTCCTCGGGAACCCGACCACGCAGCAGAGTCGCCACGGGAGCCTGGCGGACGCGCGCACGCTCGGCGAGACGTGTCGCAGCCAGGTTCGCCGTGCACGCCTGGGCGGCGGCGCGATCACTGTCGACCAGCAGCGCTCGCGCGGCACCACGAGAGAGCGCCTCGATCGCGAGCGCGCCGCTCCCCGCGTACAGATCGAGCACCGACGCGTCGGCCGGATCGCCGAGCGCGGAGAACAGCGCCTCGCGGACTCGCCCGGTCGTCGGGCGTGCGGCGCGGGGCGCGACGAGCGGGACGCCCTTCGCTTCCCCTGCGACCACGTGCAGCCCGCGCGCCACGCGGTCACTGTCGCGCTTCCACGGCCGATCGGGTCAGCTCTTGAACAGGAACTCCACGGCATCGCCCAGGAGGTCCTCGACCTCCTGACGCAGCTGGTCGTGGCGCTCGAGCTCACGATCTTCGTCCAGGATCGCCTCGGCGACCTCGCGCGCCTCCAGCACGATGTCCTCGTCGCGGGGCAGGCGACCGAGCTTGAGGTCGCTGAAGCCGGACTGGCGCTCGCCGAAGACCTCGCCGGCACCGCGGATGTCGAGATCGCGCTCGGCGAGCTCGAACCCGTCCGTGGAGTCGCGCATCGCCTCGAGTCGTGCGACGCCGTCTGGCGTCGACGGATCTGCGAGGAGGAAGCACCGTGACGCGTGCGCGCCACGGCCGATGCGGCCCCGAAGCTGATGGAGCTGGAGGAGGCCGAACCGATCGGCGTCCTCGACCACCATCACGGTCGCGTTCTGCACGTCGATGCCGACCTCGATGACCGTCGTGGCGACGAGCACGTCGAGTTCGTGTTCGCGGAACGCGCGCATCACTGCTTCCTTGTCGGGCGAGGGCATCTGACCGTGCAACAGTCCGAGGCGCAGCCCGGCGAGCTCCTCGGCAGCGAGACGCGCGTGCTCCTCGGTCGCGGCCGTCGCCTGTGTCTTCTCCGAGCCGTCGACGAGCGGGCAGACGACGTACGCCTGGCGCCCCGCTACGACCTCGGCGCGCAACGCGTCGTACACGGGCACCCGCTCGAGCGGCGTCGGCCCCACGAGCTCGGTCGTGATCGGCGCGCGCCCTGCCGGGAGCGCACGCAGCTCGGAACGGTCGAGGTCGCCGTAGATGAGCATCGCCGCCGTTCGCGGGATCGGCGTCGCCGTCATCACGAGCACATCGGGCTCCAGCACCCTCTCCGCAAGCTCGCTCGGTGCCGGGGTACCCGGCGCCGCCGTCCCGGACGCTCGCCGCAGGCCCTTGCCGCGCAGGAGATCGCGCTGCTCGACGCCGAAGCGGTGCTGCTCGTCGACGACGACGAGGCCGAGACGCGCGAACTGCACGCCCTCGTAGATGAGCGCATGGGTGCCCACCAGGACATCGATCGTCCCGGCGCGCAGGCCCTCGTCGATGCGCCGGCGCTCCGCTGCGTTCGTGCGGTTGGTGAGCAAGGCGACGCCGACCGGTCGCTCGCCCAGCAGCGAGCCCGGCTCAGCGACCGCGAGCCCGTCGAGGAGCTGGCGCATGGTGAGCTCGTGCTGCTCGGCGAGCACCTCTGTCGGCGCCATGAACGCGCCCTGAAACCCGCCCTGCACGGCCATCAGCAGCGCGTGCAGCGCCACGACGGTCTTGCCCGACCCGACCTCGCCCTGCAGCAGGCGGTGCATCGGCGCGGGTCCGGCCAGGTCGTGGGCGATCTGCGCGATGACCCGGTGTTGATCCTCCGTGAGGGGGAACGGCAGGGCCTCGGCGAACGCCTCGACGAGCGGGCCCTCGACCCGGTGCGCCAGCCCGCCCTGCTCGCGTTCGAGCGCACGCTTGCGGGCGACGAGCCCCACCTGCATCCGAAGGAACTCGTCGAACGTCAGGCGCCGGCGCGCGACCTGCGCGTCGTCCATCGAGTCGGGCCGGTGGATGCCCCAGTACGCGGTCGTGCGGTCGGCGAGCTGGTGCGCAGCACGCACCTCGTCGCCGAGCGGATCCGCGAAGCCGCGCTCACGGGTGCGCTCCAGCGCGTTCTTCACGAGGCGGCGGAGCTGCCAGGTGTGGACGTCCGCCTTCCCCGAAGCCGGGTAGACGGGGACGAGCCCGCCCGTCTCGTCGCCCTCGCGACCGAGCACGTCGACGACGGGGTTGATCATCTGGCGGCGCCCGCGGTACTGCTCGACGCGGCCGAAGAACGCCGCCTCGGTGCCTTCGCTCAGCTGCTTGCCTCGCCAGGGCTGGTTGAAGAACGTGAGGCGCAGGTACGACGTGCCGTCGAACACCTCGAGCTCCACGAGCGTGCGGCGCTGGCGCGTGTGGCGGACGGAGACCTTCTTGACCTCCCCGTAGACGGTGGCCTCCTCACCGACCACGAGGTCGACGATCTCCTGCACGTGACGGCGATCGTGGTAGCGGCGCGGGTAGTGCTCGAGAAGATCGAGCACGCTCGCGATCCCCATGCTCGTGAGCCGCTCGCCGAGCGCGTCGCCGACCGTGCGGAGCTCGGTGACACGGCGCTCGTCGAGCTCTCGGAGCGTGAGGCCCGGTCGCTCGCGCATCGACCGGACGAGCTGCTCGGGACCACGCGCCGCGCCGTCTCGCGCGGTCACGGCTCCGATTCGCTCCTGTTACTCGACGCCGATGAGGAACGGGTAGAGCGGCTGGCCACCTTCGTGCACCTCCACCTCGACGTGCGGGTGCTCGAGCCCGAGGTGGTCGCGCAACGTGTTCGCGTCGCCAGCCCGCGCATCGGCACCGAGCAAGACAGTGACGAGCTCGCTCTCCTCGTCGATGAGCTCGTCGCCGAGCGCGATCGCCGCGTCGATGGCCGTCGTCGTCGACGCGCAGATGCCGTCACCGGTGATCGCGATCCACTCGCCCTTCCGGATGTCGCCGCACTCGGCCTTGCTGTCGCGCACCGCTTGCGTCACCTCGCCGGCACGCACGCGCTCGGCCGCCTCGCTCATCGCGGCAACGTTGGCAGCCACGTCGGCGTCGGGGTCGTAGACGACGAGGGCGGCGAGCGCCTCGATGACCGCGTGGGTCGGCACCACGGCGACCGAGCGCCGAGTCAGCTCGTCGACCTGCTGGGCGACAGGCACGATGTTCTTGTTGTTCGGCAGCACGACCACCGCGTCAGAGGGCGCGCGCTCGACGGCCTCGAGGATCTGCGCCGTCGACGGGTTCATCGACTGGCCGCCGGCCACGATCTCGTGGACGCCCACGGCGTGGAGCAGGCGCTGGATGCCCTCGCCGACGCCCACCGCGACCACCCCGGTCGTGAACCGCTCCTCGGGCCGTGGCGACCCGTCGGCGCCGTCGATCGCCGACTGCACCCACTGCTGCTCCTCGACCTGCTCGAGGAGGTCGGTGACGCGGATGTCGCGCGGCCGTCCGGCCTCGACCCCCGACTCGATCGCCGCCCCGATGTCGTTCGTGTGCACGTGGCAGTTCCAGAGCCCTTCGCCGCCGACGACGACGATCGAGTCGCCGATCGCACCCCACGACTCCTTGAACGCGGGCATCGTCGCGTCGTCGGCGTCGAGCAGGAACATGACCTCGTAGCGCAGCGATGACACGTCCTCGCCGCGCTGGTGCGCCTCGACGGCGGCCGGCGTGGTCACGATCTCGGGCTCCGGGAGCGGCCGCCCGTCGACGACGTGGAGGAAGGCGTCGAGCAGGAGCGCGAAGCCACGACCGCCCGCGTCGACGACGCCGGCGTCCTTGAGCACCGGGAGCAGCTCGGGGGTCCGCAGCACGGCGTCGTGCGCGGCGGCGACGGTTCGCTCGAGCAACGCCTCGAGGTCACCCGCACCGTCCGCGTCGGCGGCCTCCGCAGTCTCGGCCGCGGTGCGCACCACGGTGAGGATCGTGCCCTCCACCGGGCGCATCACGGCCTGGTACGCGGCATCGGACGCCTTCCGCAGCCCGACGACCACGTCGCCGGGGCCGATCGAATCGAGCGTCGTGAACGTGTCGGCGAGCCCACGCAGCACCTGGGAGAGGATCACGCCCGAGTTCCCCCGGGCGCCCATGAGCGAGCCGTGGGCGACCGCCTGGCACACGTCGTCCATGCGGGTGACGTCGCCGAGCTCGTTGCAGACCGACTCGAGGGTGAGCGCCATGTTCGTGCCGGTGTCACCGTCGGGGACGGGGTAGACGTTGAGGCGGTTCAGCTCTTCCTGGTGGACTCGGAGCGCGTCGCGGAAGGTCGAGACGACCTCGACGAGGGCGGCGCTGTCGAGCACGGTGCGTGCGGGCATGTGCGCGGGATCGTAGTGGCGGGGAGCGGTGGCGCCTCGTGGACGCACGATGGCCGCGGCTAGTCTCGTCCGATGGCTTCGGTGTGTCAGGTCTGTGGCAAGAAGCCGCGGTTCGGCAAGCGCCTCAGCCACTCGCACCGGCGCAGCAACCGCCGCTGGAACCCGAACGTGCAGAAGGTGCGGGCCGTCGTCGACGGCACGCCCAAGCGGCTGCACGTGTGCACGTCGTGCCTCAAGGCCGGCAAGGTCACCAAGCGCTAGTGCAGGGCGTCGTGCGCACCTTCGACCCGCAGACGCACGAGGGCATCCTCGTGTCCGACACCGACCGCGCCGAGTACGTGCTCGCGGCCGGGGCCCTGGAGGGGTCGCTGTTTCGGATGCTGCGCCAGGGTCAGCGCGTGAACTTCGCGCTCGACGCCGACGGGCGTGCCACCCGGGTGCGGATCGGCTCCGAGCCCGACATGGGCCTGCCCACCGCCCAGGTCTGACGGCGCAGGTCTGA
>CAZHKE010000009.1:60375-84041 GCA_964532485.1 uncultured Bifidobacteriaceae bacterium
CAGCAGCGGAGCGAGCGCCCGCGGCCGGGGCACCCCCGGGCCGCAGCGAGCGACGCAGCCGTCTAGGAGTCCTTGCGGACGAGGCTCCAGCCGAACAGCAGGATCGTGGCGCCGACGAACGCCACCAGGATCGAGTACAGGCTGAAGTCGTCGATGCCCTCGCCGCCGGCGGCCGAGAAGAGGGCCCCGCCGAGGAGCCCGCCGAGGATCCCGACGACCATCGTGCCGAGGCAGCCGGGCCGATCGGAGCCGGTCACGACCTTCGCCAGGAGCCCCGCGATGAGCCCGACGACGATCCATCCGATGACGTTCACGCTGACAACGTAGGCGCCCCGTCGTGACGGGTCCGGTTGGGTGGCGTTTCGGCGCCGCCGGTAGGATTTGCACGCTGTGTCGATCGTGACGGAAGCGCCGACGACCCACCCCCGCCTCCTGGCCTGGGTGCAGGACATGGTCGAGCTGTGCCAGCCGGAGTCGGTCCACTGGCTCGAAGGCTCGGACGCGGAGCACGAGCTGCTGTGCAAGCAGCTCGTCGAGGCCAACACGTTCACCGAGCTCGAGGACGACCGCAAGCCCGGCTCGTACTGGGCCACCACCGACCCGAGCGACGTCGCCCGAGTCGAGGACCGCACGTTCATCTGCGCCGAGCGCGAGATCGACGCCGGGCCCACGAACAACTGGATGGATCCGGCCGAGATGCGGGCGAAGCTGGCCGACCTGTTCTCGGGATGCATGCGCGGCCGCACGATGTACGTGATCCCGTTCTCGATGGGCCCGCTCGGCTCGCCGCTGTCATACATCGGCGTCGAGCTCACCGATTCGCCGTACGTGGCGGTGAGCATGCGGGTGATGACCCGAGCCGGCACGGCTGCCCTCGAGGTGCTCGGCGACGACGGCGAGTTCGTGCCGTGCGTCCACTCGCTCGGCGCGCCGCTCGAGCCCGGAGAGCCCGACTCCGAGTGGCCCTGCAACCCCGACGAGAAGTGGATCGTGCACTTCCCGGAGACCCGTGAGATCTGGTCGTACGGCTCGGGCTACGGCGGGAACGCGCTTCTCGGCAAGAAGTGCTTCGCGCTGCGGATCGCCTCCGTCATCGCGCGCGACGAGGGCTGGCTGGCGGAGCACATGCTCATCCTCAAGCTCACGTCACCGAAGGGCCGCACCCACTACATCGCGGCGGCGTTCCCGTCGGCGTGCGGCAAGACGAACCTCGCGATGCTCATCCCGACGATCCCCGGTTGGAAGGCCGAGTGCATCGGTGACGACATCTGCTGGATGAAGATCCGCGACGACGGGCGTCTCTACGCGATCAACCCCGAGCACGGCTTCTTCGGGGTGGCGCCGGGCACCAACCTCGAGACGAACCCCAACGCGATGCGCACGGTCGAGTCGAACACCGTGTTCACGAACACCGCGCTCACCGACGACGGCGACGTCTGGTGGGAGGGCATGGGCGAGCCGCCCGCGCACCTCACCGACTGGAGGCGCCGGGACTGGACGCCCGACGAGGACGGGCCGGCCGCGCACCCGAACGCCCGCTTCTGCGTCGCGCTCACGCAGTGCCCGGTGCTGGCCGACGAGTACGACGATCCCGAGGGGGTGCCGATCTCGGCGTTCCTGTTCGGCGGGCGCCGCGCCACCACGGTCCCGTTGGTCGTGGAGTCGCGCGACTGGCAGCACGGGGTGTTCATGGCGTCGGTCATGGGCTCGGAGAAGACCGCGGCGGCGGTCGGCGGGCTCGGTGAGCTCCGCCGCGACCCGTTCGCGATGCTCCCGTTCTGCGGCTACCACATGGGCGACTACTTCTCGCACTGGCTGTCGATGACCAGCCGCACCGACACGTCGGCGCTGCCGCGCATCTTCGGCGTCAACTGGTTCCGCAAGGACGCCGACGGCAAGTTCCTCTGGCCCGGGTTCGGCGACAACTCGCGGGTCCTCGACTGGATCTGCCGGCGCCTCGAGGGCGACGCCGACGGGCGGGACACGCCGATCGGCACCGTCCCCCGGGCGAGCGACCTGGCGCTCGACGGCCTCGACGACGCCGCGCTGGCGAACGTCGACGCCGCGCTCTCGGTCGACCCCGAGGAGTGGAAGCGCGAGCTGCCGACGATGCACGAGCACCTCGACAGCTTCGGCGACAGGCTGCCGCCGGCGCTGCGCGACGAGCTCGTCGCGCTCGAAGAGCGCCTCGGCTGAGCGCTCCTGCGTCGCAGAGCCACTCCACAGGTGGCGTAGCGACGCACGACGGCGAGACGGCGAAGACGACGGGCGGATCCACCGCTACCCTCCTGTCCGGCGGGTCTCGACCGGGGCCCTACCCAGGAGGACGCCCATGGCCATCAGCGCCTACGTGCTCATCCAGACCGAGGTCGGCAAGGCCGAGCAGGTCGCCCAGGCGACCCGGGCCATCAGTGGCGTCGTCGCCGCCGACGACGTCACCGGTCCGTACGACGTGATCGTCCGCACCGAGGCGCCGAGCCTCGACGACCTCGGGAAGATGGTCGTGTCGCAGATCCAGGCCGTCGAAGGCATCACGCGCACGTTCACCTGCCCCGTCGTCAACTTGTAGGTCGCGATCGGTCATCGCGTTGTCGGCCGGCGCGGCGCGTGCGGCGTTCGTGCCGGGCGCGGGCGAGCTCGATCAGCCGGTCGAGCAGCTCGCTGAACGACACGCCCGACGCCTGCCACAGGCGCGGGTACATCGAGATCTGGGTGAACCCCGGGATCGTGTTCACCTCGTTCACGATGAACCCGCGTGACGGTTGCCCGTCGGCACGCTCGTGCTCCTCGAGGAAGAAGTCGACGCGCGCCATCGCCTCGCCGCGGCACGCCTCGAACGCGCGCACCGCGAGCGCACGGACCTCGACGCTCTGGTCGTCGGTCAGCGGCGCGGGCACGAGAAGCTCGGCGTCGTCCTCCTCGTACTTGTCGGCGTACGAGTAGAAGTCGTCGCCCGGGACGATCTCCCCGGGCAGCGACGCAAGCGGTGGATCGTCACCGAGTATCCCGACCTCGATCTCGCGCCCGACGACCGCCTCCTCGACAACGACCCACTCGTCGAACCCCAACGCGACGTCGATCGCTCCGACGAGCGCGGACCGATCCGCAGCCTTCGAGACACCGACGGACGAGCCGAGGTTCGCAGGCTTCACGAAGCACGGGTAGCCGAGCGCGGTCTCGACCTCGGTGACGAACGCGTCCACGTCGTGCCCTTCACGCAGCGAGCGCCAGCTCGCGACCGGGAGGCCCGCGGCGGCGAACCCGCGCTTCATCATCACCTTGTCCATGGCAACGGCAGACCCCACCACACCGGCACCCACGTACGGGACGCCCGCGAGCTCGAACAGCCCTTGCACCGTGCCGTCCTCGCCGTACGGGCCGTGCAGCAGCGGCACCACGACGTCGAAGCCCATCGACGCCACCGCTCCCGCGTCGTCGAGCGACACGAGCTCGTGAGCACCCGGCTCGGGCAGCTCCGTCACCGGGGCGCCCTCGACCTCGAACGAGGCGGGCAGCGCGTCGCGGCCCGACGCCAGCAGCGCCCGTGCGTCCTCGGACAGGAGCCACCGTCCTTCCTTGGTGATCGCCACCGGGACGATGTCGTAGCGGTCCGGATCGAGGGCACGCGCGACCGCGACCGCGCTCACCCGCGACACGTCGTGCTCGGCCGAGCGTCCGCCGAACAGCAGCAGCACCCTGACCCGCTCGCTCACGTCAGCCGATCGCTCTCACGAGACCTGGAGCACGGCGCGGATGCCGAGACCCATGAGGAACAGGCCGGCGAGGCCGTAGAGCATCTCGCGGCGCCCGCGCATCTGGTCGCGGAACTGATACGCGAGCCCGACGGTCAAGAACGCGAGGAACCCGTAGAAGATGTGGAACCGGGGAGCGGTGTAGTCCTTGCTCGCGATGAGGATCACGCCGACCACGACCTGCAGCATCATCATCGCCTCGGCGACGAGCGTCACGATCCAGAGCCATCGCCCACGAACGGCCTCGACCTGCCAGGCGAGCAGCGCGGCGAGACCGACGAGCCCGTTGGCGACGATCGCGACGTAGCCCCACCACGAGTGGAAGCTGCGGAGGGTCTGCACCGATGCGGCGGCGCGTCAGGCCTCTTCGTGCTGCACGACGTCGTACGCCCACAGCTCGCTGTGGCTGCTCACGGGCCCCTGGGTCGAGTGGCCCTTGTGCCCGTGCTCGAACGCGGGGCTGCTCACCCAGGCGTCGAAGTCCTCCTGGGAGCGCCACCGCGTGTAGACGAGGAACACGTCGCGATCGTCGGACGGCCGCAGCAGCTCGAAGGCCTCGAACCCGGGCGAGCGGGCGACCTCACCGGCACGGGCCGCGAACCGAGCCACCAGCTCGTCGGCCCGCTCTGTCGGAACCGTGATGGCATTGATGCGTACGACGCTCACGTGATCGCTCCTGTTCGCCGGGTGGCTGGTGAGCCACGCCCGAGCCTCTCGTTCTACCCGCCGCCCCTGGGGCTGCGCCGCTCGGGAACCCGCATCTCGAGAGGCGGTATGTGAGGCGTATCCTCGCGGAGGAGGCGACCTCGTGTCGCCCTCCGAGCTCGGCCGTGACGTCCCGCACGCGTCGTGGCCGGGTCGCCGGGCGCGGCGGCGGGCCGACCCTGCCCCGGCCTGCCGCCCCCCGGCACCTGCTGCACTGCCTCGCTCGCTGCGGCTCGGGGTACCCGAGCCGCGGGCGCTCGCTCGGCGCGCGGGACTTGACCGCCTGGACCGCCGGACCTCGGGGTCGCCCCTACTGGTCGCGGAGGAAGCGCTCGATCTCGGCGGCGATCGCGTCGCCGGACACCTCCTCGGCGGCCTCGTCCTCGATCGCCCGGACGAGCTCGGCGACGTCCGGACGCTCCGCGACGCCCTCGTCGACCTTCTCGCGGTAGAAGTCGACCTGCTCGTCGAGCGCGCTCAGGTCGAGCTGGAGGGACGCGAGCTCGCGCAGGCGCTCGAGGAGCGCGAGGACCGCGGGCGGTGACGGGTTGCCCGACACGTAGTGCGGCACCTGTGCCCAGAGCCCCACCGCAGGGATGCCGGCCTTGCCCAGCTCCAGCTGCACGACCGTCTGGGCGCCCGTCGGACCCTCGTAGTCCGTGCGGACGGCGCCGACCTCCTGGGCGAGCGAACGTGCGCTCGCGGTCGCGAGCACGTTGACCGGATGGCGGTGCGACACCGCCGCCGGCATGCCACCGAGCGTGAACGCCTGGGCGACGTCGAGCCGACGAGCGAGGCCGACGAGCTCCTGAGCGAACGTCGGCCAGCGCAGCGACGGCTCCGGCCCCGACGCGACGACGACGTCACGACCGGCGCGCCCCGCGGTCAACGTGACCTTCGGCCACGACACGTGTCGCGTCGTCCCGTCGACCAGCTCGACGGTCGGGCGAGTCTGCTGGAGGTCGACGAGATCGTCGAGCGCGTACGCACCGAACTCACGCCCGCCTTCGAGCTGTGACGCGAGCGTCGCGGCCGCCAGCTCACCGGCTTCGCCTGCATCGATCCACCCGGTGAGGGTCAGCACCATCACCGGATCGCGCAGCTTCGGCAACGTGTCGACGTCGAGCATCGCTCCACCGTACCGGGCGAGGATCGCGACGCCGGTGTCGTCTCTGCTCCAGGCCGCCAACTCGTAGTCTGCGTCCGTGCGATTCGGCGTCCACACCGGCTTGCAGAACTGCGAGATGGACGAGCTCCGAGCGCTGTGGCACCGCGTCGAGGAGCTGGGCTTCGAGTGGATCTCGATCTGGGACCACTTCTACGCGGCGGACGCGACGATCCGCGACGGCACGATCGAGTCGGGGTCCATGTGCCTCGAAGCGGTCGCGGCACATGGCGCACTCGCCTGCGAGACCTCGTCGGTGCGCTGCGGCAGCCTCGTGTACTCGGTCGGGTACCGGCACCCGGCCGTGCTCGCCAACGCCATCGCGACGATCGACCACCTCTCGCACGGGCGCGCCGACCTGGGTCTGGGCGCCGGGTGGCACCAGGCCGAGTACGCCGCCTACGGCATCCCGTTCCCGTCGGCCGGCGTTCGCCTGCGCCAGCTCGACGAGGCGATCCAGTGCGTCCGGCTCCTCCTCACGCAGGAGACGTCCGACTTCGAGGGCGAGTTCTTCCGGCTCGAGGGCGCGCACTGCGACCCGAAGCCCGTGCAGTCCCGCCTCCCCCTCTGGGTCGGCGGCGCCGGGGAGCAGGTGACGCTGAGGATCGCGGCACGGCATGCCGACGGATGGAACGTGCCGTTCCTCGCCCCCGACGTGTACCGCCACAAGGTGGAGGTCCTCGAAGAGCATTGTGCGGACGTCGGGCGCGACCCGTCGACCATCATGCGGTCGGTGAACCTCACGACGGCCAAGGACGACGACGAGCTGCGCGCGCGATTCGGCGGGACCGCCGCCTACATCAAGCGCAGCGCGCTCATGGGGAGCGCCCAGGCGATCGCCGACCAGATCCTGCTCTACCGCGAGGCTGGCGCCGACGGGATCAACCTCGGCCTGCGTGCACCGTTCGACCTCGAGGCGCTCGACCGCTTCGCCGCCGATGTGCTGCCCCTCGTGACCTGAGGCGGTGACCGGGCCAGAGACCCGGTCGGGCTCAGGCGCCGACGGTGCCGCGGGTGCGACGCGGGCCGAACGCGTGGGCCATGTCGACGCCGGCGAACGCGCCGGGCGCACGCCCGTCGGTCGCGAAGCGATACAGGGCGGTGCGGTAGATGCCGCTCATCGCCGAGATCACGACGCTCACGATCGCGATCCAGATCGCGCCGACGATGCCGATCGCGACCGCGGCGGCGACGCTGCCGGTGGCGACGCCGATCGCGATGACGGCGACGCCGGGGAGCGCGGCGAGGAACGCGAGGAGCCCGAACCCGACCTGGGCGACGATGTTCTCGCCCCAGGTCTGCTTGAGCAGCGTGCCCGAGCGCTTGAGGGCGTTCCACGGCCCGACGTCCTCGAGCATGATGATCGGGATCGTGAGGAACGTGACGACCGTCCACGCCGCGCCGAACAAGCCCGCGATGATCTGCCCGAGCGGGCCGAGCCGATCCTCGATGGCCTGGATGATCACCGACACCGTTGCCTGCACGATCGCCCACGGCAGCAGTCGATGCAGCTTCGCGTTCGCGGCGGCGAACGAATCGCCGAGCGTCGCGGGGCGTCCCTCCAGCACGTCGTTGGCACCCGCCACCAGCGCGCCCGTGAAGTACGTGGCGACGAACGCCAGGACGATGTAGCCGACGACCACGTAGACGTACCCGACGGCCGCGAGGCTGTCCTGACCGTTGCTGCTGTCGATGCCGGTGAGCCCGATCAGGGCGGCGAAGATCGCGACGACGAGCAGCGTGGCGATCGCCGAGATCACCGGGAACGCCGCGAGGGTCTTGTCGGAGCGGAGCACGCCCCACGAGATCTTCCCCAGCTCCCACGAGTTCCGGATCCGGCCCACGGGGAGCAGTATGCCCGACGCCCAGCCGACCGGCGGGGCGACGACCGTAGGATCCGCGCGTGACCCACGGCGTGGCGGCGTGGTACCGGGCCCCGGGGCGCGTCAACCTCATCGGCGACCACACCGACTACGCCGAGGGGCTCGTGCTCCCGATGGCCATCGACCACGAGTGCACCGTCACGGTCGGCCCCGCGTCGAACGGCGTGGTCCGTGCCCACTCTCGGCAGGTCGCCGGCGAAGCGGTCGTGCCCACCGACGGCCAGGTCGATGCCCGGGTGATCGAGCCGCGATGGGCCGGGTTCGTCGCGGGCGCGGTCCAGGCCATCGACGCACGGGGCGCGTCGGTCCCGCCGCTCGCGCTCGACGTCTCGTCGACGGTGCCCGTCGGCTCGGGGCTGTCGTCGAGCTCGGCGCTGTCGGTGGCACTGACCATCGCCATCGCCGACGCCGCCGACCTGCGGCTCTCCGAAGACGAGATCGCCGTCACGGCACTGGATGCCGAGGTGCGCGCCACGGGCGTGCCGGGAGGGCTGATGGACCAGCTCGCGGCCGTGCACGGCGTCGCGGGGCACGCGCTGCTGATCGACTGCCGGGACCTCGCGATCCAGCCCATCCGGATCCCCGAAGAGGTCACGGTGCTCGTCGCGCATTGTGGCGTCGCCCGCACGCTGGCGGGCTCCGCCTACGCGGATCGGCGCGCCGCGACCGACAAGGCCGCGGCGCGCCTGAACCTCCGGTCACTGCGCGATGCGACCATGCGACAGGTCGAGCACGACCCCCGGGCGCGACACGTCGTCAGCGAGAACGCTCGGGTGCGCGAGTTCGCCGATGCGCTGCGCACCAGCGACGTCAGCGCGCTCGGCCCCCTGCTGCTCGCGAGCCACGCGAGCCTGCGGGCCGACTTCGAGGTGTCGACGCCCGAGCTCGACGCACTGGTCGCGTCGTTCGTCGACGCCGGTGCCCTCGGCGCTCGCCTCACCGGTGCCGGCTTCGGCGGATGCGTCGTCGCCCTGGCCTGGCGCGAGCGGACCGAGTCGGTGCTCACCCGCGTCGTCGACGGGTACGAGGATCGCACCGGCCGCACGACGACGCCGTTCGTCGTGCGAGCGGCCGATGGCGCTACATCTTCTCGAGGAGCTGGGCCTTCTTCTGCTCGAACTCAGCGGCAGTGATGTGGCCCCTGTCGCGCAAGGACGCGAGCGCCTCGATCTGCTCGGGGACGGTCTGCCCGCCGCTGCCTCCCCCACCACCCTGCTCGGCCATCGCCTTGGCGACGGCCTCACCGACCGCGTCGGCACCGCGACCAGCGTCCCGAACCGCGTCGCTCTCCATCTGGCGGTACACCTCTTGCTGCACGCCGTCGGGGTGCCGCACGTTCTCGAAGATCGTCGTGCCCTCGTCACCAGCCGACTGGATGTCGAGATCGCCCGCGCCGATGATCCGCTCCCACACGCCCTGGCGGAAGTTGATGTTGTTGATGCGATCGAGCGGGATCTCCACGCCGTGCCGTGAGATGACGCCCGTCCGGTAGACGACGCGCTGGTCGGTGACCACGAAGTACGTCCGCATCCACGACAGCAGCTTCAGGCCGAGCCAGATCGCCCACACGATGGTCAGGGCGCCCAGGACGCTGCGCGCGACGTCGGCGCCGGTGCCCTCGTCGAGACGGAACGAGAGGATCCACAGGATGAACAGTGGGATCCCTGTGAGGATGTGCTTCGAGAAGTACCACCAGTGCGGCCGGAGGTCGAGCGCGAGGTTCTCCCGCGGGTTGAGCAGGTTCTTGGGGTACGGCATGCGGCGGAGCCTATTTCTCGCCGAGCACACGGTCGAGATACGCGTTGGTGAAGCGACGCTCGGGATCGAGGCGGTCCCGCAGGCGGGCGAACCGGTCCCACTCCGGGTAGCGCGCAGCCAGCGTCGCCGCCGATTGACCGTGCATCTTCCCCCAGTGCGGTCGACCGTCGAAGCGGTCCATGATCCGCTCCACGCCGTCGAAGTAGCGCTCGTGCGGCATGCCGCGCGCCACGTGGACCGCGATGTAGCACGTGTCGCGACCGTGCGCGGTGCTGAGCGGCACGTCGTCGGACGCCGTGAAGCGCACCTCCACCGGGAAGCTGACCCGGAGGTCCTCGGCCTCGATGAGATCGCGCACCGCGAGCAGCGCCTCGCTCGCGTGCTCGCGAGGGATCGCGTACTCCATCTCGACGAAGCGGAGCAGCCGTGTGCTGATCAGGATCCGATCGCTGCGATCCACGAGCCGTGAGGTGCCGACCGTGCTCGCGACGGCTTGCGCGATGCGTGGGATCGCGGCGGGTCGCAGGCGCCCGGCCGCGACGAGCGCGCCGAAGAAGTAGTTCGGGTAGAAGACCTCCGCGCGCCAGCGCTTGTACGCGCTCTTGGGACGCGGCGCGTCGTCGGTGTGATCGTTGCAGAGCAGCGAGCACGTCTCGGTGTGCGGCAACCAGTAGAGCTCGAAGTGGTCGTGCCCGTCGGCGAGGTCGTCGAGCTCGCTCACCACCTCGGTGAGGTTGGCGGCGCGCTCCACGTGACGGAGCGTGAAGCCGGGCACGCAGGCCAGCGTGAGCTTCGTGACGACGCCGAGCGCGCCCAGCCCCACGCGGGCGCCATGGAGCACCTCGGGCTCCTCGTCAGCCGAGCACCGCAGCACGTCGCCGTCGGCCGTCACGAGCTCCATGCCCCGGATGAACGTCGAGAGACCACCGAGTCGTGAGCCCGTGCCGTGCGTACCCGTCGACGTCGCGCCTGCCAGCGTCTGCCGATCGATGTCGCCGAGGTTGTGCAGCGCGAGCCCGCGAACGGCGAGCTCGTGGTTGAGCGCGCGGATCGTGATCCCTGCCTCGACGGTGATGGTCCCGGCATCACGGTCGACGTCGAGCACCCGATCGAGCGCGTCGACCCTCAGGAGCCGGCCGTCTGTGCACGCCGCGTCGGTGAAGGAGTGCCCGCTGCCGACGACCTTGACGGTCTGCCCCGCCGTGCGCGCCCGCCGGATCGCCTCGACGATCTCGAGCACCGAGCGCGGCTCCTCGATCGCCGCCGGCGCGCAGGATTGGTTGCGGGCCCAGTTCCGCCAGACGTTGCGGTCGGGCATCACGCCCAACCCAGCTCGCGCAGCCGCGCGTCGCCGATGCCGAAGTAGTGGCCGATCTCGTGCAGCACCGTGACTCGCACCTGTGCGGCGAGCTCCTGCTCGTTGCGGGCACGATCGCACAACGGGCCGCGGAAGATCGTGATCCTGTCGGGCACCACACCGGCGTAGGTGATCGGGTCACGCGACGTGAGCGGGACACCCTCGTACAGACCGAGCAGCGTGCCGCGGCGATCCGCGAGCTGCGCGGGCGTCGGCCAGTCCTCCACGATGACCGCGACGTTCTCCATCTCGACGGCAAGCTCCTCGGGGACCTCGTCGAGCGCATCCGCCACGAGGTCCTCGAACCGACCGCGCGGGACCTGCACCATGCGGACAGGACGGTAACGCGTTCTGAAAAATCCTCCTTGACCCCTGGTGGTCCCGTCCGTACTGTCGACGATGCCGAAGAGGAGACGGCACGGGGCCACGGCGAACCGACGGGCGACCCGAGGGACGCGGTGAAGACGGGCCGGAGCTTCGACGGTCGGTGGACGGGAACCCCTCGGGGGACCCGGGCGCCGGAGTCGGATCGACGAGGCTCGGGTTTCCCGACCCGAGCCGAGGACCCGGCGACGGTCGCACCCCCCGCGGGTGTGCACGATGCCGTGAGAGATGCGACTCGATGGGAACGGGCCCCGAGGAGTCCGGATCGCTTCGGCGTGATGGCTACTCGGGGCCCGACCTGTTGTCTGGGCTCGCTCGCTGCGGGCCGGGATACCCGGCCCGCGGGCGCTCGCTCGCCGCGCGGGCCTCCACCGTTCGACCGGGTGACCGTCGCTCCTCCGGAGCATCCGCGGATGTGTCACACCCTGTCCGTACCTTGGCTCGATGGCGCCCGACGAGCTGCTGCCCGATGATCTCCTGGCCGATCTCGACGAGACCCAGCGCGAGGCCGTCACGTGCGAGGACCTGCCACTGGCGATCCTGGCGGGGCCGGGCGCGGGGAAGACCCGCGTGCTGACGCGGCGGATCGCGTGGCGGGTCGCGACCGGGCGGGCCGAGGCGGCGAAGGTGCTGGCGGTCACGTTCACGCGCAAGGCCGCCGGGGAGCTGAGGAGCCGCGTGCGCACGTCGGGGGTCTCCGACGACCGCGGCGTGACCGCCGGGACCCTGCACTCGATCGCGCTGGCGCAGCTGCGGAGGCGGGCGGTCTTGCACGACCGCGCGATGCCGGGGCTTCTCGAGCGCAAGGCCCGGCTGATCGTGCCGATCGTCGCGGCCGGCGGCAAGCGCGGTCCCGACACCGTGTCGATCGCGGCGGACGTGGCGAGCGAGATCGAATGGGCGAAGGCCAGGCTCGTCCCGGCTGATCAGTACGCGGCGGCAGCCGCGCTGATGGGTCGCGACCCCTCGCCCGGCATCGACGCCGTCGCCGGGTTCTACGAGCGCTACGAGCAAGCCAAGCGCAAGGCGCGCTTGCTCGACTTCGACGATCTCCTGTGGTGGTGCGGCGACGCCCTCGAGCGCGACGAGGACTTCGCGGCCGAGCAGCGCTGGGGCTTCCGCCACCTCTTCGTCGACGAGTTCCAGGACGTGAGCCCGGCACAGCTCAGGCTCGTGCGCGGCTGGCTCGGTGACCAGCTCGATCTCACGGTCGTCGGAGACCCCGACCAGGCGATCTTCTCGTTCACCGGCGCCGATCCGACGGGCCTCACCGACTTCCGCCGGCTGTTCCCGGGCGCGCGGCTGCTTCGGCTCGACCGCAACTACCGGTCCACGCCCCAGATCGTCGCCGCGGCGGAGGCGCTGCTCGCCGACGGCGGGCAACGCCGCGCGCGCCGGGTCGCCGTGGGGGGCGAGGGGCCCAGGCCCTCGGTCACCGACTACGACACCGACCGCGACGAGGCCGAGGGAGTCGCCGGCATGATCCGAGAGGCGCGCGGCCCGGGCGTGCCCTGGTCGGCCTTCGCCGTGCTCTACCGGATCAACGCGCAGTCCGGCGCGTTCGAGGCCGCGCTCGCCGCGCAGGGCATCCCGTACCGCGTCCGCGGTGACGGTCGCTTCCTCGACCGCCCCGCGGTCCGCGCCGTCCTCGAACGGCTCCGTGCGGCCGACTCGGCCGCTCCCGGTGCGCCGCTGACCTCGCACCTCACCGACCTCGAGCTCCCCGACGACGCCGCGGTCGACGCCGCCGACGCCGATGCCGACGACGAGCGCAGCCAGCACACCGCGGCGGTGGTGCGGCTGGGACGTGAGTTCATCGCGATCGACCCGGGCGGCTCGGTCGACGCGTTCGTCGCCTGGCTCAGCACGGTGCTGCGCAACGAGGAGCCGGCGATCGGGGGTGACGCCGTCGAGCTCCTCACGTTCCACCGCGCGAAGGGCCTCGAGTTCCACACGGTGCACATCGCCGGGCTGGAGCGAGGCTTGGTGCCCATCGCCCGGGCCGAGTCGCCCGCCGCGCGCGCCGAGGAGCGTCGGCTCCTGTACGTCGCGCTCACACGCGCCCAGCGGTGTCTCGAGCTGTCGTGGGCTCGTCGGCGCACACTCGGCTCGCGCGAGGTGAACCGGGTCGCAAGCCCCTGGCTCGACCCGATCGAGCGCGCATGCTCACCCCACGCCACGCCGAGGACGGAGCGCGACACCGCCCGAGGCGTGCGCGCCGAGCTCGACCACGCCCGCGACCGGCTCGCGGGCGACGGCGGTGCCGACGACACCGACCCCGTGCTGCTGGCGGCGCTCATCGAGTGGCGCCGCCAGCTCGCCCGAGCTGCGGCAGTGCCCGCGTACGTGATCTTCCACGACACCACCCTGCGGGCCATCGCGACCGACTGCCCCGCGACGAGGTCGGCGCTGCTCGCGGTGCCCGGGATCGGACCCGTCAAGGCGACACGCTACGGCGACGCCGTGCTCGCGTTCGTGCGCGAGCACACCCGCGGGCCCGCAGTCGCGTCGGCCTGACCACCGCGACCGTCCCACCATGCACCACTTCGACGAGAGCGCCACGCGCGCCTGCCTCGACGGCGCCCTCGAGGGGCTCCGCCTCGACCCGGCTCCACTCGACCGGGTGGCTCGGCGTCACGGCTCACAGCGCCTCCACAGGCCGCGGCCGGCGTGGTGCGCCGCGAGCTCGGCTTCGAGCAGATCATGCGCATGCCGGCGGTTCGGCGCGATCACGAGGAGACGCGCGTAGCCCTTGCGCAACAGCTCGTCGTTGAAACGCTGTCCGTCGAGCACCACGTACGCCAGGCGACGGCCGTACACGTCGCGTGCCTCGACGTCGCCTTCGAGGGTGACCAGCCGCCCGGTGAGTCTCCGGGCGGTGTACGCCGCGGCCTCGGGACCGAAGCACTCGACGGGCTTCGTCGGATGGTGGGTCTCGGGTGTGTCGACGCCCAAGAGTCGGATCGTGTCGGTCGATTCGTCGGCGAACGCCACCACGATCGTGTCGCCGTCGACGACCTCGACGACTCGCCCCGAAGGTCGTGCGTCGTCGCCGTGACTGCCGAGCCACCACCCCACGACCGAGACCGCCACCAGGACCGTGACCACGAGTGCTCGACCGCCTGCCATGTCGCGTTCGACACCGCGGCGCGGCTGCGATGACGTGCGACCGGTCGGAGCTATGCGACCTGTCGGGCTCGCGGGCCCCTGACGACTCAGGCGCTGCGGGGAGCTACGCGACGTGACGCGACTCGAAGATGTCGCTCGCCTTCGTGAGGACCCAGAACGACGCGGTGAGGATCGCGACGCCGACAAGGATCATCAAGAACCCCGCGAGGGCACCCGAGAACCCGAGCGGTGATCGACTCGCCTGCGCGAAGCACTCCCGGCCCGCGTCGGTCCCCGGGCCGAAGTACTTCAGCGTCACGCGCTCGCACGCACCGCTCATGTCGCCGACGAGCGTCGACATGCCACCCCAGATCCACATCGCGCCCGCGAGCGCAACCCAGAGGCCCGCGAGGCCGACGAGCAGACCCAACCAGAGCTGCCGAGTCGTGAGTGCACTCATCCGATCCCCCCCCGAGGCCACGTGACGGCTTCGAGCGTCACCGACGACATCTTCGTCGGCGCGCTCGACGACCGCAACGATCGGCACGAGGGTCAGCCACTTCGCCGCGCTTCGCCGCTAGCGTCGATCGCGCCCATGCGACGCCTTCGCTGGATCCTGCTGCTGGTCGTCGCGCTCGTGATCGCGGTCGTCGCGGCCGCGGCGTTCCTCGTCCGACCAGGCCTCGACGACGATCGCGATGTCGTCGACGCGCGCTGGACGCCGCTGCGGCCGTCGCTCATCGTGCGGTACGAGGCGCTCGACGGCGTGGCGACCGCGCTCGCCGCGTCTTCGGCGGCCGATCGCGCCGTGACGAAGGACCTGCAGGCAGAGCTCGACCGGTGGAAGAAGTTCGCACTGCGCGGACCCCGGCACACCGATCCGGGCGCCGAGGCCGTGACGGCCAACGAGCTCGAGGCGCTGGCGCGTCGGGTGAACGCGAACGTCGCGGCGTCGGCAAAGCTGAGCCAGGACGAGGCGCTCAAGAACGCGACCGCGGCGTTCGACCAGGCGGTCGTGACCCCGGCCATCGTCGCGGCCTACAACCGCGCGGTACGCGCGTACGAGGACGAGCGGTCGGGGTTCTTCGAGAAGCTCGTCGCCGGCGCGCTCGGCTACGACAGTCGGCCGTTGCTCGTCCTCGGAACGTGAGCGCCGGGCGCTCGAAGCCTCGGCTCAACGCGCCGCGCCGAGCACTCCCTCGTTGACACGCTCGATTCGCGCGACCTCGCTCACCGGGGCGACCCGCCAGAAGGCGGGCAGGGCCTTCTCCCAGTCGGCGAGCATCATCGCCGCCACCGTCGAGTCGGTGAGCTCGCGATGGCACTCGACGAGGAAACCGAGCTCGTCGGCCTGCTCGTCGTCGAGCAGGGTCGCGTCGACGAGCTGGCGGTTCAGCCGGGTGACCAGCAGGTGGCGCGGGTCGTACACGAACGCCTGCCCCCCGGTCATCCCCGCGCCGAGGTTGTACCCGAACTCGCCGAGGATCACGACGGTGCCGCCGGTCATGTACTCGCACGCATGGTCGCCAGCGCCCTCGACCACGGCAGTCGCGCCGCTGTTGCGCACGCAGAACCGCTCCCCGACGCGGCCCGCGATGAAGAGCTGCCCACCGGTCGCGCCGTACAGCACGGTGTTGCCGGCGAGCACCGGGTCGCCGGTGTCGTCGTCGGGTGGGCGCACGACGATCCGGCCGCCACCCATCCCCTTCCCGACGTAGTCCTGGGCCTCACCGCGCAGCTCGAGCTGGACGCCCTCCGCGAGGAAGGCGCCGAAGCTCTGCCCCGCCGCGCCGGTGAACCGGGCCGACACCGTGCCCGGCGGGAACAGCTGGCCGAACTCGAGGCCGATCGCGCCGCCGAGCGACGCGCCGATCGTGCGGTCGGCGTTGCCGATCTCGTACTCGAGCTCGAGCTCACCGCCTCCCCACACCGTGGAGAACCCGTCCTCCAGCAGCCGGGCGTCGAGCTCGGAGCGCGGGCGCTGGACGGGCACGTGGGCGACGAACCGGCGCGGCGCGGCGGCATCGTGCGGCGACCGGAGCAGCGGAGAGAGGTCGAGGGCGTCGGCCCGCTCCTCACCCGTGGTCCTCTGGCTCAGGAGCTCGACGCGGCCGATCGCCTCGTCCAGCGTGCGCAGCCCGAGCGACGCGAGCAGCTCACGCACCTCCTGTGCCACGTAGCACAGGTAGGTCGCGACGCCTTCGGGCGTTCCGGCGAACTTGGCGCGCAAGCCGGGACGCTGCGTGGCGATCCCGGTCGGGCACGTGTCACGGTGACAGGCGCGCACCATGATGCAGCCCTCCGCCAGCATCGCCGCGGTCCCGAACGAGAACTCGTCGGCGCCGAGCAGTGCGGCGATCACGATGTCGCGACCGGTCTTGAAGCCACCGTCGACTCGCACGCGCACGCGGTCGCGCAGCCCGTTCTCGATGAGCGTGAACTGCGTGTCGGCCAGACCGAGCTCCCAGGGCAGGCCGGCGTTCTTGATCGAAGAGAGCGGTGACGCACCGGTGCCACCGTTCGCACCGGAGATCTGCACGACCTCGGCGAGCGCCTTGGTGACCCCGGCGGCGATCGTCCCCACGTTGTCCTCTGCGACCAGCTTCACCGACACCTCGGCGTTGGGATTCACCTGCTTGAGGTCGTAGATGAGCTGCGCGAGGTCTTCGATCGAGTAGATGTCGTGGTGCGGAGGCGGTGAGATCAGCCCGACGCCCGGCTGCGTGAACCGCAGTCGCGCGATCTCGCCGCTCACCTTGTGTCCCGGGAGCTGGCCGCCCTCACCCGGCTTCGATCCCTGGGCCATCTTGATGTTGAGCTCGTCGGCGTACGCGCAGTACTCGGGTGTCACGCCGAACCGGCCCGAGGCGATCTGCTTGATCCGTGAGTTCCGGTCGCGGCCGGTGCCTCGGGTGCGGAAGCGCGCCGGGTCCTCGCCGCCTTCGCCGCAGTTGCTCCGACCACCGATCATGTTCATCGCGATCGCGAGCGTCTCGTGCGCCTCCGCCGACAGGGCACCGTGCGACATCGCACCCGTCGAGAACCGCCGCGTGATCGTATCGATGCTCTCGACCTCGTCGAGCGACACCGGCGCGCGCGCCGGCGAGAGCTCGAGCAGGTCGTGCAGCTCCGTCACCGGCCGACTCTCGACGAGCTCGCGGAAGCGCTCGTAGAGCTCGGCGCGCTGCTCCGTGATCGCCGTCTGGAGGAGGTGCGCGGCTCGGACGTCCGCCGCGGCGGCGGGCGGCACCGGCTCCGCGCGGTCACCCTCGAAGAAGATGACCTTTCCCTGCTCCTCGGTTGGCGCGACGTCGAGCCGGGCGAACTTGCCGTCGGAGTCGCCCCCGCGACCGGTGCGCTTCCCCGCGGAGCCGTTGCCGTCGTCGGCGTCGGCGTCGACGACGAGGCCGACCGAGCCCTGGAGGAGGCTGATCGCTTCGGGGGAGTTGGCGTGGTACTCGCCGCCTCGCTTCCGGAAGCGGATGTAGCCGGGCTCGTCGAGCACCGGCGTGTCGCCGAACGCGACCTCGTGGCGCGCCAGCACGTCGGCGCCGAGCTCGGAGAACCCGATGCCACCGACACCCGACGGGGTGCCGCGCAGACATGTCTCGACCACGTCGTCGTCGAGACCGAGCACCTCGAAGATCTGGGCCGCGCGATATCCGTCGACAGTCGAGATGCCCATCTTCGACAGGATCTTGAGCACACCGTCCTCGAGTGCCGCCTGGAGCTTCTCCTGCGCGTCGGCGGAGTGGACCTCACCCAGCTGGTCGTCATCGGCCATCGCTGCCACCGTGCGGAGTGCGACCCGCGGGCAGATCGCGTCGGCTCCGAACCCGAGGAGGCAGGCGATGGAGTGCGTGTCGCGCGCGTCGCCCGAGTCGACCACGATCGAAGCGTCCTGGCGCACTCGACCCGTGTCGAGGGCGTGGTGCACCGCACCGAGCGCGAGCAACGACGGGATCGGCGCGCGATCCGGCCCGATGAAGGCGTCGGTCACGACGAGGATCGACGTCTCGCGCTCGACTGCCGCGAGCGCGGCGTCGCTGAGCGCGGTGATGCCGCGGGCGAGCCCGGCGGGGCCATCGCTCACCGCGAACGTGGCGTCGAGCGCCGCGGCGGGGAACACGCTCCGCTCCTCGTCGAGCAGCGCCGCGACCGCATCCGGGAACAAGAAGAAGGTCCGAAGCTCGAGCAGGCGCGCGGCGGACGGGTTCTCGGTGAGCAGCGGCTGGCGGCGCCCCAGGCAGGTACGCAGCGACATGACGAGTCGCTCCCGCAGATGGTCGATCGGAGGGTTGCTGACCTGCGCGAAGCGCTGCTTCAGGAAGCTGAAGACCGCGCGCGGGCGCGTCGCGACCGCGGCGAAGGGCGTGTCATCACCCATCGAGAACGTCGGTTCCTTCGCGTCCGTCGCCATGGGCTTGAGGACCATCGCGATCTCTTCGCGATTGCACCCGAACGCGACCTGCTCGGCCACGAGGTCGTCGGGCGAGGGCGGCATGCCGATCGCGTTGCCGGGCTTGAAGGGGAGCAGGCCGGCGCGCGCCCAATCGCCGTAGGGCGCGCGATCGGCGAGCCATCGCTTCACGTCGGCGTCGCCCTGGAGGCCCCGGAGTCGCGGCTCGGAAGCATCGGGATCGATGCAGAGCATCTCCCCCGGGCCGAGCCGCCCCCGCGTCACCCCACCGCGGTCGTGCAGCGGGACCGCACCGGCCTCCGAGCAGCACACGACGATCCCGTCGGCGGAGCGGTGCCAGCGCATCGGTCGCAGGCCGTTGCGGTCGAGCGTCGCGCCGACGCGACGTCCGTCGGTGAAGATGAGGGCTGCTGGGCCGTCCCAGGGCTCGGAGAGCGACGCGTGGTACCGGTAGAAGTCGCGGACGTCGGGATCGCGGTCGCGCACTCCCTCCCACGCCTCGGGCACCAGCATCGCCGCGACGTGGCGCACGTCGCGGCCCGCGCGCAGCAAGAGCTCGAGTGCGGCGTCGATCTTGCCGGAGTCCGAGTCGTCGGGGTCGAGCACCGGTCGCAGCAGGTGCTCCGGGCCCAGACCCACGATCTCCGTGCCGAGGACGCCACGTGCGAGCATGCGCCGCTCGTTGCCCTGGATCGTGTTGATCTCACCGTTGTGGCAGAGGTAGCGGAACGGCTGCGCGCGCTCCCACGCCGGCGCCGTGTTCGTCGAGAAGCGGCTGTGGAAGATCGCGAACGGGGCTTCGAAGTCGTCGCGGTCGAGATCCGGGAAGAACGCCGTGAGCCGGTCGCTGATCACGAGCGCCTTGTACGTCAGCGTCGAGAACGACCAGCTCGCGAAGTAGTGGCGGACACCCGCATCGCGGCACGCAGCCTCGGCGCGTCGTCTCGCGCGCAGCGCGGCACGCTCGGCGTCGGCGAGCCCCAGGTCGGCGGGACGAGCGAGCAGTCCCTGCACCATCGCAGGCAGGTCGTCGCGCGCGGCCGGGCCGATCTGGTCTTCGTCGATCGGAACCCTGCGCCATCCGAGCAGCTCGAGGCCCTCGGCGCTGCACGCGCCTGCGACCGCGTCCTGGGCCGCGCAACGAGCAGCGTCGTCGTGCAGGTCGAGGAACGCGAACACCAGGCCCAGCCGGTCGGCGGGGGCGTCGGCACCGAGCTCGGCGGCGACGCGGTCGAGGAAGCGCGGCGGCAGCGGGAGGAGCACGCCAGCGCCGTCGCCGGAGCGGCCGTCGGCAGCGACCGCGCCGCGGTGGCGCACGCACGACAGGCCGGTGAGCGCCAGCTCGACGATCTCGCGGCTCGAGCGGCCCTGCTCGTCGGCGACGAAGCCGATCCCGCACGCGTCGAGCTCGACGCGCCGCCTCGATGTGCTGAGCCAGAGGCGCCGCTCGCGCGGCGACGGAGAGGAAGGGGACAGCGACAACTCGGTCTCCCGGGTCTCGGTGGGACGATCGGCTCCCCAGGATCCAGGGCTGGGGATCGGGATCGGGGATCCGGGACAGCCGATCGGGCTTGGGGCGACGACGCTGTCGCAGGCGCCAGGATACTGGGTGCGGACCCGGGACGAGACGGAAGACGGAAGAGGAGGGGACCCCTCGTGAGCGATCGCCCGCTCGTCGCGGTGCTCGGCGGCGGCCAGCTCGGGCGGATGCTGGGCATCGCGGGTCTGCCGCTCGGCGTGACCTTGCGGTTCCTCGACCCCTCCCCGGAGGCGGGGGCGCGGGCGGTGGGAGAGCTCGTCGTCGGAGAGCTCGACGACGAGACTGCCGTCGCTCGCGTCGCCCATGGCGCCGATGTCGTCACCTACGAGTGGGAAGGCGTGCCCGCCGATGGGCCACGCGCGATCACCACGACCATCCCGGTCCGACCCGCTCCGGTCGCGCTCGAGGTCGCGCAGGACCGCGTCGCCGAGAAGGAGACGTTCACACGCCTCGGGATCGACGTCGCCGCTTTCGTGGCCATCGACGCGGCCGACGACGTGCCGGCCGCGCTCGAGGCAGTGGGCCTGCCCGCAGTCGTCAAGACCCGTCGTGGCGGCTACGACGGGAAGGGCCAGCGCGTGGTGGGCAGCACCGAAGACGCGGGCGGCGTGTGGGACGCGCTCGGCGGCGTACCGCTGGTCGCCGAGGCACACGTGCCGTTCGACCGTGAGCTCTCGGTGCTCGCGGCCCGCGCCGTCGACGGCTCGACGGCCTGCTACCCACTCGTCGAGAACGTGCACGCCGCCGGCATCCTGCGGACGAGCTTCGGGCCCGCGCGCGGGCTGACCGAGGAGCTCCAGTCCGCGGGCGAGACGATCGCGGCGCGGCTTCTCGACGACCTCGACTACGTCGGGGTGCTCGCCGTCGAGCTGTTCGAGCGCGACGGCGCGCTGCTCGCCAACGAGATGGCGCCGCGTGTCCACAACTCGGGCCACTGGACGATCGAGGGTGCGCACACGAGCCAGTTCGAGCAGCACCTGCGCGCAGTCCTCGGGTGGCCGCTCGGTCGAGCCGACGCCCGCGGCTCGACCGCGGTGATCAACTGCATCGGCCACATGGCAGACCCGTCGACCGTGCTCGCCGTCCCGGGCGCGCACGTGCACGACTACGCGAAGTCACCTCGACCGGGTCGGAAGGTCGGGCACGTCACGATCGTCGCCGACGACGAGGCCACGCTCGCCGCACGCGTCGCGCAGGTGCGCGCGATCGACCCCGACGACCGCGCCTGACGGTCAGATCAGGCGATGGCGCCCGCGTCGCGCAGCTTCGTGAGCTCGTCGGCGCTGAACCCCCACTCGGTGAGCACCTCGTCGGTGTGCTCCCCCGGCTTCGCCGGCGGCCGGCGCAGCTCGGCCGGCGTCCGCGAGAACCGCGGGGCAGGCGCAGGCTGGTGGACGCCCTCGAACTCGACGACCGTGCGGCGGGCCTCGATGTGGGGATGTCGGATCGCCTCGGTCATCGTGAGCACCGGCGCGAAGCATGCGTCGGTGCGCTCCATGAGCTCGCACCACTCGGCCCGAGTCTTCGACCTGAAGATCTCGGTGAACCGCTCGCGCAGCACGGGCCAGCCGGCGCGGTCCATCTGCACGGGCAGCTCCTCGCCGTCGAGACCGATCAGGCGGAGCAGCTCGGCGTAGAACTGCGGCTCGAGCGATCCCAGCGCGATCTCCTTGCCGTCCGCGCACACGTACGAGTCGTAGAACGGTGCGCCAGTGTCGAGCACGTTGGTGCCGCGCTCGTCCTCGTCGAACGCGTCGAGCACGCGGAAGCCCCAGATCATCGACATCAAGATCGCGGCCCCGTCGACCATCGCCGCGTCGACGACCTGACCCTCGCCGGACGTCCGCGCTTCGATGAGGCCGCAGACGATGCCGAACGCGAGGAACATGCCGCCACCACCGAAGTCGCCGATGAGGTTGATCGGGGGCGTCGACTTCTGTCCCTCCCGCCCGAAGTGCGCAAGCGCGCCGGCAAGAGCGATGTAGTTGATGTCGTGGCCCGCCGCGTTCGCCATGGGCCCGTCCTGGCCCCACCCGGTCATGCGCCCGTACACGAGCCGCGGGTTGCGGGCCAGGCACTCGTCGGGCCCGAGCCCGAGCCGCTCCGTCACGCCGGGCCGGAATCCCTCGAGCAGCGCGTCGGCGGACTCGACGAGTCGCAGGACCGTCTCGACGCCGTCGGCGTGCTTGAGATCGACGCCGATCGAGCGTCGGTTGCGGTCGAGCACGGGCACGCCGCCGGGATCGAACCCCTGGGCCACCGACTGCGTGCGGTGCACGCGCACCACCTCGGCGCCCATGTCGGCGAGGAGCATCGCGGCGAAGGGGCCCGGCCCGATCCCGACGAGCTCGACGATCTTCACCCCGCTCAGCGGTCCCGGCACCGTCACTCCTTCGTTCATCACCCTGCGATCGTTCGCTGCGGCGCAGGGTACCTGCGCGCCAGGTCGACGTCGGGGGCTCCGTCTCCGGCGGTTGCGCGCGGTAACGCCTTCAGGGCCTCCGGACGCCGACCTCGGCGAGACGGTCGGCGAAGCGGGTGAGGACGGGACCGGCGATCGCGAGGATCAGCACGTACGCGCCCGCGAGCACACCCAGCTCGGCTTCGACGGTCGTCCCGAGCGCCAGGCCGGCGATCACTATCGAGAACTCTCCACGAGCGATCAGCGCGGTGCCGGCGCGCACGCGTCCTCGCCGGCTGACCCCGAGGGGCGTGGATGCGTACCAACCGACAGCGACCTTCGTGAGTGCGGTCACGATCGCGAGCAGCACCGCCGGAGCGAGCACCGACGGGAGTGCTCCGGGGTCGATGCTGAACCCGAAGAGCACGAAGAAGACGGCTGCGAACAGGTCTCGCAGGGGAGCGACGAGCGCGGTCGCGCGCTCCTGGAGCGGTCCCGAGAGCGCGATGCCGACGAGGAACGCACCGATGGCGGCAGAGATGTCGAGCTGCTGGGACGCGCCGGCGACGAGCAGCGTTGCGCCGAGCAGGCCGAGCAGCACCGCTTCGTCGGAGCGCGCGTGCAGCGCACGAGTGAGCTTCGACCCGAACTTCAACGCCGCGAAGAGCACGAGCGCGACGACGGCCATCGCGAGCGCGACCGACGAGATGCCTTCGAGCAGGGCGGCCCCGGCCAGCATCACGCCGACGATCGGCAGGTACACGGCCATCGCGAGGTCTTCGAGGACGAGGATCGTGAGCACTGCCGGCGTCTCGCGGTTGCCCAGCCGACCCAGATCGGTCAGGAGCTTGGCGATGACGCCTGACGACGAGATGTACGTGATGCCGCCCAGCAGCACGATCGCCTCCGTGCTCCAACCCAGCAGCACGCCGGCGAGCACGCCTGGCGTCGCGTTGAGCAGCACGTCGAGCACGCCGCCGCGCCATCCGAGGCGCGCACCGTCGACGAGCTCGTCTGGCGTGTATTCCAGCCCGAGGGTGAGCAGGAGCAGCACGACACCGATCTCGCCGGCCAGCTCGAGGAAGTCCGCGGACAGCACCGGCGCGAAGCCACCCTCGCCGAAGAGGAGCCCCGCGAGCAGGTACGCCGGGATCGGGCTCAGGCCGACACGGTCGCTGAGCCGTGCGAGCACG
>CAZHKE010000010.1:0-62645 GCA_964532485.1 uncultured Bifidobacteriaceae bacterium
CCGCCTGCATCGAGCCCGGCGAGTGGGCCACTTACGGCGACGTGTCCACAGTCGCCATCGGCTCGAGCTCGGCAGCAATGGCCGTCGGAAACATCGCGGCCAACTCACCCGACTTCCCATTCCCACACCGGATCCTCACCCGCGATGGAACGATCCCCGACGGCTGGTCCACCGGCGACGGCGGAGGCCCCGACGAATGCCGACGAAGGCTCGAAGCGGAAGGCATCCGATTCAACGCGAATGGCGCCGCCGCTAAGCAACAACGAGTCGACGTCGAGGTTCTACGAAGCCGCTGGCAAGACCGCGCCCCGTCAGCGGCCACGGCGAACCTCGCCAGGTAATCGCGGCAACCTGCAAGAGGGACGCGATCGGTCGCACCTCTGGCTCGGCGTCGTCGCTCGAGCTGCGCGGCGTTGATGAGGCGAAGATCCGGTAGGTCCACACAAGTCGTCCACTGCGTATCGTTCCGTCGCTGAAGACCGATTCGGAGTCCACCGAATACCCCCTCACAGCACCGACGTCCGCGCAGTTGTAGGGATGGAAGTAGGGATGGTGAGCATCTCGATCCCGATGATCTCGCGACGCAGGCAACCTGCCGCAGCGTTGGCACGTCGGAGGATGGTGAGCTCGACCACGGTCGCGGCGTCCCCCTGCTGTCCCCGCCAACGGGGAATCCCGTCGAGTTCGAATCGGCGTGGGTGCCGCGTGCGCAGGACAAGCACCGACGCCCGAGGGCGACGTCTGACGTACCCGATCCCCGACGATCCGCAAGCGTCCAATCGCAAGGGGGTCGCGGCTGACCGCAAGCCGTGTGCCGCAGCAAGTGGCGCTTCAGTATGGAACCCTCACGCGACGCATGCGCACTGGTGCGTGCGATACGACGTGCAGATTCTTGGGCAAGTTCTTGGGTTCGAGACCTTCATTCCGCGAATCGGCGACGGGATGTCGTCCCATAGCCCCCGACTCGGGTGTGGGCGACCGAGATGGCGTCTGCTGACACGGTCTCAAGGAATTCAAGGCGCCGTCGGGATCTCCGACAGCGTTGGATGGGCGATCATGGAGTAGTTGTTCTGCAGTGCGGCGTAGCGGTGGTAGCGGCCGTCCTGGCGGGTGTTGTCGTCGAGGAGCGCTTTGAACCCCTCCATGCTGGACATGTGCACCACGAGGATCTGGTCGAAGGTGCGGTCGTCACCGCTCAGTACCCCTTGGACCTCGAAGATCCCGGTCGGATAGTGACCCAGGTCGATGGATGCGCCGGTACCGCCCGCCTGGTACGCGGACCAAGCCTCGCGACCGGTGCGCTCGTCTTCGCCCGCACCGGGTTCATACTGCGCGATGTCGTGGAAGTCCATCACGTGGATCAGGTCGAACGCAGGGTCGTCGCCCGTCGGCGGGAAGACAGCCTCTGACTGGTCCGGATCGGCCGGTGGAGGAAGGAGGAGAAGGTCGGCCACGATGGCGGCCGAGTGCTCGACTCCGGCTACGTCGTGGGCGGCCAGGTCCTGGTGGTCAGGATGGGCGAGCACCGCGAACAAGGCGATCGGGCAGGGGTACTCGACGATCTCGATCGTCTCCCAGACGATCTCATCACCGTCGATCTGGTTGTCGACGTCGGTCTCGTACACGGTCCTGGCCCCGACAGCGCTGTGGAACTCTGCCGGGTCATAGAGGGCGCTGGCCTCCCGGCCGGTGAGGTCTGCTGCACGGCCGTCGGCGTAGTCGGCGGTGTCGCGGTAGCTCCGTAATTGGAACAGGTAGATCGGACCCTCGGTCGGTGCGTCGATCATCCGCTCCATCTGTTCCCGGTTGAGGTCGTCGGACGCGAGGAGATCGCTTCCGGCCGGTGGCTCGCGCAGGGCCGACAGGTTGTCCGGGTCGTCGCAGAGGTCGGACGAGAGCGAGAGCGGCGCAGGGTGCGGCTCGGCTTCGGTGCTGGCGTCCCCAGCCCCGGGCTCGGAGCCGCCGGCGCAGCCCATGAGGCTCAGGCTCGCCGCGGCGAGCACCACGAGCGTACGGAGCGCGGCGTTCACAGTGGATCCTCGTCCGAGAGGAAGTCCAGGAGGAGCTCGTTCAGCTCGTCGGCGGCCCGTTCGGGAATCCAGTGGTTGACGCCCTTCAGAACCTCGAAGCGGTACGGGCCAGTGACGTAGTCGGCGGTGGCGGCCGCGGCGTCAGGGCCGAGGGCGTCGTCGCCGTCGCTCCACACGTACATCGTCGGAATGGTCGAGGGACCGGTCGGCGCGCCACCGAGGATTGCGGCCCGGTACCAGTGCAGTGCGGCGCGCATGGTGTCAGGGTCGGTGAGGACGCTGAGCTGACGCTGCATCTCCTCGACGCTGAGGCCGGCGTCTCGGTACAGCGACCGTAGGAGTGCGGCGTCGTCAGCCAAGAACAGGTCCTCGGATCCCTCCTGGGCCAACGTGAAGATGTACGACGACCGTTCCCGCTGGTCGTTCTCGGGGTTGGTCAGCATCGCCCTCATGGCTCCGTCATGGGGCGTCGACACCACGGTCACCGAGCCCAGCCGCTCCGGGTACCGAGCCGCTACCTCCCAGCTCACCGCCCCACCCCAGTCGTGGCCCACCAGGTGGAACCGGTCATGGCCGAGTGCATCCGCCATCCCGATCACGTCCTCGGCCAGCCGGTCGCGGGTGTATTCCTCGACCTCGACGGGTCGTGCCCCGGGGGAGTAGCCCCGTTGGTTCGGCGCGACGACGTGGTAGCCGGCTTTGCTCAGCGCTTCGATCTGGCTTCGCCACTGATCTGCCGTCTGGGGGAAGCCGTGCAACAGCAGGACCAGGTCACCGTCGGCGGGGCCGGCCTCGAGCGCATCGAACGTGAACTCGCCGACCTCGATCTCGATCGACCGGACACCTTCGCTGGGATCGTCCGACGGTTGCTGATCGGGCTGGGTGCCGTCGATCGGCGCGTTGGTGGTTTCGGACGGGGCCGAAGTGCCGTCGTCCGAACAGCCAGCCAGCAACAGGACGGGCACCAACAGCGCCGCAGCCAACGAGCGCACGTTCGCGTTGATCATCGGGCTCCTCGTCGGGCTCCGCGGCTGGGTTGCAGCCGGATCTAAACATGTTTAATAATCTGGACATGTTTCGTCAAGGCGTCGGCAGTCGCGCCGTCGTGCGTGAAGCAAGCCCCGAGATGTCCCTGGCCCGGTGATGCGACATCTGGTGGTCCCGGTGGTGCTCATGGCAGTGTGGGTTGGGTCAGGGTGCTCGTCCGACGCGGTGAGCCAGCACACGGACACCACCGCGACGTCGTCGTCCACGGTGTCTCTCGGCCCTTCGACGACGACCGCGCCGCCTCCCAGCCCTCCGGCCGACGGATCGACCCTCTTCGGCGTCCGCTACTGCGAGATCCTGACCACGAACGACGGCGAGGACTCCGAGATCGCCGAGGTGTGGAACACGATGGGGCTCAACGACTGCCCACAAGGCGCCTGGGACGCCATCGATCTCGGCGCGGTGCAGACCCACCTCGGTGCCGATGAGGTCGCGACCAACGGCCCCCGCTACTGGGTACTCGACTCCATCGCCCCCGGAGCGATGACCGGCTCGTTGGAGGTGCGCGACCTCGACGGAGTCGAGATGCGCTCGATCGCCCTGGTCGACCTGGCCGACATCGAGGCCGACGCCACCTCGTACGTCGAACTGTCGGTCCAGCGCGAGACGGAGTTCACGTTCCTTGCCGGCAGGGAGATCTACGAGCTCACGGCTCCCGACGGGTCGACCTATGTGATGCAGTCGTACAGCCTCGAGATCGATCCCGACCAGACGGTCGACGACTTGTCATCGCTCCGCAACCGCCTCGACCTTCCCGATGGCTGGACGTTCACCAGCCGCGTCCTGAGCGAAGATTTCAAAGTCGAGGACCAGAACGGGATCGCCACCGTGGTCACCGACAACCTACGGAACACCTACCAATTGGCGGCCCATGACTGATCCGAGCACCGAACCGACCGTGACGACACCTGAGGTGAGCATCCGCGAACGAGGCAAAGCCGAACGTCGCCTGCGCGTCGTCGAGACAGCAACCAGCATCCTCGCCGCCGGTGGGGTCGAGGCGCTGTCGATGCGGGTGCTCTCGGTCGAGTCGGGCGTGAGCCTGCCCACGATCTACAACCTGATCGGAGGCCGCGACGACGTCCTCGGCGCCGTACTCGACCAACTCGGGGCCGTGTTCGACGCAGAGGTGGCGACGTCGACGACCGACGCCCTGGAGCGCTGCTTCGAGATCACCGACCGGCTGCTCGACACGATGACCACGCACGCCACCTTGGCGCGTTCGATCATCGCCGAAGGCCTGACCTCGCTGCTGGGTGAGTCCGGATCGTCGCCCTTCCAGCGCTACGGAATCGCGCTGTTGACCGCGCTGGTCGAGGCTTCGGAAACCGGTGACCTCGTCGAGGAAGCCGAGCCGATACTGATCGTCGATCAGATGGTGTCCCTCACCGCGGTGCGGATCTTCCGCTGGGCGACCGGGAACGCATCCAGCGACGGTGAGCAGCTGCATGCCGCGGTCACCCACGGCATCGGCCTGATCCTGGCCGGCGCGGCATCCCTCGACGCCCGGGAGCGAGTGCTCACCCAGGTCCGCAAGTCTCGAATCGCACTACTCGGAGGCACCGACACATGACCGATCGCCGGCCGCCCATCTCGAAGCGATGGCGCTGGTTCGTCGTCGCCACCGCCCTAGCGATCGCGCTCGCCGCCTGCAGCCACGACTCGGAGGACGAGGTCGGTGCAGGGAGGCCCACCTCCACGACAGCGCCTACGGCCGCGACGGAGCACGAATCGGTCCAGGTCGCCTGCGACGCCGAGCCAAAGATGCGGACCACCGAGGACGGCGTGGAGTTCGTCCGCACCCCGGACTCGTGCTTCGAGGACCTCCCGGACTGGCCCTACGCGCCCCAGTACGTCGAGATCGACGGGCTCCGCCAGGCCTACGTCGACGAAGGCCCTGCCGACGGCGAAGTGGTCCTGCTGCTCCACGGCCAGCCCTCATGGGCGTACCTCTACCGGTACATGATCCCGGTGTTCGTCGACGGCGGCTTCCGGGTGATCGCGATGGACCACCTCGGCATGGGTCGCTCCGACAAGCCGACCGACATCGCCTCCTACAGCTTCCTCGGCCACAACGACCGGCTCCAGCGGTTCGTCGAGGAGCTCGAGCTCACCGACATCAACCTGTTCGCCCAGGACTGGGGCAGCCTCATCGGGCTCCGCACCGCCGGCCTCGACCCGGACCGCTACGCCACCATCACCATCGGCGACGGCACGCTTCCGGAGCTCCCGGCAGGCGTGCAGCCGGCCCCGCCGGTCGAGAACCCCGACGAGGTCGTGGAGATCGAGTCGATCTTCGCCGCCACGCCGGAACAACAGTCCTCGTTCTACGACGGCTGTGAATCGCAGCTTCCGTCGACGGGGAACTTCGGGAGCTGGATGGTGTATTCGATGACCGCCGAGAGCTTCCACGCGTCGGAGGTGGTCGAGGCCATGACCTGGTTCGACCTGGCCGACGACGTCGAAGCTGCCTACGACGCTCCCTTCCCGAGCCGCATCTACATGGCCGGACCACGGACCTTCCCCTCGTTGGTCAACGAGGTCCCCGGGACCACCGAGGAGGCCTGGGTTGGTCTGCGGGCCTTCGACAAGCCGTTCCTCACGCTGTGGGCGTCCAACGACCCGGGCAACCTCGGCCAGTGCGCCACCCAGCAGTTCCTCATCGACGAGATCCCCGGCGCCGAGGGGCACCCCCACGACCGGCTCCCAGAATCCAGTCACTTCCTCCAGGACGACCAGGGCGACGAGATCGCTCGACGAATGGTCGACTGGCTCGACTCGATGCACGGCGAGGAGTAGCCATCTTGAACCGACACCGAACCAGTACGGAATCCGGCGACGCGGGTCGTCGAAGGATCGGGCTCGTCGTCGTCGCCCTCGCGCTGGTCGTGGCCGGCTGCGGGGGTAGCGATGTGACTTCGTCGGCGGAGACGCCAGAGGAGCCTTCTCCCGCGGCGCCGGCCACCGACGGGGCGAAGTGTTGGTCGCCACTCGAGATGCTCGAGCCAGGGCAGGTATCCGAGGCGGGCTTCGAGATCATCGAGCGTCGCGACGACGGAACGCTGACGGTCTGGATGTCTCCAGCGATCACCCTGGAGGAGTTCGACGCCCTCGAGCTACCCGCCGGCTGGTCCAAGAACCAGCCACGCGGAGACGGAGGCGAGGACGGAGGCGGGCCCGACGAGGGCGTGTTCTGCGGATCGCCCGGATCCACCGATGGGGAGATGGTGATCGCCGAACACTTCGGCCACGAGTGGGCCCACGTCGCCACGATCGTCGAGGTCGGGGTCCCCGTCGACGCCGAGGGAGTGCTCCTCGGGACGAGGGTCGCCAAGGAACACGAGATCACCTACTTCGCCGGCACGACCATCCCCTTGCTGATCTCCCCCGAGGGCGACATCTATCCGCTGGTGAGCCGCGACGCCCGGCGCACGACCGACGAATCGCCCCTACCCACCGGCTGGCAGGTCGTCGAGCACACCTTCGCCGAGGACTACTCGACCCGGCTCCCGAACCCGATCCTCAACATTCGGGTGGAGAACCAGGATTCCTACCAGGGTCCGGTGACCGGACTGGAGATCGAGTCGTGACCAGCCGACCGGGCGGCCGGGCCGTTCCACATCGACCACGTCGCCGGGCTCGCAGGGTGGCGCTCGCGGCCCTGTCCGTCGTCACCATCACGGCCGGCGCGTGCAGCTCGACGGCGCCCCCGTCGACCCTGAACACGGAGACCACCACGACGGTCGGTGGGCCGACGTCCACAGCCCCAACGGGCGCAGCGTCCGGCCCGAGCTTCGGAACGCTCAACACGGACCTGGCCGCCACGCTGATTCAATCGGGCGACGACGGCCCGTTCTTCATGCTTAACCTGATCGCGTTCCGCGACCGGGCCGTCTACGCCGACGGACGGGAAACCGACCTCACCGGCGAAGAGGCCAATGACCTCTACTCGGCGACCGGCGTACAGCTCCTGTTCGAAGGCGGCATGCGCCCCGCCGTGTTCGGCACCCCGATCATCGACCCGACCGCGCCGCCGGCACCGGCATGGGACCAGGTGGCCATCGCCCGCTACCCGAGCTACGCCGAGTTCTTCGCCCTCACTGCCGACCCAGAGTTCCAGGAGGGGTCCGAGCACAAGGACGCAGGGGTGAAGACGTCGAGCGTCATCGTCACCCACCGAGTCGTCGATGCCCCGACCGCTTCTGAGCTCCCGCCAGGGGACGCGCCGGTCATCCTCTTCGAGCTGTTCGCTCACGGCGGCACCGGAACCTCCGACCGGCCCGACTCGCTGACCGACTACCTGGACGGCCTCGCGCCGTTGGTCGCCGCGAACGGCGGGGTCGCGCTCGGCACCTATGAGGTCGTCGGCACGCTCATCGGCGACGGACGCGAGTGGGACGAAGCCCACCTGTGGTGGTTCCCCGACCAGGCCGGGCTCGACGCGCTGCTCGACGCGCCCGAGCTCGCCGAGCTGACCGCCGCCCGAGACGCCGACCTGCACGACCTCTACCGGCTCCGATTGGAGGACGCGGTCGTCGAGGCGCTGGGGCGGGAACCGTGACCGAACCGACACCCACGAGCCGCCGCCGATTCTTGCAGCTCGGCGGAGCGGCAACCGTGGCCACCCTCGTGGGATGTTCCGGCGACGACAACGCGTTCACGACCTCCAGCGGCGTCTCGAACCCGGCCACCACGAGCACCGCGTCGCCTCTGCCCACACCCGACTTCGTGCGGACACCGGAAGGCCGGTTCGAGGGCCTCGTCGGCTTCGGCTACGAACCCAACTACCTCGTCACGGCCGAAGGGCTCCGGCTCCACTACCTCGACGAGGGATCGGGCGCGGCCGGCGTCGCGCTGTTGCTCCACGGCGAACCGACCTGGTGCTACCTCTACCGCAACGTCATCCCCACGCTCGCCGCCGCCGGCTATCGCTGCATCGCACCCGACCACATCGGCTTCGGCAAGAGCGACAAGGTCACCGAGGACGACTGGTACACCCTCGACGCCCACGTCGCGACTCTCCAAGGCATCGTCGAGGAGCTCGACCTCGCGGAGATCACTCTCGTGTGCCAGGACTGGGGTGGACCGAACGGGCTCATCACGGCCGTCGACCTTCCGGACCGGTTCGAGCGCCTGGTCGTGCTCAACACCTGGCTGCACCACGACGGCTACGAGTACTCGCCGCACCTGATCGACTGGAACATGTTCAGTCAGAACCCCGAGTTCGACTTCGGCCTGGTGGGTTTCCAGATGGCGCCGTGGAGCGTCGACGAGCCGCCCACCCTCCACGCCGCGTACGCCGCGCCGTTCACCGACCTCGCGTCCAAGACCGGCGCGCGGCGCTGGCCATGGATGCTGCCCTTCGCCGAGCCCGAAGCGGGAGGTGCCGACCGCCAAGCAGCCGCCTACGCCGCCCTCGCAGACTCCGACATCCCTACCCACGTGATCTTCGGCGACTCCGACCGGGCCTTCACCGCGGAGTCGGGTGAGAAGTTCGCCGACCACCTCGGCGCCACCCTCGACCTGCTCCCTGGCGTCGGGCACTTCGTCCAGGAAACCGGCCCACTTCTCGCCGCGCTCATCCTCGAACGCAGCGGCGACGGGTGAGAATCCGCCCGCCGTCCCTCGTGCAGCGCTCAACTGCCAACGAAGACTCAACCCGCTCTGAGGGTTTCCAAGCGATCGGATACGCAGTCTCTCTTGTGACCGGGGGAAGTGTGCCGCATTCCTCGTTCTGAGTCCCGAAGAAGGTGAACGGCAACAAGCCGTTTGCTATGTCGTCATCGATCGTTCGAGTTCCTCCGACGACCCCGATACGTTCGATCTGTACCGGCAACAGGTCCAGCGCACGATCGACATCCTTCGCCATGCACAAATGCCGGTTCCGCCCAAGGGCGGAACCGGCGCGAAGTGGTAGCGCTGTGAGTAGTGCCACGACCCGAAAGTATGAGCGCGACCGTGACTCATCACAGCGAGACTTCGCGCGATGTGAGCGCGAACGTGAGCGGCAGCCGGATCCTCTAAGGCAAGCCAGCAGGAGGAACCGCCATGCCCACCATCAACGCCGCGCCGATCGCCTTCTCCGTGTCCGAAGTCGCCGAGCTGCTTGGATGCTCGACCGACACCGTCCGGCGGATGATCACCTCGGGCCGGCTCGACGCGGTCCAGCCACTCGGCAAGGGCGCCCGCGTGTTCGTCGGCCGCTCCCAGATCGAGGCTCTGTTCGACGCGACAGACGCTGACGCTGGCACCCGCTGAACGCGCCCTGGCACCGTGCCGCTAGGGCGCGATGACCTCAACTCCGATGCCCGGCGCGTTTGCCAGGCGGATGTCTGCGGTGACGAGCACCGCACCGAGATGACGGGCAAGGACGACGTAGAGCGCGTCGCCGATCGTGAGGTTGTGTCGGAACGTCCACGCCTCGGCGAGGAGAGAGCGAATCTGGACCCTGTGTTGCGTCCCAGCCAACAGTGCGCTCAGCGCTGCCGAGGCGCGCTCCGGCGTGACCCGCAGGCTCAACTCGGCCCTTCGAATCGTCGCGGCAACCTCCGCGAAGAACGTCTCCGGAACCCATTCGTCGCTGTCATCGGGCAACTGGGCCTCGATCGCGCGTCCTCGATCCGTTCCGAAGAGCATCTCGACGCCCGCAGAGGCGTCGAGCACCAAGTTCGTGATCAGAGGAGGCCTTCTTCGGCGCGAGCCTCCGCCACCAGCTCTGCGGCGCTGATGCCCAGGTCGACGGGGTCATGCTCGTCGATGAGCGCGAGCCATTCCTTCATCGAGAGTCGTGGCCGGTCGTCCTCGATCAGCTGGACGATCGGGTCAAGCGCCGGGTCGTTGGCTCGAGTTGCCACGGGTCCAAGGTACCGCCCGGACACGGGCTCGCTCGCGCGTTTCATGACTCCCCGAAGGACGCATGCGGATGAGTCGTCGCGACGGGTCGCCCCTCCGTCACGCCTTGACCGTCAGATGCTCTCGCCTTGGCTTCGGCAGCGGGCGACCCAGCCCCTCGAGACTCTCGAGATAGCCAGCGATTGCATCCTTGACCATGACGATCGCCTCGTCGCGCGTCTCGGCCTGGATCCAGACGCCTGGAAGATCAGGCACGGAAGCGACGAAGCCTCCGTCGTCTTGCTCTTCCAAGATCACTTCGAACTCGCGGCCCACGACCATCGTCCCATCATCCCACGCCTCCAAGACACTCCGATCTCACTCGCTCAGCTGACGGGTGCGCGAGCGGCGCGGCGGATGTCGGTGGACCGGCTCGCCGGGCTCGCTCATCGCGTCGTCGACGACCGCGGCCACGACCTCGGCGGTCTTGCGGTCGGCGCTGGCGATCGCGTGGCCATAGACGTCGAGCGTCATGCGCGCACTTGCGTGCCCGACCCGCTCGGCGACGTCGCGCACCGGCAAGCCAGCGCCCAGAGCCTGGGTGACGTGCCAGTGCCGCAGGTCGTGGAGCCGACAGCGCGGGATGTCGAGCCGGCGCACGATCCGCCGGAAGCGATCAGAAATGAGGTTGGGCAGCAGCGGCTCGACGCCGGCGGGATGATCCGAGCAGACGTAGGCCTCGTCGTCGAGCACCGCGCCGAGCTGCGCCGCCATCTCGGCCTGCGCGGCACGCCGCGCTCGCAGCATCGCAACCGTCGCCTCGTCGAGCGCGACGCGACGGATCTGGTGCGTCTTCGGATCCTTGACGACAACCCGGTCCTCGAGCTCGACGATGCCGCGCCGGATCACGAGGCTCGCGCCGTCGAGATCGACGTCGGACCAGCGCAGCCCGCACACCTCGCCGCGGCGCGCGCCAGTGAGCGCGGCCAGGCGGATCGCCAATGCGGTCGGTGCGCCGTCGGCTTCCGCCTCGCGCAATATCTGCGCGACTGCTTCGGGGCTCGGTGGGCGGATCTCGTGGTGGACGATCTTCGGCGGCGACGCGAGCGCGGCCGGGTTGCGCTGGATCCAGCCCCACCGCTGCGCCTGCACCAGCGCGCGTCGGATCACGGCATGCACCTGGCGCACGGTCGCCGGCGCAAGGGGCTGACCATGCCGGCCGCCCGACTGACGCAGGTCGCGGTACAGGCCGTCGAGCATCGCCGTCGTCACCTTGTCGAGCTTGACGTGCCCGAGGCGAGGAGCGATCGACCGATCGATGTAGCGGCGGTAGTTGAGCGCCGTCGACGGCGACAGGTCGGGCCCGGCCTGCTCCAGCCACCGGTCGAGCAGCTCGGTGAGCGTGACCCTCGCGTCGCGGTGCTCGCCGGTGCCGACCTCGAGCAGCAGCCGAGCCTCGAGCTCACGGGCCGCCTTGGACGGACGCTGCTGACCCGGCGCCCTGGGCACCGAGCCGCGGACTCGGCGCTCGCGTCCCGTCAC
This sequence comes from uncultured Bifidobacteriaceae bacterium, assembly GCA_964532485.1. Lineage (GTDB taxonomy): Bacteria > Actinomycetota > Acidimicrobiia > IMCC26256 > PALSA-555 > DATBSK01. Next base: position 11,451 of record CAZHKE010000010.1, read on the forward strand.
CGGATCGGTGCCCGCGTAGACGGTCACCTGCCAGCGGTTGCCGTGGCGGCGGATCATGCTGACACCGACACTCGGTGCCAAACCGGTGACAAACGTCGCCTCGCGATCCTGGCGAGCCGACGAAACCGTTGTGTTGTATGTGGGGCCGGAAGGGATCGAACCTTCGACCGAAGGATTATGAGTCCTCTGCTCTGACCACTGAGCTACGGCCCCGGCGCATGGTAGGCATTCGACGACCTGCGCGGATCCGGGCAATCCGAAGCCGCCGACCGCCCGTAGAACCAGGGACCCACCCCCGTCGACCGGAGACCTCGATGACCAGACCGTTCGCCCGAGTCGCACTCTCCGCCCTGCTCGCCACGGGCGTCGGACTGGTCGTCGGGGCCCCCGCGCTCGCCAGCGCACCGGCCGAGCACGCCGCGACGGCCCCGGCCAAGAAGAAGAAGCCGACGGTCAAGGTCGCCAAGACCGACCTCGGCAAGGTCCTCGTCACCACCAAGGGCAACACCCTCTACGCGTTCGATCCCGACGGCACCGACACCGACGCGTCCAAGTGCGTCGACGCATGCGCCGACGTCTGGCCCGCGTACACCGCGAAGAAGAAGCCGAAGGCCGGCAAGGGCCTCGACCAGTCGCTCATCGCGACCGGTGACGGCGGACAGGTCGCCTACAACAGCCACCTGCTCTACGAGTTCAGCGGCGACACCGAAGCCGGCCAGACGAACGGACAGGGCGTGGGTGGCGTATGGCACGCCGTCGATGCCGACGGCGAGCCGATCACGAGCTGACGGTCAGGCCTCTTCGAGGTAGTCGCGCAGGCGCTGCGAACGCGTCGGATGGCGCAGCTTCGCGAGCGTCTTCGACTCGATCTGACGGATCCGCTCGCGAGTCACGCCGAACTCACGCCCGACCTCTTCGAGCGTGCGCACCTGACCGTCGTCGAGCCCGAAGCGCAACCGCATCACCTGCTGCTCGCGTGGCGTGAGCTCGAGCAGCGCGCGCTCGATCTCGTCCTTGAGCCGCTCGCGCTCGGCGGCGAAGTCGGGCGAGACGGCGCTCTCGTCGGGCACGAAGTCGCCGAGCGAGCTGTCGTCCTCCTCGCCGACGGGTGTCTCGAGCGACAGCGGCTCCTGGGAGATGCGCTGGATCTCCCGCACCTTGTCGGGCGTCATGTCGACCTTGCCGGCGACCTCATCGACCGTCGGCTCGCGGCCGAGCTCCTGGAGCATCTGGCGCTGCACGCGCAGCACCTTGTTCATCGTCTCGACCATGTGCACCGGGATGCGGATGGTGCGCGCCTGGTCGGCGATCGCGCGCGTGATCGCCTGGCGGATCCACCAGGTCGCGTAGGTGGAGAACTTGAACCCCTTCGTGTAGTCGAACTTCTCCACCGCCCGGATCAGCCCGAGGTTGCCCTCCTGGACGAGATCGAGCAGCGCCATGCCGCGTCCGACGTAGCGCTTGGCGATCGAGACGACGAGCCGCAGGTTGGCGTTCGTCAGCTGCTGCTTCGCGAGCTCGCCGTCGACGAGCGAGCGCAGGTCGACGACTCGCGTGTAGGTGTCCGACGACGCGTCGAGCTTCCCGGCGATCTCGTCGGCCAGCACGATGATCTGGTGGAAGTTCTCGTCGGTCTTGGTCGCGTTGCGGGGCGCGCCCGGCGCTGCCTCGACCGGCTTGGGGAGCAGCTTCGTCAGCTCGGCCTCGAGGAGGCTGTCGATCTGGTCGATCTCGGTCGCGGGCGCGGTCGCGAGGCTCCCGCTCGCGCGCACGAGCTGCCCCAGCTCGAGCGCCCGCTGGAGCGCGCTGCGCGTCGACTCCCGCTTGGCGAAGTCGGGGTTGTCATCGGCGGTCTCGTCCTTGGAGTCATCGGCGCTCGTCGCGGCGTAGGCGTGGGCCCCCGCCTCGATCCGGCGCGCGAGCGCCTTCTCCTCGTCGGCGGTGAGGAGCCGGACCTTGCCGATCTCCTTGAGGTACATGCGCACGGGGTCGAAGCTGCCGCCCTCGCCCCGGTCGCGACCCGCCTCGAGCGCATCATCGAGGCGCTCGGCCGCGGATCGCCGAGCCCGGGGACGGGCTGGCGCGCGCAACGAGTCTTCGCGTGTCAGCTCCTCGGTCACCTCGTCGACCCACACGACACCGCGCGCGTGCAGCTGCTCCTGAAGTGCGAGCAGCTCGGCGGTCTCGGGCTCCAAGCCCGGGAACGCGTCGAAGACCTGCGCGGTGGTGACGACGCTGTCGGTCGACCTGGCCACGAGCGCGTCGAGCGATGCCTCGTCGATCGAATGCTGGCTCGCGACACCGGGTCCGGTCACGACGGTTGCTCCACCACCACCACCTCTGCGTCCACTCGATCCCCCTCCGCAGGCGCGGGGGCCGGTCGGGCCTCGTGGACGATCCACCCTACCAACTGCTTCGCCGCGTTCTGCGCGTCGTCCCACTCTCCGACCTCACGCGCGTGCGCGAGCACGTCGAGCTGTCCCTTCACCGCGCCCGCGTCGTCGGCGTCGTCGCGCAGCATGCGCACGAGGAGGCGCTTGGCGACGGGTTCGACGGTGTACGCGACAAGACGCGCCGCCTGCGTCTCCGGCTCGGAGTCTTCCCGTGGCTCCTCGACCGCGAGCCGCTCGAGCAGGTGTCTGGTCGGGCCCCGTGCGGCGTCGATCGCCTCATGGACGTCGTCGCGCTCGACCAACAGGTGGTACGCGGCGCGAGCCGTCGGGTCGAGGAACAGCGACTCGTCGAGCCAGTCGGAGACGAGCTTGGGTTCGTGGATCGCCCACAGCAGCACGTCGGCCTCCCGCGGCGACACGTGCACCGGTGCGCTCATGTCGTCGTCGGGCTCGGGTGGCGGTGGCTCGTCACGTCGACGAGGCGCCGACGGGCCCGCGTCGACGGTCCCCCCGCGCGCGATCTGCGCCCGCACCCCGTCGGCGGCGACGTCGAGGCGATCGGCGAGCTGCACCGCGTACTGGTCACGCACGAGCTCGTTCGGGTGCTCGGCGACGATCGCGGCGGCCAGGCCGGCAGCACGGGCGCGTCCTTCGTTGGTCGTGAGATCCCCAGCCCCGAGGACGCGATCGATCCGGAACTGGAGGAAGGGCTCCGCACGCTCCACCGACGCCGGCAGTCGGTCGCGGTCGTCGCACCAGAGGTCGCCCGGGTCCTTCCCGACGGGGAGGTCGGCGACCCTCACCTCGAGATCGAGCTCCTGCTCCCAGCGGTACCACCGCTCCGCGGCACCCTGGCCTGCGGCGTCGGCGTCGTAGGCGAGCACGACACGGCGAGCAAGGTTCTTCAGCAGCTTGGCGTGCTCGTCGGCGAGCGCGGTGCCGCAGGTCGCGACCGCGTTGGGGCTGCCGGCCAGCGCGTACGCCATCACGTCGGTGTACCCCTCGCAGATGATCACCTCGCCGCGCGCGACGATCTCCGCCTTTGCCCAGTTGAGGCCGTAGAGCAGTCGGCTCTTCTGGTAGATCGGCGTCTCGGGGGAGTTCTTGTACTTCGGTCCCTGCTCGCCGAGCGACCGCCCACCGAAGCCGACCGCGTCGCCGCGCGCGTCGTAGATCGGGAAGATGAGCCGGGCGCGGAACTGGTCCTGGAGGCGATTCGCCTTGTTGACGAATGCGAGCCCGGCCTCGATCAGGTCGTCGCGGGAGAACTTCTCCCGCTGGAGGTGCCTGCTCAACGCGTCCCAGTCGTCGGGCGCCCAGCCCAGCACGAACCTGCGCGCCGCGTCACCGTCGAAGCCGCGGCTGCGCAGGTACTTGCGCGCGGTGCCTCCGTCGGGCGCCTCCAGCAGGATCCGGTGGTAGTACGTGCCGGCTGCGGCGACAGCCTCGACGAGGCGATCGCGTCGCGAGCGGTCGCGGTTCTTCGTTCGGTCGTCGTATCGGAGCGTGACCCCGGCGCGCTTGGCCAGCTCCTCGACCGCGTCGACGAAGTCGAGACCCTCCGTCTCGCGCATCCAGGTGATCGCGTCGCCCGACTTCGAGCAGCCGAAGCAATGGTAGAGATGCAGCTCGGAGTTCACCGAGAAGGACGGCGTCTTCTCCTGGTGGAACGGGCAGAGCCCGACGAACCGCTGGCCGACGCGCTTGAGCGCGACCTTCTCGCTCACGAGGGCCACGAGGTCGGTCTGGTCGCGTACCCGGGCGATGTCCTCGTCGACGATCCCCATCGCGCGCCGAGGTTACGGCGTCGGCACGGGGCAGGCGGTCACACCCCGCGCGGCAGGTCGTCGGGCCGCCACCCGAGGAGCTCGACCCCGAGGCCGAGCGCGAACCGGTCGGTCATGCCGCTCACGTAGCGGACCGCGAGCCGGGCCGCCTCGGGCGAGCCGGCCTCCACCAGATGCTCGCCCGCGTCGGGCAGTCGGCGGGGGACATCGGCGAAGTGCTCGACCAGCCCGCGCAGCAGGCGGATGACCCGCTCGGCCTGGCGGCGCGACGCCGGCCGCAGGTAGATGTGCTCGAAGTTGAAGTCTCGGAACGCCTGGAGCGCGGTGCCGGCCGGCTCGGTCATCCCGACGTGACCCGTGCGCCCGATCGCGTCGAGCACCGCGAGCATGAACGTGCCGATCTGCTCGCTGCGCCGGGTGCCGACCGAGTCGGCGACGGCCGGCGGGAGACCACCGGGCTCGAGGATGCCGGCGCGTACGGCGTCCTCGAAGTCGTGGCACACGTACGCGATGCGGTCGGCCCAGGCGACGACCTCGCCCTCGGGCGTCGCGGGCGGTGGACGGCGCCATGAGTGGTTGCGGATGCCGTCGAGCGTCTCGAAGCACAGGTTGAGCTCCGCGAGCGTGACGTCGGCGCCGTACACCGCGTGGTCGTAGCCGGTGTCGGGCAGGTAGGGGGAGAACGCCTCCTCGGAGGCGTGCCCGGCCGGACCGTGCCCACAGTCGTGAGCGAGGGCGATCGCCTCGGTGAGGGCGACGTTGAGGTTGGCGGCGCGAGCGATGCCGACCGCGACCTGCGCGACCTCGACGGCGTGGGTGAGGCGGGTGCGGAGGTGGTCGTCCTCGGGTGCGATGAAGACCTGGCACTTGCCGGCGAGGCGACGCCACGGCCGGGAGTGCTTGACCCTGTCGAGGTCGCGCTCGAAGCAGAGACGGAAGGGGTCGGGATCCTCGGCCCGGGACCGGGTGCCGGCGCCGATCGCCCGGGTCGCCCCGGGGGCCAGCGCCTCGGCGAGCTCGGCCTCACGTTCCTCGCGACCCAGCAGCCGCCCGCCGACGTAGGCATCGGCCGAGGCGTGTGCCCGCCGGACCTGGACGCCGGCGTCGGTCGGGATCTCGGGATGCACCTCGATGGCCATGCGTCGAGGGTACCGACCGGGTGTGACATGTCTGACACGACCCGCTCGTCAGTCCGGCCAGTCGTCTCCGGTGGGCAGGCGGAAGCACTCCTCGCGGAGCAGGTCGACGAACGCGTCGACACCAGCCTGCTCGACGAGCGGCTCGACCTGGCTCGCCTGGCAGCGCAAGGCTCGCGCCTTTCGGGCGGCAAGCTCGTCGTCGGCGACGAAGTAGACGGCGAGCTCGTGGGCCGGGGTGGTGGGTGTCGGCACGTCGTCGACCATCATCACGTCGTCCATCGCCACCGCGTCCGCGAACCGCTGGGCCCACTCGGGCGTGTTCGTCGTGTAGAGCAGCCGGGGCGTCCAGGAGGCGGCGCGACACGCGAGCGTGGTCCAGCACCCGACCGCGATGTGGTCCTCATGGAACGTGGTGCCGTCCGGTCCGAAGGTCAGCACCGTGTCGGGCTGCACCTCGTCGACGATCGACCGCAACCGCGCCGCAGGCTCGTCGACCGGCACCGCCGCGCACCCCGAATCGGGGTAGTCGAGCCAGACGTGCTCGCCAACACCGAGCACCCCGAGGCAGGCCTCGAGCTCGGCTTCCCGCAGCGCCTTGCGCTCGGCGAGCGATCGCGGGTCATCGTCGGGGAACCCCAGCTCGCCGCGCGTGGCGGTGACGCAGACGACGCGCCGAGCGGCGTCGCTGGCGACGGCCATCAGCGCACCCGCGACGTACGCCTCGTCGTCGGGATGCGCGAACACAGCCAGGATCGATCCCAGATCCCCGGGATCCGCGTTCCCAGTCACGGTCGGTCGTCAGGCGGTGGTGCCCGGCCCGCTGTCGCCGAGGGCGGCGTGGGCGGCCGCGAGACGCGCAATCGGGACGCGGTAGGGCGAGCAGGACACGTAGTCGAGTCCGACCTGGTGGCAGAAGGTGATCGACTCGGGGTCGCCGCCGTGCTCGCCGCAGATCCCGAGCTTGAGGTCGGGACGCACGCTCCGACCGCGCTCGACGGCGATTCGCACGAGCTCGCCGACACCGCGCGCGTCGAGGACTTCGAAGGGGTTCGCGTCGAGCAGCTTGAGCTCGAGGTACTCCGACATGAACCGACCCTCGACGTCGTCGCGCGAGAAGCCGAACGCCATCTGCGTGAGGTCGTTGGTGCCGAACGAGAAGAACTCGGCGTGGACGGCGATCTCGTCGGCGACGATCGCGGCGCGGGGCGTCTCCACCATGGTGCCGACGAGGTAGTTGACGCCGCCGACGCCGTGGCTCTCGGACTCGAGCTCGGCGGCCACCTCGCGCACCCAGCCCACCGCGAGTGCGAGCTCGGGTCCTGACACCGAGAGTGGGATCATCACCTCGATCCTCGGGTCGCCACCGGCGATCTTTCGTTGCATCGCCGCGTCGAACAGCGCGCGCACCTGGGCGCGGTAGAGGTCGGGCTTCAGCACCCCCAGCCGCACGCCTCTCGTGCCCAGCATGGGATTCGACTCGCGCCACTGCTGCGCCGCATGGAGCAGCGCGCGACCCTCGTCGTCGAGCTCACCCTTGGCGTCGCGCACGAGCAGCTCTTCGATGTCGGGCAGGAACTCGTGCAGCGGCGGGTCGAGGAGACGCACGGTGACGGGCAGCCCGTCCATCGCCTCGAGGATCCCGACGTAGTCGGCGCGCTGGAGCCGCTCGAGCTCGTCGAGCGCAGCCCGCTCCTCGGCGGCGTCGGCCGCGAGGATGAAGCGCTGGACGATCGGGAGGCGGTCGCCGAGGAACATGTGCTCCGTGCGACACAGGCCGATGCCCTCCGCGCCGAACCGCCGCGCGACCTGCGCGTCGTGCGGGAGGTCGGCGTTGGTGCGCACACCGAGGGTCCGCAGCTCGTCGGCCCAGCCCAGCACGACCTCGAACGGACCCGTCGGCTCGGGTGTGACGACCGCAACCGCGCCGAGGACGATCTCGCCGGTCGCGCCGTTGATCGAGATCTCGTCGCCCTCGCGCACCACGATGTCACCGACCGCGAACTGCTTGGCGTGCACGTCGATGTCGAGATCGGCGGCGCCGCACACGGCCGGCGTGCCCATGCCGCGCGCCACCACCGCCGCGTGGCTCACGAGCCCGCCGCGCGAAGTGAGGATGCCCTCGGCCGCGATCATCCCGTGCAGGTCGTCGGGCGACGTCTCGGGTCGCACGAGGATCACGTGCGCGCCATCGGCTGCCGAGGCCTCTGCCTCGTCGGCGGTGAACACCGCCTTGCCGACCGCGGCCCCCGGTGACGCGTTCAGGCCCTTGGCGAGCACGGAGAACTCGGCGCGCGGGTCGAACTGCGCATGGAGGAGCTGGTCGAGCTGCTCGGGCTGCACGCGGTGCACGCCTTCGCGCTTGTCGATCATGCCCTCGGCTTCCATCTCGACGGCCATTCTCAGCGCGGCGGCCGCCGAGCGCTTGCCGACGCGCGTCTGGAGGATGAAGAGCCGGCCCTGCTCGATGGTGAACTCGATGTCGCACATGTCGCGGTAATGACCCTCGAGCGTCGCCATGACCTCGAGCAGCTGCTGGTGGCACTCGGGGAACACCCCGGCCATCGCGTGGAGCGGCTGGGTGACGCGGATGCCGGCCACGACGTCTTCGCCCTGGGCGTTGGCGAGGAAGTCGCCGTACTCCTGCCGCTCCCCCGTCGCCGGGTCGCGCGTGAACGCGACACCCGTGCCGGAATCGTCGCCCTTGTTGCCGAACACCATCGCCTGCACGTTGACGGCCGTGCCGAGGTCGTCGGGGATCTTCTCCATCCGGCGGTAGATCCGCGCCCGCTCCCCGTTCCACGAGCGGAACACGGCTTCGATCGCGAGCCGCAGCTGCTCGCGGGGGTCCTGCGGGAACTCGATCCCCGCGTGCTCCTGCACGATCCCCTTGAACGTCTCGATGAGACCGCGGAGCATGGCGGCATCGAGCTCGGGGTCGGTCTCGACGCCCTGCTCGGCTCGGAGCACGTCGAGGGCGTCCTCGAACAGCTCGCCGTCGACGTCGAGGACGATCTTGCCGAACATCTGCACGAACCGACGATACGAGTCGAACGCGAACCGCTCGTTGTCGGTCTGCTTCGCGAGGCCGCCGACCGAGACGTCGTTGAGCCCGAGGTTGAGGACCGTGTCCATCATCCCCGGCATCGAGAACGGCGCACCGGAGCGCACCGACACGAGCAGCGGGTCGACGTCGTCGCCGAGCGTCTTGCCCATCTTCGACTCGAGCGCGGCGAGTGCGGCCGCGACCTCGTCCATCAGCCCGGCGGGCAGCGTCTCCTTGCCGGTCATGAACGCGTTGCACGCGTCCGTCGTGATCGTGAAGCCGGGAGGTACCGGGAGGCCGAGGTTGGTCATCTCCGCGAGGTTGGCGCCCTTGCCCCCGAGCAGGTACTTCTGCTCCTTGGAGCCCTCTTCGAAGGCGTAGACGTACTCGGTCCCGGTCATCGCTGCGTCTCCCACTGCGGTCGCCCCGAGCCTACCGATCCCCTGATGACGCGGGGTGCGGTCAGCCGTCGACGACGATCGTGTGCGCGAGTCGGTCGTGGAGACCCTGGAAGTTCGCGTTGCGGGGCCACGTGAGCACGCCGAAGAGGACCAGCGCGAACGCCAACGGTCCGAGGATCGACGCGAACAAGAACGCCGCGAGCACCGGGGTGCCGTAGCGCGACATCGCCCCGCCGAAGCGCAGCGGCGAACCGTCGTCCTGCACGACGTGGACGCGCATCAGATGCTTGCCGAACGTCCGACCCGTCCGCAGGCTCGACGGGATCAGGTAGATCAGCGCAAGAGCGACCGCGATGAGCAGCACACCGAACTGACCCGGGAGGATCTCGGACTGGAGGTCTTCCTGGCGGCCCTCGGCCGCGTCGATTCGTTGATCGATCTGCTTGTCGGTCGGGTTGGTCTCCTCGAAGCCCGCGACGACGTTCACCGTCGAGCACTCGTCGTTGGCCTTCTCGATGTGGTTGGCGCGGCTGTTCGACTGACGGCCCGCGTCCTTCGCCGACTCGAGCTCGTCGAGGCAGTCGCTGATGTGATCGAGCTTGTCGGTCTGCTGAGGGTAGATCTGCTCGACAGCGACGACGCCGATGAACTGCTGGGCGATCAGGATGACCGCGAGCACGACGACATCGATGCCGAGCGCGATCAGGCGCGCGCGTGGCGGCGGAGGCTGGAACCCCGGCGGCCACGTCGGAGGTGTCGGCGGGTGCTCGGTCGAGAAGAGCCCCTGGCGCGCCGCTCCCTGCCGGGGCGCACGCGGCTGGCGCGCCGCGGCACCCTGGCGCGCCGGAGTGCGATCTTCGTGCTCGTCCACGGTGACGTCGCCGTCATCGCGGATCTCCGAGCCCGGCTCACGCGTGATGCCCATCGACTCGTCGTGCTTGCCGCGTTGCACGGGGTCGGAGAGCACCTGCCACGCCGACCGCACGCGCGCCTCCTCGGCACGGGCGGCAGCGATCGCGCTGCCCTCGGGCCGCCTCGCGGTCTCAGCGTCCGTGACCGCGCCCTGAGCGTCGCTCAGCCGCTCGCGGTACGCGGCGCGGATCTCGTCCTTCGACGCGTTGGGGTCGACTCCCAGCACGTCGTAGTGGCTCTGGTCCTGGTCGTCACTCACGTCGGCATTTGCTCCCCGAGGAAGGCGACCAGATCGTTGATGGCCACGCGGTCCTGGTTCATCGTGTCGCGGTCACGCACCGTGACCGCCTCGTCGTCGAGGGTCTCGAAGTCGATCGTCACGCACCACGGAGTCCCCACTTCATCCTGTCGACGGTAGCGGCGCCCGATCGATCCGGCGCTATCGACGTCGATCATCAGCTCGGGTCGCAGGAGGCCCGCCACCTCCTCGGCGACCGGCACGAGCCGCTCGTGGCGGGAGAGCGGCAGCACCGCCGCCTGCAGCGGGGCAAGCCGGGGGTCGAGGTGGAGGACGGTCCGCTTCTCGGTGCCACCCTTGTCGTTGGGCACGTCTTCCTCGTCGTACGCGGCCAGCAGGAACGCGAGCGTCGCGCGGTCGGCGCCAAGGGCCGGCTCGACGACGTGCGGCACGTACCGACGATCGTGCTCCTGGTCGAAGTACGAGAGGTCGACGCCCGAGTGCTCGGCATGCTGCTTCAGGTCGAAGTCGGCGCGGTTGGCGATGCCTTCGAGCTCGCCCCAACCCCACGGGTAGTCGAACTCCACGTCGGACGTGCAGACCGAGTAGTGCGACAGCTCGTCGGCCGCGTGCGGACGCAGCCGCAGCCGCGCCTGGGGGATCCCCAGGTCGGTGAACCAGCGAAGTCGCTCCTGGCACCAGTACTCGTACCAACGCTCGCCGTCCTCCGGCGGGACGAAGTACTCCATCTCCATCTGCTCGAACTCGCGCGTGCGGAAGATGAAGTTGCCCGGGGTGATCTCGTTGCGGAACGACTTCCCGATCTGCGCGATCCCGAATGGCGGCTTCTTCCGCGTCGTCGTCTGGACGTTCTGGAAGTTGACGAAGATGCCCTGCGCCGTCTCCGGCCGTAGGTACGCGACCGACGAGTCGTCCTCGACGGGCCCGACGTAGGTCTTGAACATCAGGTTGAAGAGCCGCGCCTCTGTGAACGAGTCCTTCGCGCCACAGTTGGGGCAGGCGCCCGAAGCGGGGAGGTGGTCGGCGCGGAACCGCTGCTTGCAGCGCTTGCAGTCGACGAGGGGGTCGGTGAACGTCGCGGTGTGCCCGCTGGCCTCCCAGACGCGGGGCGCCATGAGGATCGCCGCGTCGAGGCCGACGACGTCGTCGCGCAGCTGGACCATCGATCGCCACCACGCGTCCTTCACGTTGCGCTTGAGGAGGACGCCGAGCGGCCCGTAGTCCCACGTCGACCGGAACCCGCCGTAGATCTCGCTCGAGGGGAACACGAACCCACGCCGCTTGCACAGGTTGACGACGCGTTCCATCAGTTCGGGCTTCGCCATACGAGAGCATCGATCGTATCGGAGCGCCCTCCGATCCCGACTGTCGCGTCGAGCTGGGCCCGACGGCGTCAGGTGGCCGGCGCGTCCGCCATGCCTGGATCGTCGATCTCGACGATCTCGTGGCCGAACGGGAACAGCGCGAGCACCAGCCACAGGATGTTGCCGATCGTCTTCAGACGTGTCACCCCCCACCTCGAGCACGTCCGCTTCTACAGCAACGCGGCGCTGCGGAGGCGGCGTTCGGAGTGGTGCTCGAGCGCCGCCACCGCGAGACGCTCGACGTCGCGCAGCACGTCGTCGGACGGCGGCGCGTCGAGGACTCCGCGCAGCCCTCCGTTCACGATCGCCTCGATGACCGCGAGGGAACCAGCTCGCACGCGCCGCCCACCGACAAGCGCGCAGTCGGCGCAGAGCACGCCCCCGTCGTCGGGGTCGAAGGCCGCGAACCCCCGGGCAGGGTCGGCGGGCGCACCACACCGCGCGCAGGCATCGAGCACCGGATGGAACCCCTCGAGGGAGAGCAGCTTCCAGAAGAACGCGGTGCTGATGATCGGCGATGGCTCGGCCGCGAGCGTCAGCAGCGCGTTCGAGAGCATCCGATACAGGGCGGGGTTCGGTTCGCGCTCGGGCGAGACCTGGTCGACTGCCTCGAGCATGGAGGTCGCGTGCGTGATGGACCCGTAGTGCTCGCGCAGGCGGCGGTTGGCGTCGATCGTCTCGACCTGGGTGACGATGTCGAGCTCACGCCCGCGGTAGAGCTGGAGCGCCACGTTGCTCATCGGCTCGAGCCGCGCACCGAAGCGGCTCGCCGTGCGCCGGATCCCCTTCGCGACCGCCCGCACCTTGCCGTGCCCATGGGTGAGGAACGTGACGATGCGATCGGCCTCACCCAGCTTGATCGTGCGCAGGACGACGCCCTGATCGCGGTACAACGCCACCCGTGGAGTGTAACGACACGCGTGTGATTCAGCGTCGTGCCCGGCGGGCGCCCCCAACCGAGCGAGCGCTCGCGTTGCGGGCATCCGCTGCCGCGGCGAGCGACGCGGTCAGACGGCCCCGAAGCGGCGCTCGCGCCGCTGGAACTCGCGTACGGCGGCGAAGAGGTCGCCACGGCGGAAGTCGGGCCAGAGGACCTCGGTGAACACGAGCTCGCTGTAGGCGGCCTCCCAGAGGAGGAAGTTCGACGTCCGGAACTCGCCGGATGTCCGCACCAGGACGTCCGGGTCGGGCATGTCGGCCGCGTAGAGGTGCCTTCGGATCGTGCGTTCGCCGATCTTCTCGGGAGCGACTCGGCGAGACCGCGCCTCGGTCGCGATCGCGCGCACCGCGTCGACGAGCTCGGCACGGCCGCCGTAGTTGAACGCGAACGTCAAGGTCATGCGCCGGTTGCGGCGAGTGAGCTCCTCGGTGTCCTCGATGTGGCGCAGCACGCGCTTCGGCACTCGCCCTCCTCGGCGACCGATGAACCGCACGCGGACGCCGCGCTCGTTCAGGTCGTCGCGACGCCGCAGCAGCAGCGACTCGTTGAAGCGCATCAGGAAGCGCACCTCTTCCAGGGGACGGCGCCAGTTCTCGGTCGAGAACGCATAGACCGTCATCCACTCGAGCCCGATCTCCAACGCGCCCTCGACGGTGTCGAAGAGCGCTTCCTCCCCGGCGGCATGGCCGTCGGTTCGCCTCAGACCCCGGCGCTGCGCCCACCGTCCGTTGCCGTCCATGACGATCGCAACGTGGCGCGGCACGCGCGCGGAATCGATCCCCTCGACGGGCATCCAGTCACCCTACCGAGCCGTCGCTCGGAGCACGCCGCCGCGGCGAACGAGTGACACTACGATCCGGCGCCGTGCGTTGGACCGCCATCGTGAACGCCGCGGCCGGGCGCGGGCGGACACGGCGCCTGCTCCCCGACCTCCGGGCCGGACTCGCGGCGCGCGACGTCGCCGTGCACGTGTCGATCGACCCCGATGACGGCGCGCGAGCCGCGCACGGTGCCTTCTCGCGCGGGGAGGGCGTCGTCGCGTGCGGTGGCGATGGGACGATCGCGCCCCTGGCCGGGATCGCGGCCGAGACCGGCGGCACGCTCGCCGTCGTCCCGACGGGCGCGGGCAACGACTTCGCCCGCCACCTCGGTATCGACCGGCGCTCGCCGCTTGCCGCGGTCGAGCTGCTCGACAGCGGTCAGGTCACGACCGTCGACCTTGCGTTGGCGACGACCGACGACGGCGGTGCCCACTGGTGCACGACCGTCGCGAACACCGGGTTCGACGCCGACGCGAACCGGTGGGCGAACGGGGTCCGGCACGTGAGCGGCACGGCGCTCTACGTGCTCGCGGTGCTCAGGACGACCGCCCTGTACCGACCCCAGCCGATGGTGGTACGCGTCGACGACGACGAGTGGCGCGGCCGGGCCTGGCTCGTCGCCGTCGGGAACACACGCTGCTACGGCGGCGGGATGATGATCACGCCTGACGCCGAGATCGACGACGGGGTGCTCGACGTGTGCGTCATAGGAGATGCGTCGATCGCGAAGTTCACCGCCCGCTTTCCCTCCGTGTTCCGCGGCACGCACGTGAGGATCGACGGCGTGGTGATGCTGCGTGGTCGCACGGTCGAGCTGCACGCCGACGGTGGAGCAGTGCCCCTCGAGCTGTGGGCGAGCGGCGAGCGCGTCGGCGCGCTCCCGGGTCGGGTCGAGGCGGTGCCGAACGCGCTCCGGGTCCTCGTGCCTCCACCCCGACCAGCTGACGGTCAGGAGCTCCGCGCCTGACCGCAGGTCAGGTGACCTTGACGGTCGCTTCCATTCCCGCCGCGCGGTGACCGGGCACGGTGCAGAAGATCGTGTACGTGCCGGGCTTCAGATCGACCTTGCCCGAGTCGTCCGGCGGCACCTCGAGGATGAACCCGGCGAACTCGGGCTCCTCGAAGACGAGGGTGTGTGTACCTCCCTTGTCGACGTAGTTGATCTCGTTGATGCCCGCCTGCGTCGTGAACTCGGTTGCCTGGAAGTTCAGCGTCGGCAGCGCATCGACCTCGAAGGTCGCGACCGCCTTGCCCTTCGGCTCCTGGAACCCGCCGCCGCCTGCCTCCTCGGACTCCTCGCTCGGCCCGAGCGACACGATGCCCGCGGACACGATGAGCGCGACCGCAAACGCCACGATGAGCAGCTTCGAGCTCGTGCGCAGGCGCGGCATCGCCGACATGAGCGCCGCGCCCGCCATGATCGAGACCGTCACGATCACGACGACGACGAGCGCACCGGTCTTGCCACTCGCGATGAACACGCGCGAGATGTTCAGCACCCACAACAGCACGCCCAGCGCCGAGAGGATGGGCAGTGCCAACGGCAGGAGCAGGCGCGTCCAGAGCGCCTCCTTGCGCGGGTCCGCGCCGCTCTCGAGCTGGAACGGCTCCGGCGAGTACTCCTCCGGTCCGTCGCGTTGCGAGGTGTCGGTGTCGGTGGTCGTCATCGGTCCCTGCTGTCCCTGCTCATCCGGTGAGCTGTCGTCATCCCGGAAGTCCCATGCTGGCAAGCTCCTGCTCGAGCTCTCGCCGCATCTGTGGGCGCTGGCGGCGCTCCTCGTCGGCCGCCCACCGGAAGAAGAATACGGCGATCAGCGACCAGAGCAGCAGCCCGGCACCGATCTTCATGATCAACCCCGCGACCTGCTGGTCCTCGAGCGTCGACAGCCCCCAGATGTGCGGCAGGCCGACGTAGAACTTGTAGAGGGGCGCGTTCCCGAACGTCAGGAACGAGGCCGGCACCGTCGGCACGATCGACTGCAGGAACAGGTATGCGGCGCGCACCGGCGCCGCAAGGCGCGGGATCTCCGGCAGCGGCGACAGCACCGGCATCCACACGATCAGCGACGACACGAACAGCAGCGCGTGCACGCTGAAGTGCACGAGCCCGGAGCTCAAGCTCTCGTTCACGAGCCAGGGCCAGTGCGTGAACACGAGGACGGCGTTGAAGATCACGAGCGCGGGCAAGAAGCGCGACAACCAGCGCACCGCTCGGAACCGGCGGCTGGGCGGGTCCAGGATCCAGCGGGCGAGCCACCCCGGCGTCCCGAGGAGCAGGAGGGGCGCAGCGACCATCGCGAACAGCAGGTGCTGCACCATGTGCACCGAGTAGTTCATCTGCTCGGCGACGGCGTGGACGGGCCAGTCGGACGCCAGCCACGTGGTGGCTACACCGAGCACCCAGCACGTGACCTGGAAGCGCGTGACGATCGGTCGGCCCGGCGCGACGAAGCGTGGACCGACGCGCACCACCGCGATCCAATACCCCGCGGCGAGCCCGGCGATCAGCAGCCACACATCGGGCTGTGCCTCCCAACCCGGTATCTGGACGGCACTCGACGCCATCGTGATCTCAGGAGAACGTGTGCAGCGACGCGAGCACGACTGCGTAGAGCACGACCGCGGAGATGATCCCGAGCACGAAGAACCGTTGGAAGATCGGCTTGTCGGTGCGCAGGTGCATGTACCACGACGCGACCCCGGCGAACTTGACGACCATCATGATCATCAGCAGCGCGACGATCAGCCCGTCAGGGATGTCGCCGTCGAGGTAGGAGACTGCGATCTCGAACGCGGTGACGATCACGAGGACGATCGCGATCATCACGTACTTGAACGGCGTCGGGTGCGGACGGATCTCGCCCGGCAGCAGGCCTGGGGCCGACTCGAGCGTGTGACCGAGCTCGCCGCGCGCGACGACCTCGACCTCGTCCTCGACCCGTGCGATCGTGCCTTCGGTCATCCGGCGCGCTCCCCTACGACCCGGGCTGGGGGACCAAGTAGATCACAGTGAAGATCACGATCCAGACCACGTCGACGAAGTGCCAGTACAGGCCGGCGATCTCGACACGCTCCGAGTCGCCTTGCTCCAACCGACCGGCGTTCGAGAGCCCCCACAGCGACAGCAGCCAGATGATCCCGATCGTCACGTGCGCGCCGTGGAATCCGGTGAGGAGGTAGAAGGTCGAGCCGAAGACGCTCTCCGAGACCGTGAGTCCCTCGCGCGTGAACTCGGTGAACTCGAACACCTGGCCCCCGATGAACGTCGCACCGAGGAGCGCGGTCGCCAGCAACCAGATGCGCACCCGCCGGTGATCGCCACGCTGGATCGCGGCGAGCGCGAGCACCATCGTCAGCGAGCTCATCAGCAGGATGAACGAGGTCGCCGACGTGAACGGGATGTCAAAGAGGTCGCTCGGCGAAGGCCCCACCTGTCCGGGTCGCCCGCGGTAGAGGAGGTACGCAGCGATGAACGCGCCGAAGAAGAGGCAGTCCGACGACAGGAAGAGCCACATCGCGAGCTTCGTGTTGGTGACGCCCGTGGCGGTCGCGTGGGGGTCGTGCCCGTGAGCACCGCCACCGCCGTCGTGCGACGGCACAGGCGTGCTCGTGGAGCCGCCGACCTCTGCGGACTGCTCGACCGTGCTCATGACTCGTCGGTCGCCGGTTCGATGCCCCAGGCGTACATGCCGAAGGCGAGGACGACGACGCCGATGATCAGCGGGACCCAGCTCTTGAACACCGCGGCGTACCCGATGGGCAAGAGGCCGAGGGCCAGCACGAGGGGATAGATGGACGGCGACGGCATGTGGATCCCGTGGCCGCCTGTCTCGTGCGCGGCGGCCGAGTGCTGGGTCGCGGCGGTCTCGGCGCCCCCGCTCGGCAGGGGCAGGAGATGCCCGTGATCGTCCTCGGTGTACTTGCGGTGCCAGAAGTCGTCACGCGACTCGACCTCGGGGACCTCGGCGAAGTTGTACTCCGGCGGCGGTGACGAGATCGACCATTCGAGCGTGCGACCGTCCCACGGGTCGTTGCCGGCGACCGCGCCCCGCTTGAGTCCGATCGAGACGATGACGTTCACGACGAAGAGCAGGGTCGAGAGGGCGATGATGAAGGCGCCGACGCTCACGATCTGGTTCATCCCGTCCCAGCCGAGCCCGCTGTCGTAGCGGTAGGTGCGGCGCGGCATGCCGTAGAGGCCGAGCAGGTGCATCGGGAAGAACGTGAGGTTGAACCCGATCAAGAAGGTCCAGAAGTTCACCTTGCCGAGCCGCTCGTCGAGCATCCGCCCGAACACCTTCGGCAACCAGTAGTACATGCCGCCGAAGACCGCGAAGATCAGCCCGCCGACGAGCACGTAGTGGAAGTGCGCCACGACGAAGTAGGTGTCGGTCTGTTGGGTGTCGGACGGGACGATCGAGTGGAGCACCCCCGACAGGCCGCCCAGCGTGAACATCGCGATGAATCCCAACGAGAAGAGCATCGCGGTGGTCAGGCGCACCGAGCCCTTCCACACCGTGCCGAGCCAGTTGAAGATCTTCACCCCGGTCGGGATCGCGATGAGCATCGTCGAGAGGCCGAACGCCGCAATCGCGACCGGCCCGAGCCCGGTCGCGAACATGTGGTGCGCCCACACGCCCCAGCCGAGGAAGCCGATCGCGATCCCCGAGAACACGACGACCGCGTACCCGAAGAGAGGCTTGCGCGAGAACACGGGCAGCGTCTCCGACACGATGCCCATGCCGGGCAAGATCAGGATGTACACCTCGGGATGCCCGAACAACCAGAAGAGATGTTGATAGAGCAGCGGATCGCCGCCCTTGGTCGCGAGGAAGAACGTCGTGTCGAAGTTGCGATCCGTGAACACCATGATCAGCGCGACCGTGATGATCGGCATGGCGAAGAGCGTGAGGAACGCCACGACGAGCATCATCCAGACGAACACCGGCATCCGCATGAGGGTCATGCCCGGGGCGCGCAGGTTGAGGATCGTCGCGATGAAGTTGATCGCCGAGGTCGTCGAGCCGATGCCCAGCATGATGATCCCGACGGCCCAGAAGTCGGGACCACGACCGGGGAGGAAGCCCGCGTCGATCGGCGTGCTCGTCAACGGCGTGTAGCCGAACCACCCGCCGTCGGGTGCGCCGCCGAGGAAGAAGCTCGAGTAGAGGAAGACCCCACCGGCGGCGACCACCCAGAAGCCGAAGGCGTTGAGGCGCGGGAACGCGACGTCTCGAGCGCCGATCATCAGGGGCACGAAGTAGTTGCCGAACGCGACGGCCATCGGCATGCCGACGAGGAAGACCATCGTCGTGCCGTGCATCGTGAAGAGCTGGTTGTACTGCCCGGCCGTGAGGACGGTGCCGTTGGGCTGGAACAGCTGCACGCGGATCAGCAGCGCCTCGATGCCACCGATCAGGAAGAAGACGAGCGCGAGCGCCCCGTACATGATGCCGATCTTCTTGTGGTCGACGGTCGTGAACCAGCTCCACGCCCCCGTCGTCGCCGTCGGCCGCCGCAGGACCAGTGGTCGATGGACCGCGACGGCCGACGGGGATTCCGCAACCGTGGTCATGACATCTCCCTCTGCATCACCTGGACGCGCCGCATCACGTCAGCTCGAGCAGGTAGTCGGCGATGGTCTCGGCCTCCACCTTCGTCATCGACAGCTGCCCCTCGGGCGTGTTCTGCGTGAACGAGGGCATGCCGACGCACGTGTTCTCGAAGGGACCGGGTGGCAGACGGCACTCCTCCGATTCCATCGGGATCAACGACGGCGCGTCCATGATCCACTCGACGAGCTTCTCGCGCGTGAGCTCGTAGTACCCGCTGGCGAACGTGGTCCGACTTGCGAGGTGTGTCAGGTTCGGCCCGTACACGCTCGCGCCCGAGTCTTCGGTCGTGTGACAGTTCGTGCACTGGAACTTCTGCGCGAACAGCTCCGCCGCGTCGGAGTCCTCGAGCGCGACCGCGGGACCCTCGAGCTGTCCGGCGACCCAGTCGGCGAAGTCGTCGGGTGACTGGGCGATGACCCGGAAGCGCATGTTCGCGTGCGAGAGGCCGCAGTACTCCGCGCACTGGCCGAGATACGTGCCCGGCTTCTCAGCACGGAACTTCATCGTGTTCTCACGACCGGGCACGACGTCGCGCTTGCCGGCGAGCTCGGGGACCCAGAAGCTGTGGATCACGTTGCAACCCGGGTTGTTGTCGGCGCCGCCGGGCAGCGACTGGTCACACGAGGTGAGCGTCACGAACACATCACGGCCCGTCGGGACGTGCAGCTCGTCCGCGGTCACGATCTTGCCGTCGACGCCCGCCTGCTTCGGATAGTCGAACTGCCACCACCACTGCTTGCCGACGACCGTGACCTCGAGCGGGTCGGCAGGCGGCTCGGCGAGGTCGAAGATCACGCTGACCGTCGGCACCGCGATCACCGCCAGGATCAGCGCGGGCACGAGCGTCCAGCCGATCTCGAGCGGCGTGTGGCCGTGGATCTGCTTCGGCCGATCGTCGGCACCCTTGCGCTGCCGGTAGCGCACGGCGACGAAGATCGTCGCGGCGATGATGAAGATGCCGATCGCAGCCGCGATCCAGAAGATCGGGCTGAAGAGGTTGTCGATCTTGTCGGCAACCGGCCCCTTCGGACGCAGCGAGTTCTGGCCGTTGTCGGGACCCGACTCCGTGGAGCAGGCCGCGAGGACGAGGGCGAGCACCCCGAGCGCGGCCAGCCACCACACACGGCGCCGCGCCAGCCTTCGAGGAGCCTGAGCCACGCGGCGGACTCTATCGGCCAGGATTCCGGGAGCCGCAAACCATCGGCCGGTTCGCTGACGCCCGGCTCCGCCGGCCTTCAGCTCCCTCCACCCGTGAGCGGTAGCGCCGGGGGGAGCCCACGAGGGGGGCGTGCCCCCCCTCGTGCCGGTCAGAAGCCCAGGCGGTCGAGGGTCTCCGGGCGACGCTGCCAGTCGCGGGCCACCTTCACCCGGGTCTCCAGGTAGACGCGGCAGCCGAGCAGCGACTCCAGGCCCCGACGGGCCGCCGTGGCGGCCTCCTTGAGCACCCCGCCGCCCTTCCCGATGACGATCCCCTTCTGCGATTCGCGCTCGACGACGACCGTGGCGAGGAGACGGAGCACGTCGTCCGGGTGCCGGGCATCCTCCTCGTCCTCGAGCAGCTCGCACGAGACGCTGATCGAGTGGGGCACCTCGTCGCGTGCAACCCGGAGCAGCTGCTCGCGCAGCAGCTCCGCGGCGATCAGCGTCTCGGGCTGATCGGTGACGACCCCGTCGGCGTAGTACTGCGGTCCCGGCTCGAGGTGCGCCTCGAGCTCGGCAACGAGCGCGTCGACCCCGTCGCCGGTGCGGGCCGAGCACGGGACGTACGCGTCGAAGGATCCGCCGAGCCGTTCCTCGGCGACGGCGAGGTGCTCACCGACCGCTTCGCGGGACGCCGCGTCGGTCTTGTTGACGACCAGCACTCGCGGCGTCCCGACCGAGCGCACGAGGTCGGCGACGAACCGGTCGCCCCTTCCGATCGGCGCGTTGGCCTCGACGAGCTGGCACACGACGTCGACCTCACCCAGCGTCGCACGGGCGCGCTCGTTGGTGCGCTCACCGAGCGCGGTGCGCGGTCTGTGCAGCCCAGGCGTGTCGAGGAGCACGATCTGGCTCCCCGCGGTGGTGCGGACGCCGCGGATGGTCGTGCGCGTGGTCTGGGGTCGCGGCGACGTGATGGCGACCTTCGAACCCACGATCGTGTTGACGAGGGTCGACTTCCCGACGTTGGGCCGTCCGACGAGCGTGACGAAGCCCGACCGGAAATCGTCGCTCACCGGCGCGAGCTCACCGGCCCCGCTGGTCTCCCGGCGTCACTCACCGCGGCTGGCATCCACGGGATCGCCTTGCTTCCCCCGCCGCTTCGGCGGCCGCGAGATGACGACCGACACGATGCGGCGGCCCTGCACGCGTTCGCACCGGAAGAGAAGGCCCTCGAAGTACACCGTCTCGCCGGGCTCGGGAACGTGCCCCAGCAGGTTGAACACCAGGCCGCCGACCGTGTCCCACTCGGTGTCGGGCAGCTCCATGTCGAGCTCTTCGCTCAGGTCGTCGATCGGCAGCTTGCCCGGCACGCGCAGCAAGCCACCGGAGAGCCGCTCGACCCCCGGCTCCGCGATGTCGTACTCATCGGTGATCTCGCCCACGATCTCCTCGAGCAGGTCCTCGAGCGTGACCAGACCCGCTGTCCCGCCGTGCTCGTCGACGACCATCGCCATGTGGAACTGCTGCGACTGCATCTCCCGCAGCAGCTCCGCGACGCGCTTCTGCTCCGGCACGAACGTCGCGGGCCGGAGCACCTCACGGACGGTCTCCTTGGCACCACCCGCGCGCGCTCGCCGCACGAGGTCCTTGAGGTACACGAGCCCGACGATGTTGTCGGTCGTCTCCGAGTACGCGGGTATGCGCGAGTACCCACCCTCCATCGCGTGCTCCATGCCGTCTTCGACGGTGGCGTCGGCGTCGATCGCGACCATGTCGGGGCGCGGGACCATCACCTCGCGCACGACGGTGTCGCCGAACTCGAAGATCGAGTGGATGAGCCTGCGCTCCTCACTCTCGATCGCCTCCTCCTCTGCCGCGACGTCGGCCATGGCGCGCAGGTCTTCCTCCGTCACGAACGGGCCCTCCTTGAGGCCCTTGCCCGGCAGCATCGAGTTCGCGAGCCCGATGAGCGAGCGGGAGATCGCGCGCATCGGTGGGAACACGGTGATCGCGTAGAGGAAGCCCGAGACGCCGAGGGCGGCGCGGTCGGTGTGCTGGACCGCGAACGTCTTCGGCGCCACCTCGCCGATCACGAAGAAGAGCACGATCTGGAGCACCAGGCCGATCAGCACGCCATAGGCCCCGGCTTGGCGATCGAGCAGGATGCCGAGCAGCGATGCGCTCGTCAGCTGCGAGACGAGCACGAGCAGCAGCACCGAGTTGAGCGTCTGCTCCGGCCGCTCGAGCATGCCGGCGAGGCGGCTCGCGCCCTTCTTCCCCTCTTCGGCCAGGGCGATCGCCCGGATGCGGTTCATCCGCACGAACGCCGTCTCGGCCACGGCGAGGTACACGGAGAACGTGAACAGGATGACGACCGCGAGGAGGATCAGCCAGTCGGCCGTCGCCATCAGCTCGTCTCCATCAGGAGGTCATCATCAGACGGCGTCCGAGGAGCCGGCACGCAACTCGTGGGCGCGGAAGCGGGCGAGCAGCTGCTCCTCGCGTTGGTGCATCCGCACCGCCTCCTCGGGCTCGGCGTGGTCGTAGTCGAGGAGGTGCAGCACGCCGTGCACGACGAGCAGCGCGACCTCGTCGTCGAGCGCACGGCCGAGCGACACCGCCTGGCGCTGCGCGACCGCCGGGCACACGAGGACGTCACCAAGGACGGTCGGCGGCTCGTCGTCTTCGGCCGGCGTCCCCGGCCCGCGCCCGCCCTCGTCGGGCTGACGGCCGCGTGGCAGCGGCTCGTCGTCGAGCGGGAACGCGAGCACGTCGGTCGGACCCACCCCTTCGAGGAAGTGCTCGTTGAGGTCGGTGATCGTCTCCTCGCCGACGAAGATCAGCGACAGCTCCGCGTCGGCCGGGACGCGCTCGTCGTCGAGAACGAGCTGTGCGAGCTTCACCCACCGCAGGACGTCGATGCTCACCGCGTCCTGCTCGTCAGCGCCGAAGACCTGGATCGCCGTGCCCACGCTCACCGGCCTGACTGCTGCTCGGGAGACCTCGCAAGCTCGGTCTCCGCCGTCTCGGGGTCAGCGGAGCCGCCCCTCGACTCATCCGCGCGCTCATACGCATGCACGATGTCCTGGACGATGCGGTGGCGCACGACGTCGCCCCGACCGAGCTCCACGAACTCGACGCCTTCGATCCGCTGCAGGATCTCGCGAGCGGCGAGCAGCCCCGACCGACCCCGACCCTCGGGCAGGTCGATCTGCGTGACGTCGCCCGTCACCACGACCTTCGAACCGAAGCCCAGCCTGGTCAGGAACATCTTCATCTGCTCGGGGGTGGTGTTCTGGGCCTCGTCGAGGATGATGAACGAGTCGTTGAGCGTCCGCCCGCGCATGAAGGCGAGCGGCGCGACCTCGATCGTCCCGCGGTCCATCAGCCGGCCGACAGCCTCGGCGTCGAGCATGTCGTAGAGCGCGTCGTAGAGCGGCCGGAGGTACGGGTCGACCTTGGCGAGCACGTCACCGGGCAGGAAGCCGAGGCGCTCGCCGGCTTCGACCGCCGGCCGGGTGAGGATGATCCGGTTGATCTCCTTGCCCTGCAGCGACTGCACCGCGAGCGCGACCGCGAGATAGCTCTTCCCGGTGCCGGCGGGGCCGATCGCGAACGTCACCGTGTTCGCACGCACGGCGTCGATGTAGCGCTTCTGTCCGGCCGTCTTCGGTCGCACGGGCTTGCGACCCTTGAGCACCTCGGTGGAGAGGACCTCCGACGGCCGTTCGTCGGCCTTGAGCATCTCGATCGTGCGTCCGAGTCCTTCACGGTCGAGCGCGTGCCCGCGCTCGACGAGCAGGACGAGCTCCTCGAACAGCTTCCCGACGCGCTCCGCATCGGCGGCCTCGCCCGTGATGTTGATCTCGTTGCCGCGCACGTGGATCGTGACCGGGAAGGCGGCTTCGACGATCTTCAGCAGCTCGTCGCGTTGGCCGAGCAGGTCCACCATGAGGTGGTTCCCCGGTACGAGGACCTTCAGCTGCGTCGGCGACGGTACGGTCACGTCGTCGGCAGCGTAGTGGGGCCTCGGCCTGCCCACATGGCTCGGCGTCACAAGCGACGCCGAGCGTTCGCGCCCCGAGGGCGGCCGTGCACGCCGCCGACCGTCGACGCGTTCAGGTCGCGGCGCGCAGCCCCATCTCGTCGAGCCGGGACGCGAGGTCCCCGGGCCGGCGGCCCAGCACCGCAGCGAGGACGCGCACGTCGTCGTTGCGGATCGTGAGCATCCGTCCGTTGAAGTCCTGCCGCAGGAGCTGGATCGTCGCCGCGTAGCGAGCGAGCACGAGGGCATCGGGCTCGTCGATCTGGTTCAAGCGCACGAGGTCGATCGTGTAGCCGGTCATCCCATCGGCCTCGCGGCGGCCGGTCAGGTCGATGTCGACGTCGTCGTCGCCCCGGGGCAGGAGCTGGTCGGCGGGGACGTCGTAGATGTCGGCCAGCCGCAGCAGCCGCCCCACCGAGAGCGCCCGCTCGCCGCGCTCGTAGGCACCGAGGACCGACGCCTTGAACTCCTTGCCCGAGCGGGCCTCCACGTCGTGCAACGAGAGCCCCTGCTGACGCCGAATGGCGCGCAGCCGCTCACCGATCTGCACGGTGGACTCGTTGATGCCTTCGTCCCCAGCCATGTCGCAACCCCAGCCGATCGCTCTTCGAACCTAGCCCCACCGCTGAGGGTAGCAGGACCCTCTCCCCTCGCCCACCCTCCGTGGTCAAGGAGAGCCGGGACCGGGCGAATGCCTCAGGGAGCGGCGCTCCGGCGGCGGACCGTGAGCAGGGCCGCGCCGGTCACGGCTGCGGTCTCGGCCCGCAGCACATGGGGCCCGACCGCGATCCGGCCCGACCCGTCGAGCGCCACGAGCTCGTCGGGCGAGAAGCCGCCCTCGGGGCCGACCACGAGGGTCCAGCCCTCCGGGCCGTCTTCCACGCCCCGCTCGCTCGCCGACGGCTCGCGCTCGGCGACGACGACCCCGTTCCCGGCGGCGGCGAGCAGGTCGGCGAGCAGCGATGGCATCTCGACGCTCGGGATCCGAGCGCGGCGCGACTGGCAGGCGGCTTCGCGCGCGACGCGCTCGATCCGCCCGGTGAGGGCCCGGGCGCGGTCATCATGCATGCGCACGACGGAGCGCTCGGCCACCACCGGGCTGATCACGTCGACGCCGAGCTCCGTCAGCTGACGCGCGACCATCTCGGGCCTCTCGCCCTTCGTCAGCGCGAACGCCACGCGCAGCGGGGGCACCAGGAGGGGCTCGCGACACACGGCACCGATCGCGCGCAGCGCGACCGAGCCATGGCCCACTGCGTCGACCTCGTAGGCACGCCAGGCCCCCGTGCCGTCGGCGGCAGTGACTCGTTCGCCGGTCTCGAGGCGCCGCACGCGCGCGAGGTGATGGCCGTCGTCACCGGTGACGTCGACCTGCTCACCGATCTCGTCGACGAACGTGTGCGCGACGGCAGCCGCGTCGGCCGCGAACGCGATCGCGGGACTCACGCCCTCGTGCACGTCCTACTGGAACGCGGATCGCAGCTTCGAGAAGACGCCCTTCTCGGGCGGGGCGACCGCTTCGCCACGGAGCTCGGCCAGGCGGAAGAACAGCGCCGCCTCGTCATCGCTCATCTTCGTGGGGACCTCGACCTCGACGCGCACCATGAGGTCGCCGCGCCCGCGGCCGCGCAGCGACGGCACCCCGAAGCCCTTCACCCGGAAGACCTCGCCGGGCTGGGTGCCCGGCGGGACCGTGAGCTCGTGCTCGCCCTCGAGCGTCGGGACGGCGAGCACCGCACCGAGCGCGGCCTGCGCGACCGAGATCCGCTGGACGCGCAGGAGATTCTCGCCGTGGCGCTCGAACTCCCCGCTGGGCGCGACCCGGATCGTCACGTACAGATCACCCGGCTGCCCGCCGCGCGGCGCGGCCGCGCCACGCCCGCCGAGCCGCAGGCGCTGGCCGTCGTCGACGCCGGCGGGCACCTCCACCTCGATCGTGCGGTCGGCGAGCACGCGTCCGTCACCCCGACAGTCGCGGCACTTCGACAGGATCTGGCGGCCCGTGCCTTCGCACTCACCGCACGGTGCCGCCGTGACGACCTGGCCGAGGATCGAGCGGCGCACCTGCCGCACCTCGCCGTTCCCACCGCACGTGTCGCAGCGACTGGGGTGGGTCCCCGGTTCGCACCCGGACCCGTCACAGCGCGAGCACGTCACCGGCAGCCGGGCGTCGATGGACGCGGTCGTGCCGAACGCAGCGTCGGCGAGGTCGAGCTGCACGACGGCTTCTGCGTCGGGGCCACGCGCCGGGCCGGTCGGCCCCCGCCGCATGCCGAACGCGTCGCCACCGAAGAACGCGTCGAAGATGTCGCCGAACCCGAACGGATCACCGGCCGACGGCCCACCACCTCCTCGCGGCGCGCCCTCGCCGAACAGGTCGTAGCGACGCCGACGCTCGGGGTCGCCGAGCGTCTCGTAGGCGAGGCTGATCTCCTTGAACCGCTCCTCGGCCTCGGAGTCACCGGGGTTGCCGTCGGGGTGGTAGCGGCGGGCGAGGTCGCGGAACGCGCGCTTGATCTCGGCGTCTGACGCGTCCCGCGTGAGCCCGAGGACCTCGTAGTAGTCGCTCACCGCTTCGGCACCTCGCGGCTGCGCCACCGGAGCACCCCGCTCGCCACGCGCTCGCTCACGACAGGTGCCGGCCGAGCTGTTGCGAGACCGCGGAGACGGCCGCCAGCGCGTGGCGGTAGTCCATGCGCGTGGGTCCGAGCACGCCGACGACGCCGATCGGCGCTCCGTCGATGGCGTAGGGCGCGAGGACGATCGAGCAGTCGCGCAGCTCGTCGAGCGGGTTCTCCGATCCGATCGAGACGCGCAGACCCTGGTCGAGGAGCTCGCGGACGAGCGAGACGACGACCACCTGGTGCTCGAGCATCTCCAGCAGGCGCGACGCCCGCTCCGAGGTCTCGAACGCCGAGCCCTCAGCCGCGAGCCGGCTCGCGCCGCCCACGAAGAAGTGCTCGGGCTCCTCGTCGGCACGCGCCGTGAGCGCGTGATGCGCGGCGCGGGCGAGCGCGTCGACCTCGTGCTCACCGGTCGCCAGGATCGCCGGAAGATCCGTCCACGCCGCGCCCTTGAGCTGACGGTCGAGGACGGCGGTCGCGGCGCCGACGTGCGCTTCGTCGACGTCGCCGTCGAGCGTGATGATGCTCTTCTCGACGACGCCGTTGGAGAGCACGGTCACGACGAGCACGACGTCGGGCTGGAGTGGCACGAGCTGCACGCTCCGAACCGCGGACGCGTCGTGCTGGGGTCCGACGACCATCGCCGCGTGGCGGCTGACGGTCGACAGCAGCTGGCTCGTCTCGTGCAGGAGCTCCTCGAGCGCGGCATGTGCCGAGGCGAAGAACTCCGACACCGCGCGCCGCTGGACCGCCGGCAGCGCTCCTTGCTCGGTGAAGTTGTCGACGAAGAAGCGGTAGCCGAGGTCGGTCGGGACCCGCCCGGCCGAGGTGTGCGGCTGCGCGAGGTAGCCCTCGCGCTCGAGGACCGTCATCTCGTTGCGCACCGTGGCGCTCGAGACACCGAGGTCGCGCGCGCGGGCGATCGTGCCCGACCCGACGGGCTGGGCGGTCTCGACGTACTCCTCGACGACCGCCCTGAGGATCGCGGCCTTGCGCTCGTCCAGATCCGAGGCTGA
This sequence comes from uncultured Bifidobacteriaceae bacterium, assembly GCA_964532485.1. Taxonomy (GTDB): domain Bacteria; phylum Actinomycetota; class Acidimicrobiia; order IMCC26256; family PALSA-555; genus DATBSK01. The sequence continues at coordinate 38,953 of CAZHKE010000010.1, forward strand.
GAGGTCCTGGGCGTCCATTGGCACTCAATGGTACCGAGTGCCAGTCCCGATGCCGGTCGGCACCGTGGCGGCCCCGCCCTCGACGAGCAGGCGGGCCGTCACGTCGCTGGCCAGCAGTCGCCCACGGCGCGTGAGGACCGCTCGGTCGCCGACGAGCTCGAGGAGCCCGTCGCCGGCGAGCCGCTCCGCCGTCGGCCGTGCCGCGTGGGGCAGCACCGCCCCGGCCCGCGTCCGGAGCGCCAGGGCGAGCGCTTCCTCGGCCCGGGCCTCGACGTCGAGGTGCTCGGCGCCCGCGGTCGGGTCGGCACCCGAGCGGACCCGCTCGACGTAGCGCTCGGGCGTGCGCACGCTCCACCAGCGGTGGCCGTCGCGGTGCCCGTGAGCGGCGCAGCCGATCGCGAGGTAGCTGCCGGCGCGCCACGTGTGGAGGTTGTGCCGGCACTCGTGGCCCGGCCGCGCCCAGTTCGATACCTCGTACCACGGGAGGCCCGAGGCCGACAGCAGGTCGTCGGCGATCTCGTACTTGGTGGCCTGGTCGTCGTCGACCGGCGCGGGTGCACCGTCGGCCACGGCGCGCCCGAGCACGGTCGCCGGCTCGATCGTCAGGGCATAGGCGCTCAGGTGGGGCGGCTCGAGGCCGAGCGCCCGCTCGAGGGTGGCCTGCCAGTCCGCGACGGTCTCCCCCGGCGTGCCGTAGATGAGGTCGAGGTTGAACGTGGCGAACCCCGCGGCTCGTGCCCCCGCGACCGCTCGATCGACGTTGGCAGGGTCGTGGGTGCGGCCCAGGGCGGCGAGCACGTGCGGCGCCATCGACTGCACGCCGAAGGACAGGCGGGTGACGCCACCGGCTCGGTACGCGGCGAGCTTGGCATCGTCGACCGAGTCCGGGTTGCACTCGACGGTGACCTCGGCGCCGGGGGCGAGCGGGATTCGCTCGAGGATCGACACGAGGTCGGCGGCCTCGAGCAGCGACGGCGTCCCGCCCCCGAAGAACACCGAGCTCGCCTCGGAGATCTCAGCAGCCTCGAACCGCCGATCGAGATCGGTGCGACATGCCTCGACGTACGCGTCGATCAGGTGCGCCCGGTCGGTCCACGTCGCGAAGTCGCAGTAGTCGCAGCGCGTCGCGCAGAACGGGATGTGCACGTACACACCGAGCTGCATCCCTCGATCGTCGCGCATCCTCGACGCGCGCTGTGACGCGACCGCGCGAGCTAGCTGTAGTGACCCTCGAGCAGCGCGCCTCGCTCGGGCGCGGGCACCCCTGGAGCGCGCTCCTCGCTCACCATGAAGCCGAAGCCGCCGGCCGGGGCATGGAACGCCGCGACGTCGACCGAACGGCCGAGCACCGCGGTCGGCAGCAGCACGGGGTCGCCGGGGTCACCTGTCATCGTCCACAGCTGGTACGTGCGATCGCCGCCGAGGTGCGGGATCCCATGGCCCATCAAGAACGCGGTGCCGTCGGGCATCGCCACGACGGTGGCGGTCGCGTCGGAGGTGGACGAGTCGAGCTGCAGCATCCGCGAGCGCGGGTCGGCGGCCGCCGCGGCCGCCGCGCTGCGCATCCCCTCGTGGGCGACGCTCGCCGCGACCTCGTCGAGGCGGTCCTCCTGGCGCGACATCTCGTCGGTGAGCAGCACGGCGGTGAAGCCGGCGGCGACGGCGCTCGCCGCGGCGATCCCGACGGCGACCTTGGCGACCAGCCCACGGTTCGAGCGCTCTGTTCGCGCGGCCCGCGCGGGCTCGAGCGGCAGCACGAGCCGCGGTGGATCGACGGAGAGCGCGTCCTCGATCCGCGCCCACAGGTCGTCCGGCGCGGGCAAGCTGCCCTCGTACGCGAGCATCGTCGCCGTCTCACGCAGCTCCGCCAGCTCCCGGCGCGCTCCCTCCGACCGCTCGAGGTACGCGTCGAGCTGCTCGCGCTCCTCTGCGTCGACGGCGTCGAGCGCGTACGCAGCGAGCAGCTCGTCGAGCTCCGCGGGGGTCAGCTCTCGAGCCACGACTCCCCCGTCCCGATGGCGCCGCGCTCGATGAGCGACTCGCGCAACCGCCCCAGCCCCGCCCGGATGCGACTCTTCACGGTCCCTTCTGGCTGGTCGAGCAGCCCGGCGACCTCCCGGTACGTGTGCCCGTCGAAGTACGCGAGCTCGATCGCCGTGCGCTCCTCTTCGCGCAGGTCGGCGATGGCCTCACGTAGATGCTCGGCCAACGTCAGGTCCCACACCTCGCGCTCGAGGTCGTAGCCGCTCTCGGGAGTGCGCAGCGCGTCGCGCTCTTCGCGGGTGCGGCGCGCCGACTCGGAGCGCACGATGTCGACGGAGCGACCGTGGGTGTTGGTGAGCAGGAACGATCGCAATGAGCCGCGCGCGGGGTCGAATCGCTCTGGCTCGTTCCAGAGACGCAGGAAGACCTCTTGCACGACCTCCTCGGCGAGCGCGCGGTCGCTGGTGATTCGCAGCGCCAGGCCGAACGCACCACCAGCATGCCGGCGATACGCCTCCGCCAGGGCACCCTGGTGGAAGCGACCGATCGCAACGACGAGGTGGGCGTCGCTGACCTCGCGGAAGTCGTCGCTGGTCAGCGGGTCCCCCTTCCCACCTCGATCGCTCCGGTCATCTCGAGCACCTCGTGTCGAACTCCCTGCGCACCTTGGTAGTTCGGCGCGGCGGCAGGCCCCGGATCGCAGCCCGATAGCCGGGTTTAGCCTCGATCCGTGACCGCGAGGCGACGTCGCAGCGAGCTGCCGCCCGAAGCGGAGCCCCATCAGGCCGAGGTGCGACGGTGGCTCGACTCAGCCGCGCCCGGCCGCAGATGGCCACCGGACTTCGCTCGCCGCCTCGCGACCGCAGGGTACGTCGCCCCCCACTGGCCCCGACCGTGGGGACTCGAAGCGGGTCCGGTGCAGCAGCTGGCGATCGATGCCGAGCTGCGCGCCGCGCACGCACCGCGGCCGTTCAACCCGATCGGCATCGGGTGGGCCGGTCCGACGTTGATGGTCGCCGGGACACCGGACCAGCAAGCGCGCTGGATCCCCGGCATCCTCGACGGCAGCGAGATCTGGTGCCAGCTGTTCAGCGAGCCCGGCGCCGGGAGCGACCTCGCGTCGCTGACCACGCGCGCGACGCGCGACGGCGACGAATGGGTCGTGAGCGGCCAAAAGGTGTGGACCACGTTCGCGCACCTCGCTCGCTGGGGGATCCTGCTGGCGCGCACCGATCCCGACGCCGACGCCCATGCCGGCGTCTCGTACTTCGTCGTCGACATGAGGTCCCCGGGGATCGACGTCGCGCCGCTCAAGCAGATGGACGGCAAGGCCGACTTCAACCAGGTCTTCCTCGAGGACGTGCGGCTGCCGGCGATCAGCCTCGTCGGCGCCGAGCACGACGGATGGCGCCTCGCAAAGGTGACCCTCGGGAACGAGCGTGTCTCGCTCTCGGGAGAGGGCGCGCTGTGGGGGCAGGGGCCGACCGCCGACGACGTGCTCGACCTCGTGCGCGCCAACGGAGGCATGCGCGAGCCGCACGTGCGTCAGCGCCTGGCCGCGATCTACATCGAGTCCGAGGTGCTGCGGCTCATCCGTCTTCGAACGCTGTCGGCGCGCGTGCGCGGGCTCGAGCCCGGACCCGAGGCGTCGGTGCGCAAGGCACTCGCCGACGAGCACGGGCAGCACGTGATGTCCGCCGCGCTCGACCTCGCCGGCACCGGGGCGCTGCTCACCGACCACGGGCCGTTCGGCGCCGACACGTCCCTGTGGAGCGAGGGCTACCTGTACTCGCGCGCGCTCACGATCGGCGGCGGCACGAGCGAGGTGCAGCGCAACATCATCGGTGAGCGAGTGCTGGGGCTCCCGCGCGATCCCACGCCGTCGAAGGAGGCTCCGGGCGCGTGAGCGTCCGCGTCCCGCAGAACGCGGGCCTGCTCACGTGGTTGGCCGAGCAGGCCGATCCGGCGCCCCGATGGATCCGGGCGCGGCGCCGCATCTCCGCGGCGAAGCTCCGCTGCCACCCCGACCTCGTCGAGCGGCTCCACTCGTCGGCTGCGGGCCTTCCCGGGACGCGTCTGCGCTACCTCGTCGGCTTTCCCGTCCTCGTGCACCCGAACGAGATCGTTTTCGGCATCGCGGCCGGCACCACGTGGCTCGCGTTCCGACTGCCACTGCTCGGGCGGCGCGCCGTGATCCCGTCGGAGTGGGGCAACCGCGGCCTCGGGCCGGAGTGGGTCGACGTCGACCCATGGCTCTCGATGTTCCCGCTGCACGAGGGGACGAGCCGGGTTCGGGGATGGAGCCGCGCCGCGTACACACATGCTGCCGAGCTCGGCGGTCCGGCACGAGCGTCGAGGAGCGATCTCGGCGGGCGCCGGTGACCGACCGCGCACCTGTTCGAGTCGGTGCTACTCGTCGAGGCGCAACGCGGCGACGAACGCCTCCTGGGGGACCTCGACACGACCGATCTGCTTCATGCGCCGCTTCCCCTCCTTCTGGCGCTCCAGCAGCTTGCGCTTGCGCGTCACGTCGCCGCCGTAGCACTTCGCGATCACGTCCTTGCGCTTGGCCTTGACGGTCTCGCGGGCGATGATGCGGCCACCGATCGCCGCCTGGATCGGCACGTCGAAGAGCTGGCGCGGGATGAGCTCGCGAAGCTTCTCGGTCATTCGGCGCCCGTACTCGTACGCGGCGTCGCGATGGACGATCGTCGAGAACGCGTCGACGGGCACCCCGTTGAGCAGCACGTCGACCTTCGCAAGCTTCGCGGTTCGGTAGCCGGCCGGCTCGTAGTCGAGGCTCGCGTACCCGCGGGTACGCGACTTCAGCTGGTCGAAGAAGTCCATCACGATCTCGCCGAGCGGCATCTCGTAGACGAGCTCGACACGATCCTCGGACAGGTACTCCATGCGCGTCTGGTCGCCGCGACGCGCCTGGCAGAGCTCGATGATCGCGCCGATGTACTGAGTGGGCGTCACAACCGTGACCGTCACGTACGGTTCCGAGATCTGCTCGATCACGTTCGTCTGCGGCATCGCGGAAGGGTTGTCGACGACCTCGTCGGTCCCGTCGACGAGGCGCGCGTGGTACTCGACGTTCGGCGCGGTCGCGACCAGCGACAGGTCGTACTCGCGCTCGAGACGCTCCCGGATGATCTCCATGTGCAGCAGCCCGAGGAACCCGCACCTGAACCCGAACCCGAGCGCGCCCGAGGTCTCGGGCTCGTACGTGAATGACGAATCGTTGAGTCGCAGCCGCTCGAGTGCCTCGCGCAGCTCCGCGTACTCGTCGCCGACGACGGGATAGAGCCCACAGAAGACCATCGGCTTCGGGTCGCGGTAGCCGGGCAAGGGATCGCCGGGACGGGACGGGTTGGTGACCGTCTCGCCGACGCGGGCCTGACCGACCGCCTTGATGCCGGCGATGAGGTAGCCGACCTCTCCGGGGCCGAGCGACGCCACGGGCACCGGCTCGGGGGTGCGGATGCCCACCTCCTCGGCTTCGTGCTGCGCGTTGGCCTGCACGTACCGGAGGCGCGACCCGCTCACGAGCGTCCCGTTGAACACGCGTACCGCGCTCACGACGCCGCGATAGGTGTCGTAGTACGAGTCGAAGATCAGCGCCTGGAGCGCGGCATCGGCATCGCCCTTCGGCGCCGGGATCCGCTCGACGATGGCGTCGAGAAGCTCGGGGACACCGAGGCCGGTCTTCGCGGAGATGCGCAGGATCTCGTCGGCCCGGATGCCGAGGACCCGCTCGATCTCGGCGGCGCGCCGGTCGGGCTCGGCGGCAGGGAGATCGATCTTGTTCAGCACGGCGATGATCGTGAGGTCGGCCTCGAGCGCCGCGTAGCAGTTGGCGAGCGTCTGGGCCTCGATGCCCTGGGCGGCGTCCACGAGGAGCAGGACGCCCTCACAGGCGGCCAGGCTGCGTGAGACCTCGTACCCGAAGTCGACGTGGCCGGGAGTGTCGATCAGGTGGAGATCGTGGTCCCGCCACCGCACCCGCACGTTCTGGGCCTTGATAGTGATGCCGCGCTCACGCTCGAGGTCCATCGTGTCGAGGTACTGCGCTCGCATCGACCGCTCGTCGACGGCGCCGCAGAGCTCGAGGATGCGGTCGGCGAGCGTGGACTTGCCGTGGTCGATGTGGGCGATGATGCTCAGCGCGCGGAACCGCTCGAACGACGTCGCCGACATGCCGTCGAGTCTCGCAGGCGAGTAGCCTGGAGAGTCCCCTCAGCGATCTCTCGAAGGCTGCCGTCGTGGCGAACATCAAGGGTCAGATCAAGCGCAACCGCCAGAACGAAGCTCGGCGCGTGCGCAACAAGGCCGTCCGGTCCGAGCTCAAGACGCGCATCAAGGCCGCCGACGAGGCGGTGCGGTCGGGTGACGCCGATGCGCCCGAGACCCTCCGCCTCGCGCAGAAGCGACTCGGCAAGGCCGCCGCCAAGGGCGGCATCCACAAGAACCAGGCGGCGCGGCGCACGTCCCGACTGATGAAGCGCGCCGCCAAGGGCGGTGGCTAGCCCCGCTTCTTGCGCCCACCACCGCGGCGCGGCCTGCTCGCCCCGGTGCCGGTCGAGCCGGCTCCCGCTCGGGCGTTGAGTGCGGCCAGGCGTGCCACGAGCACCTGCACCACGACATCTCCGGGGATCGCCCGCTCACCCTTGACGTCGAGGTCGGCGCGGGCGAGGTGTTCGAACGCCTGACGCAGCCCGTCGGTGCCCAGCGCCCGCGCTTGGCGGAGCCGGAAGCGCGCCGCGTTCGGGCTCGTGCGCCCGCCGAGCGCGGCGGCCGCGTCCTCGGCCGTTCGCACCGCGGCGTCGTCGAGCACGAGCAGCTTGCGGTACTGCGAGTGCAGCAACCCGATGATCCGCAGCGGGTGGTCAGCCGTCGGCTGCGTCGGACTGGTGACCGTGAGCATCCGTTGCAGGACCTCCAGCGCAGTCGCGACATCGCCCTTCTCGATCGCGTTCGTGAGATCCCAGACCGGGACCGTGCCCTGACCGCCGAGGTAGGGCGTGACGGCCTCCACGTCGAGGGTCGACTCCGGACCATGAGCAGCCACGAGCGTGTCGACGATCCCGGGCACGAGGCCTGCGTCGCTGCCGACGTGCGCGAGCAGCGCCTTCGCCGCGTCCGGGCGCAGCTCGAGCCCCGCGTCGGCCAGCTCGTGCGCCACCACGTCCTGAGGCTTCGTCGCCTCGGGGGCATGCGCGGTGCCGTGCACCTTGACCACGTCCTCGAGCGCCTTGGACGTGCGGCCACCACCGACGACGAGCACCAGCTCGGTCGTCTCGACCGGGTCTTCGGCATACCGGACGAGCGGCGCGACCTCGCCGGCGGCGAGGAGTCCGATCTCGCGGAGCACGACGACCCTCCGCTCGCTCCCGAACGGCAGCGTCGTCGCGGCGTTGAGCACGCTGTCGACGACCGCGATGCGCGCGTCGGCGCCACCGGCGTCGCCCTCGGCCATCCCGCGCGCGGGGATCGTGAAGTCCTCGAGTGCCATCGTGCGGTCGACGTCGCCGAGCAGCTCGTCGACGAGGCGCGCCACCGCCTGATCGCGCAGGATCGGGTCGTCGCCGCGGACCAGGTGCACGCTCATCGTGCGAGCTCCCCACTGCCCGTCTCGGCGAGCACGGCCTCCACGGTCCGGCAGACTCGCACGCTCCCGGCGACGTCGTGGACCCGGACGATCCGGCAACCGTGGGCTACCCCGTACGCCACTGCGGCCAACGACGCTTCACGGCGATCGTCGAGATCGAGCGACAGGAGGTCACCGAGGAATCGCTTGTTCGACGCGGAGAGCAGCAGCGCGTAGCCGCATCGGGCGAGCACGTCGCTCTCGCGCAGGAGCAGCGCGCTCATCGCGGGGGTCTTGCCCAGGTCGAGCCCGGCATCGATCGCGACCTGCTCCGGCGCGAGACCCGCCGCCTCGGCACGCGCTCCCCGCTCGACGAGGAACGCACGCACGTCACCGAGCAGGTCGTCGTAGTGCGGGTCCGGATCGGCGACCCTCGGAGCGAGTCGGATGTGCGTCGCGACGACCGACACGTCGTGCTCTGCAGCGACGCCGAGGTAGTCGGGGTCGGCGAAGCCGCTGATGTCGTTGCCGACGACCGCTCCCGCCCGGCACGCCTCTTCCAGCACCGCGGCGCGCCAGGTGTCCACCGAGATCGCCACGTCGACGCGTGCGCGGACCTCCTCGATGGCCGGGACCACGCGATCGAGCTCGTCGTCCTCGGTCACCTCGGGCCCGGGCCCCGCCTTGACGCCGCCGATGTCGAGGACGTCGGCGCCCTCGGAAGCCAGCTGCTCGGCCCTGGTCACCAGGTCGTCGAGCGCGTAGGTCGACCCGTGGTCGAAGAACGAGTCCGGCGTTCGGTTGAGGATGCCCATCACCAGCGTCCGAGCGGTGAGGTCGTGCACGACCTCACCGAGTCGGAACGACCACCGCACGCTCGCGGAGCATACGACGGCGATGCCGGAGGACCCTCAGGGACAGCGCGCCGACCGCACCCGCGCCCACGATCGCTGCCACCCCTCGAGCATCGACCGCGACCGGGACCTCGCTGGCCAGCGCGGCGAGCCCGAGCACCCCTTCCGCGAGGAGCCGGGTGGGCAGCTGCAGCAGCGTCGCGAGGGGCGGCACGACCTCGTGGATCATCCCCGCGACCGCTCCCGCGGTGAGCCCCCACATCGTCAGCGGTCCCGCGAGAGGCACCGCGAGCAGGTTGGCGGGCAGCGAGACGAGGGGCAGCGATCCGAACACGGGAAGCAGCACGGGGGCAACACCGACTTGCGCCGCGGCCGTGGTCCCGAGCGATTCGCGAAACCACGCCGGTCCGCGCAGGCGATGCGCGAACGGCACGGCCAGGAGCGCGATCCCCGCGCTTGCACCGCACGAGAGCTGGAAGCCGACCGAGCGGAGCAGGAACGGATCGACGAGGAGGAGCGCCGTCACCGCGAGCGCGAGGACCCGGACCCCGGTCGCGGGACGACCGACATGGATGGCGAGCACGGCGCACGCGGCCATCGCACAGGCACGCAGCACCGACGGCTCCCACCGCGTCATCGCGCCGAACACCGCGAGCGTCGCCAACGTGAGCGCGACGCGCACCCCTCGGGGCGAGCGTCGCAGCAGCGGCCCGAGCAGCGCGAGCACGAACGCCACGTTGGCACCGGAGACCGCGAGCAGATGCGAGAGGCCGGCGGCGCGGAACTGCTCCAGCACCGCGGGATCGAGGTCACGCGTGTCGCCCAGCAGGAAGCCCGCGACCAGGGCACGCTCGTCCGCGGGGAGCAGGTCGGTGCCCTCCAGCACGACGTCACGGCCCGAGCTCGCCACGGTGGCGAGCAACCCCGCCGACGGGGTGACCGCGACGAGCTCGAGCACGTCGAGGCGCGCCGCCGCGTGCTTCCAGCGGAGCCGCTGGTCGTACTCCTCGAGGGGGCGCAGCCACCCGCGCAGCACGGCGCGGTCGCCGGCGGCGAGCACCGCGAGACGACCCACCGCGTCCCCGTCACCGACCAGCAGGACGGTGCGCCGCTCGTTCGTGCGCGTGAGACGGTCGGAAGCGCTCGGGTCGATGCGGGCACGCTCGACAGCGGCGAGTGCACGAGCCGACCAGCGCGTCCCCGTCGGGTCGCCGAGGAGCGTTGCGGTGACTGTGGTCTCGGCTCGCGTGTCGGCGGCGTCGACGACGGCTCCGTGCTCGAGACCGTCGAGCGCACGCTGCTCGAGCGCGCAGCCGGCGGCGACGAGCACCGAGAGGAAGAGCAGCGTCCGCAACGGGCGCGCACGCACGAGCAGCAGCAGCGCGGCGACCGACCCGGCGAGCGCCACGACCTCGGCTGCCGGCGCCGCACCCCGCGCGTCGCCGAGGAGGATCCCCGCAGCCGCGGCCGCCGGGGCGACGTAGGCGACGCGGGCGTCCACTGTGGTGTGGCTGATCAGACGGTGACGAGGTCGACCAGATCGGCGAAGCGCTTCTCGCCGATCCCCCGCACGTCGCGCAGCTCCAGGACGTTGCGGAACCCCCCACGCCGTGCACGCTCGGTGAGGATGGCCTCCGCCAGCACCGGCCCGATGCCCGGGAGCTCCTCGAGCTGCTCGGAGGTGGCGGTGTTGAGGTCGACGAGCGCGCCGGGCGTCTCCGCGGCCGTCGTGCCCTGCTCGCCGCCCGTCGCCAGGTCGGGCGCAGGTGGATCACCGACGTTCTGCACCAGGACGCGCTGCCCGTCGGTCAGCTTGGCCGCGAGGTTCAGGCGATCGAGGTCTGCGGTGGCCAGCGCGCCACCAGCGGCCTCGACCGCGTCGATCACGCGCGCGTCGGCGTCGAGCTCGACGACGCCCGGATGCGTGACCGCGCCCGCGACGTGCACCACGACCTGACCCGTGTCGGCGTCGGGCGTCCCGACTGGCTCGCGATCCGTCGCCGGGGAGGTCGCGGTGCTCGTCGGCGCCGCGACCGAACGACGGGGTGGAGGCGCGTCGGCACCGCCGACGCCGATCTGGTACCAGACGACGCCCGCCACCACCGCGACGACCGCGAGCACGACCAGACCGGCGCGTGCGTCCGTCCGCCAGGCAGAGAGGAGGTCGCGGAGCCGCTCGAAGGGGCCGTCGGGAAGCGGCCGGCGGGGTCGGCCGGCTCGGCGGGCGCGGGGCCGCTCGTCGCCCCAGAAGGCGGGGTCGGCGGTACCAGATGCGATCGTTCGTGATGGTTCGGGGCGCTCGGGCAGGATCGGCTCCTGTTCGGACCCGGATCGGGGCCGCCGGCCCGCTCGGGCGCGGCACGACGGAGGAAGCGCGCGCCGCCCGGATGTGACGCGTTCAGCCTGATCGGATCAGGCCGAGACGACGAGGTTCACGAGCCGGCCCGGTACGACGACGACCTTGCGAACCGTCATGCCTTCGACGATCTCGGCGATGCGGGGCTCGGCGCGTGCTGCGGCCTCGAGCTCGGCGTCGGACGCGTCGGCGGGCACCACGACGAGCGCCCGGACCTTGCCGTTCACCTGGACCGGGATCTCGACGGACTCGTCGACGAGATAGGACGCGTCGGCGACGGGGAACGGCTCGTAGGCCAGCGATCCCGAGTGACCGAGTCGCTGCCAGAGCTCCTCGGCGATGTGCGGCGCGAGCGGAGCGACCATGAGGACGAGCGCCTCGGCGACCTCGACCGGGGCTCCGTCGCGCTCACCGATCTGCGTGAGTCGGTTGTTCAGCTCCGTCAGCCTCGCGACCGCGGTATTGAACTTCAAGCCCGCCATATCGTCACGCACCGACGCGATCGTGCGGTGCAGGAGCTTGCGCGTCTCGTCGTCGGGCTGCTCGGTGCCAACGCGCGACCGGCCGGTGTCCTCGTCGACGATGTTGCGCCAGAGCCGCTGCAAGAAGCGGTGCACGCCGATGATGTCGCTCGTGCTCCACGGCCGGCTCGCGTCGAGCGGGCCCGTCGACATCTCGTAGAGCCGCAGCGTGTCCGCACCGTAGTCACGGTAGATGTCGTCGGGCGTCACGACGTTCTTCAGACTCTTGCCCATCTTGCCGAACTCGCGCGTGACCGGCGCCTCGTCGTGGAAGAAGGCGCCGTCGCGCTCGACGACCTCGCTCGCCTCGACCGCGAGCCCGCGCTGGTCACGAAACGCCGGTGCTTGGATGTACCCCTGGTTGTAGAGCCGGTGGAACGGCTCGAGGCTCGAGACGTGGCCGAGGTCGTACAGCACCTTGTGCCAGAAGCGGGCGTAGAGGAGATGCAGGACGGCGTGCTCGACGCCGCCCACGTAGAGGTCGACGCCGCCGCTGCCGGTGCCGTCGCGGTCGGCCATCCAGTACCGGTCGACCTCGGGGTCGACCAACGCGTCCTCGTTCGTCGGGTCGAGGTATCGCAGGTAGTACCAGCAGGACCCCGCCCACTGGGGCATCGTGTTCGTCTCCCGGACGTAGCGCCTCGGGCCGTCGCCGAGATCGAGCTCGACCTCGAGCCACTGCTCGGCGCGCGCGAGCGGCGGTTCGGGATCGCTGTCGGCATCGTCGGGGTCGTGCGCGACCGGCCGGAAGTCGTCGAGCTCGGGGAGCTCGACGGGGAGTGCATCGTCGGGCACGGCACGGGGGTTGCCGGCCTCGTCGTAGACGATGGGGAAGGGCTCGCCCCAGTAGCGCTGCCGGCTGAAGAGCCAGTCGCGCAGCTTGTACGTGACGTTCGGCTCGCCGTAGCCGTCTTGCTCCAGCCACGCGGTGATGCGCGCCTTGGCGTCGGCGACGTGAAGCCCATCGAGGAAACCGCTGTTGATCGCGGGTCCGTCGCCGAGGAAGGCGTCGCCGTCGAACCCCTCGGGCGGCTGAACCGTGCGGATGATCGGCAGGTCGAACTCCACGGCGAACGCCCAGTCGCGCTCGTCCTGACCCGGCACCGCCATGATCGCCCCGGTCCCGTAGCCCATGAGGACGTAGTCGGCGATGAAGATCGGGATCACCCGGTCGTTCACGGGGTTGCGGGCGAACGCGCCGGTGAACACACCGGTCTTGTCCTGGCCTTCGGCCTGGCGCTCGAGCTCGGACTTCTGGGCCGCGAACTCGCGGTAGCGCCGCACTGCCTCGGGCGGGAGGACGTCGGTGCCGAAGATCCCGCGCCACGACGGCGGGATCCCCGTCCTCGCATCGGTGAGCGTCGCGTCCGGCCAGTCGTTGGGAACGATCTCGTCGACGAGCGGATGCTCGGGCGCGAGCACCATGTACGTCGCGCCGAAGAGCGTGTCGGGACGGGTGGTGAACACCTCGATCGCCAGGCCCTCGTGCTCCTCGACGGGGAACGTCACGAGCGCACCGGTGCTGCGTCCGATCCAGTTGCGCTGCATGGTCTTGATGGGCTCGGACCAGTCGACCGCATCGAGGTCTGCGAGCAGGCGGTCGGCGTACCTGGTGATCGCGAGCTTCCACTGCTTCAGCGGCTTCTTGAACACCGGGAAGTTGCCACGGTCACTACGACCCTCGGCCGTCACCTCCTCGTTGGCGAGGACCGTGCCGAGCCCGGGGCACCAGTTGACGGGCGCCTGCTCGAGGTACGCGAGCCGGTAGGAGTCGACGACGGCCCGACGTGCCCGCTCGTCGAGCTCTGACCACGCGAGTCCCTCGGGGTTCGCATCCGATACCGGTGCGCGGGCGCCCGACTCGAACGCCCCTTCCAGCTCTGCGATCGGTCGCGCGCGATCGACCTCGTCGTCGTACCAGGAGCTGAAGATCTGGAGGAAGATCCACTGTGTCCAGCGGTAGTAGCTGACGTCGGTCGTCGAGACGCTTCGGCGCGAGTCGTGCCCGAGGCCGAGTGCCCGGAGCTGGCGGCGCATCGTCGCCACGTTCGCCTCCGTCGCGTCCCGGGGGTGCTGCCCCGTCTCGAGCGCGTACTGCTCGGCCGGCAGGCCGAACGCGTCGTACCCGAGCGCGTGCAGCACGTTGCACCCGTTCATGCGGTGGAACCGGGCGTAGACATCGGTGCCGATGTAGCCCAGCGGGTGGCCGACGTGGAGCCCGGCACCACTCGGGTAGGGGAACATGTCGAGCACGTACAGCCGCTCGCGCCCGGCTGCGGCGTCGAAGCCGTCGCTCAGCAGCCCGGTCGGGTTCGGCGTCCAGAACGTGTGGTGCTCGTCCCAGTAGTCCTGCCAGCGGGCCTCGATCTCGTTCGCGAGGCGCGCGTTGTACCGGTGCGCCGGCGCGCTGTCGGCTGTAGGCGCGTCCTCGCTCACGCGGCGAGCGTAGCGACGCGGGTCGCGCGCGCTCGGTCTCGTCGTCACACCCCCGCGGCACGCTCAGGAACATGTGTTCGGTGTGCGACGAGTTCGAAGCCAGGATGGCGGCCGGTAACCTGGACGTTGAACCCTGGGGGCGTAGCTCAGTTGGTAGAGCGCCTGCATGGCATGCAGGAGGTTTCGTGGGTTCGAGTCCCATCGCCTCCACCTCGGGCAGCCCGTCTCCATCCGCAATCGCCGGCTTCGTCGCCGGCGAAGGGTCGTTCAGCGTGACCACGGATGACCCACCAACGCGCAAGGACGGTTCGCGGCGCTTGCGCTTCGTGTTCGGTGTCGCGATCGCCAGTCGCGACCGACCTCTTCTGGTCGCGATGCAAGCAATGCTCGGTGTCGGGTGCATCGAGGAGCGACGCTCGAGCAATCCGCGCTGGCAGCCGATCAGCCGGTACAGCATCAGTTCGCGCCTTGCGCATCGCAACGTTACGATTCCCTTCTTCGAAGAGCACCTCCTCCCGTGCGCCAAGCGCATGCAGTTCGATCGTTGGCGCGAGCGGTTCTCTGCATATGAGGAGGCGCATCCGACGCGTATCGGTTTCGGCCCGTCGAGCTGCTCGGCGCCGGGATGCGACCGTCCGGTACGCGGGCGCGGGCTGTGTCGAAGCCACTACTACAGAGCGACCGGCTACTGAGACCGCAGCCGACTTCGTCGGTGGCTTCGTCGCCGCGGAGGGGACGTTCTTCCGATCGGGAACGCCACCCAAGTTCGTCTTCGCGGTCGGGCTCGGTGCGGTCGACTCGTGCACGTGCGAGATGCTCCACAGGTTCCTCGGCGTCGGGTCGATCCACCATTCCCCGCGCCGTAAGCCCCATTACGACGACGAGGTGACGTTCGCGGTCCAGTCCATGCGCGACCACCTCGCGGTCACCATCCCGTTCATGGACGAGCACCTCCCCGAGTCGTACAAGCGCACGCAGTACCTCGTGTGGAAGGCCGAGCTGCTGAAGTACTGGGAGCGCTCGGCGAAGCGACGGCGGCCGTGCACCGTCGACGGCTGTGACGCGCTGCGGCGTGCCCACGGGCTCTGCCGACGCCACCTGTGGCTCCTCCGTGGCCAGTGACGCCACGATGGCGCCTGTGGTCGTGCGCGAGCAGGCCCACGCGGGCCGCAACGGCGTCGGCTTCGACACGAGGCGCCGCGCTCGCGAGGCTCGCATCGGTCTCGCCGCGCGTGCGGCCACGCTTTCCCGTCGCGATCGCGCTCGTCGACCGCGTACCCTCGCTTCGACATGATCGGTGTCATCGACTACCGAGCCGGCAACGCCCCGAGCGTCGGGTACGCGCTGGAGCGCCTCGGCCTCGACCACCGCTTGGTCACGAAGGCCGATGAGCTCGACCAGTGCGACCGTCTGGTCCTACCGGGGGTCGGCGCCGCGCGCGCCACTCTCGACTCCCTCGCCGGATCTGGTCTCCTGGAGCCGCTCACGCAGCGGGTTCGGCGCGACGGCGTCCCGTTCCTCGGCATCTGCATCGGGCTGCAGGTGCTGTTCGAGCACTCGGAGGAAGGCGACGCCCGGTGCCTGGGCTGGGTCCCGGGAACCGTCCACCGGTTCGACGACTCCCTCCGCGTTCCCCAGATCGGCTGGAACGGCGTGTGCCTCGCCCGCGCCCACCCCGTCACCGCGAGGTTCCCCGACCAGGGCCACTGCTACTTCGTGAACTCGTACTACGCGGCGCCCACCGACGCGGACGCCGTGATCGGCACGACGGAGTACGGCATCGAGTTCTGCTCGGTGGTCGCGCACGAGAACATCGTCGCCACGCAGTTCCACGCCGAGAAGAGCGGCACGCTGGGCCTGGAGATCCTCACCGGCTTCGCGCGATGGGAGCCCTGATGCTGACGAAGCGTCTCATCGCGTGCTTCGACGTCGTCGACGGACGGGTCACGAAGGCACAGCAGTTCCAGGACAACATCGACGTCGCGCCGGCGGCCGACCTCGCCCGATCGCTCTACGACGACCAGATCGACGAGATCGTCTTCTACGACATCATGGCCAGCGCGCAGCGCCGCATGATCGACCTCCCCGTCGTGCGGTCGGTAGCTCGAGAGGTGTTCGTGCCGTTCACGGTCGGCGGAGGCATCCGCTCGGTCGATGACATGTTCGAGGTGCTGAAGGCCGGCGCCGAGAAGATCAGCATCGACTCCATGGCAGTGCGCGACCCCGCCATCATCCGAGATGGCGCCGAGGCGTTCGGTCGGCAGTGCATCGTGCTGAGCACCCAGGTGAAGTGCGTCGGTGTCCGCGAGGGGATCCCGAGCGGCTACGAGGTCTTCATCGACGGTGCTCGGACACCGACCGGGCTGGACGCGCTCGACTGGGTGCGCCGGGGCGAGGATCTCGGCGCCGGCGAGATCGTCGTGAACAGCATCGACCGCGACGGCACGGCATCGGGCTACGACCTCGAGATCACCCGGGCGGTCGCCGACGCGGTGAACCTCCCGATCATCGCATCCGGAGGAGCGGGCACCGTCGAGCACATCGCCGGCGGACTCACGATCGGCGGGGCCCAGGCGGCGATCATCAGCTCGATCCTCTACTCACCGCGCTTCGACCGGAACCTCGGTGTGCAGGAGCTCAAGCAGGGGCTTGCGGATCGCGGTGTGCCGATGCGCCCGTACCTCACGGATGGAACCGCCGCGGAGCGCGCGTCGAGCTAGCTCTGGCTACCGTGCCTCACCCATCGCGACGCGCGGCGGCTCGTCGAACGGGATGCGCGAGGCGTCCGCCCAGAGGCGATCGAGGTCGTAGTAGGCGCGCGTCTCGTCGAGGAACACGTGCACGACGATGTCGCCGTAGTCGAGCAGCATCCACGACGCGTCGTCGAGTCCCTCGACACCGAACGGCTTGGAGCCGTCGTGCTCGCGCAGCTCCGCTTGGATCTCGTCGATCACCGTACGAGCCTGTCGAGCGTTCGACGCGCTCGCGATCACGAAGCAGTCGATGATCGAGATGATCTCGCCGACGTCGAGCACGACGATGTCGTGCGCCATCTTGTCGGCTGCCGCTTCGGCGGCGACGAGCGCCCGGCTGATCGACGGTGGGGAGGAACCGGTCAAGCGGTTCCGTTCCAGACCCGGTTCGTCGCGGGACCTGTGCTCATCTGGTCGCAGCATAGAGGCCGCGATCAGCGATGACACGCACCACAGCCGGCGGCACGAGCCCGTCGACCGGGAAGCCACGCGCCAGCCGCTCGCGAATCTCGGACGACGACACGTCGAGTCGCGGGATCGTGACGTGCTCGACGCTCCAACCCGCGCCCGGCGGGTCCGCGTGTTCACCCGCGCGCTCGATCACGACGAGGTGCGCCAACGACTTGGTCTCGTCGAGACGTCGCCACGTCGACATGTTGGCGACTGCATCCGCCCCGAGCAGCAGGTGCAACGTGCGGTCGGGGCGCGTCAACGCCTCGAGCGTGTCGGCGGTCACCGACGCGCGGACACGCTCGACCTCGACAGCGCTGGATTCGAGACCGGCGATGTCCGCGACGGCGGCCTCCACCATGGCGAGGCGGTCGGTCGCGCTCGCGACGACGCGCCCCCGCTTCTGCCACGGGTCGCCCGCCACGACGAGGAGCACGCGATCCAGGGCGAGCCGGGCGCGGCAGTCGGACGCCGCTACGACGTGGCCCACATGGATCGGGTCGAACGTGCCCCCGAGAACACCGACGGCCTCGCGCGACCCGGACGCTGCGTCCATTTCGGGAGCATACGGTTCACGAATCCGCAACACGGACGCCACGTGACCGGACCTACCCTGCTCCCGTGGGTGAGGCGAGCGTTGGCGAGGAGCTCGAGACGCACGTGCTGGTGCGCGTCTGGCTGCCGGATCGCCCCGGTGCGTTGGGCCTCGTCGCCGCACGCATCGGTTCCGTCGGCGGCGACATCGTCGGCGTGGACGTGCTGGAGCGCTCCGAGGGCATCGCCGTCGACGAGTTCGCGGTGGTGCTCCCGAACCTCGACGTGCTGGAGCTGTTGACCCGCGAGATCGAGCAGGTCGACGGGACCTCCGTCGAGCAGTTCCGCGTCGTCGCCGCCTTCCCCGATGCCCGGCTCGACGCGCTCGAGTCGGCCGAGGTGCTCTGTGAGGCGAGCTCCATCGAGGCGCTCACCGGGACGCTGGTCGGGCACCTCCGGCACGAGTTCCTCGCGGACTGGTGCGTGCTGCTCGTCGGCGAGACGGTCGCCGCGGCCGCGGGCGATCACGCACCGGCCGTCGAGTTCCTCTCGGCCCTCGCGACCGGGACTGCGGCATCGCCGAAGGTCGCAGACGGCACCACCGGCCCCGACGACCTGATGGTCGCGCTGCTACCCGACCACGACGCGACGGTGCTCGCCGGGCGCGACGGCCAGGCGTTCCGCCGTCGGGAGCGGCTCCAGCTCCTGGCACTCGCCCGCATCGCCGATCGAGCCTGGACGTTGCTCGAGAGGTAGACCCGGGGCGTGGATCCGGTCGTCGCGGTGTTCACCCGCGACCTGCGCGTCGCCGACCATCCGGCGCTCGCCGACGCCGCGCACGCAGGCGCGCCGCTCACCGCGCTCTTCGTGCTCGACGACGCGATCCTCGCGAGCGCATGCAACCGACCGAACCGCACTCGCTTCCTGTTGCAGTGCCTCTCCGATCTCGACGGATCGCTCCGGTCGCTCGGCAGCGAGCTCTCGGTCCGCCGCGGCGTGTGGGTCGACGAGGTGATCAGCGCGGCTCGCCTCGTGGGTGCATCGACAGTGCGCGTGGCCCAGGACGTGAGCGCCTATGCACAGGCCCGGCTCGGAAAGCTCGAACGCGCCGCGGCCCGGGAGCGCATCGCGGTCGTGCGCGATCCGGGGATCACGGTGGTCTCGCCGGGAGCGCTCGTCCCGGCCGGTGGCGACCACTACAAGATCTTCACCCCGTACTGGCGGCGGTGGGCAGCATCATCCCTGGCGCCGCTCGCGAGAGCGCCGACTCGCCTCGAAGCGGGACGGTCAGCGGGCACGACTTCTCTTCCCGATCTCACCGATGTGTGCAGGGGCGCCTCGAGCCCGGACGTCGCACCCGGTGGCGAGACCGCGGCGCGCGCAAGGTTCGACGGTTGGCTGGAACACGATCTGGCGGCCTACCCCGACGCGCGCGACGACTTGCCGGGTGCCGCCACGTCCCGGTTGAGCCCGTACCTGCACTTCGGGTGCATCTCGGCGACGGAGGTCGCGACCGCCGTGCGCGAGCGACCCGGTGGCGAGGAGCTCGCGCGCCAGCTGTGCTGGCGCGACTTCTTCCACCAGCTCCTGCAGGCACGTCCCGACGCGGCTTCGTCCAACTACCGGGGTGGCGATGTGTACTGGCGCGAGGACACCGACGCGGTGCAACGATGGAAGGAGGGGCGCACCGGATACCCGGTCGTCGACGCGGGGATGCGCCAGCTGCTGCGCGAGGGCTTCATGCACAACCGCGCGCGGATGATCGTCGCATCGTTCCT
Source organism: uncultured Bifidobacteriaceae bacterium (assembly GCA_964532485.1). Taxonomy (GTDB): domain Bacteria; phylum Actinomycetota; class Acidimicrobiia; order IMCC26256; family PALSA-555; genus DATBSK01. The sequence goes on from CAZHKE010000010.1 coordinate 58,208, forward strand.
CACGAAGGACCTGCTCGTCGACTGGCGCGTCGGTTCGCGGCACTTCCTCGACTGGCTCGTCGACGGGGACGTCGCCAACAACAACCTCAACTGGCAGTGGACGGCCGGAACCGGGACCGACACAAGCCACCGGCGAGTGTTGAACCCCTCCCGCCAAGGCACGCGCTTCGACCCCCGGGGTGACTACGTGCGGCGTTACGTCGATGAGCTGGCCGACGTCGAAGGCCGAGCAGCGCTCGATCCCGATCCGGAGACGAGAGCGCGGCGCGCGTACCCCAGCCCGATCGTCGACCACCAGGACGCGATCGCCGAGTACCGGGCGCGGCGGCTCAGTCCTCCGCGACCGTCGTGACGAAGCTCTCGAGCTGTCGCAGGTTCCGGCACTCGTAGACGCCGTCGCAGTACGGCACGTAGTCGGAGATGATCGAGTCGCCGGTGTCCCAGTAGCCGCGCGGCTCGGGGTTGAGCCAGTAGACGTGCTTGCCGCGCTTTCGGAGCGACTCGAGGACCCAGGCCTGCGACGCGTGGTAGTTGTTGCGGGCGTCACCGAGCAGGATGATCGACGACTTCGGTGTGACCTCGCTGTGGTGGCGGTCGTGGAAGGCCTCGAGGGCGTGACCGTAGTCGGAGTGCCCGTCGACCCACACCACGTCGGCCTCGGTGTTGACGCGATGCACCGCCTCCATGACGTCGTCGCCTTCCTGGAAGAAGCGCGTGACCTCGTCGATGCCGTCGATGAAGACCCACGAGCGCACCTTCGAGAACTGGCTCGCCATCGCGTAGACGAACTGGAGCGTGAACCGGGCGAAGCTCGCCACTGAGCCGGAGATGTCGGCGATGACCATGATCTCGGGCTTCGACGGGTGCGGGTTCTTGAACTTCGGCTCTGCCGGGACACCGCCGTACGAGAGCGAGGCGCGCACGGTCTTGCGGAAGTCGAGGGTGCCGCGGTGGCGGCGGCGTCGTCGTTGCGCCAGGCGCGCCGCGAGCGCACGCGTGAGCGGGTAGATCGCGCGCTGCAGCGCGAGCATCTCGTCGCGCGACGCGTGCATGAAGTCGACGTCCTCGGGCAAGGGCTTCCGCAGCGTCCGCGCCATCGCCTCGACGCCGCGGTCGGCCACGAGGCGGCGGCGGATCTCGGCTTCGACGAGCTCCTTGAGCTCGCGAAGCCGAGCGTCGAAGTCTTCACGCTGGAGTCGCTCGCCCAGCTCGCCCTCGTCCACCGTCCCGCCGTCGCGAGCTCGCCCCATCATGCGCGCACCGAGATCGTCGAGATCGAGCTGTCGGAGCGTCCGGTAGAGGTAGTACGTGCCGCCCACGGGCCGACCCGGCTCCATGCCGGCGAACATCGTCACGGCCATCGCCGCAAGCTGGCGGAGCGCATCTCGGTCGCCGCTCATCAACGCGTCGAGGAGCATCTGGGCCAGCTCCTCGCGGTCCATCTGGCCTCCACCGCCGCCGCCGGACGCCTCGGAGAGGAGCGACTCCCAGAGGTCGTCGCCCTCGATGCCGTCCTCGCCGCCGACGCCGGGCGACCAGAGCGAGAAGTAGACGTCGAACACGGTCTCGAACGCCTTCCAGTGGTTGTGATGCTTGACGAGCGTCGCTCCGAGCGCGGCCTTGAACACGTCGCGCTCGGAGATGTCGATGTGCTCGACCGCGTGCATCGCGTCGAGGTTCTCGGTCATCGACACCGGCAGCCCCGCGCCGCGCAGCTCGTGCACGAACCCCTGCAGGACGTCAAGCATCACCTCTACTGCCTCACTCGCTGCGCCGCAGGGTACCTGTGGCGCGGGCGCTCGTTCGGCTGCCGGCGCCGGAGGCGCCGGCGATGGGCGGGTGGGGGCCCGACAACGTCACTCGCAGTCGTCCAGTGCGGTCACGTCGCGTCCGGCACGAGTTCCTTGCGGGCCTTGGCGATGTCGGATTGGTACTTGAGCAGCACGTGGAGCGTCTCGCCGATGACCTCCGGCGAGATCTCCTTGCGACCGAGGAACAGCAGCGTGCGCGCCCAGTCGATCGTCTCGGAGATCGACGGTGCCTTCTTGAGGTCGAGCTCGCGGATGGAGCGGACGACGCGGGCGACCTGCTCGGCAAGCTCGTCGTCGATCTCCGGCACCCGCACCCGCACGATGTCGCGCTCCCGGTCGAGATCGGGATAGTCGATGTGCAGGTAGAGGCAGCGGCGCTTCAACGCCTCGGAGAGCTCACGCGTGTTGTTCGACGTGAGCACCACGATCGGCCGCTGTGTCCCGGTGATCGTGCCGAGCTCGGGGATCGAGACCTGGAAGTCGGACAGCACCTCGAGGAGCAGCGCCTCGGTCTCGATCTCGACGCGGTCGACCTCGTCGATGAGCAGGACGACCGGTTCCTCGGCTCGGATCGCCTCCAACAACGGGCGCGTGAGCAGGAACGGCTCGGAGAAGATGTCGGATTCGACGACCTCCCAGCTGGTCTCGTGCTCCCGGTCGGCCTGGATGCGCAGCAGCTGCTTCTTGTAGTTCCACTCGTACAGCGCCTTCGCCTCGTCGAGACCCTCGTAGCATTGGAGCCGGATCAGCCGGGCGCCGCCGATCCGCGCGATCGCCTTCGCGAGCTCCGTCTTGCCGACGCCGGCCGGTCCTTCGACGAGGACGGGCTTCTCCAGGCGGTCGGCGAGGTACACGACCCCCGAGATGTTGGCGTCGGCGAGGTAGTCGACCTCGCGCAGCCGTTCCGTGACGTCGGGCACCGATTCGAAGCGCTCAGCCATCTCTGCTCTGTCGCCGCCTGCTCGAGGGTCGGATCACTGCACGATCTGGCCGTCGCCCCAGACCAGGTACTTGTAGGTCGTCAGCTCGCGAAGGCCCATGGGACCGCGCGCGTGGAGCTTCTGCGTCGAGATGCCGATCTCTGCGCCGAACCCGAAGCGTTCGCCGTCGGTGAAGCGCGTCGACGCGTTGACCATCACGACCGCGGCATCCACCTCGCGGGCGAAGCGCCGCGCCGCGTCGAGGTCGCGGGTCACGATCGCCTCGGTGTGACCGGTGCCGAACCGGTTCACGTGCTCGATCGCCGCGTCGAGATCGGCGACGACGGCAACGGCCATCTCGAGCGCGAGGAACTCGCGACCGAAGTCGTCATCGGTCGCCGTACCCATCGGGAAGAGGAGCCGTGCCGGCTCGTCACCCCGGAGCTCGACTCCCGCGTCGACGAGCGCGCCCGCGACTCGGGGCACGAAGGCCTCGGCGACGTCACGGTGGACGACCAGAGACTCGGCGGCGTTGCAGACGCCGGGCCGGTTCGTCTTGGCATTGACCGCGATGTCGAGGGCGGTGTCGAGATCGGCCGCCGCGTCGACGTACACGTGGCAGTTGCCGTCGCCGTCGATGATCACAGGGACGGTCGCGTTGGCGCGGATGCTCTCGATCAGGGAGGGGCCCCCGCGGGGGATCAGGCAGTCGACGTACTCGTCGAGCTGCATGACCTCGACGGCGGTCTCGTGCTCGGTGTCCTCGACGAGGATGATCGCATCGGCCGGGAGCCCCGCTTTGACGGTGCCATCGCGGAGCAGATCTGCGATCGCCTGGTTCGAACGCAGGGCACTCGACGAACCGCGCAGCAGCGCGGCGTTGCCGGACTTCAGACAGATGCCGGCGGCGTCGCTCGTGACGTTGGGGCGGTTCTCGTAGATGATCGCGATGACGCCGAGCGGGACGCGCACTCGCTCGATGTCGAGACCGTTCGGGCGGCGCGTGCCGTCGAGCACCTCGCCGATCGGCTCGGGGAGCGCTGCGACCTGCCGCAAGCCGGCCGCCATGGCTTCGAGGCGGGTCTCGTCGAGCCGCAGACGGTCGAGCGCCGCGCCCTTCAGGCCGTCACCCTCCGCGGTCGCCAGGTCACGGGCGTTCGCGTCGAGGACCTCGGGCGCCCGGTCGACCAGCAGGTCAGCGCCGGCGAGCAGCGCCGTGTTCTTGACGACGGTGGACGCGCGGGCCAGGACACGGGACGCGTCGCGGGCGCGCCGCCCCAGCTCTTCGACCGCACTCGGCACGGATCGAGTGTATCTGTGCGCTTTCCGCGGCCTGCCCGGCGTTTCGCGCGCTGCGATCAGGAGAATTGGGGCGCCAACGAAGGCGGGGGGCGCGAGGCCGCGCCGTCGCGGACGAGCCGCCGGCGCAGGCCTCGCACCCCCCGGGACGTGTCGGTCGTCTCGGGCCTGGTCCTCGCGGACCGGGGCCCTCCCCCCGTCGACCGACGCGCCGAGTGCAGGAAGTGTGTCCGACGTCACGTCCGAAAGCAAGGCAAGGGGGCAGACGCGGCCGGGGTCGGGCGGGCGCCGGCAGCGAAGCGAGCGACCGCGGGCCGGGCATCCCGGCCCGCAGCGAGCGACGCAGTCAAGGCAGCACGACGAGGTCGTCACGGTGGACGACCTCGTGCGGCAACCCCTCGGGGAGCT
>CAZHKE010000010.1:62745-83709 GCA_964532485.1 uncultured Bifidobacteriaceae bacterium
AGCACGACGAGGTCGTCACGGTGGACGACCTCGTGCGGCAACCCCTCGGGGAGCTCACTCGTCCGCCGCCCGGCGACATCCCGGAGGGCCGAGGCGGAGAAGCGAGCGATCCCCTTCGCGAAGGGTTCGCCGTCGGCCACGACCTCCACCGCGTCCTCGGCATCGAAGTCGCCGTCGACCGAGAGGACGCCCGCCGGCAGCAGCGACCGCCCCTGCTCGGTCAGCGCTCGGCGGGCCCCACCGTCGACGACGATCCGGCCGGCCGCGGCGCGCGCGAACGCGATCCAGAGCTTTCGGCTCGACAGTCGATCCGTGCGGGGCCGCACCGCGGTGCCGACGGGGCGACCCGCGACGGCATCGAGCACGACCCCCGGAGCGTCGGCTCCGGCGATGACGACTCGCACACCTGACCACACGGCGATCTTCGCCGCGGCGAGCTTGCTCGCCATCCCGCCGCTGCCACGCACGGTGCCGGCGCCCCCCGCCACCGACTCGAGCGCCTCGTCGACCTCGACGATCTCCTCGATGAGCGACGCGCGCTCGTCGAGGCGTGGGTCGGCCGTGAAGAGCCCCGCGGTGTCGGTGAGCAGGAGGAGCAGCTCCGCGCCCACGAGATGCGACACGAGCGCGGCAAGACGGTCGTTGTCTCCGTAGCGGATCTCGTCATCGGCGACGGTGTCGTTCTCGTTGACGACGGGCACGACCAGCAAGTCGACGAGACGTCCGATCGTTTCTCTGGCGTGCAGGTACTGCGTGCGGTGCCCGAAGTCGTGCGGTGTGAGCAGCACCTGGCCCGCCACGACCCCGTGTTCGCCCAGGATCGCCCCGATCCTCTCCATCAGCAGCGGCTGTCCGACGGCGGCGACGGCCTGGAGCGTGCCGATGTCGGCGGGTCGGGCATCGAGACCCAGCGCTGGGAGGCCGGCTGCGATCGCGCCGGAGCAGACGACGACTACCTCGTGGCCTCCGCGGCGGGCCTGCGCGATCTCGGCGCAGAGCTTCACGAGGCGGGCGTCGTCGAGCTCGCCGCGCTCGGTCGTGATCGACGACGTGCCGATCTTGACGACGGTCCTCAACTGGTCACCGGAAGCCCGCTCACGCGAAGCCCTCGACGTACTCGAGCTCGATCTCGCCGATGCGCACGGTGTCGCCTTCGTGCGCACCGGCGCGGGCCAGTGCACGCTCGACGCCCATCTTCCGGAAGCGATCCTGGACATAGGCCACCGCATCGGGGTTCGTGAGGTCGGCCATGGCGACGACCCGCTCTGCCGAGCGTCCCGTCACGCGATAGGCGCCGTCGGCATCGCGAACGATCGCGAAGCCCGATTCTCGAGGGCGATGCACCACGAAGCCCTCGTCGACCGGCTCGGACGCACGCGCCTCCTCGACCATCGTGGCGAGCGTGCCCAGGAACCGTGGAAGGCCCGACCCGGTCACGGCGGAGATCTGCAATCCGGTGAAGGGCACGGCCGCCACGTCGGCCTTGCTGCCGACGACGAGCCGCGGCCGCTCGAGGAGATCGGGGCGGTAGCGCGCGAGCTCGTCGACGAGCACGCGCTCCTGCTCCTCCGGTGAGCGTCCCTCGACGCTGGCGAGGTCGAGCAGCAGCACGAGCACGCGAGCACGCTCGACGTGTCGCAAGAAGGTGTGACCCAGCCCGCGACCCTCGGCAGCGCCTTCGACGAGCCCGGGGATGTCGGCGAGCACGAGCTCGTGACCGTCGAAGCGCACGACGCCGAGGTGCGGCTCGAGCGTCGTGAACGGATAGGCGGCGATGCGGGGCTTCGCCGCGCTCACGACCGAGATCAACGTCGACTTTCCGGAGTTGGGGAAGCCGACGAGCGCCGCGTCGGCGAGGAGCTTGACCTCGAGCTTCAACCAGTGCTCTTCCCCGAACTCCCCCTGCTCGGCGAAGGTGGGTGCCCGGCGAGCGTTCGACAGGAACCGGGCGTTGCCGCGACCGCCCCGCCCGCCCCGGGCCGCGACGAACGAGTCTCCGTGGTGCACGAGGTCCGCCAGGATCTGCCCGTCGCGTGCTCGCACGACCGTGCCTTCGGGAACGGTGACGGCGAGGTCGCTCCCGCGCGCGCCGTGGCGCTTCTTTCCCTGGCCGTGCCTGCCCGACTCGGCGCGCCGGTGAGGATGGTCGCGGAACGCGAGCAGGGACGCGGTGTTGCGGTCGGCCACGACGATCACGTCGCCGCCGTCGCCGCCGTCACCGCCGTCGGGCCCACCCTTGGGCACATGCGCCTCGCGCCGGAACGACATCGCGCCCGCGCCGCCGTCACCCCCCCGCAGGTTGCACTGCACCTCGTCGACGAACGCGGACTGCACGGCACAAGCCTACGGAGGAGACGCAACGACTGACGTGAGGTTCCGCGCCGAGACGGATGCGTCAGCAGCGGAGCGAGCGACCCGCCGGGCGGCCCCGGGTACCCCGGCGCCGAGCGAGCGACGCAGTCAAGACGGCGTGACGTCGACGAGCTTGCGGCCCTTGCGGCGACCGAACTGCACGACGCCGTCAGCAGTCGCGAAGAGCGTGTCGTCGCCGCCGCGGCCGACGTTCTCGCCGGGGTGGAACTTCGTCCCGCGCTGGCGCACGAGGATCGCGCCGGCCAGCACGGGAGTGCCCGAATGGACCTTCACCCCGAGCCGCTGCGCAGCGGAGTCGCGGCCGTTGCGTGAGGACGCGGCACCCTTCTTCTTCGACATCGTTCGCTACTCCTGCTCGCCCTTGGCCCGCGCGCCCTTCGTCGCGCCGGGCGTGATCTTGGTGATCTCGATCAGCGACTGCTGCTGGCGGTGACCCCACCGACGGCGCTGATTCGACTTCGACTTGTAGGTGAAGCCGCGGATCTTGGGGCCCTTGGCCTCACCCACGACCCTGGCCATGACCTTCACGCCACTCAGCTGCTTCGGCGTGGCGAGCACGGTCTCACCGTCGACGACGAGAACGGGCGCGAGCTCGACCTCGGAGCCCGTGTCGGTGGACGCGCCCTCGCTCTTGATGCGCTCGACCTCGAGGCGCTGGCCGGGCTCGACCCGGTACTGCTTGCCGCCGGTGCGGATCACTGCATACATGCGCGTTCGCCTGCTCGGTGCGTCGGGTGGCTCGTCTCCCTGAACCGTTCCGGTAGGCAGGTCTGGGAGCGCGACGCCGGAGCCGGCGATGCTACCGCAGCTCCTCCAGCAGAGTCTCGTCGAGGAGGTAGCCGCGGCCCTCACAGGTCGGACAGGTCTCGCTCACCGACTCGACGAGCCCCTCCGACACGCGCTTGCGCGTCATCTCCACCAGCCCGAGCTCGGAGATCTCGAAGACCTGGGTGCGGGTCTTGTCGCGAGCCAGGGCATCACGAAACGCCTTCACCACCTTGTCGCGGTTGTCGCGGATCTCCATGTCGATGAAGTCGATCACGATGATCCCGCCGATGTCGCGCAGGCGGAGCTGGCGGGCGACCTCGTCGGCCGCCTCGAGGTTGTTCTTGAAGACCGTCTCCTCGAGGTTCGACCGTCCGACGTTCTTGCCGGTGTTGACGTCGATGACGGTGAGTGCCTCGGTCCGCTCGATGATCAATGAACCCCCAGATGGCAACCACACCTTGCGGTCGAGCGCCTTCAGCAGCTGCTCCTGGACGTGGTGACGCTCGAAGAGCGGGAGCCCCTCGGCGTCCTCGTCGTAGTACTCGATGCGCTCGGCGAGCTCGGGGGTGACCGCTTCGATGTAGGCGCGCACCTCCTCGTAGAGCGCGCGGTCGTCGATGAGGACGCCGCGGTACTCCTTCGTGAACTCCTCCCGCAGCAGACGCAGCACGAGCGACGGCTCCTGGTAGAGCAGTCGGGCGCGCTTGGATCGCGACGCGAGCTCGGAGATCTGCTCCCATTGCTGGAGGAGACGCTGCATGTCGCGTGCCAGCTCGTCGGCGCTCGCTCCTTCAGCCGCGGTCCGGACGATGAGCCCGGCGTCGGACGGGCGCAGTCCCTCGAGGACCCCACGAAGGCGCTTGCGCTCGTCGTCGGGCAGTCGCTTCGAGATTCCGTAGGTGTTCGGCTGCCCCGGGACCATCACGACGAAGCGACCCGCGAGGCTCACCTCCTGAGTGAGGCGCGCGCCCTTCGCGCCGATCGGGTTCTTGGTCACCTGCACGGTCACCATCTGGCCGTTCTTCAGCATTCGCTCGATCTTGGGATGGTCGCCCTCGATCTCGCCCCGGTCCCAGGCGACGTCGCCGCGGTAGAGCACACCGTTCTTCGGTGTGGCGATGTCGACGAACGCCGCCTCCATCCCGGGAAGCACGTTCTGCACTCGACCGAGGTAGATGTTGCCGTCGATCGACATGTCGTCGTCCTGCGCGGTGCTGACGGAGTGCTCGATCAGCACGCGGCCCTCGAGGAGAGCGATGTGCGTGTGGCCATCGGGCCGGACGTGCACACACATCATGTAGCGGCCGGACGGACGCCCCTTGCGCGTGCGACCGCGTCGACGAGCGCGAGTCGCCTCGTCGAGGTCGTCGAGCGCGACTGCATCGCCGAGCCCCAGGTCGGCGTGCACGACGTCGTCACGCGACGCGGGCGGCGCTGCGTTGTCGTTGGCGCTCTTGTTGCGACCGCGCCCGCCCCGCCGACGCCGACGACCCGAGGACTTCTTCGGTGCTTTGTCGGCGACCGGCGGCGCAGGCCGTGAGTCGCCGATCTTGGGCTTCGTCGATGCGCCCGCCGTGTCGAGGCCTGCGTCGTCGCGGGCCTCCGACGCGACGTCGTCGCTCGTCAGGCCGCGGTCGGCTTCCGCGCGGCTCCAGTCGCCGGGCTCGTCGCTCGTGACATCGGTCGCGCCGTCGCCCTTGGGCGTGCCGGGAGCCTTGGTCTGGGCAGCCTGGATCTCGCCAGTCTTGGTGCCGCCACGATCTGGCTTGCGCCGGTTCCGCCCCCCGCGTGAGCCCCGCCGGCGACGCTTCGGCGCGCTGCCGTCGACGTCAGGCGATGAGCCGCCGTTGCCGCCAGGCGCCGCTTGGCTCGAGCGCGCCGGCCCCGGGTTGGTCGACTCCTTGGGCTCGGGTGAGCCCTGAGTCGTGGTCTCGTCGGTCATTCGGAATTCCTTTGTTCGAAGCACGCGCGTCGTCCGACGCGCGTGGCGCGCGATCGGCTGCCAGCGGCTCGTGCCGCGCGCCGTCGCGCTGGATCCATTGACAGGTACGCAGCACACGATCTGCCGTCACGTCGCCGGGCGCGCCCGCGAAGTCGCGGAGTGCGCCGAGGAGCTCGGCCGGTCGGATGCCGCGCGGCTTGGTCGCCACCTCTGCATGGACCGTGCCGTCGGTCAGGAGCTCGAGATGGCGGAGGCCGGGTCGCAGGTCGTCGACGACCTCACGGCCCTTGCGGGTCGTGGTGATGGAGATCTGGGGAGCCGCGTTCGCCCGGTCGATCGCGGCTTCGAGGTCGCGGCGCGTCACCGCGGCCGGCTCGAAGTGGTACTCGACGCTGGTGATCGCCTCCTGCAGTGCCGGGGCCCGCGCGGCGAGCGGCGCGACGCCGCCGACCCGCACACCTTCGGGCAGGATCTCGCCGAGCGCGCCGGGCAGCATCTCGAGGTCGACCGGCTCGGTGAGCTCGACGTCGAGGTACTCGGCGTCGCTCTCGTGACCGACGCCGAGTGCCAATCCGAGGCTGACCTTCGGTCGCGGTGAGAAGCCCTGGGTGAACGCCAGCGGGAGCTCGACGACACGGAAAGCTCGCTCGAACCCGCGGGCGAGGTCGCGGTGGCCCACGAACCGAACCTTGCCGCGCTTGGAGTAGCGCAGCCGAATCGGGAAGCCGGCGTCACCGCGCATCGCTGACCCCCACGGCACTGGGCTCCGGGGACGTGCCGGGCGCGCCGATCGTGACCGGGATCCACGAGCGCACGTCGGCGCTGCTCCCTTCGAGATCCTGACCCGTGCCCTGGCTCCCCCCGGCGGGTGCGACCGATGACGCCACGACGTGCTCGAGCGCGTAGCCGGTGCACACACCGCAGTCGTAGCACGGCGTCCAGCGGCAGTCGGGCAGCCCGTGCTCGGCGAGCGCGGCCCGCCAGTCCTGCCACAGGAAGTCCTTGTGCAGCCCGGCCGCGATGTGGTCCCACGGCAGGACCTCGTCGTCGGCGCGGTGTCGCGTGACGTACCAGTCGGGATCGAGCCCTTCTGCTGCCATCGCGTCGAGCCACCGCTCGAGGTCGAACCGCTCGCTCCACTCCTGGAACGTCCCACCGCTGCGCCAGACGCGCTCGATGACGCGTCCGATGCGGCGGTCGCCGCGACTCACGATCCCCTCGGCGAACGTGGCGCCGGGGTCGTGCCACTTGAGCTGCACGTTCGTCTTGCGAGTCGCGTCGCGCAGCAACGACACCTTGCGTCGAAGCTCGTCGACGGAGTTCTGCCCGAACCACTGGAAGGGTGTGTGCGCCTTCGGCACGAACCCGCCGACCGATGCAGTGCACGTGGCGCCCTTGGTGTGCCGGCGACCGATCTCGACGACGTTGCGCGCGAGCTCTGCGATGCCGAGCGTGTCCTCGTCGGTCTCCGTCGGGAGGCCCGTGAGGAAGTAGAGCTTCACGCGTCGCCAGCCACTCGAGTACGCGGCGTCGACCGCCGCGTAGAGATCGGCCTCGGTGATCAGCTTGTTGATCACCTTCCGCATGCGCCACGTGCCGGCCTCGGGCGCGAACGTCAGGCCGGTGCGCCGCACCTTCTGGATCTCGGCCGCGATACCGACGGTGAACGCGTCGACGCGCAGGGACGGCAGGGAGACTCCGACGCAGCCCGTACCCTGCTGACCCGAGACCAGATCGGAGACCACGTCACCGATTCCCGTGAAGTCGGCGGTCGACAACGAGGTGAGCGCGACCTCGTCGTAGCCCGAGCGCTTCAGACCGTTGCGCACCATCGTGCGCACCTGCTCCTCGGGCCGCTCCCGCACCGGACGAGTGATCATCCCCGCCTGGCAGAAGCGACAACCCCGCGTGCAGCCCCGGAACACCTCGACGTTGAGCCGATCGTGAACGACCTCGACCAGCGGCACGAGCTGCTGCTTGGGGTACGGCCACTCGGCGAGATCCGCGAGCGTCCGCTTCTCGACCCGCTCGGGCACGTCGGCGTGCCTGGGCCGGACGCCGACGAGATCAGCACCCGAGTACTCGACGTCGTAGAGCGACGGGACGTAGACACCCGCGAGCGCCGCCAGCTCTCGCAGCACGACCTCACGCGACGAACGTCTCGAGCTCTTCCAGGCGCCCAGCACGGCGTTGACCTCGCTGACGACTTCCTCCCCGTCACCGAGCACGAACGCGTCGACGAAGTCGGCCAGGGGCTCAGGGTTGAACGCGCAGTGCCCACCCGCGAGGACGATCGGCGCGTCGGGCGGGCGATCCTCGCTGCGCACGGCCACGCCGGCGAGGTCGATGCAGTTGAGCACGTTCGTGTACACGAGCTCGGCCGACAGGTTGAACGCGAGCACGTCGAAGGCGTGCGCGGGCCGATGCGTCTCCAACGAGAACAGCGGAACGCCGTTGGCTCTCATCTCTGCCTCGAGATCGACCCACGGGGCGTAGGCACGCTCCGCGGCCGCGTCCTGGCGTTCGTTGAGGATCTCGTAGAGGATCTGGAGGCCCTGGTTGGGCAGGCCGATCTCGTAGGTGTCGGGATACAGGAGCAGCCACGAGACCTGATCGTCTCGATGCCGTGGGAGAGCGCTCCCCCGCTCCATCCCGATGTAGCGAGCAGGCTTCTCGACCCGGCCCAGCAGCGGCTCGATCCTCGGCCACAGATCGAGGCCGAAGTCGGTCGTCATCGTGGCTCCAGTGTACCCCCGGGTTCACCGCTGCTTCGGGGCTGATCCCGTAGGGGACGCCGGGGATCGTGCCGTAGGCAAGTTCGCTGAGGTCCGGCGCTGCGGAGCAGCGGCGTGCCGAAGCGATGTCCGCAGCCCTAGGCAGGGTCCCCGGCGTCCCCGACTCGCGAGTGCTAGTTGAAGCGGTTCGCGTAGACGTTGTTGACGAGCGCGATGCATGCGGCGCAGGCGATCAGTGCAGACCCACCGTAGGACATGAAGGGGAGGGGGATGCCCGTGACGGGCATGATCCCCATCGTCATCCCGATGTTCTCGAAGATCATGAACGTGAACATCGCGAGGACCCCGCTGCACACCAGCGTCCCGTAGTAGTCGGCGGCGAGCCGGGCTGTTCGCCAGGTTCGCCACAGCACGATCGCGAAGAGCGCCATCAGCGCGGTCGCGCCGACGAAGCCGAGCTCCTCTCCGACCGCCGTGAAGATGAAGTCGGTCTGCTGCTCCGGCACGAACCCGAGGCTCGTCTGCGGGCCGTTCAACAGGCCGGTGCCGGTCAACCCCCCGCTGCCGATGGTCTTGACCGACTGGTCCTGGTTGTACGCCGCTCCCTGCAGGCGCTTCCCCGACGCCGACTCGTACGGCGTCGTCAGCCGGTCGAGCTGGTACTCCTGGAGCAGCCCGAGGGAGATGACGGCATAGACACCCGTGATCGCGAGCAGCGCGATCGCGCCGAGGTACCGGCCCTTCACACCGCCGACGGCGAGGAGGCCGATGACGATGCACAGCAGCACCATGTTCGTCCCGAGGTCCGGTTGGAGCTGCACGAGCCCGAGCGGCACGAGCGCGAGCCCGACCATGACCGTGAGCCGCCACGGATCGATGTCGCCGCGGTGCTCGTTGACGTAGCCCGCGAGCGCGACGATCAGCCCGAACTTCGCGATCTCGGAAGGCTGGAACTGGAGGCTGAACGGCAGCTGGAACCATGCCTGCGCGCCCTTGGCGTTCGAGCCGAGGGGCGTGAGCACCAGGACGAGCAGCACGACCGTGATGATGTACGCCAGGAGCGAGAAGTCGCGCAGCTTGCGGTAGTCGATCTTCATCAGGCCGATGAACACCGCGACCGCGACCACGAGCGCGATCGCCTGACGCTTCACGAAGTAGTACGGGTCGTCCGAGACGATCGTGTTCGACGCCGAGTAGATCATCACCAGGCCGAGCAACGCGATCGCGATCACCGCACCGATCAGCACCCAGTCCAGGCGCGCGGCAGTGTCGGCGTCGAGCAGCGTCCGCCGCCGCGCGGGCGGCGCGTACGCGGCCGCGCGCCAGCTGCGGCGGGAGCGGGAGCGGGTCGTGAGCGCCATCAGCGCGTCGTCTCCACGGCCGTCAGTCGGTGTGCGGGCTCACGAGACGCACTGCCGGCGGGTCGAGGTCGCCGCTGAGGCCTTCGGCGATCCGGCGCGAGATCGGCGCCGCGACCGAGCCACCGTTGCCGCCCTGCTCGACGAACACGATGATCACGTACTGCGGCTCGTCGGGGGTGGCCGGGTTCGGGTTGACGATGGTGGCGAAGACCGACGTGTCCTGCTTGCCGAAGACCTCGGCGGTGCCGGTCTTGCCCGCGACCTGGATGCCGCCGTACCCGGAGAACGCGCGGCCAGCCGTGCCGATGCCTCCTGGCGTCGCGGCGCCGATGAGCCCGCCCATGATCTGGTCGCGGATCTCCTGGCTGACCTTGCTGCTGGCGACCTTCTGGGGTGGCAGCTCTCGCAGGATCGACGCCCCGCCAGGCGCCAGGATCTGTGAGGCGAGGCGGGGCGCGTACCGGTCGCCGTCGGCGAACGCCGAGTACGCGACGGCCATCTGGAGCGGTGTCACGAGGAGGTCGCCCTGGCCGACGGCGAGCGCCGCGCTGTCGCCAGGGAGCCACTCGCGCGTGAACGGGTCCGGGCTGTTCTTGTTGAGCTTCAGCTTGAACTTCTCGTCGGGGATCCGGCCGGTGAGCTCGTTCGCGAGCCCGACGCCGGTCGGCTCCTCGAAACCAAAGCGCTTCGCGACGTTCTGCACCGCGTAGCCCTTTGCCAGGTTCCCGGGCTTCTCGTCGCGTGCGCTGAAGAGGCGCCACATGCGGAAGCCCTGGATGTAGAAGTAGACGTCGCTCGACACCGTGATCGCGGTCTGCAACGAGACGGCGCCGTGCCGCTCCTCGCCCGCGTTCTTGAACTTCTGGGGCGGGTTCCCGAACTCGACGAAGCCGCGGTCCTGGATCACCTCGTCGGGCGTCACGATTCCCTGCTCGAGCGCGGCGATCGCAGTGAACAGCTTCCACGTCGAGCCCGGCGCGTACTGACCCTGGATCACACGGTCGAGCAGCGGATAGTTGCTCCTGGGACGGTTCAGGTTCTTGAAGTCCTCGGCGGGGATGCCGTCGGTGAACTTCGTGACGTCGAACGACGGCTCGGACGCCATGCCGAGGACCGACCCGTCACGCGCGTCCAGCACGACGGCGGCGCCCCCGGTCGCCTTGAAGGTCTCGAAGCGCGACTTCTCGTTCGGGTTCTTCAGGCCTCCGGCGGCCTCCATGCCCTGGCGCAGCGACTCCTCGGTGATGCGCTGAGTGTCGAAGTCCATCGTCAGCTGGACGTCGTTGCCGGCCTCGGCCTTCTCGTCCTTGATGACCCGCACGAGGCGGCCGCGACTGTCGACCTCGAGCTTGCGGACGCGCGGCGAGCCGCGGAGCTGCGCCTCGAACATCTGCTCGACGCCGTCCTTGCCGATCACCTCCTCGGGTCCGTAGCCGTCGGCCTTGTGGAGCTTCTGCTCGTGGGCGTTGATGGCCCCGACGTAGCCCAGCAGGTGCGGTGCGACCGGCCCGTTCGGGTACACGCGGATGCTGCGGCGCACGGAGTCGACCTTCGGAAAGAGCTCGGGGCGCTCCTTCAGGAAGACGATCGTCTCGAGCGACACCTCGTCCGCGATCGGCACCGGCTGGTAGGGCGAGTAGCGCACGCTGTCGATGCGGGAGTTGATGTAGCCCTCGCTCAAGCCGAGTACCGTCGCCAGGCGCGGCACCATCGCCTTGCGCTCGGCATCGGTGATGCCTCGCTTGACCTGGACGCTGTTGACCAGCTTGTTCTCGACGAGCACAGCGCCGTTGCGGTCGATGATGCGTCCGCGCACCGCGGGCTCCGTGATCGTGCGGATCCGGTTGGAGCGGGTCTCCGCCGCGAAGCTCTCCGACGTGCCCACCTGGAGGAACCACAAGCGCGCGAACAAGGCCGAGAACAGCGCGGCGACGATGAGGCCGATGACGCCGAGACGAACTCGACTGCTGCTTTCGGTCACGAGAGCATCACCAATGCTGATCGAGGACTGCGAGCTGATCGAGTGCGTGTCGACCGGTGGGACGCGCGAACGCCGATCGAGCCGGGCGTCGAGCGAACGCCGGTCGCTCGGGGGCCCAGGCTAACCGCTGGTGATCGCCTCGCCCGGGCGGGCTGCCGTTCGGTTCTGGCCGTCCGCTCGCACCAGCTCACCGGCGACGACGACGTACTCGACGCCCTCCGACTCCGTCCCGGGAGCCTCGATCGTCGAGCGATCGATCAGGCGTTCGGGGTCGAAGATCGTGAGATCGGCGTCGGCGCCGATCTGGAGGCGCCCCTTCGTGCGCATCCCCGGCGCCGCGACCTGGGTGAGGCGCGCCGGCAGGATCGTGGCCTTCGCCAATGCGTCCATGAGGCCCAACACCTTCTTCTCTCGGGTGTAGCGGCCGATCGCGCGAGCGAAGCAACCCGTCGACCGGGGGTGGTTCCTGTCGCCGGGCTCGAGGATGGCGTCACTGCCGAGCATCACCCAGTCGGCCTGGAGCGCCTCCTCCACGTCCGTCTCCGGGATCGCGAACGCCGCGCAGAGGGCGTTCTCTGCCTGATACCTCGCGAACGATGACGCGGTGAGACGCTCGCCCGTCCCGACGATCGCGAGATCGTCGTACGAGATGTGGAACCGCTCCTGCCACCCGTCGTTGAACCGGGCCGACGCGAGGTACGTCGCCCAATAGTCGTAGGGGTACATGCACGCGGTGACCTCGATGCCGTCGCGTCGAGCCCGCTCGAGCGTGTCGAGCGACTCGCGCATCGTGTAGGTGCCGCCGGTGCTGATGATGTGCTCCACGTGGACGCGCGCCCCGGTGTCCTCAGCGACGCGGAGCACCTCCGCCAGCGCTTCGGCGTTCGTGCCGGGCGCGACGTCGTCGGAGTACCGCGCGTGGAACGTCGCCGGGACGTCATGATCCTTGGCGACCGCGGCGAGCGCCTCGATCTCGTCGTAGTTGATGCCCGGCGTGTACTCGGGCTCGAAGTCGACGGCGAGGTAACCCGCGCGCAGGTTCTCCTCGCACAAGGCGACGATCTGGTCGATCTGCTCGGGCGTCGCCGCGTCGTCGACGCCCAGACCGAGGGTCTCGCGCGCCCACGGATCGCTGAAGGCACCGCCGTAGTGGGTGGGCGGCCGCTTGGCATCCTGGCCCCAGATGTCGAAGAACTCGGCGGCGGTCGAGCGGATGCCGTGGAGGCAGAGGTTCGTCGTGACCCCGTCTGCGACCTTGAACCAGATGCCGTACTCGTTCGGGTCGTAGCTGAGGATGTCGATGAAGCCAGGCGCGACGACCAGGCCCTTGGCGTCGATGACCGCGGAGCCCGCGAGGCCGCCGTCCGGCTCGATCGACGTGACGCTGCCGCCGTCGACGCCCACGTCGGCGATGCCGTCGAAGCCGGAGTCCGGATCCATGACGCGCCCGCCCCGCACGACGAGGTCGAACGTGTGGCTCGCCCGATCGGGCGGCGGTGCCGCTCCGGAGATGGCGCGCGCGCTCGGACCCGAGTCGCCCGCGCCACCGAACGGGTCGAGCGCGACGACAGCGAGCCCGGCGAGCGTGACCCCGCCCGCGATGAAGAAGCCACGCCGCGACAGCTCGGGGCCTTGGTGCTGCGCGCGCCGGCGGTCCGGGCCGCCGCGCGCGCCCGGAGGTGGGCCGGAGCGCCCCGGCGGACCACCGCGGCCGCGGCCGCCCCGAGGCGGGCCACCGCCGCCGGGGGCCGGTCCACGCCGACCGCGGCCATCGGGGGGAGGTGCGCCTCGTCCCGGCGGTGGAGCCCCACGGCCTGGCGGCGGTGCACCGCGGCCCGGCGCAGGTCCCGGGAGGCCGGCGCCCCGGCGCGCGCCGCGCGACCCTCGGCGGGGGTCGAAGTCGTCCGGGCGTCCTGGACGTGAGGGAGGCGGCGTCATCGGCTCGGTCGCGCTCGCTCGGCTACACGGTACGTGCGGCCGAGCTGCGAGCCGCTCGGCTGCTCCATTGCCGCAAGGCTACCGACGCCCGCTCCTCGCTCAGCGTCGGCGGCTGTACCCGTAGTCGGAGTCGTGGTTCGCCCAGCGGACGAAGGGGAACACGAGCGGCGCGACCAGCGCGTCGTAGATCGCGGCGACGATGACGATCCGCACGCTCGTCAGCGTCAGGTACCCCGACTCGCCGGCGATGCCGCCGACCACCACGAAGATCACTCCACCGGCGAGACCACCGATGCCGCCGAGGATCAGCGGAACCAGTCGCGACTCGCGCACGAGACCGCCCTGGAACACACCGACGGCGTACCCGGTGCATGCGTTGGCGAGCGCCGACAGACCGAGCGGCGACGCGAGGAACAGGTCGACCACGAGCCCGCTGATGAAGCCGAAGAGCGCGCCGGCCTGCGGTCCCTCCTCGTAGGCCATCGCCACGGTCGCCACGAGGCACAGGTCGGGGATCGCGCCGAAGACTCGGAGGTGCGGGAACACTGCAGTCTGGAAGACGACCAACGTGATGATGAGCAGCCCGAGGCGGACTCGTCGGATCGCCATCGCGTCAGCGCCGTTCCGCTGCGGGCGACTCAGCCATCCTTGGGCTCCGGCCAGCGGAGCACCTTGACGTAGGTGATGTCGTCGAGGTCGGCCAGGGGCGACAGCACGACCGTCGGCTCGAGGTCGCCGGTGGGCTTCTCGACGCTGTCGACCTTCGCCACGGGGATGTCGGGCGGGAACGCGGCGTTCTCGTCGGCCGACGTGAACGCGAGCTCACCCTTGGTGATGCACGTGTCGGGCGACGCGTTGGCGCGGCACTCACCGAGCAGCTTCGACAGGAAGTTGAGCCGCATGTCGCGTTCACCGCTCCTCCCCTCGGCGATGCCGCGCTCGTTGCTGTTCTCGAGGCGGACCCCGACCCCGATGCTGGGATCGTCGATGAGCGTCACGACGGCCTGTGCGGTCGTGGTGTCGGTGATCTTGCCGACGAGTCCGTTGCCCGCAACCACGGGCTGGCCGACGGTGACGCCCTGGGACGATCCCTTGTTGATCACGACGGTTCGCTCGAAGTTGCCGGGCGAACCGCTGACCACGCGTGCCGCGACACCGGTGGCGTCTTCGATCGTGGGCAGGTCGAGAAGCTGCTCGAGCTCACCGACCTCCGAGCCCACCGCGCGGCGCCGCTGCAACCTCCCGCGCAGCTCGTCGAGGTCGCGCTGCAGCTGCGCGTTCTCGTCCTTGAGCGCGCCGTAGCCAGTGATCCCCTCGGCGGCGTTGCGCACCGGATCGAACGCCGAGTCGACGACGGACTGCACCGGCTCCATCGCCTCGCGCGCGACGTTCCGGACGCTGTCGATGACGCCGTTGCCCTGCGAGTCGAGCGTGACGAGCACGAGTGACAGGACCGCCACGATCAAGAGCACAGGGCGTTGCCGCGTCTCTCGTCGATAGACGACCATGAACGTCTCCGCTTGACTGCTCGCGGACCCTTCCGAGCGGATCCCGTCCGACCCTCAAGACTTGCCCACCGCAGGGCTGTTGCGGGCGCGGGCGATGTCGTCAGTCGTCGGGACCGCTGATCAGCACCTGGCGCAGCACGTCGAACTGCTCGAGGCACTGGCCGGAGCCGAGCACGACGGCGTACAGCGCGTTCTTCGCCCGTCGCACCGGCATGCCCGTCTCGGCCTCGACCGCCACGTCGAGACCCAGCAGGAGCGAACCGCCACCGGCGAGCATGATGCCGCGCTCCATCACATCGGCCGCGAGCTCGGGCGGTGTCTTGTCGAGCGTGACCTTGATCGCGTCGACGACTGAAGCCACCGGCTCCTCGACCGCCTCCCGCAGCTCCTGGGTCGAGGCGACGACCGTGCGCGGGAGCCCGGTGACGAGATCACGACCGCGGATCTCCGCGTGGAACTCCTCTTCGAGCGGGTACGCGCTCGCGATCTTCATCTTGACCTCTTCGGCGGTGCGTTCGCCGAGTGCCAGGGAGTACTCACGCTTCATGAACGAGAGGATCGCCTCGTCGAACTCGTCACCCGCGACGCGGCTCGACTCACTCGCGACCACGCCGCCCATCGAGATCACGGCGACCTCGGTGGTGCCACCACCGATGTCGACGATCATGTTGCCGGCGGGCTCGTGGATGGGAAGGCCCGCACCGATCGCCGCGGCCATGGGCTCCTCGATCACCATGACGGGCTTGCGCGCACCGGCGTACTCGGCCGCTTCTTGCACCGCGCGGCGCTCGACCCCGGTGATGCCCGACGGGATGCAGATGACCATGCGGGGCTTCGCCCAGCGCTGGCGCTGGTGGACCCGCTGGATGAAGTACCGGAGCATCTTCTCGCAGATGTCGAAGTCGGCGATCACGCCGTCCTTCAAGGGCCGGATCGCCTGGATGTGGCCGGGCGTGCGCCCGAGCATCCGCTTCGCCTCGGCACCGACCGCGAGGATGTCGCCGGTGCGGGTGTTGATGGTCACGACCGACGGCTCGTTCAGGACGATGCCCTGGCCGCGGACGTAGACGACGGTGTTCGCCGTGCCCAGGTCGACGGCCATGTCGCGGCCGATGACGTTGGAGTACCAGGGCGCGGTCATACCAGGGCGTCCTGGTGGGCGAGGAGCATGAGCGGGCAAGGCTACGGCCTCCCACCAGGTCGGTCCAACCATCGCATTCGCCGATTCTCCCAGGAGATCCGGCCCGACGCGCGCATGGCGGTTCGCCGTGGGTCGGCTCGACTCGGCCGACCCTCGGATCACCTGCCCCAGGGATCACAGGTTCGGGAAGAAGAGCGCGATCTCGCGGGCGGCCGAGTCGGGGCCGTCGGAGCCGTGGACGAGGTTCTCGCCGGTCTCGAGTGCCAGGTCGCCCCGGATCGTGCCCGGCGCGGCTTCCCTCGGGTTCGTCGCCCCCATCAGGCCCCGCACCACCTGCCACGTGTCGGGGCCGCCCTCGACGACCATCGCCACGAGCGGTGAGCGGGTGATGAAGGCGACGAGATCGGCGAAGAAGGGCTTGTCCCGGTGCTCCTCGTAGTGCCGGCCCGCGTGCGCGGCGTCGATCTTCCGGAGCTCCATGGCCACGATCGTGAGCTGCTTGCGCTCGAGGCGCCCCACGATCTCGCCGACGAGCCCTCGCTCGACGGCGTCGGGCTTGCAGAGCACCAGGGTGCGGGTCGCGTCGCCGCTCATCGGCGCAGGAGGCTACCGGCCGGCACGTCCGTCGACGAAGCCGTGATCCTCCGAAGACGATGGCCCTGCGTGCTGCACCCCCGCGGGGCGCAGCACGCTTCGCGCGGCACCGACCACGTAGAGCGAACCCGTGACGACGACCTGCTCCTCGGGACCGGCGCCCGCGACGGCTCGCGCGACCGCCTCGGGCACGGCGTCGACGACGTCCACCCGGTCGCGATCGACGCCGAGATCGACGGCGGCCCGGGCGACGGCAGCCGGATCGAGCGCGCGTGGGCTCGGCGGGCGGGCGCAGATCACCCGCACAGCCTCCGACGCACCGAGCGCGGCGAGCATCTCGGCTGGGTCCTTCTCGCGCAGCAGCCCCACGACGAGCGTGCGCCGCGTCGACAGGAACTCCTCGGCCAGCGCCTCACGCAGCGCGTGCGCGCCGACGACGTTGTGCGCGCCGTCGAGGAGCACGAGCGGCCGGTGACCCACGACCTCGAGCCGGCCGGGCGATCGCGCCCGGCCGAACACCACCGCGACGAGGTCGGGATCGAGCCGGCGCCCGAGGAACGCCTCGGCTGCAGCGAGGGCGACCGCGGCGTTGTCGGCCTGGTGCGCGCCGTGCAGCGAGAGCAGGACGTCGGACGAGCGACCCCACGGCGTGAAGACGCTCACAAGGCGTCCACCATGCGCGAGACGGTTCTCGGTCACGCCGAAGTCGCGGTCGCGAACGAGCGTCTCGGACGGGCCGCGACCGACGAAGAGCGGCATGAGCTCGGGATCCGTCTCGCCGAGCACGAGTCTCGAGCCCGACTCGACGATGCCGGCCTTCTCAGTGGCGATGTCGACCCGTGTCGGACCGATGTACTCGACGTGGTCGACGCTCACGTTCGTGACGACGGCGACCTCGGCAGCGACGACGTTGGTGGCATCCCAGGTCCCACCGAGGCCTACCTCGATCACGGCGACGTCGACTGCCACATCTGCGAAGTAGCGGAGCGCGACCGCGGTCAGGATCTCGAAGTAGCTCGGTGTGGCGTCGAGATGCGGCTCGATCTCGGCGACGATCCCGAGCAGTGCGTCGAGTGCATCGTCGTCGATCGACACACCGTTCCAGCTGATGCGCTCGTGCACGCGCTCGAGATGCGGCGACGTGTACGTGCCCACCGAGAGCCCCTGCTCGACCAGCAGATCGGTCATCAGACGTGCGACCGACGTCTTGCCGTTCGTCCCGGTGACGTGGATCACCGGCTGGTCGAGCTGGGGCGATCCGAGCAGGTCGGCGAGGCCGCGGATCCGGTCGAGCGTCGGATGCGCGGCGCGTCGCGTCTCGCCCACGGGGACGTTGAGCGACTCGAGGTTGACGTGCGCGTCGAGCCACGCGAGCCCGTGTCCGGGTCTCATCGTCACGCCACCCGAGTCAGGCCGCGTCGGGCTCGGCGAGCTCGACGTCGATGCCGAACGCGTCGGCCGCGCTCGTCTCGATCGACCGCGCACGAGCCGCCTGGCGAACGTCATCGATCGCCGGTTCGAGGGCCGCCAACCGTTCTGGCGTGTCGCGCACGACCAGCCGCACCACATCAGTGCGCAGCGACCGTTGCTGCTCGGTCTTGGCCTTGCGCACGGCGCCGAGAACCTGTGCCGCGGCATCGAAGACCGCAGGGTCGCCGGCAATCGGGTCGAGCGCCGAGCGCGCCGGCCAGGCGGCGCGGTGCACCGAGCCTTCGCGCCACCACGACCACACCTCTTCGGTCACGAAGGGCAGCTGCGGCGCGAAGAGGCGGAGCACGTTGTCGAGCGCGATCCGTAGCGTCCTTCGAGCCGAATCGGCACCTGCTCTGTCGGTATCACCGTACGCGCGCTGCTTCACGAGCTCGACGTAGTCGTCGCAGAAGCCCCAGAAGAACCGCTCGGTACGCTCGAGCGCCCGGGCGTAGTCGTAGCCGTCGAAGGCAGTCGTCGCCTCGTCCACGAGGTCGACGAGCTGCGCGAGCAGCGCGCGGTCTATCGGCGCCGTGATCTCCGCGCGATCGTCGGCATCACCCGCAACCCCGAGCACGAACTTGGAGACGTTGAGGATCTTGATCGCGAGGCGCCGACCGATCTTCATCTGACCCTCGTCGAGCGCGGTGTCGACGCCGGGGCGGCCGTTGAGTGCCCAGTAGCGCACTGCGTCGGAGCCGTACTGCTCGAGCAGACCGAGCGGAGTGACGACGTTGCCCTTCGACTTCGACATCTTCTTGCGGTCGGGGTCGAGGATCCACCCGTTGATGATCGTGTCGTTCCACGGGAGCGCGTCGTGCTCGAACGTGGAGCGCAACAACGTCGCGAACAGCCACGTGCGGATGATCTCGGGACCCTGGGGCCGCAGGTTCATCGGGAACGTGCGCGAGAACAGGTCGGCGTCGTCGACCCAACCGCACGCGACCTGCGGAGTCAACGACGAGGTCGCCCAGGTGTCCATGACGTCCGGATCGCCCAAGAACCCGTCGGGCTTGCCGCGCTGGTCCTCTTCGTAGCCGTCGGGCGCGTCGCTCGAGGGGTCCACGGGGAGCCGCGCGTCGTCGGGGATCAGCGGCGCGTCGTAGTCGACCTCGCCGTCGCTGCCGATGGGGTACCAGATCGGGAACGGCACGCCGAAGAACCGCTGCCGGCTGATCAGCCAGTCGGAGTTGAGCCCTTCGACCCACGACTCGTAGCGCTGCACCATGTGCGGCGGATGCCATGCCAGCGCGCGCCCCAGCTCGAGCAGCTTCTCGCGCAGGCCCGCGTCGCGCGCACCGTTGCGGATGTACCACTGCCGACTCGTGACGATCTCGAGCGGGCGGTCACCCTTCTCGAAGAACTTCACCGGGTGCGTGATCGGCCTCGGGTCGCCGACGAGCTCGCCATTCTCGGCGAGCAGCTCGACGATGCGGCGTTGCGCTTGCTTGGCCGTCTTGCCCGCGAGCTCGGCGTACCGCGCTTCGGCGTCCGGTGCCGCGCGGTCCCACGCGGGTGGATCAGCAATGAGACGGCCGTCGCGGCCCATGACGTTGCGCGTCGGAAGCTGGAGCTCGCGCCACCACACGACGTCGGTGGTGTCGCCGAACGTGCAGATCATCGCGATGCCCGTGCCCTTCTCGGGATCGGCGAGCGGGTGGGCGACGACAGGCACGGGCGCGTCGAAGAGCGGCGTGCGGACGGTCTGGCCGACGCGTGACGCGTAGCGCTGATCGTCGGGGTGGCACACGAGGGCTACGCAAGCCGGGAGCAGCTCTGGGCGCGTCGTCTCGATCACGAGGTCGCCCGCGCCATCGGTGCCGTAGAACGTGACCGCGTGGTACGCACCGCTCATCTCGCGGTCCTCGAGCTCGGCCTGTGCGACCGCCGTGCGGAAGTCGACGTCCCACAGCGTCGGCGCCTCGGCCTGGTATGCCTCACCACGCGCGAGGTTGCGCAGGAACGCACGTTGAGAAGCGCGTTGCGCCTCTGCGCCGATCGTCGTGTACGTGAGCGACCAGTCAACCGACAGCCCAACGCGCCGCCACAGGCGCTCGAACGCCTGCTCGTCCTCTGCGGTCAGACGCAGACACAGATCGACGAAGTTGCGGCGCGGCACGTGAACCGGCCCGTCACCGCCCTCGGGCGGCGGCGTGAAGTCAGGCTCGTACGGCAGCGACGGATCACACTGCACGCCGAAGTGGTTCTGGACCCGCCGCTCCGTCGGCAAGCCGTTGTCGTCCCACCCCATCGGGTAGAAGACCTCGAACCCGCGCATCCGCTGTTGGCGGGCGATCGCGTCGGCGTGCACGTATCCGAACAGCGACCCCATGTGCAGCGATCCGCTGACGGTCGGGGGCGGCGTGTCGATCGAGTAGATCTCGTCGCGCGTCTTCGTGCGGTCGAACCCGTACGTGCCATCAGCCTCCCAGCGCTTCGACCACCGGTCTTCCAGGTCGTCGAGACTCGGCTTCTCCGGCACGCCCATGCACGGAGTCTATGAATCAACTCACAAAGCACTCGGGTGGTTCGCCCACGACCGGCTTCGCCGGTCGTGAGCCCGCTCGTCGCGGCGCGAGCCGCGTCGGAGGGGGCCTACGGGGGAGGCCTGCCTCCCCGCACTCGCTACGCGGTCCGGCGGTCTTCCCTGCTCGTGATGAGGGTCGGCGTCACGTGCTCGAGGACGACGGACTCGTCGACCACGCAGCGACTGACGTCGGAACGGCTCGGCAGGTCGTACATCACTTCGAGCAGCACCTCTTCGAGGATCGCCCGGAGACCACGCGCGCCGCTGCGGCGCTTGAGCGCCTCGTCGGCGACCGCGTCGAGGGCGTCGTCGGTGAACACGAGGTCGACGTCGTCGAACTGGAAGAACTTCTGGTACTGGCGCAGCAGAGCGTTCTTCGGCTCGATGAGGATCCGCATGAGAGCGTCCTTGTCGAGGCTGTGCACGGCGCCGACGACAGGGAGGCGACCGACGAACTCGGGGATGAGCCCGAACTTCAGGAGGTCTTCGGGGAGCACGCCTCCGAGCAGCGACCCGAGGTCCTTCTGGTCGGACCGACGGACGTCGGCGTTGAAGCCGACACCGCGGTTGCCCATCCGCGCCTCGATGATCGAGTCGAGCCCGGCGAAGGCACCGCCGCAGATGAA
>CAZHKE010000011.1:0-82940 GCA_964532485.1 uncultured Bifidobacteriaceae bacterium
AAGCCGACACCGCCGGCCCCGCCGCCGGCGCCCTCCCGGCCGGCGCCGCCATCACCTCCGGTCCCGGTGCCCGCACCCCCGTCACCAGAGGAGGGGACTCCGATGCCGGCCCCGCCGGTGCCCGTGCCTCCGACGCCGCCGGCTTCTGGGCCGCCGCCGCCGCCGCCACCCCCGCCACCGCCGCCGCCCACGGTGCCGGTGCCTGCGCCGCCGTCCGCGCCGCTCGCGCCATTACCACTCGCGCCGGTTCCGCCGGCGCCGACGCCGCCGCCGCCACCACCGTCATTGTTGCCGCCGCCGCCGCCGTTGCCGCCTGCAGTTCCACCTTCGCCGCCGCCGGCCCCGCCGGCCTGGGCGTCCGCTCCCAGCACGCCCGCGTCGCCGCCGGTCCCCTCTGGCCCGCCGCCCCCGCCGCCGCCGGCCACGACCAACACGACCTCACCCACGCCCTCACCCACGCCGACCACCGAGGCCCCACCGCCGCCACCGCCAGCCGGATCGTCGGAGAAGGTTTGACCCCCGCCCCCGCCGCCGCCGACCCCACCGTTGCCTCCGGGGCTCGTGATTCCACCATTGCCGCCGCCGCCGCCGATGAGCACGTCGAGATCCCCTCCGGGATCCACCTCGACACGCGCCCGCACCGCCGCACCGGTACCGCCAGGCATCGCGTTGCCGCTCGCACCACCGTGCCCGCCGTCCGCAGAGATGGTCACGAAGCAGATCCCCTCGGGGACTGTCGCCGCGCTCTCGTAGACGCCCGGCTCCAGGTTCTGCGCGGTCGAGTCGAACAACGTCACCGGCGCCGCGCCCACGGGCCCGCTCCCCAACGCAAGCCCGAACGCACCCAGACCTGTGACCGCGCCGACCGCGAGCAGCCGCCGCATCAACGCCCTCCCCGGGGAAGCGACCAGAGCGCCGAAGGCTAGCCCGCCGCGACGGCCGACGCGCGGAGCCGGGCAAGCAACTCGCCCGAGGGCTCCAGGCCAGCCCGCGCGAAACCTCCTCGACCTGCCCCTCAGTCCAGGCCGAGCTGCGACCAGTCCTCGGGGTTGTCCTCGACGTACTCCCCGAGCACGCTCGCGTCGACCGCGTCGAGCTCCACGAGCCCGCGCCGCGAGGGCGGCGCGTCCGCGCTGTACAGGAGGATGCGCCACGACGGGCGCGACCGAAGCCCTCGCCAGCCGAGCTGCGCCGAGGCGTGCCCGACCGGGAAGCCGACCGTGCGGCTCGCGACCGCCAGCGCCTCGGTCTGGTCGATGCGCAGGTGCCACGCGGCGACGAAGTACCACGCCGCGATCACGCCGAGGAGCACACCGGCACCGATGAGGCCTGCGTTCTCGGCGCTAATCCCGACCGCGAGCGAGGCGAGGGCGAGGACGGTGAGCAGAGAGCCGGCGATCCGCCGCCGGTGGATGTCGGGGAAGAGGTGCGGACCGACGTACGCGGTGACGTCGAGATCCTCGGGGAGCGCGTCTCCTTCGTGAGCGTCGGGCTTCGTCACGGGTGGCAGGCTATTTCGGCCAGGCCGCGAGGAGCCGCTCGCGCGTCGTCGACAGCGGCTCGGGGAGCACCCGCGCCTCGGCGATGCTCGTCATGAAGTTCGTGTCGCCGGCCCATCGGGGCAGCACGTGCACGTGCAGGTGCCCGGGGACGCCCGCGCCGCCCGCCTTGCCGAGGTTCATGCCGACGTTCATGCCCTCGGGCTCGTATGCGTGGCGCAGCGCCGTGGCCGCCTGCCTCGTCATCCGCATCACCGCGTGGGCCTCGTCGTCGGTCAGATCGTCGAGGAACGCGGCGTGTCGGAGCGGCGCGACCATGAGGTGACCCGACGTGTACGGGTAGATGTTCAGCACTGCGAGCACGAGCTCGT
Organism: uncultured Bifidobacteriaceae bacterium; assembly: GCA_964532485.1. Classification (GTDB taxonomy): domain Bacteria; phylum Actinomycetota; class Acidimicrobiia; order IMCC26256; family PALSA-555; genus DATBSK01. Next base: position 1,871 of record CAZHKE010000011.1, read on the forward strand.
CGCGCACCAGGACCTGGGACTCCTCCGGTGCCGCTTCGACGAGCCCGCAGAAGACGCAGTCGTCCGTCGTCGAGGCGAACACGGTGTCGGTGACGTAGCGCGTCCGCCAGCCCGCCCAGAGCCGCTCGAGGCTCATGTGCTCATTGCTTCGACACCACGTCGGCCGCGAGTCGTTCGACGAAGTCGTCGACGCTCACACCACGTTCGGGCGCATCGCTTCCCCGCCGGTTCACGCCGACCGTGCCGGCGTCGGCGTCCTCGTCCCCGACGACCAGCACATAGGGGATCTTCTCGGTCTTCGCACGCCGCACGCGCGCCCCGAGGGTGTCGGTGTGGGCATCGTGGCGCTCGACCCGATAGCCCTCGGCCTCGAGGCGGTCGGCGATCCGATACGCATAGGCGTCGTGGCGGTCCGCCACGGGGAGCACCGTCACCTGCACCGGTGCCAGCCACGCCGGGAACGCGCCGGCATAGTGCTCGAGCAAGATCGCGAAGAACCGCTCGTTCGTCCCGAAGAGCGCGCGGTGGATCATCACCGGCTGGTGCCGCTCGTTGTCGGCACCGATGTAGTGCAGACCGAACCGTTGCGGCAGCTGGAAGTCGACCTGGAGCGTCGAGAGCTGCCACGTGCGCCCGATCGCATCCTGGACCTGCACCGAGATCTTCGGCCCGTAGAACGCGCCGCCCCCCTCGTCGAGCACGAGGTCGAGATCCTTCTTCTCGCCGACCGTGCGCAACGCGGCGGTGGCCTCTTCCCACTCCGCGTCGGTACCGACGGCCTTGCCCTCGGGCTTCGTCGACAGCTCGAGGTAGAAGTCGTCGAGGCCGTAGTCACTCAGCACCGAGAGCACGAAGTCGAGCGTCGTCTCGAGCTCGCCGGTCATCTGCTCCCTCGTGCAGAAGATGTGCGCGTCGTCCTGCGTCATGCCACGGACACGCGTGAGGCCGTGGACGACGCCCGACCGCTCGTAGCGGTAGACGGTTCCGAACTCGAACATCCGCAGCGGGAGCTCCCGGTACGACCGCACGCGACTGCGGAAGATGAGGATGTGGAACGGGCAGTTCATCGGCTTGAGGTAGTAGGTCGCCGACGTGCCCGACTCCTCGTCGACCTCCATCGGGGGGAACATGCCCTCGGCGAACCAGTCGAGGTGCCCCGACTCCTCGAACAGGTTCGCCTTGCTGATGTGCGGTGAGACGACGAAGTCGTAGCCGCCCTGCTCGTGTCGCTCGCGGGAGTAGTCCTCCATGATCTTGCGCACGAGAGCACCCTTCGGGTGGAACACCGCGAGCCCGGAGCCGATCTCCTCGGGAAACGAGAACAGATCGAGCTCGGCGCCGAGCTTGCGGTGGTCGCGCCGCTCGGCCTCCTCGAGGCGGTGCAGGTGCTCATCGAGCGCCTGCTGGGACTCCCATGCCGTCCCGTAGATGCGTTGGAGCATCGGGCCGTGCTCGTCGCCGCGCCAGTACGCGCCGGCGACCTTCTGGAGCTTGAAGGCACCCAGCCGCTTCGTCGAGGGGACGTGCGGCCCGCGACAGAGGTCGACGAACTCACCGTCGTCCCGGGGGTTGCGGTAGACGCTGATGACCGATCCCTCGCCGACCTCCGACACGTCGACCTTCTCGATGATCTCGCGCTTGAACGGCTGGTCGGCGAACAGCTCGATGCCCTCGTCGCGTCCGATCTCGGTGCGCTCGAACGGCTGGTCGGCCGCCACGATCTCACGCATGCGCGCCTCGATCTTCTCGAGGTCGTCGTCGCTGAAGTGCGCGCCATCCGGCAGCTCGAAGTCGTAGTAGAAGCCGTCGTCGATCGCCGGCCCGATCGCGTACTTGGCACCCGGGTAGAGGTCGGTGACCGCCTGTGCCATGACGTGCGCGGTGGAGTGCCGGAGGACCTCGCGTCCCTCGGGCGAGGCCGGGACCACGATCTCGAGGCTGGCGTCGCGGTCGAGCGGAGTCGTGAGGTCGACCCACTCACCGTCGACCCGCGCCGCGAGCGCATCCTTGGCGAGGCGCTTGCCGATCGCCTGCGCCACCTCAGCAGGCGTCGTGCCCTTGGCAACGGGTCGCGTCGAGCCGTCGGGCAGCGTCAGCGTGATCTCGGGATCCGGCATCCCCACGGGACGCTACCAGTGGCCTCCGTCGACGCTCCGAGAGCTCGGCGACGGGGCTACCGGTCGCGCGTCACACGGGCCGATCGAGGTCCACGCCCACGAGCGTCGCGAGCTCGCGGAGCACGAACGGCGCGGTGGTGTCGTCACCGCCGGACAAGATCGCGCTCGCCAGGTCGTCGAGCGCCTCGATCGCCTTCGGGGCGTTCAGGTCGTCGTCGATCGCGGCCCGCACTCGCTCGGCGAAGGAGCGAGGGTCGGGCCCGGAGTCGCGGGCCGACGCGGCCGCTAGGCGGTGCAGCAGCGCGACTCCCTCGTCGAGGTCCGTGTCGTACCACTCGAAGCCCGCGCGGTAGTGGTGCCGCATCAGAGCGAGCCGGATCGCGCGCGGGTCCGCGCGCTTCAGCAAGTCGCTCACGAACACGAGGTTGCCGAGCGACTTGCTCATCTTCTCGCCCTCGTAGCTGACCATCGCGGAGTGCATCCAGTGCCTCGAGAACGTCTCGCCCGTGATGCTCTCGCTCTGCGCGATCTCGCATTCGTGGTGCGGGAAGATGAGGTCGGTGCCGCCTCCGTGCAGGTCGAGCGTCGGGCCCAGAGCGCTCGTCGACATGACCGAGCACTCGATGTGCCAGCCCGGCCGCCCGACACCGAAGGGCGCGCGCCACGCGGGCTCGCCGGGCAGCGAAGGCTGCCACAGCACGAAGTCGAGCGGGTCCCGGCGGTGGGGGTCGTCGGGTCGCCCACCGCGCGCTTCGGCCAGCTTGATCATGCGGTCGCGCGAGTAGTGCGAGAGCTCACCGAAGCGTTGGAAGGTCGTGATGTCGAAGTAGACGGTCCCGTGCGTGAGGTACGCGTTGCCCTGGTCGAGGAGCTGTGCGGTCATCTCGATCATCGCGTCGATCGCCTCCGTCGCGCGCGGCTCCGCGAAGGCCGTGCGCATCCCGAGGGCATCCATGTCGGCGCGGAACCGGGCCAGCTCGGCCTCCGCGAGCTCCAGGTACGGCACGCCGAGCTCGCGGGCCTTCGGCAGGATCGAGTCGTCGACGTCGGTGACGTTGCGCACCATGCGCACCTCGTGCCCCTGCTCCTCGAGCCGGCGGATGAGGAGGTCGTAGGTCAGGTAGGTCGCGGCGTGCCCGAGGTGCGTCGAGTCGTACGGTGTGATCCCGCACACGTACATCCGCACGACCGGTCCCGGCTCGAACGGGACGACCCGCCGCTCGCTCGTCTCGAAGATGCGGACGGTCATCCGTCAGTCTCCGAACCCCGAGAGCCGGAGCGTGCCCGTGCCCTGGTGGCGCAGGTTGACGGACAGCAGCAGCGCGGCGAACGCCTCGATGCCGACCGCGTTCGCCAGCGAGCCGCCGTCGAACGCCCGGAGCTCGGGGATCGACGCCACCAGCGAGAGCACGGTCTCGCGTGCGGCATCGTCGTCGCCGCACACGATCACGTCGCTGTGCAGTGGCTCGTCGAGCTGGGCGAACGCGGCCGCCGGCACGTGCTGGAACGCCGCGACCACGCGCGCCTCGGGCGCCGCGGCCTGGAGAGCCTCCGCGAGCGAGCCCTCGTCGGGCAAGAGAGCGCGGAACTCGTCACCGACCTTCTCGAGGCCGTTGGCGATGCAGACGACGACCTTGCCCGCGAGCTCGCCGGCATGGTCACGTGCGGTGTCGACCGCCGCTTCCCAGGTCGTCGCGACGATGACGAGGTCGCGAGCCGCGGCGGCGTCGTCGTTGCTCCCCGGGCGCAGGCCGATCACCCGTCCACCCCACCGCTCCCGCAACGACGCGACCGTCTTCGCGCTGCGCGTCGGGTCGCGCGACCCGGCGATCACGTCGTGGCCGATGCTCGCCAGGCGTGCGCTGATGCCCCGCCCGGCGGGCCCGGTGGCGCCGAGCACTCCGATCTCCATGGATCGAAGCATGACACGACGTCGTGCGCGAGGGTCCACCGCTACGCTCGTCGCATGGAGCAGCCGAGCGCCCCGAAGGGCGGCCGCACGTACCGTGCGGCCGAGCGAGCGCGACCGAGATGACGGATCTGGAGCGTCCGCGGACGCCCCTGGCGGTCAAGATCGCGGCGCTGGCCGTGGTCGTGATCGTCGCCTGGGTCGTGCTCCTCCCGCTGTTCAACATCGCGGCATCGCTGCTGGCGCTGGCGCTCTACGTGGTCGTCGCCTTCCTCGCGTACCAGGTCGGGAAGGCGGTCGGCCGCTCCAGCACCTAGACGAGGCAGTCGGGCCCGAACAGCTCGCGCAGCTCGGCGTAGAGCGCGGTCCGTGGTTCGACCCGGAAATCGTCGCCCAGCTTGATGACGGTGGTCTTGTCCGGGCCGACGAGGTGCGAGAAGACGGGACAGCGTCCGGGGTGGCGCATCAGCAGCTCTTTGAGCGCCACCACCTTGGCGTCGGACAGCGCGGCGATGCGCACCTGGATGCGCACGGGTGCGTCCTCGTCCGCGACCTTGAGATCGGGTGCGCTCAGCTCGCCTGCGATCAGCTTCGGCTCGTCGTCACGCAGGTCGACTCGTCCGCGCACGCACACGATCGCGTCGTTCTCGAGCACGTGGCCGTAGTCGGCCATCACGCGCGGGAACACCATCACCTCGACCGCCGCGCCGAGGTCCTCGAGGATGAACGTCGCCATGAGATCACCCTTGCGCGTGTACTTGCGGCTCAGCGCGGTCACGATGCCGCCGACCCGAGCCGTCTGCCCTTCCTCCCGGTCGCGCAGCTCGCCCAGCGGGCCGTCGACCATGCGAAGCAGCGCGTGCTGAACCCCGAGCAACGGATGGTCGCTGACGTAGAGGCCGAGCATCTCCTTCTCGAACGCCAGCCGCTGCGCCTTCGGGTACTCGTCGCTGCCGATCTCGTGGCGTTCCTCGAACGCGGGCGCTCCGCTCCCTGCACCGACATCGGCGAACAGGTTCATGATCCCGGCGTCTCGCTCGCGCCGGCGCGCCAGCGTCTGCTCGATCGCCGGCTCGTGGATGTCGAGCAGGCCCTTGCGGCTGTGACCGAGAGAGTCGAAGGCGCCGGCCTTGATCAGCGACTCCACCGTCCGCTTGTTGAGCGCGGTCGGCTCGACCCGCTCACAGAAGTCGTAGAAGTCGCCGAACGGCCGCTCCCGGCGCGCCGCGGCGATGTGCACCACGACGCCCTCGCCGACGTTGCGCACGGCCGAGAGCCCGTAGCGGATCGCCATGCGAGCGTCGTCGCCGACGCGGACGGTGAAGTCCTGCTCCGACTCGTTGACGTCGGGAACCAGCACGTCGATGTTGCGCTGCCGGCACTCGTTGAGGAACACCGCCGTCTGGTCCTTGTTGCTCTTCACACTCGTGAGCAGCGCGGCAAGGTACTCGACGGGATGGTTCGCCTTCAGGTACGCGGTCTGGTAGGCGAGCAGCCCGTAGCCGACCGAGTGCGACTTGTTGAACGAGTAGTCGGCGAACGGCTCGATCGTGTCGAAGATCTCCTCGCCGAATGCCCGGTCGTGCCCCTGCGCCACGCACCCGTCGACGAACTTCGTGCGCTCCATCGCGATGAGCTCGCGGATCTTCTTGCCGGTCGCCTTGCGGAGGTTGTCGGCCTCCTCCAACGAGTAGCCCGCGAGCCTCTGCGCGACGCGCATCAGCTGCTCCTGGTAGATCATCAGCCCGTACGTGGGCTCCAGGACCTCTTCGAGGTCGGGGTGCGGGTACGTGACCGGCCGACGACCGTTCTTCCGGTCGGCGTACTCGTTGTGCCAGTTCTGGGCCATGGGCCCGGGCCGGTACAGCGCCACGAGCGCGGCGATGTCCTCGAAGCGCGTGGGGGCGAGCGAGCGCAGCAGCGAGCGCACCGGCCCGCCTTCGAGCTGGAACACGCCGATCGTGTCGCCCTTGCGGAGCATCTCGAACGTCTTGTCGTCGTCGAGCGGCACACGGTCGATGTCGGGACGCTCGCCCGAGCTCGCCTCGACGAGGTCGAGGGTGATCTCGAGGACGTCGAGGTTGCGCAGGCCGAGGAAGTCCATCTTGAGGAGGCCGAGGTCCTCGACGCCGTGCATCTCGTACTGGGTGACGACCGGCGCGTCCGCGAGATCGCCGCCCGGCTCGGGCTTGCGCTGCACCGGGAGGTACTCGGTGAGGGGCTCGCGCGTGATGACCACGGCCGCGGCATGGATCCCGTCCTGACGCCGCAGCCCCTCGAGCCCGCGTGCGACGTCGATGACCCGCTTGGCATCGGGGTCGGCGGCGTACAGCTCGCGCAGCTCGCTCGCCATCTTGTAGCCACCCTCGTGCTTGGGCGTCTCCTGGAGGCACGCGGCCAGCGGCGTGTCGCGGCCCATGATCAGCGGCGGCATGAGCTTGGCGATCTTGTCGCCCATGAGGTACGGGTATCCAAGGACGCGTGCGGCATCGCGCACGGCGGCACGCGCCTTGATCGTCGAGAACGTGACGATCTGCGCGACGCGGTCTTCGCCGTATCGCTCGGCGGCATACCGGATCAGCTCGCCCCGATAGCGCGAGTCGAAGTCCATGTCGATGTCGGGCATCTGCTTGCGGCCCGGGTTCAAGAACCGTTCGAACAGCAGGTCGTACTTGATCGGGTCGATGTCGACGATGTGCAGGCAGTAGGCGACGCACGAGCCGGCCGCGCTCCCCCGTCCCGGCCCGACGCGGATGCCCGACTCCCGGGCGTAGCGCACGAGATCCCAGACGACGAGGAAGTAGGCGGAGAAGCCCATCGTCTTGATGACGCCCAGCTCGTACTCGACCCGTTCGGCGACGTGCTGCGGGAGCGTGTCCCCGTAGCGCTGGCCCGCCCCGGCGAGCGTCAGCTCACGGAGATACGAGTCCTCGTCGTGACCCTGGGGCGTCGGAAACGCGGGCAGCACGGCGCTGCCGAACTCGAGCTCGACGTCGGCGCGCTCGGCGATCAGGAGCGTGTTGTCGCACGCCTCCTCGTAGTCGCGGAAGAGATGGCGCATCTCCGCCGCCGTCTTCAGATAGAACTCCTCGGTCTCGAAGCGAAGCCGATCGCGGTCGTCGCGCGTCCGCCCCGTCTGGACGCACAGGAGCGCGTCGTGCGCCTCGGCGTCGTCCTTGTCGGTGTAGTGGCTGTCGTTCGTCGCGAGGAGTGGGAGCCCCAGCTCGCGGGCGATGCCGACGAGCTTCGGGTTGATCAGCCGCTGCTCGTGGAGCCCGTGGTCCTGGAGCTCGATGAAGAAGCTCTCGGGTCCGAGCACGTCACGGAACCTGGCGGCCAGCTCGAGCGCGCCCTTGTCGTCGCCCGCGACCAGCGCCTGGCAGACAGCGCTGCCGAGGCAGCCGCTCGTCGCGACGATCCCCTCACGGTGACGCTCGAGGAGCTCGAAGTCCATGCGCGGCTTGTAGAAGTAGCCGTCGAGGTACGCCGACGAGGCCAGCTCGATGAGGTTGTGGTAGCCGACACCCGACATCGCCAGCACGGTCATGTGGAAGATGTCGTGGTCGGCGCGCCGGGGACGGTCGAACCGGCTCGTGGTGACGAAGTACGCCTCGGTGCCGATGATCGGCTTGACGCCGGCGTCACGCGCGGCGCGATAGAAGTCGAGGACCCCGTACATGTTCCCGTGGTCGGTGATGCCGACCGCGGGCTGCCCGTCGGCCACCGCAGTCGCCACGACCTCGGGCACCCGCGCCGCACCGTCGAGCATCGAGTACTCGGTGTGCAGATGGAGGTGGACGAACGACTTGCTCACGCGCGCATCGGTTCTCCACAGGCGGATTCTCCACAGCTGTGGAGAATCACACTGATGTAGTTCGTGCGGCGACCTTAGCCGCTGCGCCCCCGCCCGGCGACGAGCGGCACCATCATCTCGGCGGCGGTGATCGACCCGTGCCCGCTGCGCAGGCGCCGCTCACGCGGCAGCGCCGGATCGACGAACGCCACGGCGCCCGAGGCCGCGAGCACGACGTCGCCGAGTCGCCGAAGGACGGCGTTCGTGGGCTTCGGCCCGAGCCAGCCCTCGTCGACGAGCTGGTCCCGCGACATGACCCATGCCTGGGAGCCATGCGCCGCACGCGCTGCCACGAGGAGGTCGTCGGCGGCACCCCGGCGCGCGTACAGGTACCGGAAGCGAGCGTCCCCGGCGCATCCGTCGGTGATCGCGGCGACGTCGTCGGCGAGCTCGAGCCACGACGTCGCCTCGAGGTCGACCTGCCCGTGATCGGCGGTCACGACGAGTGCTGCGCTGTCCGGGAGCCCGTCGAGCACGTCGGCGACGAGGCGGTCGGCGAACGCGAGCTCGGCCGCGTAGTACCGGCTCCGCAGGCCGAAGCCGTGCGCGACCTCGTCGACTCCCGGGTAGTACGCGTACACGAGCGGCGCACCGCCCAGTGCGAGCTGGCGACAGTGCTCGCTGATCGTCGACACGGACCGCCAACCATGGAGCTCGCCGCCGCGCAGGTGTGCCTCGGTGAAGCCGGTGGCGCGGAACTCCGACCGGGTGACCACAGGGACCGGTCGGCCGCGGAACGGCGCGTGTCGCTGCACGAGCCCGGGATCGGGTGCGCGCTTCGCCTTGTCCTCCCCCTGCCACGCGAGCACGTTCACGACGCTGCCGTCGACGCGCATCCTGAACCCGACGAGCCCGTGCTCGCTCGGGGCGAGGCCCGTCGTGATCGACGTCAAGGCGGCAGCGGTCGTCGACGGGACCACCGACGTCACCGGCGAGCCCTCGAGCGCGGCGACGGTCGGCAGCAGCTCGGGGTGCCGCTCCACGGCCTCCGACCCGAGCCCGTCGAGGACGAGCACGACGACGGTCGTCGCCTCCGCCACCGGGCCCGGCAGCCACGACGCGTCCTTCGACCCCAGCAGCGCGGGGACCAGCGACGTGATGCCCGGCCCGTCGTAGATCGCGGCCACGGGCTCCACGGCGGTCACGGTCTCGGATGGCGCCATCGCTCGGAGGCTATCGAGCGACTCCCTCCGCGGCGTCACTGCCCAACCGGCGCCGGTCGGCGCATGCGCCGCGGCGCCGTGGGACGATGGGCGGCGTGAAGGTCTCCACGAGAGGCGACTACGCCGCACGCGCGTTGCTCTCGCTCGCGCTGCACGAGTCGGATCGGCCGACGTCGGTGAAGGAGATCGCCGAGCGCACGAACCTCCCCCAGCCCTACCTCGAGCAGATCCTGCTCGCGGTCAAGGGCGCCGGCCTCGTGCAGTCGAAGCGGGGTGTCGGCGGCGGGTACGTGCTCGCGCGCCCGGCCGACGAGATCACGCTCGCCGAGATCCTCGCCGCGGTCGACGGTCCGCTCGTGACGGTCATCGGCGAGCACGACCACTGCGAAGGCCACTGCGTGCTGCAGGAGGTGTGGTCGGGCGTCTCCGAGGAGATGCGCAGCGTCCTGGAGGGGTTCACGCTCGCAGAGCTCGTGGCACGCACCCGCGCCGGCCATCCACTGGACGCGTCGATCCGCTGATGGGGGCCCGCATCTCCGCGGGCCGGGCGGTGGGTGTCAGTCGCTCGCCGGCGGGCCCAGCCCGTCGAGCACCCGCGCGAGCTCGGGCGGGAGCGGTGACTCGAGCGCGACCGGGTGGCCATCGGCGGGGTGATCGAAGCCGAGGGTCGACGCGTGGAGGAAGGGGCGGCCCAGAGCCCCGTGGCTCGACGACGCGTCGACGCCGGATCGTCCGCCGTACGCGACGTCGCCGACCACCGGGTGGCCGATCGCAGCCAGGTGGACGCGGACCTGGTGAGTGCGTCCGCTCTCGAGCCGGCACTCGAGCAGCGACACGTCGTGTTCGGGCCAGGTGGCGAGCACGGCGTAGGTCGTGCGCGCGGGCCGGCCACCCTCGCGCACGGCCATCCGTGTCCTGCGGCGCGTCGATCGCCCGATCGGTGCGTCGATCGCGCCCCGCGTCGCGTCGGGGATGCCGCTGACGAGGGCCAGATACCGCCGATCGACGACCCGCGTCGAGAGCGCGTCGACGAGGGAGTGGTACGCCGCGTCGGTGCGGGCGACGGCGAGGAGCCCGCTGGTGTCGCGGTCGAGGCGGTGCACGATGCCCGGTCGCTCGGGGTCACCCACGGCAGCGATCTCGGGGAACTGGTGCAAGAGCCCGTGCACGAGGGTGCCGTGCGCATGACCCGGCCCGGGGTGCACGACCAGACCCGCGGGCTTGTCGACCACGAGCACCGACGGGTCCTCGTACACGACCTCGATCGGCACCGGCTCGGCGGTAGGTGGTCTCGCGACCGGCGGCCGATCGAGCAGCTCGATGACCTCGCCGGTGCGCAGCCGATGGCTCTTCGCCGCCGGCCGCCCGCTGACAAGCACGCCGCCGTCACGGACCAGCGCCTGAACCTCGGCGCGGCTCCAACCCGTCAGCATCGCGACCGTGCGATCGAGCCGTTCGCCTTCGAGCGTCGCGGGAACGACGAGTGGCTCGGACTCGGCCGACGTCATGACCGTCGTGGCCCGGGCATCACGTCGGCACGTGCTCGTCGCGCTCACCCCGGATGCCGAGCAGGGTGTGAGCGACGAGCAGCACGGCGCCGACCGTGATCGCTGCGTCTGCGACGTTGAACGTCGGGAAGCTCGCGACGCGGACGAAGTCGACGACCGCACCCTCGAGGAACCCGGGCGAGCGCACCATGCGATCGAACAGGTTGCCGACTGCGCCGCCGAGCACCAGCGACAGCGCGACGAGGACCACGACGTCGTCGGTTCGTCGCACCGCGCGCACGAGCACGATCGCCAGCACGACGGCGAGGACCGCGAGCAGCGGCGTGAAGCCCTGGAAGAGGCTGAACGCGCTGCCGGTGTTGCGACTCAGCCGCAGCTCCACATCGGCGCCGATGATCGAGACCGGGCCGTCGTCGAGGCGCGAGACGGCCCATGTCTTGGTGAGCTGGTCGAGCAACGCGACGCCGGCGACGATCCCGAGCACGAGCCCGAGTCGGCGGCGCGACCAGGCGGGCGTGTCGTCGCCACCGGTCGAGTGCGCACCGGTCGCGTCGACGGGCTGGTCAGCGTCGTCGCTCGGCACGCGCCTTGCAGTCGACGCAGACGTCGGCCCACGGTCGCACCTCGAGGCGTTCGACGGGCAGCCGGCGGCCGGCGTAGCGACAGACGCCGTACGTGCCGCGTCGGATGCGTATGAGCGCCTTCCCGATGTCCTCGACCTCTTGGCGGGCCGACGCCGAGAGCAGCAGGTCGCGCTCGCGTTCCACGTTGACGGTGTCGCCTTCGCCCGACTCCTCGTCGAACTGGGTGTCACCGCCCTCGCGCTCGCGGGCCAGCTGCTCGGCTTCCGCCGCGAAGTCGTCGGCCTGGCGCAGGAGTCGATCACGCTCGTCGAGCAGGCGGGCCTTGAGGCGCTCGAGCGTCTTGGGCGACAGGTTCGGGGGCCCCGGGGTGACCTCGAAGCCCGAGAGCTCGCAGATGACGGTCTTCTTGCCGCCCTTCTTGCCCCGTCCGGCCTTCTTCCCCGCGACTGCGGACCGTGCCGCCGGGACCTCCTTCACCGCGGACTTCGTGATCGCCTTCGCAGGAGCCTTGGCCGTGGCCTTGGCCGTGGTCTTGGCCGTGGACTTGGCCGTGGACTTGGCCGTGGTCTTGGCGCGGGACTTCGCACGCGACGTCTCCGAGGACGTCGTCCTCGTCGTCGGCGTCGTCTTCTTCTTGGCGACCTTCTTCACCGGCGGCTTCGTCTTCTTGACGACCCTCTTCGCCGACCGCTTCGTCGCCTTCTGCGCGGGCTTCTTCGGCTTCGCCGTCTTGGTCGCGCGCGCCGGCGACTTCTTGGCCGCGCGGCCGCGCGCGGCCGTCGTCCGCTTTGCCGTCGTCGCCCGCTTCGCGGACGTCTTCTGAGCTCTCGAGGACTTCGCGGCGCGCCGACCGCCGCCCTCTCCTGCCGCGGGCATCAGATCCCTTCGGGGTCGCGGGGGCCGGGCCCGTCGTCACCTCGACGATTCGGGCCCCGAGCCCGATAGGAAGAGCGAGGAACGATACAACCCGAACGGGGCCGCTTCAATCTGTACGGTTCGTGCGCGAAGACGGCCGGTACGCTCGCATGATGCCATTCCGTGCCGTCGATCGCGATCTCGATCTCGTGGCGATCGAGAAGCGGGTGCTGGCGCGCTGGGCCGATCACGGCGTCTTCGCCGAGAGCCTGCGCAGGCGCGAGGGCGCTTCCGAGTGGGTCTTCTACGAGGGGCCCCCGACCGCGAACGGCAAGCCGGGGCTCCACCACGTGTGGGCCCGTTGCTTCAAGGACGTGTACCCGCGCTTCCACACCATGCGGGGCCGCTACGTGGCCCGCAAGGGCGGCTGGGACTGTCACGGTCTGCCCGTGGAGCTCGAGGTCGAGAAGGAGCTCGGGTTCAGCGGGAAGCAGCAGATCGAGGACTACGGCATCGCGGCGTTCAACGCCCGCTGCCGGGAGTCCGTCCACCGCTACGTCGAAGAGTGGTCAGCGCTCACCACCCGGATCGGCATGTGGCTCGACACCGCCGACGCCTACTGGACGCTCACCACCGACTACATCGAGAGCGTCTGGTGGCACGTCAAGCAGATGTGGGACCGCGGCCAGATCTACGAGGGCTTCAAGGTGGTGCCCTACTGCGGCCGTTGCGGCACCGCGCTCTCGAGTCACGAGGTCGCGCAGGGCTACGAGGACGTGACCGAGCCTTCGGTGTACCTGCGGTTCCCCGTGCGCGACCGCGACTTCGACCTCCTCGTGTGGACCACGACCCCGTGGACGCTGCTCTCCAACGTGGCGGTCGCCGTCGGCCCCGACGTCCGGTACGTGCGCGTCGGCGGACGCGACGGGGCGCGCGACGTCGTCGTTGCCGCGGATCGTGTCGCAGCGGTGCTGGGTGACGAAGCCCGCGTCCTGGGTGACGTCGCGGCCAGCGAGCTCGAAGGGCTCCACTACCAGCGCCCGTTCGACGTGCTACCGATCGACGACGGTGCCAACCGCGTCGTCATCGACGAGTTCGTGACGACCGAGGATGGCTCCGGAATCGTGCACCTCGCGCCCGCGTTCGGCGAGATCGATCGCGAGGTCGGCGAGCGCGAACACCTGCCTGTCCTCAATCCTGTCGACGCGACGGCCCGCTTCGACGCATCGGTACCGGACCACGCGGGCCGGTTCGTGAAGGACGCCGACGCCGCGATCATCGACTCCCTCGCGACGGCCGGGCTCCTCGAGCGCGTCGTCGCCTACACGCACTCGTACCCGCATTGCTGGCGGTGCTCGACGCCGCTGATCTACTGGGCCAAGCCGACGTGGTTCGCGCGCACCTCGGCGCACCGCGACGCGCTCCTGCGGGAGAACGAGAGGATCGGCTGGCATCCCGAGCACATCAAGCACGGCCGCTTCGGCGACTGGCTCGAGAACAACGTCGACTGGGCGCTCTCGCGTGATCGCTTCTGGGGCACCCCGCTCCCGATCTGGCGATGTGGCGACTGCGGCCACGACACGTGCGTCGGCTCCGTCGTCGAGCTCGCTGACCTGGCCGGCCGGTCGCTCGAGGACGTCGACCTGCACCGCCCCGACGTCGACGACGTGACCATCGCCTGCCCCGAGTGCGGGACGCGGGCCGTGCGCGTCGAATCGGTGCTGGACGCGTGGTTCGACTCCGGCGCGATGCCGGCCTCGCAGCACCACTACCCGTTCGAGCACGACGATGTGTTCGCCCGCCGATTCCCCGCCGACTTCATCTGCGAGGCGATAGACCAGACGCGGGGCTGGTTCTACTCCTTGCTCGCGGTCAACACCCTCGTGTTCGATCAGGCGCCCTATCGCGACGTCGTGTGCCTCGCGCACATCGTCGACCGAGACGGGCAGAAGATGTCGAAGTCACGCGGGAACGTCATCGACCCGTGGACGATCCTGGACGCCAAGGGCGCCGACGCGCTGCGTTGGTACTTCTTCTCGGCGGGCTCACCGTGGACGAACCGGCGCGTCGACGAGCAGGTGATCGACGAATCCGTGCGTCGCTTCCTGCTCACGCTCTGGAACACCTACGCGTTCTTCGTCACGTATGCGACCCTCGACGACTGGGAAGCGGCTGCGACGCCGAGCGCAGCGCGACCGATCCACGTCCTCGATCGCTGGATTCGCTCGCGAGTGCACCGCGCCGTCTCCGAGACCACCGATGCGCTCGAGACGTTCGACGCGATGCGGGCCGCACAGTCGATCGAGCACGTGGTCGACGACCTGTCGAACTGGTACGTCCGCCGGTCACGCCCTCGGTTCTGGAGATCCGCCGATCCGGCGGCGCACGAGACGCTCCACGAGGCGCTGTGCGTCGTCGCGCTCCTCGTCGCGCCGCTGTGCCCGTTCGTGAGCGACGAGATCTGGGACAACCTCGGCGGCACCGGGGAGTCCGTGCACCTCGCCGACTGGCCGGCTGTCGACGCCGACGCGATCGACGAGGCGCTCGAGCGCAGCATGGCGGACGCCCGACAGCTCGTCACGCTCGGACGTGCGGCGCGCACCGACGCGAAGGTGCGGGTGCGTCAGCCGCTCCCCCGCGCCCTCGTGCTCGTCCCCGGGGGCCGCGCGCTCGAGCCCGAGCTCGTCGCCGAGGTCGCCGACGAGCTCAACGTGAAGCAGATCGAGCCGATCACCGACCTGACCAGCTTGATGGACCACATGGTCGTGCCCAACTTCCGCGCCCTCGGACCGCGTCTGGGTCCCCTGATGCCCAAGGTGAAGGAAGCCCTGGCGGGAGCCGACGGCGGCGCGGTGTCGCGAGCACTCGAGACCGATGGGTGCTTCCGCTTCGAGGTCGACGGCCAGGAGGTCGAGCTCGGGCCCGACGACGTCGAGGTGCGCGCGGTCGCGCACGACGAGCTCGTGCTCGCCGAGGAAGGGGGCTACGCCGTGGCGCTGGACATCGTGATCGACGACGCCCTGCGACGCGAGGGTCTCGCGCGCGAGCTCGTGCGCGCACTCAACGACCACCGCAAGGCCCTCGACCTCGCGCTCTCGGACCGCATTCGGGTGGAGCTGTTCGCGGACGCACCGATCGCGGACGCGCTGTCGGAGCACCACGACTGGATCGGCGGTGAGGTGCTGGCCGTCGAGATCCACTGCGCGGCGTTCGGCCGAGCGACCCGCGACGCCGTCAGGTTCGAGCTCGACGGCGCGCCGTTCGCAGCGCACGTGACCGTGGCCTCCTGAGCGCGACGACTATCGACGGCGCTTGAACAGGCGCCGATGCTCTTCGGTGTCTTCCTCGTCGAAGAACGCCGCGTCGTCGTCGGCACCGAGCGGTGCGTCGTCGCGCACGGCTTCGCGCAACGAGGCGAAGAACGCGTCGTCATCGAGGCTGTCGCCGTGCGCGTCGGGATCGACGTCGACGTACTCGTCCTCCACCACCGCGGCGGTGGGCGGCTCGCTCCATCCGCCGGCTGGTGCCGGATCCCACGCTTCCTCGGCGCCGGCCGCGACCGCCTCGATGTGCACGGTCGGCTGGCCGGCCGACTGCGGCGGCGCCTCGGCCACCGGGCGGACCGATCCCTCGGCGGACGCCGACCAGCTGTCGTCCGCCGCAGGCGCGGCGGTCCAGCTCGCCGGCGCCGCGACCGCGGGGAGCTCGACGTCGTGCAGCGCGGGACGCTGCCCGATGCCCTTCGTCTCGCTCAACAGGTCGAGCTCGGCTTGGATCGCTTGGCGCAACCGCTGGCGGTACTCGCCCTCGAACTCCTCGAGCGCATCGACATCGGCATTGAGCGTGTCGCGCGCAGACTGGAGCTTGTCGATCTCGCCCTCGAGCTTCGCCCGTTCGCGCTCGGCGATCGTGGCGGCGTTGGCCTCGGCGTCGGCGACGACGACGTGGGCGCGCTGCTCGGCCTCGCCGACCATCTGCTGCGCCTTGACCCGGGCCTCGGCCACGGCCTCGTCGGCGGCCTTCTGCGCGAGGACGAGGGTCCGCTGGATGACGTCGGTGTCGGCGCTGCGCACCGGCGCAGGAGCCGGCGCGGACGGCGGTGCCGCCTGCACGACAGGGGCGGGCTGTGGCGCCGGCGCCGGGCCGCCGCCCTGGGGGGCGCGAGCGCGCAGCTGGTGCGCCTCGGCCTCGAGATGCTCGATCGTCGCCGCGGCCCGCTCGAGGAGCTCGTCGACGTCGTCGCGGTGATAGCCGCGCCACGCCTCGCGAATCTCGATGTCGCGCAGCTCCTGCGGGGTCACGTCCATGGAAGCCATGGCCGACCATGCTACGCGAGCACCTTGCCGGGAGTCAGAAGAGCCTGACGAGCCCCTCCGCTAACAGATCGCGCTGCGGAGGATGAGCAGGGCGAAGAACAGCACCATGAACGACAGGTCGAACATCCCGGCGGGCGGGATGATCCGGCGCAGCGGTTGCAGCGCCCAATCGGTGAGCAGGATCAAGACCTCCTGCACCCTCGCGGCCGCGCCGTCCGGCTGCAGCGGGAACCACGAGAGGATGGCACGCGCGAACAGCACGACGAGGAACGCGGTGACGATCCAGCACAGGGGTTCCATTGGATCGAGGTCCGGACGCGATCAGTCGTCGCGCTGGTAGAGCCCGCGGGCTTCGAGCCGGTCCTTCTCCTCCTCGGAGAGCTGGACGTTCAGTGGCGTGACGAGGAAGACCGCCTCCGCGACACGCGACATCGAGCCGCCCATCGCGTACGCGAGCCCGCTCGAGAAGTCGATGAGGCGACGCCGCAGCTCCTTGGGGCTCGCCTGGAGGTTCAGGATCACCGCCTGGTTGGACTTCACGCGGTCGCCGACCTCCTGGGCGTCGTTGAAGCCCCGCGGCTCGACGACGTGCACCTTGCCGGCCGTGGTCGGCACCGCCCGCACCACCGCCGGTCGACTGACCGAGACACCACTGGGCTGGTCGTCTCTCGGCAGGGGCCGAACGGTCGGCTCGCCCATCCCGACCCCGGTGGCGGCCCCGGGCGCCGAGCCGGGTGCGGTCGGGTGGCCAGGTGGCTCCCGCACCGCGACCGTGCGGGCGTCGGGCCGCATGTCGCCGACCGGCCGGACATCGCCACCACGCTGGTCGGGGTAGGCCCGCTGCCGAGCCCCATAGCCGTCGTCGTAGCCACCGTGATCGTCGTAGCCGGCCTGCGGGTCCTCGTGGCCCGGCGGGCCGTACCTCTCGTATCCCTGCGGGTCGTAGCCCGGCTGGCCATAGGCATGGTCGTCGTAGGCCCCCTGGCCGGCGCCGTAGCCGTCGTAGCCGTACTCGTCGTCCTCCTGGAGACCCAGGTAGACCATCGCTCGGCGCCACAGTGAAGCCACGAGACCAGACGCGTGCCAAGGGGTGCTGGGGGTGCAAGGGGAGCGGCACGCCCTCCACCGACCAGACTACCGGGCGACCTCGCCGCCCCGAGGGCACTCGGGGCGTGACCCCCGACGAGCCCCTCGGACCCCACCGGCCACGCGACGTCAGGGTGCGCCCGCGGGTGCGCGGCGCGCCCCGAAGATCGCGCGGCCGACGCGGACGATGGTCGCGCCCTCGGCGATCGCGGCCTCGAAGTCGTCGGTCATCCCCATCGAGAGCTCAGCGACGTCGAGGCGCTCCCCCATCTCCCGCAGCCGCGCGAACCAGGGGCGCGGGTCGTCGCCGCGGGGGGGCACCGTCATGAGCCCGACGACGTCGAGCCCCAGGGCACGCAGCTCGTCGACGAGCGCCGGCGCGTCGGGGGGCTCGCATCCCGGCTTCTGCGGCTCTCCCCCGAGGTTCACCTCGACGAGCACCCGCGCCTCCGGCGCGTGCTGGGCGATCGACGCACCGAGCGCGATGCGGTCGACCGATTGCCAGCACACGACCCATGGGGCCAGCGCTCGCACCTTGTTGCGCTGCAGCGCACCGAGGAAGTGCCAGTGCGGCGGATTCACGCGGTCGCGAAGGATCGGGCCCTTCGCGAGCAGCTCTTGGGCCCGGTTCTCCCCCACGTCCACGAGCCCGGCATCCAACGCCGCCCCGATGCGGTCGGCAGCGACGGTCTTCGTCGCGCCGACGATCGTGACCGCGCCCTCGACACGTCCGGCACGCGACGCGGCGTCCTCGACCCGGCCACGCACCGAGGCGACGTTCGCGGCGACGTCGCCGACGTCACTCACTCGTCGATCACCGCGACGAGAGCCTGGCGCCCGGTCCGCCCGTCACGGCGGTACGAGAAGTGGTCGCGAGACGTGACGGTGCAGACGTCGATGTCGTCGACGTCGACCACACCGGCGCGGGCCAGCGCCACGCGCGCCGCGACCGGGATGTCCAGTGCGAGCGCACCGTCGGACGTCCGCGCCTCGACCGACCTGTCGAGCGCGGCGATGACGAGATCGAGGTCGTCGCGGCCGAACTCGTAGCAGCACGCGTGCACACACGGGCCCACGACGGCGCGGACCGCACCGCTCCCGACGGCACGCAGGTGTGCGACGGCCCCCGGGATCACGCCGGCGACGAGCCCGGGCCAACCGGCGTGCACGACCGCGATGGCGTCGTCGGTCGCGAGCGCGATCGGCGCGCAGTCGGCCGTCTGCACGACCAGGGGGATCCCCGGACGATCGGTGACGGCCGCATCGGCCTCGGGCACGTCGCTGGTGTGTCGCTCGCCCGCGACGACGGTCGCGCCGTGCACCTGGTGGAGCCACACCCACCCCGAGGCGGGGAGCCCGAGCCGGTCCGCGAGCAGCCGGCGGTTCTCGGCGACGGCGTCGGGGGCGTCACCCACGCTCCGGCTCAGGTTGGCCTCGTCGAACGGTGACTGCGACACCCCGCTCCACCGGTCGGTCCAGACGACGCGCGCCGGACCGAGCCGCGTCTCGATCAGGGCCGGCTCTCGATCAGCGCAGGAACTCGGGGACGTCGAACTCGTCGTCCTCGTCGCCGCCCGAGTAGCTCGTGCGATCCTCGCCGAACGCGCTGTCGGCCGCGGACTTGTCGTGCAGGCCGAGCGACGTCCGCTCCCGACGGGAGGACGAGGAGCGCTCCCCCTCGAAGCGATCGAAGCCCGCCGCGATCACCGTGATGCGGACCTCGTCGCCGAGCGCATCGTCGATCGTGGCCCCGAAGATGATGTTGGCGTCGGGGTGTGCGGTCTCCTTCACGACCTCGGCCGCCTCGTTCACCTCGAAGAGCCCAAGATCAGACGGTCCGGCCACGTTGAGGAGCAGCCCCCGCGCGCCCTCGATGCTCGCCTCGAGGAGCGCGCTCGAGATGGCAGCGCGCGACGCATTCAGCGCGCGGCCCTCGCCACCGGCCTGCCCGACGCCCATGAGCGCGGTCCCGGCGTCTTGCATGATCATGCGCACGTCGGCGAAGTCGGTGTTGATGAGACCCGGCGTCGTGATGAGGTCGGCGATTCCCTGCACACCCTGGAGCAGGATGTCGTCGGCCATCTTGAACGCCGAGAGCAGCGACGACTTCTCGTCCGCGACGTCGAGGAGCCGATCGTTGGGGATCACGATGAGCGTGTCGACCTTGTCGCGCAGCTTGCCGATGCCGGCGTCGGCCTGCACCGAGCGCCGGCGGCCCTCGAAGCTGAACGGCCGAGTGACGATTGCGATCGTGAGCGCGCCGAGCCCGCGCGCGACCTCGGCGACCACGGGTGAGCCGCCGGTACCGGTGCCACCGCCTTCACCGGCGGTGATGAACACCATGTCAGCGCCCTTGAGGACCTCCTCGATCTCGTCGCGGTGATCCTCGGCGGCCTGCTGGCCGACCTCGGCGTCGGACCCGGCGCCGAGTCCGCGGGTGAGCTGGCGGCCGATGTCGAGCTTGACGTCGGCGTCGCTGATGAGCAGCGACTGAGCGTCGGTGTTGACCGCGACGAACTCGACGCCCTTGAGGCCGGCGTCGATCATCCGGTTGACCGCGTTGCCACCACCGCCGCCGACACCGACGACCTTGATGACCGCCAGGTAGTTCTGCGGGTCGCCGAGCATCTGGGTGGTGCCTCCCCTCGCGGGCGAGTCCAGCTCGCCGGGATGCAGGTCGTCGTGTGGATCGCGGTCGGTGTCGATCGCCTGGTCGGGTCGGCCGTCGGCCGGGTGGTCGGGTCGATCGTTGAGCCCGGGGTCCTCGGCCCTGGGGTCTCCTGGTCCATTCTCGCCGGTCGCGGAGGTGCTCTGGGGGATCGAATGGTCCGGCTCACGCTCGGTTGGCGGCTCGGGATCGGGCTCCGGAGCCGGCTCCCACTCGGTCTCCGGGACCGGTTGAGCGTCGCGCTCGTCCTCCCACGAGTAGTCGTCGCCCGGCATGTCGTCGCCCGGCATGTCGTCCCCGGCCCGGTCGCGGCGGGCCTGGTCGTCATCTGGCGCAACGATCCAGTCGCCGCCGCCGCGATCGCCACCGGGCAGATGGGGCGTCACCGCCACCAGGATAGGAGCGTCATCCCGTCACCGGGGCGCCCGGCACGCGGACGTCGACATAGGTGACCGGGGCACCCGCGAGGCTCGTGAGCAGCGCGTCGGCGGCGCGCATCTTCTCGGGCAGTCCGTCGAGGCCGCCGAGGCGGATCTCGGGGCCTCCCGCCATCAGCAACGCCGCCTGCCCGTGCTCCACCATCACCCGCGCGACGCGCCCCACCAGGGGGCCCAGCCGGGCCGCGACCCGTGCGCTGGCCACCGGCGCGATGCGCTCGCCCGGTGCCGGGTCCGGCGTGTCGCTCACCAGCGCGGTGAGACCCTCGGGGGGCGCGGCCGCGACCGAGACGACCGTCCCGGTGGGGTCGACGACGGCGAACGTCCCGTCCGTGCGCGCCACGGTGGCGACGGGAGCCCGGCTCGTGACCTCGATCCTCAGCGTCCCCGGCAGCTCGCGCGTCACCTCGGCGTGCGCGACCCAGGCGAGCGACTGGATGCGCTCGGCGACGGCCCCCGTGTCGACGAGCAGGAGCGCGTCGCCGCGCTTGGTCGCAGCGGCGGACCGCACCTCCTGCACGCGTGGACCCGCGCCGCTGACGCTCACCTGGTCGACGTCGAGGAGCGGTGACAGGACGAGCCCACCCGCGCCGAACATCGCGGCGACGAGTCCCACGCCGATCAGGAGTCGCCGCAGCCGTCGACGGCCGGCCGTGCGCGCGACCTCGACGCGACGCGCGCGGAACCTCGGGTGCGGCGCGTTCGCGGGCTCGGCCCGCCGCGTCGCCGGGGTGCCACCGGGCGCCGCCCTGCGCCCCGACGTCCGCGACGCGGGCGGCCGACGGGGAGGTGCTCGACGCGCGCTCGGTCGACGCCCCGGGGGTCTGGTCGCCCCGGAACGAGGCGCGGCGCGGCGGCGACGAGGGGGCGCGCTCATTCGAAGCCCACCATGTGGAGCTCGGGTCGGAGACACACACCCGAGTGCTCGTGGACTCGGCGTTGCACCTCGAGCACGAGCGCGTGCACGTCGCTCGCCGTCGCGCCGTCGTCGGCCTGGAAGAAGTTCGCGTGCTTGTCGGACACGCGGGCCCCGCCGACGCGCAGACCCTTCAGCCCGGCCGCGTCGATGAGGCGCCCCGCCGAGTCACCGCTGGGGTTCCGGAACACCGAGCCCGCGTTGGCGCCCCCGGGCTGGTGCTCACGACGCCAGCGCACGACCTCGTCGATGCGGCGCGCACACGCGTCGGGCTCGTCCGCGACGCCCGCCAGCACGGCGCGCGTCACGACCTGCGAAGCGGTCACGCTCGAGTGCCGATACCCGAAGTCGAGGTCGGCCGACGAACGCTCGACCGGCGCGGCGCTGCCACGGAGGTCGGTCACCCACGCGCGCTCGAGCACCTCACACGTCTCCCGCCCGTGACCGCCGGCGTTCATGCGCACCGCGCCGCCGACAGATCCCGGGATGCCCACGAAGAACTCGAGCCCGCCGAGCCCGGCGGCCGCCGCCCTGCGCGCGAGCACGGGCAGCGTCACCGAGCCACCGGCTGACGCGCGCCCAGCATCGACGTCGATCTTCAGCTCCTCGAAGTCGCCGGTGAGCACCACCCCGACCCCGGCGAAGCCGGCATCCGCGACCAGGAGGTTGGAGCCCCGCCCGATGACGAGCAGCGGCGCATCGTGCTCCGCGACCACGTGCGCGAGCGCGGCGAGCTCGGCGTCGTCAGCCACCCGGACCACGACCGCGACCGGGCCCCCGAGGCGGTAGGTCGACAGCGCGGCGACCGGCTCGTCCCGCGCCACCCGACCCGGCAGCCGGGACTCGAGCTCGGCCGCGAGCGCATCGACGCTCATGGCGTCCCTCCGGCGTGATCGACGGCGGCGAGCCACTCGTCAGGCACGGTCGTGAGATCACCCGCGCCGAGGGTGAGGACGAGATCGCCAGGCCGAGCGAGCCGCAGCGCGTGCGCCACGACGTCGGCGCGCCGGGGCAGGTACGTCACCGGCGTCGCCGGGTGCGAGTCGAGGACCGCCTGGAGCACGAGGCGGCCCGAGACGCCGGGCTGAGGCGCCTCGCCGGCGGCGTACACGTCCGTGACCACCAGGGCATCCGCGTCGACGAAGGCATCGGCGAAGTCGCGCCACAAGCGTGCGGTCCGCGTGTAGCGATGCGGCTGGAAGACGGCGACCACACGGTCCCAGTCACCCTCGCGCGCTGCGCCGATGGCCGCCGCGACCTCGGTCGGCAGGTGCGCGTAGTCGTCCACCAGCGTGACACCGCCGATCTCGCCGCGGAACTGGAATCGGCGCGCGACGCCGCCGAACCCCCGCAGCGCCTGCGCGACCGCGTCGAACGGCGCACCGAGCTCGACCGCGATCGCGGTGGCGCCCGCCGCGTTCAACGCGTTGTGCCGCCCGGGCACCGGGAGCTCGACCGTCCCGAGCAGCGCATCAGCGCGGTGGAGCTCGAAGCGGCTGCCGCTGCGCGACCCCTCGTAGGCCATGACGCGGTAGTCCGCGCCCTCGTGCCATCCGTACGTGCGCACCTCGGGGACGGATCCGGCGAGGCGCGCGGCGATCTCGTCGTCGGCGCAGACCACCCGGACGCCCGGGACCTGGTCGAGGAAGCGTGCAAACGCGGCCACGAGGGCCTCGAAGCCGCCGTAGTGGTCGAGGTGGTCCGGCTCGACGTTGGTGACGATCGCCGCGTCGGGCTCGAGCTCGAGGAACGTGCCGTCGCTCTCGTCGGCCTCGACCACGAGCCACTCGCCGTCGTCGTACGCGGCGTTCGTGCCGACCTCGTTGACGTCACCACCGATCACGAAGCTCGGCCGCCAACCAGCCGCACGCAGCGCGAGGGCCAGCATCGACGACACGGTCGTCTTGCCGTGACTCCCGGCCACGGCGATCGCGCGGCGCGTCGCGACGAGCGCACGCAGGGCCTCCGCACGTCGGAGCACGGGAACGCCCCGCGCGGTCGCTGCCTCGACTTCGGGGTTCGACTGCGGGATCGCGGTCGACACGATCACCGCGTCGACGTCGTCGGGCAGGTGATCGGCTCGGTGGCCGACGCTCGCGCCGACGCCGAGCAGCGCGAGGCGCTGGATCGTCGGCGAGTCCTTGAGGTCGGTGCCCGTCACGTGATGGCCCATGCGCTCGAGCACGGTCGCGATCGCGCTCATCCCCGCACCACCGATGCCGACGATGTGGATCGCGCGCGGCGTCGAGAGATCGAGCTCGTCGGTCATGGCGTTCCGCCTGAACGCACCGGCTCCGGCTTCGCGGCCTCTTCGACGAGGTCGGCGACGCGATCGGCCGCGTCCGGACGGCCGAGCGCTCGGCTTGCGTCCCCCATCTCGCGGAGCCGCGGGGGATCCGCGAGCAGAGCGTCCAGCTCGTGGGCGAGCCGCGCTCCGTCGAGCTCGGCATCGGGCACGAGCACGGCCGCGCCCGCCGACGCGAGCGCGTCAGCGTTGCGAGTCTGGTGATCGGCAGGCGCCCCGGGCAGCGGCACGAGGACGGCCGGCGTTCCCGTCGCCGTGAGCTCGGCGCACGTCACCGCGCCGGCCCGGCAGAGGAGCACGCTCGCGTGGGCGTACGCCTCGGGCATGTCGTCTTCGTACGCACGAAGGTCGTACACGAGCGAGTCGGTCGTGCGGCGGAGCGCGTCGAGGCGCCTTGCGACCTCGGCGTGGTTCCGTCGACCCGCCACGTGGCGCACGTCGACGTCGCGTCGGTCGCGCCACCGGTCGTAGAGCCCGAGGGCAGCGTCGTTCAGCGAGCTCGCGCCCAGGCTCCCCCCGACGATCACGACGAGTCGACGCCGCTCGTCGGGCTCCCGGACCACGCGAGCGATCGCCGATCGTACGGGGCTGCCGGTCAGCACGGCATCCGGCAGCGGCGTGCCCGGGAGCGACACGGCGGCGCGGGCACCGAGCCGCACCGCGACGCGGTTGACGAGACCAGGGACCGCGTTCTGCTCGTGGACGACGGCAGGCACCCGCCGGAGGCGTGCGGCCATCACGCACGCAGCCGACGCGTACCCGCCGACACCGAGCACGACTCGCGGCGTGCGCTGCCCGACGATCCGGAACGCCCGAACGAACGCTCCGCACCAGCCGAGCAGCGCCCCCACGTTGTCGAGGAGCGCGCGCGGCGACATGCTGCGGCGAACGCCTCGGCCGCCCAGGAGGTCGATCTCGTACCCGGCGTCGGGAACTGCGGACGCCTCGAGCCCGCGACGCGCGCCGACGAAGCGAACGGTCTCGCGACCGTGCCCGCGACGCACGAGCTCGTCGGCGACGGCGAGTGCCGGGTAGACGTGGCCACCGGTCCCACCGCCGGTCACGAGCGCGAACACTGCATCACTCACCGCGACTGCCGCGCGACGTTCGCGAGGATCCCCGCGCCGACCATCGTGAACAGCAGCGACGAGCCACCGAATGAGACGAACGGCAGTGGGATCCCCGACACGGGCAGCAGGCCGATCACGCCACCGATGTTCACGGCTGCCTGCGCGACGACCCACACGGTGACGCCGGTGGCGAGCAGCATGCCGAAGCGATCGGGGGCTCGCAGGGCGGTGCGGATGCCGAGCACCGCGAACGACACGAACAGCCCCAGCACCGTCAGAGTGCCGATCAGCCCGAGCTCCTCACCGATCACGGCGAAGATGAAGTCCGTGTGCGCATTCGGAAGGAACAGCCACTTCGCGCGCCCGGCGCCGAGACCGACGCCGTCGATGCCTCCGCTCCCGGTCGCGATCAGCGACTGGAGCATCTGGTACCCGGTGTTCGACGAGTCGGCCGTCGGGTCGAGGAAGGTCAGGACGCGCGCGCGACGGTACGGCGCCGCGATCGCCAGGATCACCGCGAGCGACACCCCGCTGCCCGCCACGAGGGCGAGGTGCCGGAAGCGCAGGCCTCCGGCGACCATGATCGTGCCCACCAGCACCGCCATGATCACGGCGGAGTCGAGGTCGGGCTCGAGGCACACCAGGGCGCCGAAGCCGACGACCACCAGCAGCAGCGGCCGCAGGACGCGCCGTGGATCGTCGATCTCGCGGGCGCGGCGCGCGAGCAGCTCGGCGGCGAAGAGGAGGAGCGCGAGCTTCGCCAGCTCGCTCGGCTGGAACCGCCACGCGCCGATGCCGAGCCAGCGCCGCGATCCCCCGACGTAGATGCCGATCTTGGGGACGAGCACGATCGCCAGGAGCGCGCCGCTGGCGACCATCAGCGGCATCACCGCCTTCGACCAGCGGTGATAGTCGAACCGAACGACGAGCACGAAGGCCACCACGCCGACCGCGGTCCAGATCAGCTGCCGAGCGAAGAAGTGCCAGGCGTTGCCGTACTCGGTGAGCGACACCACCGAGGACGCGGAGAGCACCATCACCACTCCGATGACGACGAGAACACCGATCGTGGCGACCAGGAGCAGGTAGTGCGAGGGCATACTCGACCTGCTGGCCTCCGCCGGCCTCGCGTCGGTGCGCGTCGCGGGGCTCACTGCTGCACCTCCATCAGCGCATGCACCTCGGCGGCGAAGTCGTCGCCCCGCGCCGCGTAGGACGGGTACCAGTCGAAGGAGGCACAGCCCGGGCTCAGCAGCACCGTGTCGCCCGTGTGCGCGAGCTCGGAGGCGCTGGCCACGGCCGCGTGCATGGAGCCCGCGCGCACGACGGTGACCAGGCCGGCGAACGCGTCCTCGATCTCGCCGGCGGCATCCCCGATCGCGACGACCCCGCGCAGCTGCGGCGCCAGCACCTGGAGCTCACCGAGGTCGATGCCCTTGTTGCGGCCGCCGGCGAGGAGCACGACCCCCTCGAGGCCCCGCGCCGCGGCGATCGTCGCGTGGACGTTCGTCGCCTTCGAGTCGTCGATCCAGCGCACCCCGTGGTCGTCGGCGACCACCTCCATGCGGTGTCGGAGACCGTCGAACGCGACGAGCGTGCGACGCGCCGCGTCGCGGTCGGCGCCGACCTCCAGGGCGAGCGCGGCCGAGGCGAGCGCGTTGGCGAGGTCGACAGGGCGCCGACGCGCCAACGCGTCCACGGCGACGAGCTCCTCGTCGTCGGGCGCGACGAGAACGGGCCCGGCCACCGTCTCGACGATGCGGGCACCACGCGCGGCGCCGTCGACGATCGAGAACGGGATCCGCCGCCCGGGCGCCTCGGCCGCGAGGCCTGCCACGACCGGGTCGTCGGCGTTGAACACCAGCACGTCATCGGCGCCCTGCCCGAGGAACACACCCGCCTTCGCCCGCGCGTAGGCGTCGAACGTGCGATGCCAGTCGAGGTGGTCGGCGCCGAGGTTGAGCAGCGCCGCGGCGCGCGGGGCAAACCGCTGCGTGAACGCGAGCTGGAACGACGACACCTCCGCCACCACGACGTCGACATCGTCGCCCACCGCGTCGAGGAGCGGCCGCCCGATGTTGCCAGCCGCGGCGACCGACGCCCCGGCGGCCTCGAGGATCTCCGTCGTGAGCGTCGTCACGGTGGTCTTCCCGTTCGTGCCGGTGACCGCGACGATCGCGGGACGACCGACCCGCGCGGCGATCTCGCCGGCGAGGTCGATCTCCGACCGGATCGGAATGCCCTGCCGGCGCGCGGCCGCGATGCTCGGGTGCCGCTCGGGCACACCCGGGCTCGGCACGACGAGATCGGCGCGAGCCGCCAGTGCGGCCGCGTGGGCAGCATCGGGCGCACCGACGACCTCGGCGCCGAGCGCCCGCGCGTCTGCAGCGCGCGTCGCCCACTCGTCGGCGTCCGGCTGGTCGTCGAGCACCACGACGTCATCGCCGATCGCCCGGCGGTGGCGAACCACCGCGGCGCCGGTCACGGCGAGCCCGACCACGAGAACCCTCATGAATCCACCCCGCTCGCCATCAGTCCAGTGCTCCCGGGATGTTGATGAAGTCGGCGTAGAAGAGACCGATCCCGAGGGCGACGCACGCCCCGGCGAAGATCCAGAACCTCACGATCACCGTGAACTCCGGCCAGCCGACCACCTCGAAGTGATGGTGGATCGGCGCCATCCGCAGCACCCGCCGCCCGAAGCCTCGGAAGGAGATGACCTGCGCGATGACGCTGACGGTCTCGATCACGTAGAGGCCCCCGAGCACCGGCAGCAGGAGGATCGTGTTCGACAGCAGCGCGAGCCCGGCCATGGCGCCACCGATCGCGAGCGAGCCCGTGTCGCCCATGAAGATGCGCGCGGGGGCAGCGTTCCACCACAGGAAGCCACCGCACGCACCGGCGAGCGCGCCGGCGACGACCGCGAGATCGTTGGCGGACGCCGCCTCGACTCCGTACTCGATCGGGTGACGAAACTGCCAGAAGCAGATGACCGTGAACGCCGCGAAGACGAAGGTCGCCGAGCCGGCCGCGAGCCCGTCCATCCCGTCCGTGATGTTGACCGCGTTGGACGAGCCGTAGACGACGATCACCGCGAGCGCGAACCACAGCCACGTGCCGAGGTCCAGGTCGATGACCCTGGTGAACGAGAGCGATGTCGACGTGTCGACCCACCGCAGCGCGAGCAGCGCGAACCCGGATGCGACGACGAGCTGCCCTCCGGTCTTGCCGCGCTTTCGCAACCCCATGTTCCGCCCTCGGCGAACCGCGAGATAGTCGTCGATGAACCCGACGGTCGCGAGCCCGATCACGAGGAACATCAAGGTGACACCCGTGCGCGCGAACTTGAGCTGCTCGGTGCGGACGTGAGCGACCATGTACCCGAGCACGACACCGACGACGATCGCGATGCCGCCCATGGTCGGCGTACCGGCCTTGCCGGCGTGCGGATGCGTGAAGGGCCCGTCGTCACGGATCAGCTGCCCGACGCCGCGCGCTCGGAGCGCGCGGATCAGCAGCGGCGTCCCGAGCACTGTCACGGCGAACGCGACGGCTCCGGCGATCAGGAGTGCGATCACCGCAAGCGCTCCACGAGCAGCTCGTCGGCGACCCGGTCGAGACCGACCGCGCGGCTGGCCTTGACGAGCACCGCATCACCGGGGCGCAAGAGCTCGCGCAGGAGGGCGGTGGCGTCGTCGACCCCACCGACATGACGGAGCTCCGGGACCGATCCGCGCGCGCCCTCGGCCAGCGCCGGGGCCTGCACGACGATCACGACGTCGATGCCGAACTCGCCCGTGAGCTCGCCGATCGCGCGGTGCTCTGCGGCCGCGTGCTCACCGAGCTCGAGCATCTCGCCGAGCACCGCGACGCGACGGCCCCGGACCTGCAGCCGTGCGAGCGACCGCACCGCGGCCGCGGCCGACGTCGGGCTGGAGTTGTAGGCGTCGTTGATCACGACGACCCCGTCGGTGGTGCGCACGAGCTCCATGCGCCACGCCGCGGTGGTCGCACCGGCCAGTCCGGCCGCAACGGCGTCGAACGGGGCCCCGAGCGAGAGCGCGACCGTCCCGGCCATCGCCGCGTTCTCCACCTGATGCTCACCCCGCAGCCCGACACCGACCGATCCGGAACCCCACGGCGTGGTGAGCCGGCACCTCGGGAAGAGGTCGTCGTCGAGCACGACGTCGGTGATGACGACGTCGGCGGCGGTGCTCCTCCCCACCGTCACGACGCGGGCTCTGGTGCGCTTCGCGAGCGCCTGCGACGCTGCACAGTCGTCGTTGAGCACCGCCAGCCCGTCGGCCGGGAGCGCGTCGAGCAGCTCGCCCTTGACGCGAGCCACCCCCTCACGTCCCCCGAGGTGCTCGGCGTGGGCCATGCCGACGTGCGTCACGACCCCGATACGGGGCTTCGCGAGGTCGGACAGCTGCGTGACGTTGCCGGCGAACCGCGCACCCATCTCGGTGACGAGCACCTCGGTGCCCTCGGGTGCGCCGAGCAACGTCAGTGGCAACCCCGCCTCGTTGTTGAACGACGCCGGGCTCGCGTGCACGCGGTGGGTGGCCGCGAGTGCGGCCGCGGTCAGGTCCTTGGTCGCCGTCTTGCCGGCCGAGCCCGTGATGCCGACGACCGTGGCGTCCCCGAGCCGGCTCCGCGCGAGCCGAGCGCAGTCCGCGAGGGCCACCATGGGGTCGTCGACCTCGACGAGGGGCCGGGCCGCGACCGCCGTGGGCCCACGGTGGTCGACGACGGCCATCGAGGCACCGCGTGCGAACGCGTCGGCGACGAAGTCGAGCCCGTCGCGTTCGGCCCGGAGCGCGAAGAAGCACGCGCCCGGCTCGAGGGTCCGAGAGTCGATCGCGAACGCGGACGCCTCGGCGTGGGAGCTGCCGTGGACGACCCCGCTCGAAGCGCCGGCGACCTCCGCTGCGGTCAGCCGCACGACGATGCCTCGAGCTCTTCACGTGCGACGACGCGGTCGTCGAACGGGACGGACGCGCCGCCCGTGGTCTGCCCGGTCTCGTGGCCCTTGCCGGCGATCAGCACGACGTCGCCACCGGTGGCGCCGTCGATCGCGGTGCGAATGGCGGCGCGGCGGTCGAGCTCGACCGTCACGTCGGCTCCGGGCAGGACACCGGCGAGCACCTCGTCGGCGATGTCCGCGGCGAGCTCCGAGCGGGGGTTGTCGGACGTGATGACCGAGACGTCGGCCGAGCCGCTCGCCACCTCG
Source organism: uncultured Bifidobacteriaceae bacterium (assembly GCA_964532485.1). GTDB lineage: Bacteria > Actinomycetota > Acidimicrobiia > IMCC26256 > PALSA-555 > DATBSK01. The sequence goes on from CAZHKE010000011.1 coordinate 31,891, forward strand.
GCCATCCGCGGCCGCTTCGCCCGGTCGCGATCGCCACCGCACCCGAACACCACGAGCACGCGACCCGAGCCCGCGACGGCTCGCGCGGCCGCGATCGCGTGCATCAGCGCGTCGGGTGTGTGTGCGTAGTCGACGAACACCGAGAAGTCCTGACCAGCCTCGATCGCCTCGAAGCGACCCGGCACACGCACCACCCGCCCGAGGCCGCCCGCCACCGCCTCGAACGGGACCGCGGCCGCCCGCGCCGTCGCCGCGGCCGCGAGCGCGTTGGCAACGTTGTGGAGGCCGACGATCCGGGTGCGGACGACGGCCTGGGCACCGGCTCGACGATCGACGAGCGTGAACCGGGCGCCGTCGCGGAGGAGCTCGAGGTCGCGCGCGTGCACAGCTGCACGCTCGCGGCTCAACGAGTACTCGATCACGTCGAGGCCGCCGGCACCGGCGCGGCTCGCGATCGTGCGACCGTGCTCGTCGTCGACGTTGACCGCCGCGACCCGTGTGAACGCGTCGGTGAAGAGGCGGAGCTTCGCTTCGAGGTAGGCGGCCTCGTCGCCGTGGTAGTCGAGGTGGTCGTGCGAGAGATTGGTGAAGCAGGCGGCGGCGAAGCGCGTCGCGTCGACCCGATGCTGCGCCAGCGCGTGCGAGGAGACCTCCATCGCGACCGTGGTGACACCCTCGCTCCGCATGCGCGCGAGGAGCGCCTGGAGCTCGGTCGCCTCGGGCGTCGTGTGGCCGAGGGGCACGTCGCGATCACCGATGGTGGCTCCTGTCGTGCCGATCGAGCCAGCCCGCTCACCGGCTTCGCCGGCGATCGCCGTGAGCAGGTGGCAGACCGTCGTCTTGCCGTTCGTGCCCGTGACCGCGAGGCACTGCATCGCGGCCGACGGGAAATCGTGGAAGCGCGCCGCCAGGGGCCCGATCGCCGCACGCGTGCTCGCCACGCGCGCCTCGCTGACGCCGAGGTGGAGCGGTCGCTCCACGAGCAGGGCCACCGCACCCGCGTCGACCGCGGCGGCGGCGTGCTCGTGGCCGTCGGTGTGCTCACCGGGGATGCACGCGAACAGCGACCCGGGCGTCACGCGTCGGCTGTCGGCCGTGAGCGAAGTCACGTCGACCGCGGGATCGCCGTCGACCCGCTCCTCGTCGATGTCGGCAAGCAGCGCCTGCAGCAGCACGCGCGCGATCCTCCCCGATCCGCAGCGGAACCAGTAACGGTAGCGGTGGGCGCGAGTCGCTCTCGCTTCGCCGCTCGCCCCACAACGGTCGTGGCGACCCCGGTGCCGAACCTCTGTCCCATCCGCTCCGGCCCCCTACGACGTCGCCGGGACGCGGTCGACGGCCAGGGCGTACTGCATGATCCGGGCGAACGTGGGGGCCGCGGCCCGCCCACCGGTGGCGTTCACCTGGGGCTCGTCGAGCACGACGATCGCGGCGAGGCGCGGCGAGTCGGCCGGCGCGAACCCGGCGAACGACGTCACGTACTGGTACGGGGGGTGCTCGTACGGGGGCTTGCGGGCGGTTCCGGTCTTGCCGGCGACGCGATAGCCCGTGATCTGCGCGTTCGTGCCCGTGCCGTCGGCGACGACTCCCTCGAGGAGGCCCTGCATCGTGCGCGCGGTCTGCGCCGAGACGACCCGTCGCGTCGCGCCGAGGGGCTGCTCGCGGCGGTTGCCGTCGGCGTCGATCGTCGCCTCGAGCAGCCGCGGCGTGCGGGCGACGCCGTCATTGGCGATCGTGAGGTAGACGTCGAGCATCTGCATGGCCGTCACGGCGATGCCGCTGCCGATCGGCATCGACGCCATGCTCGTGTCGTTGTACTGGTCGAGCGGCAGCAGGATCCCCGGCGCCTCACCCGGGTAGTCGAGACCCGTCGCGCTCCCGAAGCCGAAGTCGCGCAGGGCCTGGTCGAAGCGCGCCCGGCCCAGCATCCGCGCGATCTGGATCGTGCCGACGTTCGACGAGTACGTCACGATGTCGGCGACCGACAGGTCCGTCGGGTGGGAGTGCACGTCTTCGTACCGCTGATCGTCGACGACGATCGCACCGGGCACCTGGAGCACGGTGCTCGGGTTCACCAGCCCGGCTTCGAGGGCGGCCGCGATCGTGACGACCTTGTTGGTGGAGCCGGGTTCGAAGACGTCGGTGAGCGGGCGGTTGGGCGTCGACGACGGGGCCGGATGCGCCGGGACCTCGGCGGTTGCTCCGTCGACGCTGGCCATCGCGAGCACGTCGCCCGTCTGCACGTCGGCGAGGACGACCGTGCCGCCCCTCGCCCTCGTGCTCGTGACCTCTTCCGCGAGCACACGCTCGACCTCGTACTGGAGCGACTGGTCGATCGTCAGGATGAGATCCGATCCACGCTGGGGCGCACGCACCCGCTGCACCCCCTCAGGGAGCTCACGGCCTTGGGGATCGCGCTCGACCTTCATCTCGCCGGGCTTGCCGGCGAGCGTGGAGTCGAAGCCGACCTCGATGCCGCCGAGGCCGTTGTTGTCGACACCCACGAACCCGAGCAGCGGGGCGGCGAGGGATCCCGACGGGTAGTAGCGCTTCGGCTCGGCGACGAAGCCGATCGAGTCGAGGCCCAGCTTGCGCACCTTCGCCGCGACGTCGCGCTCGACCTGGCGCGCGACGTAGACGAACGAGCGGTCCTTCTGACCGAGCGTCCCCGCGAGGGCCACCGGGTCGGCACCGATGAGCGGCGCGAGCGCGGCGGCGTACGCGTCGGGATCGTCGATGCCGCGCGGGTCGGCCCACACGCTCGAGCGCGAGACCGACACCGCGAGGTCATTGCCGTTGCGGTCGAAGATGCCACCACGCTCCGCCGGCAGGGCGACGAGCTGGACCCGCTGGTCGAGACCCAGCTGCTCGTACCGCTGCTGCTCCCCCGCCTGGAGCTCGACCAGGCGCATCCCCAGGAGGCCGTAGACGCACCCGATCACGACCAGGATCGCGAGCAGGCGGCCCCGGGGCGTGCGCAGGACCCGATGCCGAGCCGCCTCGAGCCGTCGCGCGGGCCCGGTGCGACGCGACTCGCGGTGCGGGCGCCGGGTCTGCGGCGCGGGCGTCAGCTCGCCCGACGGGTCCTCGTCGAAGCCGCGACGAGCTCGGCGTCGGGCCTTTCGCAGGGCCGGTGACGCAACCCGACGCACACCGGGGGCGCGAGATGCCGGACGCCCGGGGTCGTGGCGCGACGCGGGTCGAGACGCCGAGCGCGAGGCGCGGCGCGTCCGGGGCCGCTGCGGCGCGGCGTGCCGATCACGGGGCAGCGTCAAAGGTCGGCTTGACCTCGGTCCAGCCGTGCAGGGTCGTTGCCGTGCCCTCGGGAGGCAGCGGCGCCTCGCCGGCGACCGGGATCGCCGTCGGTGGACCGGCTGGCGGGACGAGGCCGAGCTCCTGCGCACGGGCGACGACCCGCTCGGGTGACGCGAGCGTCGCGTGCTCGTAGCGCGCCTGCTCGTACTTCTGCTCTGCCTCGGTCATCTGCTGCTCGATGCGATCGATCGCGACCTGGCTCTGGGCGAGCAGCGCGCGGAACGCCACGATCGTGAACACGGCGAGCACGACGACCGACCCGACGATCGCGACCTGGCGCCGACGGTGTCGCGCGCGACGCGACGGCTCGACGACGACGAGGTGCCGCGCATGAGGCCTCTCGCGCCTTGGCGCGCGCAGCCGGCTGGCGTCGCGGGGAACACGTGCCGGGCGCGGCGCGGGGATGGTGACGGCGGTCATGACCCGGCCGGCGTCGGGAGCTTCTCGACGGCGCGCAGGCGCGCGCTCCGGGCCCGCGGGTTCGCGCTCACCTCCGCGTCACGCGGGCGCATCGCGCGACGCGTGATGCGCCGGACCAGGCCCTGGCGCTCGGGCTCCACGGGAAAGCCGGGCAGGTGCTGGTCGCGCGAGCCGGCCCAGGCCGCGAACCGCTCCTTGACCAGCCGGTCCTCGAGCGAGTGGTACGCGAGCACGAGGATTCGTCCACCGGGAGCGAGCAGATGCACCGACTCGTCGAGCCCCTCGGCCAGGTTCGGCAGCTCGCGGTTGACTTCCATGCGGATCGCCTGGAAGGTGCGCCGCGCCGGGTGACCGCCGCGACGACGTGAGCGCGCCGGGATCGCCTGCTTCACCGCGTCGACGAGGTCGGCGGTCGTGTGCAGGGGGCGGCGCGCCACGATGCGGGCGGCGATCTGGCGCGCGAAGCGCTCCTCGCCGTTCTCGGCGATGACCTCCGCGAGCCGACCCTCCGAGTACTCGTTGACGACCTCTTCGGCCGTGAGCTCCTGCGCGGCATCCATGCGCATGTCGAGCGGCGCCTCGCCCCAGTACGAGAAGCCTCGGTCCGGTCGGTCGAGCTGCGGGCTGCTGGTGCCCAGATCGAACAGGATTGCCATGATCTTCCCCTCGCTCTCGTGACCACTCAGCACCGCAGCGCCGGAGCGGACGATCTCGGCGACGTCTTCGAAGCCGCCGTGCACGACGTGGGCCCGATCCCCGAAGGGGGCAAGTCGCTCCCGGGCCGCGACCACGGCGTCGGCATCGCGATCGATGCCGAGCACGGTCACGGTCGGACGGGACTCCAGAAGCAGCCGGGCATGCCCGCCGCCCCCGACCGTCGCGTCGACGACGGTGCCTCCCGGTACCGGTGCGAGGAGCTCGAGCACCTCCCGGGCCATCACCGGGTCGTGCTCGAAGCTTGGTGGTGCTGGCTGGCCCATCGGTCCCCTCGCGGCCACCGGCGCCTCGGCCGGGCCTGCTGCGAGCCCCCCGGACGGACGAGTGCCGTTCGGTTGTCTCTCCGAATCGACTCGGTGGAAGCGGGCGGAGTAGGGGCTTCACCGCGCCGACCGGGGGGCTCGCAGCAGGTCAGGCTGAGGCTGTCTGGTCGTCAGGCCTTCGTCGCGAGTTGCTCCTCTCTCCTCGTCGTCTCGTTGCGAGCTAGATGCCGAACCCGGGCAAGGACGCCGCGGCCGACAGCACCGACTGGCCGTCGCCCTTGCGCTCGTTCCAGCGCTCGGCAGCCCAGATCTCGATCCGGCTGAAGACGCCGGCGACCACGACCTCGCGGTCGAGTCCCGCGTACGCGCGCTGGTCGGCGGCGATGGGCACGCGACCCTGGGTGTCGGGCTTCACGTCGCGGGCGCCGGCGAAGAAGGCGCGCGCCGCGTCGAGCTGCGCGTCACCCTGCTTCGACAGGTCCCGGATCTCCTCGGCCACCCTCGTCCACTCCTCCGGCGTGTACACGACCAGGCAGTTGTGCTGCCCGATCCCGATCACCGCTCCGTCGGCGAGGGGGCCACGGAAGTCCATCGGAAGGATCAACCGACCCTTCGCGTCCAGGGAGTGTCGGTACTCCCCCAGAAAGTCCCTCATGTCCCCTCGCTGGGAAGGCTCCCCACCCCTCCCGCGAAGGATGGTGGGTGACTCCCCTCATCACCACTTCGCACCACCCTAAGCCCCCACACACCACCCGTCAACCCCCCTCAGCCCCACGACACCCCCTCGGCCACACGCTCATCACCACTTCGCGCCCGTGAGCGCCCGCACCGGGGCGCCGCTCCGCCCCCGGTAGCTCACGGAAGCTGCGAACCGCGCCGCAGAACCAACCAGCCGCGAGCGGGCGCGACAGAGGCTCACGGATGAGCTGGTCGTGCCCTGCCCCCGGGGTCGGACGAGGGCAAGTTCGGCGAGGGCGGGCGCAGCCGGAGGCGGCGGCGGCCGAGACGATGTTCGAAGCTTCCGGGCGGCCCCGGGGGCAGGGCTACATCGGGTGGGCGCGAGCGGTGCGGCTAGGCGGGGACGGCTTCGAGGCCGGGGAGGTACTGGCTCCAGGCGGGGTCGACGCTGCCGGCGGTGGCGACGAGCCAGAGGTCGGCGTGGGGCGTCGCGGGGGCTCGACGCAGGCGGAGACCGGCTTCGGGGGGGCTGCGGTCCTCCTTGCGGGCGTTGCAGGCGCGGCACGACGCGACGACGTTCTCCCAGGAGTGCGCGCCGCCACGCGAGCGGGGCACGACGTGGTCGAGGTTCTCGGCGCTGCGTCCGCAGTACTGGCAACGGTGATGGTCACGCGCGAAGACGGCGCGCCGCGACAGCGGGACGCGGGTCCGGTACGGGACTCGCACGAAGTGCACCAGGCGCACGACCGACGGGACCGGCACGGCTTGGCGCTCGGAGCGGAACGCCGCGCCGTTGTGCTCGACGATCTCGGCCTTCTCCTTGAGCACGAGCACCACGGCCCGGCGGGCAGGCACGACGCAGAGCGGCTCGAAGGTGGCGTTGAGCAGCAGCGCTCTCCCCAAGCCTCGCCTCCAGTCTCGGCCGTGTGCGTCGCGGGCCTCGAGATTCGGGAGCGAGTCTACCGATGGACGCCCGAAGGCCGGGCGACAACCGCGTCGGCCCCGTCGATCCTCAGCGCCGCGCGAGCCGGTCCTGATCGCGGCACCACGCCAGGTACGAGACGACGTCGGACGTGACCGGCGACGCGGTCGCGCCGTACTGGGTCTCCATGCGGAAGCGCAGGTACTGCCGGTCGGGCACGGGCACGAACGGCGGGCGGCGCCACCACGCCGCTCGTGCGGTGCGCGAGGCCGTGCGCGCCGCGATGGCCCAGAGACCTGGTCGACACGCGATCGCCACGAAGCACGCGAGCCATCCGCGGTGCCGTACGGAGCCGGGCATCGGCGTCACGGTACTGCGCGAGGCCGCTGCTACCGTCCCCCGTCGTGGCACAAGCCGTGCCGGCCCGCCGGATCGACGTCGCCGCGCTCTTCGACGCCCTGCTGCGCAACGTGGAGCGCGTCATCCAGGGCAAGCGCGACCAGATCAGCCTCGCGCTGGTGTGCCTGCTCGCCGAGGGCCATCTCCTCGTGGAGGACGTCCCCGGCGTCGGCAAGACCACGCTCGCCAAGGCCGTCGCCCGGTCGATCGCGGCCACGGCGCACCGGATCCAGTTCACGCCCGACCTGCTGCCATCCGACGTGCTCGGCGTCTCGGTGTGGAACCGCGCGTCCAACGAGTTCGAGTTCCGCGCTGGTGGCGTCTTCGCGCACGTCCTGCTCGCCGACGAGATCAACCGCGCGTCGCCGAAGACGCAGTCGGCGCTGCTCGAGGCGATGGAGGAGCGCCAGGTCACGGTCGACGCCCGGACGTACGCGCTCCCGCGCCCGTTCCTGGTCATCGCGACACAGAACCCGATCGAGCTCGAGGGCACGTACCCGCTCCCCGAGGCGCAGCTCGACCGCTTCCTCATGCGACTCCCCATGGGCTACCCGAGCCGCGAGGCGGAGCTCGCGATCCTCGAGACGCACGGGACGGGATACGTGCACGTCGACTCGCTCGAGCCGGTGGCCTCCGCCGCTGACATCGCGAACGCAGCCGACGCGGTGCAGAGCATCCACGTGGCCCCGGCGATCCAGCGCTACATCGTCGACGTCGTCGACGCGACCCGCGGTCACCCGGATCTGACCTTGGGTGCGAGCCCGCGGGGCGCGCTCGCGCTCCAGCGGGCCTCCCGCGCCCTCGGCGCGGCACAGGGGCGCGACTATGTGATCCCAGATGACGTCAAGCTCCTTGCCCCGACGGTCCTCGAGCACCGCGTGATCGTGACGCCCGAGGCAGGTCTGCGCGGCGTCACCGGCGTCGACGCGATCGACACCGTGCTGGGCCAGGTGCCCGTCCCCGGCGCTTCGGGGTGAGCGCGGGCCCGACCCCGCTCGGCCGTCCCACTCCCACGCGGCGGGGCTGGGCGCTCGCCGGTGGGGCCGGTGGAGTGACGGTCGGGGCGATCATCCTGCAGAACGGCGCCCTCGCGGGCCTCGGCGTCACCGGCCTGCTGCTGCTCGCGTTCGCTCACCTCACCGTCATGCGCGCGCGACCGGCGCTCACCGTGCGGCGCACCGCGCACCCGCCGCGCGTCCACGTCGGTGCCGAGTGCAGCGTGGCGATCGAAGGCCGCACGCTCGCCCGCACCCCCCTGCTCATGCTCACCGAGCTCGTCGACGACGGTGTCCGCGTCGCCCGGTTCGCACTGCCCGCGGGTCCCGCCGACACGCCGGTGCGCGCCACGTACCGCGTCCCCACGACACGGCGTGGCCGACACGAGCTGGGGCCGCTCCTGGCGTTCGTCATCGACCCGTTCGGGCTCGCCCGGCGGGCATGGGAGGTGGCGACCCCCAACGACCTGATCGTGCGACCGCGCCTGCACACCGTGCTGTCGCCCCGCCGGGGTCCAGGTGGTGAACCCGACGTCCACGCCCAGGGCAAGCGCCTGCCGACGCACCAGACCGCGGCGGAGTTCCTCGCCCTGCGCGAGTACGAGCCCGGCGACGATCCCCGGCAGGTCAGCTGGCGCGCGACGGCTCGTCGCGGCGAGCTCATGGTTCGTCAGGACGAGGCGGCCGCCCCGGGCCGAGTCGTCGTCGTCCTCGACGTGCGCCCGGAGGTCCACGACGCGATGTCGTTCGAGGTGGCCGTCGAGGCGATCGCCTCCATCGCGGTCCAGGCCGCCAGGGACCAGATCCCGCTCGAGGCCGTGACGACCACCGGCGCGGTGCTGGGGCGCCCGACGCCCGGTGCTCTCGAGCTCGTGCTCGACCACCTCGCCGTGATCGAGCCCGAACGCCCCGATCACCTGGCTGCCCTGTGCGCGCAGCTCGCGACGCGACTCGGCGTCGGCGGGGTCGTCGTCGTCACCGGTGCGATCGACGCTGCGTCGACGCGCGCCGTCGCCCCGCTGTACGGCCGATGCGTCGTCTCCGTCGTCACGACGAAGCAGCCGAACGTCGCGCCGTCGATCCCCGGGCTCGTCGACGCGTGGTCGCAGCCGTTCGCGCCGTCGTGGAACCGTGCGGTCGCACTCGGCCGCCGCCGGATGCGGCGGAGCGCCTGAGGCGAGACCGATGGACTCCCGTGACCTCGCCGTCTCCGTCGCGCTCGCCGCGCTCAGCACCACGATCGCCGCCGCGTTCGGGCTGGTGCTGCAGGGTGACCGCTGGATCCTGCCGCTCATGGCCACGGCGCTGCTGCCGCACGTGGTGAGCGTGCTCGCACGCGCCCTGCGGCACGGCTCGCCGGTCATCGAGATCGGCGTCTCGCTCGTCCTCCTGCTCGTCGGCGTCACACTGCTCACCGGCCCGTCACCGGGCTCGGTGGTCGACGCGGTGCGGTCCGGGTTCGACGTGCTGAGCCGGACGCCGCCGATCCCCGCGACCGACGGGGTGATCGTCATCGCCGCCGGCGTCGTCTGGGGCGCGGCGACGATCGCCGATCAGGTCGTGTTCCACCACGAAGGCTCGGTCGGGGCGATCGCGCCCGGCGTCGTCGTGATGATCGGCTTCGCGTCGACGGACACGAGCTCGGACCTCTGGATCCCGATCTGCGCGTTCGGCGTCGCTGCGATCGTGTTCCTCATCCTCGAGCACCGTCGGCTGCTCGAGCGCCAGCGAACCTGGATCGGCGCACGTCCGACCACCCGCGACGCCGTGTGGCTCGCGGGCGGGGGACTCCTCGTCGGCCTCGTCGCAGTGGGTCTCAGCGTCGGCGGTGCCGTGGCCGTCATCGACTCCGATCGACCGCTCGTCGACTTCGGCGAGCTGCTCGCGCGAGGCGATGCGCCGACGAGCTACAACACGAACGTCGCACCACTGCTCAACGTCGGTGACGAGCTGCGCCAACCCGAGATCGCGACGCTGTTCACGGTTCGTGCCGACGCACCGGCCTACTGGCGCATCGTCGCGCTCGACCAGTACTCCTCGCGCGACGGTGGCCAATGGACCCTGGAGGCGAGCCAGGACGAGGTCGACGACGCGCTCGACGACGCGGTCCCCGACGACGCGCTCTTCCAGCGCTACGAGATCACACCGGCGCTGTCGGAGCGCTGGATCCCCGCGGCCTACCGGGCTGTTGACGTCTCGGGCGCGAGCCTCGGGCTCGTGGTCCCGTCGTCCTCGACCCTGGTGACCGACGACCCCACGATCGCGGGCGCGCGCTACACGGTCCGCTCCGCGCTGCCCCCGAACGCGTCGGCGATCAACCGGGCTGCGGCCACGGCGGCTGTCCCCGATGACGTACGACAGTTCACCGAGCTCCCCGACGACGTGCCGCCCGTCATCGCCGAAACCGCGCAAGCCGTCGCCGGGAACCTCCCCGATCCGGTCGCGAAGGCCGAGGCGCTGCGCGACTTCTTCCGCGATCCGTCGTTCGTCTACGACCCCGACGTCGTGCTCGGCGACGACGCGGCCGCGATCGACACGTTCATGCGGGACCGCCGCGGATTCTGCGTGCAGTTCGCGACGGCGTACGCCCTCATGGCGCGTTCGCTCGACATCCCGGCCCGCATCGGTGTGGGCTTCGTCCCGGGCACGCTCGACCAGGCATCGGATGCGTACGTCGTGACGAACCAGGACGCTCACGCCTGGCCCGAGCTGTACTTCACCGGCGCCGGCTGGGCGACGCCATTCGACCCCACGCCGCCCGGCAACGGCACGCTCCCCGGCGGCAGCGCGCTGCCGGGTGAGCTGCAGCCCGAGACCACGACCGAGACCACCCCCGGGACGGCAGCCCCTCCGCCCACCGTCCCTCAGGCGTCACCGACCCCGACCGCCGGGCCCGGCGACAGCACGCCCGCCACCGCGCCGTCGGACGGCGGCGGCGTGCAGATCCGGCCCGACCGGTCGACGCAGGACCCCGAGCCGCTGCTGCCGGCGTTCGTCCTCATCGCGCTGGTCCTGCTGCTGCTGCTCTCGCCGTTCGTCGTCGTGCTGGCGATGAAACGGCGTCGGCGGCGGCAGCGGCGCAACGATCCCGATCCGGTGGCTGCGATCGCCGGCGCTTGGCAAGAGGCGCTCGACACCCTCGCCGACCACCGTCTCACGTCGTCGGAGTCCGACACCCCGTTTGAGACGGCGACGCGCGTCGCCCAGGGGACGAGCGACGCAACGCTGCCAGCGATGTCGTCCCTCGCGACGAGCTACACGGAAGCTCGCTACGCCGACCGCGCGCCGAGCCCGGCGCGCGTCGAGGGGGCGTGGCACGACGTCGATGGGCTGCGGGACGCGCTCGACAGCTCGCTCGGTCCGTTCGCGAAGGCGCGCACACGCCTGTCGCTGCGGAGCCTGCGTCGAGACCGATCACGCGGACGCGACGACGATCGTGACCGCGATCGCGAGCAGCCGACCGAACGCATCCCGGAGCGGGTGTAGGCCGGATCAGCCTGACCCGGCCGGGTGGTCGCCGCGTCGGAGGTCGTCGACGAACGACTGCCGCTCCCGGGTGAACTCGCGGACGTCGGCTTCGACATCTGCGGCGAGACGGTCGACCGACACGAAGAGCGCGAGCTGGCCGTGTCGGAGCGCGTCGAGGATCTGACCGTCGTCTCGACAGGCCCACACGCGGTCACCGTCGGTCACGAGTCGCAGCCCGGCGAGCTCGTCGCCGCCTCGCGCCACCTCGGCGAGCGCCCGACGAACACGAGCGAGCGAGAGCCCGGCGTCGAGCAGCGACCGCACCATCCTCAGCGCGATGAGGTCACGGAACGCGTACGGCCCGTCGTCGTCGTCCGCGCGAGACACGACCAACCCCGCGCTCGCCCACGACTCGAGCTGCGTCGTCGTGCACCCCACGAGGCGGGCGGCTTGCTCCGCCGTGAATCCCATCCGGCGCGAGGTCTAGCGCGCTCGAGGCCTCTCTGGGCGCCCGGCCCGTGGTGCAGCCGTCAGGGGGTGTCGTCGTCCCGTTGCCAGCGCTCCCGCCACCGCTGGCCCGCGCTGCCGAACATGCCCTTGAGGGCGCCGCCCCGGATGTTGCCGGTGAGGCTCTCGAGCCCGGCCCGTCCGATCTTCCGAGCGTTGCGCTCGATCACGAGCAGGCAGAACAACATGATGAGGAAGCCGACCACGCCGAGTGCCAGGACGCTCGTGAACGTCAAGAGCATGAGGACGAGGCCGGCCACGAAGCCGAGAACCGCCCACTTGATCATCCGCGAGGAGTGCCGGTACAGCGTGGTGTCGGACACCTGCTGCACCAGCTTCGGATCGGTGGCCGAGAGGTTGGCCTCGATCTCCCGGAGGATCCGCTGCTCGTCCTCAGATAGCGGCATGCTGGGCGTCAGTCTCGCGCAGGCGTGCTGCGTCCTCAACGCGGCGTCCGCCGAGGCATCCGCTGATGCGCGAGGTCGACGGGCACGCCACCGCCCGCCGACGACCGGTACGCCGCCTCCACGATCCGGTGAGCGGCGAGCGCCACCTCGGCCCCGGGGCTCGGGGGCACGCCGGCGGCCAGCGCGTCGACGAACGCCTTCGCCGGCGTCGCGTACTGCGACAGCGGCTGCGCCACGTCGGTCGACAGCTCGAGGCGAGCCAGCCACTCCGGCAGCGCCGGACGGATCTCGTGGTCGGCGTCGGCGGTCTCGACGTGGAGCGGGCCGAGGTTGTCGTCGTCGGCCCAGAGCAGCGCGTCCTCGCAGAAGATCTCGAGCCGGCGAGTCGATGCTCGCCGCAGGATCCGGTGCCAGACGCTCACGAGCGTCGCGACGCCGCCGTCGGCGAGACCGAACGTGACGTCCGCGACGTCGTCGATGCCGGCGTGGCCGAAGCGGCTCTCGATCCGTGCCGTCACGCGCACCGGATCACCGAGGATCCAGCGGAGCAGGTCGACGTCGTGGATCGAGTGCTCCAGCAGCGTGCCCCCGCCGGCCTTGCCCACGTCGGCGCGCCACTCCGACGCGTACATCCCCTGGATCGGGAAGTACTGGTCGTCGCGGAGGATGGCCGCGAGGAGGCGACCGTGCGTGCCCGACGCGACCTCCGCAGCCGCCGCCTCGAACACGGGAGCGTGCCGGAGCACGAGGCCCACCTGGTGGGGCACGCGCTCGAGCAGCCTCGCGATCTCCTCGCACTCCTCGATCGTCGGCGCCAAGGGCTTCTCGCAATAGACCGCGAGCCCGCGCTCCACCGCGGCGCGCACGACGGGCAGGTGCGACGCGGTCCACGCGCAGACCCACACCGCATCGACCGCGTCGAGCAGCTCGTCGAGGTCACCCGCGACGCGTGCACCGTAGGAGTCGCCGAGGCGCTCCGCTCGCTCGCGCTCGGGATCGAACGTGGCGACGATGTCGGCATCGATCAGCCCGGCCCTCCGCAGCTCGCACAGCGCGAACGCGTGCACCTGGGCGATGAACCCGCAGCCGGCGAACCCGATGCGAAGGCTCACTGCGGGGGCTCGGGCCACTGCTCGCGTCGGGCGTCGCTCCCCGACGCCGCGAAGCGCGCCGGGACGACTGCGCCGTCGCCATAGCGCTCACGCACCTTGTCGACCGTCCGCTCGAGTCGGCTGCGCTGCTCGTGGTCGGCGGCGTCGATGCCTGACTCGTCGGTGGGATCGAGCGCCAGCGCGGTCTGCACGGCTTCCGCCGACTGGAGCTGCTGCGCCGAGAGCCCGAGCAGCCGGATGCCCTCTCCCAGCTCGACGCTCGAGAGCAGCCCGATCGCGACGCGTGCGAGGTCGGCGGCGAGATCGACCGGCTCGGCAAGGGTCTTCGCGCGCGTGATCGTGCGAAAGTCGTGGTAGCGGAGCTTGAGCTGCACGGTCCGAGCGACGCTCGACGCCGCGCGCAACCTCGACGCGACCTTGTCGGAGAGTCGAGAGATCTCGTGCTCGAGCGTCGAGCGATCGACGATGTCCCGCGGGAACGTCTCCTCGTGCCCGATCGACTTCGCCACGCGGTCGGGCTCGACCGCGCGCTCGTCGACGTTCCAGGCGAGGGCGTGCAGGTGGATGCCCTGTGCCCGCCCGAGTGCGCTCACGAGCGTGTCCTCGGGCAACGCGGCGAGGTCGCCGACGGTCTCGACCCCGTAACGATCGAGCCGGCGCCGCGTCGCCGGCCCGACGCCCCAGAGCCGGTCGACCGAGAGCGGATGGAGCATCTCGAGCTCGGTGCCGGGCTCGATGACGAGCAAGCCGTCGGGCTTCGCGAGGTCGCTGCCGATCTTCGCCATCATCTTCGTGGTCGCGACGCCCACCGATGCGACCAGCCCGGCCTCGCCCTTGATGCGCATGCGCAGGTCCCGCCCGATCGTCGGACCGTCGCCCAGGAGCCGGCGCGCGCCACGCACGTCGAGGAACGCTTCGTCGAGCGAGACCGGCTCGACGACCGGCGTGACCGAGCGCAGGATCCCCATGACGGTCCGGCTCGCGGCTGCGTACGCGTCGAAGCGAGGCGAGAGGAACACCCCGCGTGGGCAGGCGCGTCTCGCCCGCGCCATCGGCATCGCCGAGAAGACGCCGAACTCGCGAGCTTCGTAGCTGGCCGCGGCGACGACACCCCGTGGGCCGAGACCGCCCACCACGACGGGTCGACCGCGCAAGCCCGGATCAGCGAGCTGCTCGACGGACGCGTAGAAGGCGTCGAGGTCGACGTGGAGGATCCCCGACGCCGACGGGGCCGACGTACGCTCCGTCGTCACGGGTCGGATCGCCGGACCTCGAGAGCTTCGCGCCGCGTCCCGCGCACGTCGTAGTCGTAGCCCCGAGCGCCGTCGGGCCCCCAACGCTCGGCCAGCCACTCCGACAAGGGCTCGTGCACCCACACCGCGCCTTGCGCCGCGCAGCGCTGCGCGCACTCGGCCGGGGGGAGGAACTCCGCCTCCACGACGATCCCGTCCGGATCGTCGACGTACAGCTCGCCCTCGTACTCGACGGCGCGATGGATCTCGGCGCGCAGCGTCCACCCCAGATCGACCGCTACCGCGCGCACCTCGTAGATCGGGCCCTCCCAGCGCGTCACACGCAGGCCCGTCTCCTCCTCCACCTCGCGGGTCAGGCCGGCGAGGAGGTCGGCGTCGTCGTCGTCGATGACGCCTCCCGGAGTGCTCCAGTCGGTCCAACCCCCACGCCGCTGGTTGCGAACGAGGAGCACACCGTCTTGCGCCTCGACGAGCGCTCCGGCAACGAGCCACTCACGCACTGCGGCGAGCCTACCGGTGCCCCTGACCGTACGATCAGGACGTGCCCGACACCCCCGATGACCATGACGACATCTCGCGCGAGACGCCGTACCAGATGCCGTCGCGCACGGCGTTCCTGCTCGCGTTCTCGAGCGTCGTGGTCGCGGGCCTGTTCGGCGGCATCATCGGCTACGGGCTCGCCGATGTGGGGTGCACGGGCGACTGTGAGGGCTCGAAGCTCCTCGGCACGCTCATCGGATCGACGCTCGCGGCGGCGGGCGTCGGAATCGTCTCCGTGCTCGTGCTGCGCGCCATGGCCGAATGGAAGCGCAAGCCGCGCTGACACCGGCGCCCACGCTCACCCGAGCGTGAGGCGACGGAAGCCCTCCGCGTAGCGGACGCCCGCGGCACGCCCGGCCTCCTCGGCACTCTGACGCAGGAACTCGCGGAACCAGTCCCCCGTCTCGGTGAGCTGGCTGGCGTGCTGGAAGAGCGCGTCGATCTTGCGCTCCATCGTCGCGGTGACGTCGACCCAGCAGTTCGGCTCGAGGGTTCCCGAGAGGTACACCGTCGGAACGTGATGGACGGCGAGCCCTTCGGCGATGTGCTCGGCGAAGTAGTGCGGGTTGCCGGCTGCGGGTGCAACGGCGTCGAGCGTCGCCCAGCCCGTGACGCGGTGATCACGGTGGTTGACGTACGACTCACCGAAGAAGACGGCGGTGGGATCGGGGCAGAGCACGACGTCGGGGCGGAGCTCGCGCACGTGCCGCACGATCTGGCCGCGTATCCGCTCGTCGTCGACGAGCTCGCCGTCGTCGTAGTCGAGGTGGCGGTGCCCGGCGAGGCCGAGCTCGGCGCTCGACGCCGCGGTCTCCTCCACCCGCAGCCGCGCGAGCGCATCGAGGTCGACGTCGGGATCGTTGGTGCCCTTGTCACCGCGAGTGGTGATGAGGACCCACACCTCGGCGCCCGCGTCGGACCATCGGGCGAGCGTGCCGCCCGCGGAGATCTCCGGGTCGTCGGGATGGGCGTAGACGGCGAGGGCGCGCGTCGGCGCGGCGTCGACGAGCCCACTCATCGGGTTCGGATCACCACGTCAGGCCGAGCGTCTGGCGCATCGCGGCTTCGAACTCCTCGTCGGTGCTCGTCGCCCGCACGGCCAGCACCATCTCGGCGTCGGCGCCCACGGGCCAGCGGAGCCGCGGCTCGTCACTCTCGATCGCGTCGGCGATGACCGCCGCCACCGGTTCGGGCCCCGGCGGCTCCGAACCCCCGGTGAGCGCGCCGCGCGCTCTCTCCCATTCGCGCTCGAGCTCCTCGTATGGAGGGCTGACCTCGAAGCCGTACTCCTTGCTCTGGAACGCGGTGGCGAAGACACCGGGCTCGACGAGCCGCACCCGGATGCCGAAGTGGCCCACTTCGTAGTGCAGCGCCTCGGACAGGCCCTCCAGCGCGAACTTCGATGCCGAGTAGAAGCCGCCGAGCGGCGGGGCGATGCGGCCGGCGAGCGAGGTGACGTTCACGATCGTGCCCCTCCCCCGGTCGCGCATCTGCGGCAGCACCGCCTGGACCATGCGGACCGCACCGAAGAAGTTCGTCTCCATGATGCTGCGGGCACGCTCGACCGTGATCTGCTCGACCGGGCCCGACACGCCGAAGCCGGCGTTGTTGACGAGGACGTCGATCGCGCCGGCGGCGCCGACCGCGTCGCGGACGGACACCTCGTCGTCGACGTCGAGCCGTAGCTTCGCCGCGACGTGGAGATCATCGAGCGTGTCGGGACGGCGAGCGGTCGCGACGACGTCATGGCCGCGGGTCGTCAGCTCGACGGCGGCTGCGTGACCGATCCCTGTCGAGCACCCCGTGATCAGGACCCTGCTCAAGTGGCTTCGTCTCCCCCGCTCTCTGCGGCTTCGCCTCAGGCCCGGGCGATCTCGCGCAGTGCGTCGATCGCGGCCTCGAGATCCTCGTCGTCGACGTCCTTGTGCGTGACGAAGCGTACGGTGCGCGCGTCGATCATGCCCGAGCGCACGCCCCGCGCCTCGAGCTGCTCGATCACCCCGGCGGGGAGCGAAGTGACCGGTGCGCACACGATGTTCGTGCGCACCATGCTCGGATCGACGCTGCCCGGGAAGAGCTCGGCGAGCACCTCGGCCAGCCGACGAGCGCGGGCGTGGTCGTCAGCCAGGCGCTCCACCATCGTCTCGAGCGCCACGATCCCCGCGGCAGCCACGACGCCGCCCTGGCGCAGGAGTCCACCGAGTCGGTTCCGCTGCTCGCGCCCGGCCGCGATCAGGTCCGTCGGCCCGCACAGCACCGACCCCATCGGAGCCCCGAGCCCCTTCGAGAGGCAGAACATGAGGGTGTCAGCCGGCTCGGCGAGCTCCGCGGGCTCGACGCGCAGCGCCACCGCCGCGTTGCAGATGCGAGCGCCGTCGACGTGCACGGGGACTCCCGCCGGTCGGACGACCGACGTGATCGCCTCGACCTCGGCGCGGGCCAGTGGTCGCCCACAGGCGGGCATGTGCGTGTTCTCGATGACCAACGCCGCGATGTCGGGCCGCCCGTGCGGGATGTCGGCAATCGCGTCCGCGACCTCCTGCGGGTCGAGCTCCCCGCCGGCGTCGTCGAGCGGGTGCAGCTGGAGTCCCGCATGCATCGCCGCAGCCGCGTCCTCGTACCGATGCACGTGCGAGCGCGCGGGGCACAGCACCTCCGTGCCCGGACGTGCGAGCACGTGCAGCGCGACCTGGTTCGCCATGCGGCCCGACGCCGTGAACAACGCGGCCTCCTTGCCCATGAGTGCGGCCGCCAGCGCCTCGAGCCGCACCAGGGTCGGGTCCTCGCCGTAGGCGTCGTCACCGACCTCGGCGGCGGCCATCGCCGCGCGCATCTCCGGCGTCGGGTGGGTGACGGTGTCGGACCGCAGGTCGACGAGGCGCGGTGACGTCATCAGCTCGGGGCGTCACCGTCGCCGCTGGGCCCGACCGGGCGGATGAGACCCTCCTGCATCACGGTGACGGCGAGCGCGCCGTCGTCACGGAACACGTGCCCGAGCGCGAGGCCGCGTGCGTTCGACGCCGATGGGCTCATCTGGTGGTAGAGGAGCCAGTCGTCGGCTCGGAAGGGCCGGTGGAACCACATCGCGTGGTCGAGGCTGGCCATCTGGAAGTTGCCGTTGTACTCGATCGCGTGCGGCAGCGTCGCGGTGTCGAGCAACGAGAGGTCGGACGCGTACGCGACGACGCATGCGTGGAGCAGCGGTTCGTCGGGCAACGTGCCGTTGGTGCGGATCCACACGTCCTGCGTCGGCTCGCGTGGTCCGGGTGCGAGCCACTTCGGGTCGTCCACGGGACGCGAGTCGATCGGTCGCTCGCGCCCCAGCCAGTCGATGAAGTCCTGACTGAAGCGGCCCAGGTGCGGTTCGATGCGCTCTCGGAAGCTCGGGAGCTCGTCCGGGGCTGGCACCACCGGCATGGGCATCGCATGGTCCGGGCCCGGTTCGACGATCTGGAACGATGCCGCGAGGTTGAAGATGGCCCTGCCGTGCTGGATCCCGACGACGCGGCGTGTCGCGAACGACCGACCGTCGCGGATGCGATCGACTTCGTAGACGATCGGGACATTCGGGTCACCGGGCCGGAGGAAGTAGGAGTGCAGCGAGTGGACCGGCCGGTGGGGGTCGACCGTCCGGCCCGCGGCGACCAGCGCCTGCGCGGCGACCTGACCACCGAAGACACGCTGCTGGTCCTCGTCCGGGCTCCGGCCACGGAAGAGGTTGACCTCGAGCGGCTCGAGCTCGAGCAGGACCAGGAGCTCCGCGAGCGGTCCGGTCGTCGCGACCTCGTCGGTCATCCGAAGAACACCTCGGCCTCGGCGAGGCGCTCCGGTGGCACGGTCTTGAGCTGGCCGACAGCATCGGCGATCGGGACGCGGACGATCTCGGTGCCTCGCAGCGCGACCATGATGTCGAAGTCACCGTCGTCGACGGCATCGACGGCAGCAAGCCCGAAGCGCGTCGCGAGGATGCGGTCGTAGGCGGTGGGTGTGCCCCCGCGCAGCAGGTGACCGAGCACGACGACCCGGGTCTCGAAGCCGGTGCGCTGCTCGAGCTCGGGCGCGAGCCGGGCCGCGATGCCGCCGAGGCGCACGTGACCGAAGTCGTCGACCCCGGCTTCCTGAGTCTCCATCGTGCCCTCGAGCGGCACTGCGCCCTCGGCAACGACGACGATCGAGTAACCCGCACCCCGAGTGTGACGGTGGCGGAGGCGCTCGGCGAGCTCGTCGACGTCGAACGGCAGCTCGGGGACCAGGATCGCGTCCGCACCGCCCGCCAGCCCGGAGTGCAGCGCGATCCACCCGGCGTGGCGCCCCATGACCTCGACGACGAGGACGCGATCGTGGCTCTCGGCCGTCGTGTGCAGCCGGTCGAGCGCCTCGGCGGCGATCTGCACCGCGGTGTCGAAGCCGAAGGTGTAGTCGGTGGCCGACAGGTCGTTGTCGATGGTCTTCGGGACGCCCACGCAGCGCACACCTTCCCCGGCCAGCCGATGCGCGACGCCGAGCGTGTCCTCGCCGCCGATCGCGATCAGCGCATCGACGTGCTCGCGAGCGAGCGTCCCCTGCAGGGACTCGATGCTGCCCGCCTCCTTGTACGGGTTCGTGCGCGACGTCCGGAGGATCGTGCCGCCGCGGCGCAGCAGACCCCGTGTCGCCTCGGTCGTGAGCTCGGTGACCTCGCCGTCGATGACGCCGCGCCAGCCGCGGTGGAACCCGAGGATCTGGTGCCCGCGGATTCCCTCGCCCTTGCGCACGACCGCCCGGATGACCGCGTTGAGACCGGGGCAGTCGCCGCCACCGGTGAGGATCCCGATTCGCATTGCCAGCAATCCTGGCAGGCCGATCGCTACCCTCGTCGCCGTGCGCACGAGCACCCAGCGGATCACGGCGGCCGCCGAGGCGACGCTCGCACCCGGTGAGCGCGTGACGACGACGGGTACCGGCTGGGCCGCTGCACGGCGCGACAAGGTCCCGCTGCTGTTCCAGGCGCGACGCCAGTACTGGTTCGCGCTCACCGATCGGCGGCTGCTCGTCTTCGAGCGCCGCCGCCGTGGGCCGACCGCCGACGACCTCGTGCTCGGGAAGCGCTTCGACTTCTTCACCCTCGAGGCCGTCAAGCGCGCCCGTCCGCTGCTCCAGGTGCGCATCAAGGGCGCGAACGGGCGCCGCCAGGTGCTGGAGTTCCGGCCTGGCCAGCGAAGCATCGGCACCGAGCTCGTCGACCGTGTGCAGGGCCAGCCGGCACGGGCTCACGCACGCGCCGCGGGGGACGCGGCCGCCGACGCGACGACGGCGGCG
This sequence comes from uncultured Bifidobacteriaceae bacterium, assembly GCA_964532485.1. Classification (GTDB taxonomy): domain Bacteria; phylum Actinomycetota; class Acidimicrobiia; order IMCC26256; family PALSA-555; genus DATBSK01. The sequence continues at coordinate 52,185 of CAZHKE010000011.1, forward strand.
TTCTGGGGTGAGCGCTAGGCCGTCGGTGATGCCGGTCGTCCTCGCGATCGACGCCGGCACCACCGGCGTCCGCACGTACGCGATCGACGACCACGGGCGCGTGCTCCGCACCGCCTACCGGGAGTTCCCCCAGTACTTCCCGAGACCGGGGTGGGTCGAGCACGACGCCGACGAGATCTGGAGCGCGACGACCACGACGCTGCGCGAGGTGAGCGCGGCGCTCGCCGACGACGGCGTCGCGGTGACCGCGATCGGCATCACGAACCAGCGCGAGACGGTCGTCGTGTGGGACCGCGCGACGGGTGCGCTCCCCCATCGGGCGATCGTGTGGCAGGACCGGCGCACGGCCCCCCGCTGCGAGAGTCTGCGCGCCGAAGGCGTCGAGGATCTCGTACGGGCACGCACCGGGCTCGTGCTCGACCCCTACTTCTCGGCCACGAAGCTCGAGTGGCTGCTCACCGAAGGCGGGCTCACGCCGTCGCCCGATCTGGCCTTCGGAACGGTCGACTCGTGGATCCTCTGGCGCCTGACCGGCGGCCCCGACGGCGGCGTGCACGCGACGGACACGTCGAACGCGAGTCGCACCCTGCTCTTCGACATCGACGCGGGGGCGTGGTCCGACGAGCTCGTCGACCTCTTCGGCGTGCCACCGACCTGTCTCCCGGAGGTACGCGCCAGCAGCGGCCGGTTGGGGACGACGCGACCAGACGTCGCGTGCGGCCTCGAAGTACCGGTGAGCGGCATGGCCGGCGACCAGCAGGCCGCGCTGTTCGGACAGGCCTGCTTCGCGCCCGGCATGACGAAGAACACCTACGGCACCGGCTCGTTCGTGCTCATGAACCTCGGCCGCGACCACCCACCACCCGTCGAAGGGCTCCTGACGACGGTCGCGTGGACCCTGGGCACCGAGACCACCTATGCGCTCGAGGGTGCGATCTTCGTGACCGGCGCGGCCGTCCAGTGGCTGCGCGACGGGCTCGGCGTCATCACCGACGCCGCCGAGACCGGCCCCCTCGCCGAGAGCGTGCCCGATTCGGGCGGCGTCGCGTTCGTCCCCGCGTTCACCGGCCTCGGCTCGCCCTGGTGGGACCCATACGCGCGTGGCACCGTCCTCGGCCTGACCCGTGGCACCGGTCGCGCGCACCTGGCCCGCGCGGTCGTCGAGTCGATGGCGTGGCAGACGTTCGACGTCGTCGACGCGATGACCGCTGCTTCGGGCCGCGCGATCACCGAGCTGCGGGCAGACGGCGGCGCGAGCGTCATGGACGTCCTCTGCCAGCTCCAGGCCGACGTGCTCGGCGTCACCGTGCGCCGACCGGAGATCGCCGAGACGACCGCCCTGGGTGCCGCCTACCTCGCAGGGATCGCCGAGGGCGTGTGGTCGTCACCGGCCGACGCCGCGAGCGCGTGGCGCGCCGAGGCGACGTTCACGCCGACGATGCCCGCCGAGGACGTCGAGCGCGGCCTGGCGCAGTGGCGTCGAGCCGTCGAGCGTGCACGCGGTTGGGCGGGCGGAGCACCGGAGTGATCCGACTCGTCGCCCGCCACGCACGGAGGTTCACACCCTGCGGGCGCGAGCGTCGCATGCCGGGACGAGGTGGTGGGGGCGCGCCTCGTCAGGCCGCGGTCGCAGCGGTGAGCGTCGGGACCTGTGCCACCTCGACCGGGACGTCTTCGGCCTTCTTGGTCGCATAGGTGTTCCGGTACTCGTAGCGTCCGCACAGCTGCACGATCTCGAACATCACCTCGTCGGTCAGCTGGCGCAGCGCGAGCCGCTCGTCGGCGCTCGCGCGGTGCTCGGCTGCGATCGGGCTTCCGAAGCACACGTGCACGGTGCGGAAGAGGCGCGGCACCTTCTTCTCGGTGGGCTGGCACTCGTCGGTGCCGACGAGCCCGACCGGCACGACCGGGGCGCCGGTGCGCATCGCGAGCCGCGCCACGCCCGTGTGCCCGCGGTGTGTGTAGCCGTCGCGGCTGCGTGTGCCCTCCGGATAGATGCCGAAGACGCCGCCGCGCTGGAGCACCTCGGTCGCGGCGCCCAGCGCGCTCTCGCTCGCGGTGCCGCCATCGCGACGGATCGGGATCTGCCCGACGGAGCGGAAGAACCAGGCGGTCTTGACGTCGTCGAAGTACTCGGCCTTGGCAACGTAGGTGACCCGTCGCCGGATCACGAGCGGCAGGAAGATCGAGTCCAGGAACGACCGGTGGTTCGCCGCCAGGATCACCGGGCCCCGCGTCGGCAGGTGCTCTCGACCCTCGACCTTCACGCGGTAGACGACCCGCAAGATCGGCGTGAGCACGACCTTCATCAGCCAGTACGCCATCTGCGCGCTCAGACTAGAGCCAGATCGGCGACGGGACGAGGGCCTCGGCCGGAGATGCGCTAGCCGAGCTTGGTCAGCGCGCGCCGGATGTTGCGCACCGCCTGGGTGATCCGCTGCTCGTTCTCGACCAGCGCGAAGCGCACGAACCCCTCGCCGCCAGGCCCGAACCCCACGCCCGGAGACACCGCGACCTTTGCATCGCGCACGAGCAGCTTCGCGAACTCGATGCTGCCGAGCTCCTCGTAGGGCTCCGGGATCGGCGCCCAGGCGAACATCGTGCCTCGGGGTCGCTCGATCCCCCATCCCGCGCGTGCGAGCCCGTCCACCAACACGTTGCGGCGGCCGCGGTAGATCGCGTTCACCTCGCGAGGGAAGTCGGGAGCCTCGTTCATCGCGACGGTCGCCGCGATCTGGACGGGTTGGAACGTCCCGTAGTCGAGATAGCTCTTCAGCTTCGCGAGGGCGGCGACGACCTCGGCATTGCCGAGCACGAAGCCCATCCGCCAACCGGCCATCGAGAACGACTTCGTGAGCGTGTACAGCTCGACCGCGACGTCCGTCGCGCCCGGCACCTGGAGGATCGACGGCGGGTCGTAGCCGTCGAACCCGAGGTCGGAGTACGCGAAGTCGTGGACGAGCAAGATCTCGTGCTCCCGCGCGAAGTCGACCATGCGCTGCATGAACGCGAGATCGACGCACGCGGTCGTCGGGTTGTGGGGGAAGGACAGCACGATCACCCGAGGCCGCGGCCAGGACTCCTCCCACGCCTCCAGAAGGTTCTCGAAGAAGTCGTGCTCCCCACCGAGGCGCACGTGACGAATCTCGGCACCCGCGAAGAGCGGACCCCAGATGTGGATCGGGTAGGAGGGGCTCGGCACCATCGCCGCGTCACCAGGGCCGAGCAGCACCCACATCAGGTGCGAGAACCCCTCTTTCGCGCCGATCGTGGAGCAGGCCTGGGTCTCGGGGTCGAGCTCCACGCCGAACTTGCGGCGATAGAGGTCGGTCACGGCGAGCCGGAGCTTGGGGATCCCGCGGCTCATCGAGTAGCGGTGGTTCCGCGGGTTCTGGATCGCCTCGCACACCTTCTCGAGCGCGACCGGCGGGGGCGTCAGGTCGGGGTTGCCGAAGCCGAGGTCGATCACGTCCTCCCCCGCGCGCCGGGCCTCGATCTTCAGTGAGTCGATGGTGGCGAAGACGTACGGTGGCAACGCGTTGATGCGCCGGAACTCGAGCGGCATGACCTCACGGTACCGCGACCTCCTCGCGCACCGGCATCCATTGCCCGTCCCGGTACCCTCGATCGGTCATGGACGAGCTGACCGACGTCGACGCCGTACTGATCGACGTCGGCGGAGTCCTCGTGCTGCCCGCCGATGAGCGCGTGCACGGCGCGCTCGAGCGACTCGACGTCGAGACCGATTCGCTCGACCTCCATCGCGCGCACTACGAGGGCATCGGAGCGCTCGGTGGTGGACCCGTCGGTCATCATGCCGACGGGCTCACGATCTGGCACGCGTACAACCGTGCCTACGCACGCGTCTGCGGGATCGACGACGACAGGCTCGACGAGGCGACGACGGTGCTGCTCGAAGAGTTCGGCCGGGGCGACATCTGGCGCCAGGTCATCCCCGGCGCCCGCGCCGCGCTCGCGGGTCTCGCGGCGCGTGGCCTGCACCTCGCGATCGTCTCGAACGCCGACGGCACGGTCGAGGCAGACCTCCGTGCGTACGAGATCTGCCAGGTCGGCCCCGGCTCGGGCGTGACGGTCGGGGCGATCCTCGACTCGACCGTGGCCGGCGTCGCCAAGCCGGACCCCGAGATCTTTCGGCGCGCACTCGACGCGCTCGGCGTCTCGCCCGAGCGGGCGATCCACGTCGGCGATACGCCGGCTGCGGACGTCGCGGGAGCGAGGGCCGCCGGCGTCCGCCCCGTGCTCATCGACCCGTACGACCTCCACGCCGACGTCGACTGCCTGCGCGCACCGTCCCTCGCGGCCGTGCTCGCGATGCTCCCCGCCTAACATCACCGCTCCTCGATGACCGCACGACGACGGAGGAGGACCGAATGAGCGAGTCCCTCGAGCGGCTCGACATCTCGAACGACGACTGCATCGTCGAACGCGACGGGCCGGTCGTGATCATCACCATGAACCGGCCCGAGAAGAAGAACTCGCTCAGCGCCACGATGCTCGTCGGATTGGCCGACGCGTACACCTACGTCGACGACACGGACGAGGTGCGCGCCGCGATCCTCACCGGCGCGGGCGGGACGTTCTCGTCGGGGATGGACCTCGTCTCGATGAACGCGCCGCGCAGCGAGTACGTGGAGCAGCGCATGAGCGAAGAGCCGAACCTCCACTGGAAGGGTCTGCTGCGCGACTACCGCTGCTCGAAGCCGATGATCGCTGCCGTCGAGGGCCACGCGGTCGCCGGCGGCACCGAGATGCTCCAGGGCACCGACATCCGCATTGCCGGCGAGGGCGCGATCTTCGGCGTGTGGGAGGGCAAGCGCGGCCTCTTCCCGCTCGGCGGCTCGGCCTGCCGGTTGCCCCGCCAGATCCCCTACACCATCGCCATGGACATCCTGCTGTCGTCGCGACCGGTGACCGCGATCGAGGCGAAGGAGATCGGGCTCGTCGGGCGTGTCGTGCCCGACGGTCAGGCCTTGTCCGCGGCGCGCGCGGTGGCCGCGCAGGTCGCCGCGTGTGGTCCGCTGTCGACACGAGCGATCCTGCGCGCGTGGCGCGAGACCGAGCACATGTCCGATGCAGAGGCGATGCAGCACCAGGATCCGATCGGCTGGGAGGTCTTCGCCAGCGAGGACGCCAAGGAGGGCCCGAAGGCGTTCGCCGAGAAGCGCGAGCCGGTCTTCCGGGGTCGGTGACGACCTAGCCGAGCAGGGGTCGCACTCGCTCCCCGAGCCGCTGGGCGTTCTCGGGGTCCTGCGAGTCGACCGGCCCGACGATCGCCCACGCCGCGCCGGCCTTCGCGAACGCGTCGAGCTGGCGCGCCGCACCCTCGGGACCGCCGACGATCGTGCCAGGCGGCGCCCCGAGGCGCGCCGCCTTCTGGGCTGCGAGGTCCTCGCTGTCGTCGAGGACCAGCAGACCGCCCCAGGTGCACTCGAACTCGGGGCGCTCCGACCGACGGCTCGTATCAGCGGCCTCGGTCCCGAACGCAGCCGCATCACCGCCCCATCCGTTCCATCCGTCCGCGTCGCGTGCCGCGACGGCGCGAATCGCGGGATGGTGTCCGCCGACCCAGACCCGCGCGCCGCGATCTCTCGAGGCCTGCACCGCGGCCTCCAGCGCGCCGATCCGCTCCGCAACCGTCCGGAACCCGAGGCCGAACGACTCGTTCTCCTCACGGCTCTGCGAGTCGCCGGAGCCGATCGCGGCCACGACCCGGCCCGGCGCGATTCGGGCGATGGTCCGGACGCTCGCCGCGAGCGTCGCTGCCGGGCGCAGCCAGGCGCGGAACACGAGGGCGCCCACGGCGATCCGAGACGTCACGGCACCGACGGCGCCGAGCAGCGAGACGCCCTCGATCGCGGGGCGGCGCGTCTCCCCGCCATCGCGGAACAGGTGGTCGTACACGAAGACACCGTCGAGCCCGGCTTCCTCCGCGGCGCGAGCGACCGAGAGCGGGATCGCCGGATCCTCGACGAACGACGGCAGGGTGAGGCCGAGCTTCACCGGCGCCCGATGAGCTCGCGTGCGAGCGCCGCCGCGCCCACCATCCCGGCGGCATCACCGAGCTCGCCTGCGACGATCGGCACCTCGGGTCGCTGCGCCGAGCCCTCGAGGTGACCGGCGAACGACTCGCGAAGCGGCTCGAGCAGCGCGTCGCCGAGCTCGACGAGGCCACCCGACACGACCACGATCTCGGGGTCGAGGATGTTGCTCAGGCCGGCGAGCCCGAGGGCGACGAGTCGCGCGTACTCCTCGAGGATGGCGACGCCGTCGGCTTCACCGGCCTGGGCGCTGTCGCCGACGAGCACGCCGCTGACGGCGCTCGCGTCGCCCCCGGCGCGCGCCAGCACGCGCGGCGCCGTGCCTGCCGCGGCGCGTGAACGACCGAGCTGCCCGAGCGCCGTGCCCGAGGCCATCGCCTCCCAATGGCCGATCTCGCCGCATGCACACGTGGGACCGGCCGGGTCGAGCTGCCAGTGACCGATCTCGGCGGCGAAGCCGTGCGCGCCGCGAAGCAGGCGACCGCCGGCGATGATCCCTCCACCGATCCCCGTGCCGAGGGTGACGAGGAGTCCGTTCGGGTGCCCGCGCAGCGCGCCGTGGCACGCCTCGCCCCAGGCCGCGACGTTTGCGTCGTTGTCGACGACCACCGGCAGCTGCACGACGTCCTCCACGAGAGACCGGAGTGGCACGTGCACGAACATCGGGAGGTTCGGCGCGTAGTGCACGACGCCGTCGGCATCGATCATCCCGGCCGCGCCGATCCCCACGGCCGCCGGCTCCGCGGCCGACACCTCGTCGAACGCGTGGGCGACCGTCTCGGCGAGGTCGTCGAGCGCCTTCGGCGCGGGCACGCGGCACTCGTCCACGACGCGTCCGGCCGCATCGACGACCCCGACGCGAAGGTTCGTCCCGCCGAGGTCGATCCCGACCGTCGGCGCCGGATCCGGCTCGCTCACTCGGCGAGATCGAGGGGCCGCACCGCGTCGTCCCGGTCCGCGGAGGCAGCCGTCGGCTCCGCCGGCGCGCGTGCGGTACGCACCGTCTGCTGCTCCTGCACCGCGCGGTCAGCCGCGTCGACGACGACCTGCACCGCGAGCACGAGCTCCTGGGCGGCCTTCACCACGTGCTCTGCGACGTCGGGACCCGCCTCCAGCAGCGCGCCGATGAGCGATTCCATCGCCGTCGGCGGCCCCAGCCCGGACCCTGATGCGCTCGCGTCGGACGTTGCCGACGTCGTGGCGTCGTCGGACGCGCGCGCGTCCTCACGCAAGGGCTCGCTCATGTCACCCGCTCCTTGCTCATCGCTCCGCCTCCTTCTTGAGCTCCCGCAGTGCGGTGCCCATGATCATGCTCGCCGCCCGGCGCTTGACCAGTCCGGGGAGCGGCGCCGAGACGTCGACGACGAGGTCGTACGTCACCCGCGTGCCGTCGCCGTCCGCCTCGAAGCCGTACCGACCGTCGAGCTGACGCAACCAGTCACCCTCGACGAAGTGCCAGGAGAACGCGCCCGGAGCTTCGGCGTAGTCGTACTCGAGCACGTAGCGGATGCTCTTGCCGAGCCCCGCCACGCGATATTCCACGCGATTCCCACGGCCCTCGGCGTCGCGCTCGAGGATCTCGACCTGCTTCACATCGCGGGCCCACTCGGGATAGCGCTCGTAGTCGGTGGCGATCTCGAAGAGCCGCGCCGGAGCGGCGGCGACGGCGATGCGCTCATGAGCCTCGTCGGCCATCCGCCCATCGAACCAAGCCGCCGCGAGCAGCGCAACCCGCGACACGTGCCCGCGTGCGCCGAGCGTGCGTCACGCTCGACGCGGTCCGGACGTCGCGCGCGGCGGAAACGTGCCGTGGCGGGCCGCCCAGAGGCCGACGAACCCGAGCGGGAGCATCGGGACGAGCACGCCGAACGGGTTGGCAGCAGCGGTCGCGATGGTGATCAGGACGCAGAGCCCGAGCGCCCCGAACAGATGGGCACGCACCGACCGGGGCGCACCACCGATCGTCCCGAACAGGTTCGCCACCACGACGTCGTCGCCCTGCGCGCTGCGCGCGATCGCGACGGCGAATGCCCACGCCCAGACCGCGAGCGAGACGAAGAACAGCACGAGCGTGACGGCGATCGCGACGCCGTCGAACGCGTCGACGCCGAGCGCCGCCGGGACCGCCGGGACCAGGAAGACGACGTCACCGAGCCACGACGCGACGATGATCGCTCGGCCCGGCACCGGGTCAGCGTACGCGTGGCCGTCGCGCTCACCCGAACACCGACAGGTCCCCGGCTGCCAGCGGCGCGAGCCGCGCCGCGAGCGAGTCGTAGGAGAGCTCGGCGACGACTCGTGCTCGACCGGCGGCGCCCATTCGGTCGCGGAGCCCGGCATCCCCGAGCAGCCGCTCGAGCGCGGTACGAACGGACACGACGTCGCGCGGATCGACGACGAGCCCCGTCGTGCCGTCGACGACAGCCTCGTGCGCACCACCGCTGCGTCCCGCGATCGACGGCACGCCACAAGCCGCGGCCTCCAGGAAGACGATGCCGTACCCCTCGGCCTCGAGCCCACCCCACCGCTCGCGGCACACCATCCCGAAGACGTCCGCCGCGCCGTAGAGAGCGGGGAGATCACGGTCGGCGACGCGACCGAGCAGGTGGGCACGCGCCCCGAGTCGACGTGCTCGTCGCCGCAGACGCGCGTCGTCGCGGCCGGCGCCCGCGAGCACGACGTGCACACCGTCGAGCGCGGCGACGGCTTCGAGCAGCACGTCGAAGCCCTTGCGCGGGACCAGCCGGCTGACACCGAGGACCACCGGAGCATCGAGCGGGAGGCCGAAGCGGGCGCGGACGGCGCTCGCCTCATCGGCGATGAGGGGTCGGAACCGGTCCGGGTCGACGCCGGGCGGGATCCGAAGCGTCGGCACCTCGCGCCCGGCGACGCGGCGGACCTCGGTCGCGGCGTAGTCACCGGCCGCGACGACGCCCGCGGCGCCCCGCAGCACGCGCCGGGCAAGCGTGCGCGAGCCTGGAAGGCGGCCGTAGACGCTGATCTCGGCCCCGTGCGCCACGACGACGTACGGGACGGCATCGAGGCCCGCGCCGACGATGCCCGGCCCGACGAGACCGAGCGGCAGCATCGGATCGACGAACACGACACCGGCGCCGACCTCGCGCGCGACCGCGTCGACCCGGCGCCGCATCGCCCGCGTCGGGAGCAGAAAGCCCTGATGCGCGCGCACGACGCGGAACGACTGGCGCGCGTCCCACTCGGCGGCTCCGTCGTAGGAGGTCGTCAGCACGGTCGCGTCGTCGGGCGGCAGCCGGCGCCAGAGCTCGTACAGGTAGCTCTGGATCCCGCCGAGCTTGGGCGGGAAGTCGTTCGTCGCCAGCAACGAGCTCATCGCACGAGCTCAGGGGCCGGGATGCTCGGCGGCGAGCGCACCGGCCTCGTCGACGCGCGCTCGCCTGCGCACACGCGTGGCGTGGAACCACAGGCCGGCGAACCCGATGAGCGCGAACACGCTTCCCGCCGCGAACGCACCCTGGAAGCTCGTGAGAGCTGCGACCGAGCCGACGATCAAGCTGCCGAGCCCCTGCGAGAGGTCGAAGAAGCTGCTGAACGTCCCGACCACGGATGCCCGCTCGGTCTCGGGTGCCGCGCCGAGCGCGAGGAGGAGGAGCGCGGGGTACAGCAGCGATGCTCCTGCCGCGAAGAGCACCGTGCCGAGCAGCAGCCCCGGAATGGTCGGCCACGCCGCCATGATCGCCATCCCGGTCGCGGTGCACACGAGCGCACTGGCGCCCGCCACGCGTCCGCCCAGGGTGTCCGGGATCCGCGCTCCGAAGATCCGCACCACGAGCACGAAGCAGCCGTAGAGGAGGAAGACGATGTCGGGGCTGTCGAGCCCGACGTCGTCGGCATAGAGAGGGACGAACGCGCTGAATGCTGCGAGGGCGACGAGGCCCGAGAAGAGCACCGCACCGGGCCCGATCGCAGCGCGGTTGACGATCGGCTCCTTCCCGACCACCTCGCCGGAGGTCGGACGCTCGACCTCGCGGGTGAAGCAGCTCAGCACCGTGGCAAGGGCGGCGAGCAGAGCTGCGGTGACCCACACCGTGCCATAGCTCGCGTCGAGCGCGGCCTCCCCGATCACCGGGCCGAACGCCAGGCCGCCGTACACCGCGACCGACCAGTAGCTGATCGCCTCGCCGCGCCGGCTCTCGGGCGCGAGGTCAGTGATCATCGTCGCGGCCCCGACGAAGAAGGCAGCCTCACCGACGCCGGTGAGGGCCCGCGCGCCGACGAGGAACGGCAACGACTCGACCGCGCCGTAGAGGAGCACCGACACGGCGACGACGGCGGCGCCGCCGACGATCAGGAGGCGACGGCCGGTGCGATCGCCGAGTCGACCGACGTAGGGCCGCAGCAGCACGGCCCCGACGAACAGTGCCCCGACTGCGATGCCGATCTCGAGGCTCCCGCCGCCCAGCTCCCCCTCGACGTACTGCGGCACCACGGGGAGCACGACGCCGAGGGCCAAGAAGTATGCGAGGCCGGCGGCGACGACGAGCAGAAAGCGACCGGTGACAAGACGATCGTCTCGGTTCGGCGGCGCGCTGGTCACAAGTCGAGCGTGCCACCCAGGACGACCCGGGCCCGGTCCCGGACCTTCGTCGTCATCTGCACGAGGAGCTCGCGCGGGGCCTCGGCGATCGTCGACGCGACGGCACGAGCCGCGGTCACGACCTCCGCGCATGGCACGACCTCGTTCGCGATCCCCAGCCGGTGGGCCTCGGCCGCGTCGATCGTGCGACCGGTCAGCGCGAGATCGCGGGCGGCGCCACCGACGAGGTCGTGGAGCGGCCCGTACACGACCTGCGCGAACGAGTGCTCCGGGTGACCGAACCGCGCCGTGTCGGCTACGACTCGCAGCGTGCACATGACCGCGAGATCGAAGCCTCCGCCGAACGCGCCGCCGTTCACCGCCGCGACCGTCGGGAGCGGGAACCCCAGGATCGTGTGGTGCCACCGATCGCTCGATGCCCACAGCTCGTCGGCGCGCTCGGGCTGCGAGAACTCCTTCAGATCGAAGCCGGCGGAGAACACGTCCCCCGCGCCGGTGACCACGAGGACCCGAAGTCGCTCATCGGCCGCGAGCGCGTCGAGTGCGTCACTCATCTCCTCGCGCAGCGCGATCGACAAGGCGTTCTTCTTCTCGGCGCGATCGAGGGTGAGGGTCGCGACGCCGTCGTCGTCGGGCCCTTCGACGGCGACGAGATCATCGCTCATGACGAGCGCGCGAGCTCGAGGGCGTCGCCCCAAGCCGCGCCCTCCGCGATCATGCGCCGATACTGCATCACGACTCGAGGTCGGCTGAAGCCGATCGCCCCCACGAGCCGGTCGCCACGCCCCACGGCGGCCACGAAGCGCAGCTCGTCGGTCGACCCGTCGACGACGGCGATCTCGTCGTCGCCCCGCACGTGACCCACGACCTGGATCTTGGTCTCGTACTGGTCGGACCACACGAACGGCACGGGCCCGTACGGCTCGGGGCTGCTCGCGAGCAGTCGAGCGCCCGCCGCGACACCTTGCTCGGCGGCGTTCGTCCAGTGCTCGAGGCGCATCGACTCGCCGCCGAACGTCCGGTTCGGCCAGCGACACACATCGCCCGCGGCGACGATCCCCGGCGCTGCGAGCAGCGTCTCGTCGCACACGACGCCGTCGTCGATCAGCAAGCCGGAGCCGGCGAGCCACTCCGTCGCGGGAGCCACCCCGACGCCGACGACCACGACGTCAGCGTCGAGAATCGAGCCGTCGGCGAGCCGGATGCGCTCGACGCGATCGTGGCCCTCGAACCCGTCGACCCCGGTGCTCGTGCGCAGGTCGACCCCGTGGTCTCGGTGCATGCCGGCGAGCACATCGCCCATCACCGGCCCGAGGCCGCGCACCATGGGGCTCGGCAACGCTTCGAGGACGGTCACGGCGAGGTGGCGGGCCCGGCACGTCGCCGCGACCTCCGCGCCGATGAAGCCCGCGCCGACGACCGCGACCCGGTGCGGCGCACGGTCGAGATCGTCGCGGATGGCCAGGCAGTCGTCGAGCGTGCGCAGCACGTGGATGCCCGGGAGATCGGGCATGGCCGCGAGCCTGCGTGGTGCCGCGCCGGTCGCGAGCACGACCCCGCGCGCACCGGCGACGACACGACCGTCGTCGAGGGTGACCGAGCGGTCGGCGACGTCGAGCGCGACCGCCCGGCGACCGAGCTCCCACTCGGCGTCGAGGTCCTCGATCGGCTGGCGTCGCAACGCGAGGTCGTCGACGACCGCATCGCCGGCGAGCAGTCCCTTCGAGAGGGGCGGCCGGTCGTACGGGCGGTGGGTCTCGGCGCCGATGACGACCAGCTGACCGTCGTAGCCGAGCCGGCGGAGCTCTTCGACCGCGCGCAGCCCGGCGAGGGACGCACCGACCACGACCACTCGATCCGCACCTGCAGGTGGCGACACGGCAGCGACGGTACCCCGCTCGGTCGGATCGGCTGCCGTCCGTGCCCGGCTCGAGCTGAGTCGCCTCGCGCCTGACACCCGTGTCATCCTCTCGACGGATGGAGGGTCGACACCCGGAGTGCGACGTGACCGGACGGCCGCTCGCGCTCCGTGAGCTCGATCTCGACACGTTCCTGCACCCCCGCAGCGTCGTCGTGATCGGCGCGTCCGAGGCCCCGGGCAAGCCCAACGCGGCGATGACACGTCGGCTCAAGCGATGGGCCGACGACCACGGTGCGACGTTCCACCCGGTGCACCCGGTGCGCGACGAGGTGCTCGGCGTGCGGTGTGCGAGAAGCATCGACGACGTGCCCGGCGAGATCGATCTCGCGGTGATCCTCACGGCGAACGCCGTCGACGCGTACGCCGACGTCGTCGCCCGCAAGGCGCGCTTCGCCGTCGCCTTCGCGGCCGGGTTCTCGGAGGCGGGCGCCGCGGGCGCCATCCAAGAGGAGCGGCTCGGGAAGCTCGCAGCATCGGGCGAGACGCGGCTCCTCGGGCCCAACACCAACCTCAACGCCTTCGAGACCTTCCGCACCGATCTCGCGGGCCCGGCCATCGCGCTCGCCACCCAGAGCGGACACCAGGGGCGGCCGGTGTTCCAGGGCCAGGAGCTCGGGATCCGCCTCTCGCACTGGGCGCCGACCGGCAACGAGGTCGACCTCGAGGTCGCCGACTTCGTCGCCTACTTCGCCGATCAGCCCGAGGTCGGCGTGATCGCCGCCTACGTGGAGGGTTTCAAGGACGGCCGCAGCCTGATGCTCGCCGCCGACCATGCCGCACGGCTCCACAAGCCGCTCGTGGTCGTGAAGGTCGGGCGCACCGACGAGGGCGCGTCGATGGCCAGGGCGCACACCGGTCACCTGACGGGTCGCGACGCGGTGGTGTCGGCGGTGTTCCGCCAGCTCGGCGTCACGCGCGTCGACGGGCTCGACGAGCTGCTCGAGACCTCGGCAGCGCTCGCGCGCACGCGGCCCTCCGAGCCGCCGCGCTGGAGTGCGCGCGGCCCCGGCGTCTGCGTGTACGCGATCTCGGGTGGCACGGGTGCCCACATGGCCGACCTCGTCGCGGCCGCCGGCCTGCGCCTGCCGCCCCTCTCGGCGTCGACACGGGCCGCGCTGCACGACGGCCTGATCCCCGAGTACCTGCGGGTCTCGAATCCGGTCGATTGCGGCGGTCCGCCGGTCGCCGACGAGCGGGGCCCCGCGATCCTCCAGCTGATCCTCGCCGACCCCGCGATCGACGTGCTCGTCGTCCCGATCACCGGCGCGGTCGACATCTTCAGCGACCCGTTCACTCGTGATCTCGTGGCGGCCGCCCAGACCACGAAGAAGCCGATCTTCGTGGTCTGGGGCTCGCCGTCGCCTGCGGACGACGGCTACTACCGCCGCCTGCTCGACGGCGGGCTGCCGGTGTTCCGCACGTTCTCGAACTGCGTCGGCGCGATTCGCGCCTACGTCGACTACTGGCAGTTCGCGAGTCGCTACAAGTCGGCCTTCCCGAAGGCGCCGCGACGGCCGTCGTCCGTCGCCCAGAGGACCCGCCGGATCCTCGGCCGCGCAGAGCCGGGCGCGGCCCTCGCCGAGCACGACGCCAAGGAGCTGCTGCGCGCGTACGGCATCTCGACCACGCGCGACGTCCTCTGCACCAGCGCGGCCGACGCAGCGCGCGCCGCCCGCAACCTCGGCGGCGCGAAGGAGCGGCCCGTGGTGATGAAGGCCTCGTCACCCGATCTCCTGCACAAGAGCGACCTCGGCCTCGTGCGCCTCGGGGTCAGCGGTGCGAGCGCGGTGCGCGCCACGTTCACCGAGCTCGAGCGGAGGGCGGCACGCGCCGCGGAGCGCGCCGGCCGCGTCGACGGTGTGCTCGTCTGCGAGCAGGTCGACGACGGCGTCGAGATGGTGCTCGGGGTGTCCCAGGACGAGCTCTTCGGCCCGGTCGTGATGGTCGGTACCGGTGGCGTGCTGGTCGAGGTGATGGGCGACGTGACGTTCCGAGTCCCGCCGTTCGACCGGCGTGAGGCCGAGCGCATGGTGCAGGAGCTCGTGGGGCGGCGCCTGCTCGAGGGGGTGCGAGGCGCACCCGCGGTCGACACGCGCGCACTCGTCGACATGATCATGAAGGTGCAACAGCTGGCGACGGATCTCGCCTGCCCGTCGTTCCCCGAGCAGCTCGGCGAGCTCGATGTCAACCCGTTGGTCGTGCGGTCGCGTGGCGCGGTCGCCCTGGATGCCTTGATCGTGAGGAAGCAGTGACCGAACAGTCCGAACCCGACGTCGATCAGGAGCTGCTCGCAGAGGTCCGCGAGCAGGTGCTCTGGCTGACGCTGAACCGCCCCGATGCGGGCAACGCCATCACGCCGGCCGTACGCAACCGAATGATCGAGCACCTGGGCGAAGCGAGCTCCTCGTTCGACGTGCGCGCGATCGTGCTGACCGCCGCCGGTGAGAAGCACTTCTGCACCGGCGCCGATCTGCGCTCGGGGCGCGCCGCGCCACCACCGAAGCCCGAGGACGCACCCGAGCGCGTGTCGGGCGAAGCGGCGCGCATGATCCGCACGGGCATCCAGCGGCTGATCGGCGCCATGCTCGACTGTGAGAAGCCGATCGTCTGCGCGCTCAACGGCACTGCGGCCGGTGGCGGCGCGGCGATGGTGCTGGCGTCCGACCTCGTGGTCGCGGCCGACAACGCTCGCATCATCCAGGTGTTCGTTCGTCGTGGCCTGATCCCCGATGGCGGACCCACCTATCTGCTCCCCCGCCTCGTCGGGCTGCAGAAGGCGAAGGAGCTCGTCTTCTTCGGTGACGACCTCGGTGCGCACGACGCGGAGCGCCTCGGGCTCGTGAACACCGTTGTGCCCGGCACCCAGCTGCAGGCGGCAGCGGCCGAGTGGGCCGGGCGGCTCGCGCAGGGACCGACGAAGACCATCGGGTTCGCCAAGCGCTTGCTCAACCGCTCGCTCGACGTCGATCGGGCGACGCTGTTCGAGGAGGAGGCGCTGCTCGTCGAGATGGTCGCGGCGACGGAGGACTCGAAGGAAGGCGTCGCCAGCTTCCTCGAGCGCCGCCCCACGGACTTCAAGGGGTACTGACCATGGCGAGCGACACCATGTTGCCCGGAGCGAGCGACCGATCGCTGCCCGGAGCGAGCGACAGATGCTGAAGGACAGGGTCGCGATCGTCGGGATCGGCCAGACCGCGTTCGGGAAGGGCCTCGAGCACACCGAGCTGTCGTTGGCATGCCAGGCGATCTCAGCCGCGCTCGACGACGCCCAGATCGCGCCCTCCGAGGTCGACGGCCTCGCGTCCTTCACGATGGAGCCGGGCCGCGAGGTCGACGTCGCGCGCAACGTCGGGCTCGGTGACATCACGTTCTTCACGCAGGTCGGGTACGGCGGCGGCGCGGGCTGCGGGGTCGTGCTCCAGGCCGCAATGGCGCTCGCGACCGGCCAGTGCCGGGTCGCGGTGGCATGGCGGGCGCGCAAGCGAGCCGCGAAGTCGAGCCGCCCCTGGTCCCAGGTGCCCCAGCGCCTGCGGGACCACTGGCAGTGGAGCCGGCCTTGGGGGCTGCTCCGCCCGGTCGACGAGGTCGCGATGCTCACGCGCCGCTACATGCACGAGTACCACGCAACGCGCGATCACCTCGCGAACGTCGCGATCGCGTTCCGCAAGCATGCCAACCGCAACCCCGAGGCGACCATGTACGAGAAGACGCTCACCCGTGAGCAGTACATGGAGGCGCGCTGGATCTCCGAGCCGCTGTGCCTGTTCGACAACTGCCTCGAGACCGACGGCGCGCTCGCGATCGTGATGGTGCCCGCTGAGCGCGCGCCCGACCTGCCGCAGCCGCCGGTCTACCTCCACTCCGGCGCGCAGGGCCTGCCCGCCCAGCATCAGACGATGATCAACTACTTCAACGACGACCCGCTCGAGGGACCGTCGTGGGCCGCGGCGGCCCAGCTGTGGCGCACCGCCGACTTCGGACCCGGCGACGTGCAGGTCGCGCAGATCTACGACGCTTTCAGCCCACTGATCCCGCTGTCACTGGAGGGCTACGGGTTCTGCGAACGGGGCGCGGGTGGCGACTTCACGAACGACGGCGCGCTCGAGTGGCCTGCCGGTCGCCTGCCGACGAACACGAGCGGCGGCGGCATGTCGGAGGCGTACGTCCACGGCTTCAACCTCGTGCTCGAAGGTGTGCGGCAGATGCGCGGCACGTCGACGGCACAGGTCGACGGCGCGAGCACCTGTCTCGTGACGAGCGGCGAGGGCGTGCCGACGAGCGCGCTCTTGCTGCGCCGATAGCAGGTGATCGAGGAGGCAATCACATGACCGCGACCGGCTTCCTGCTCCCCGACCTCGAGAGCGAAGACGCGGCCGAGTTCTGGGCCGGGTGCGCTCGCGGCGAGCTGCTCGTCCAGCGCTGCGGCGCATGCGGCGCGCCGCGCGTCCCACCGCGCCCCATGTGCCCGCGTTGCCGCTCGATCGACGTCGTGTGGGAGCGGGCATCCGGACGCGGCACGATCTGGTCGTACGTCGTGCCGCACCCGCCCCTCCTGCCCGCGTACGCGCAGCTCGCGCCGTACAACGTCATCGTCGTCGCGCTCGAGGAAGATCCGACGCTGCGCATGGTCGGCAACCTCCTCGCGTCGCCCGAAGGGGGGATCGACGAGATCGACCCCGCCACGATCGAGATCGGCGCCCCGGTGCGGGTCGTGTACCAGCAGGTCGAGGACGTCACGCTCCCGCGTTGGGTCCGGGCCTAGCGAAGGACCACGCCCGCGAGGTGGGCTCCCGAACGCGACGAAGCCCGGTCGGCGGGACCGGGCTTCGTGCTGGAACCGACGCCGGCAGCGATGAGACGGGGGGAGACCCACCGCCGCCGGGCGTCAGATCGCGATCGGAGATGAGCGGGTCAGGCGGCCTTGCGCTCGACGTCGCGGTCGCGCCCCGCCCGCAGGTCTGCGAGGGTGCGCTCCCAGCGAAGCCGCTTCGCGATCCAGGCCATCGCTCGCTCACGCTCGATGCTCGTGGTCGTCGCCATGGTGCGGCTCCTGCTCTTCGGACTCGGATCCCGTGGCGTCGGCTCGTTGTGATCCAGCGCACAAGATCATGCTGTATTGACTCTGAGAGTATCTCCTCTTAGAGTAGACGCTGTCAAGGACGGTGACGGATGTCACAGACCGACACATCCCAGGACGAGCAGGCGCCGGCATGGCGCATCGACGACCTCGCCCAGCGCGCCGGCGTCACCGTCGACACGATCCGCTACTACCAGCGCGAGGGGCTCCTCCCCCCGGCCGAGCGCGCCGGCCGCGCGAACGTCTACGGCCCCGCGCACCTCGAGCGGCTCGAGCGCATCAAGGAGCTGCAGGCGCGGCGCTTCTCGCTCGCGGCGATCAAGGCGCTGCTGGCGGACGAGCGCGAGGGGATCGTCGAGGGGATCTTCGGTGGTGGCGGTGACCGCACCTACACCCTCGAGGACCTGCTGGCGCGCTCGGGCATCGACGCCGAGCTGTGCGAAGCCCTGCGTTCGTCAGGGTTGCTGCGCGACCCGGCCGAGTTCGGTCGCGATGCGTACGACGGCGACGACCTCGACTTCCTCCGCACGCTGGCGGCGCTCCACGACCTCGGGATACCGGCGCCCGCCGTCGTCGAGGTCGCACGGATCTACGCCGACGGCATCGAGGCGACGCAGTCGCGGATCATCGAGCTCTTCACGACCGGCGGGTCGCTTGCCTGGGCAGGCGGAGGGCTGACGGAGTTCCAGGACGTGACCGCGAGGAACGCGACGAGCATCCTCCCGCTCGCGCACCGGCTCGTCGACTACACGCACCAGCGAACGATCCAGCGCCTCACGCTCGGGGCGATCGAGCAGAGCACGCAGGAGCAGCGCGACTGACGCCGCCGCGTGGCGATCCGGCGCGCGACGACTCAGAGGTGCCAGATGCGGGCGGCGTTGTGTCCGACGATGCGGTCGCGCTCGTCGCTCGGCAGGTGGCCCATCGTCTCCGCGATCACCTTGCGCGAGTACGGCCAGTCGTTGCCGTGGTGCGGGTAGTCGCTCGACCACATCATGTTGTCGACCCCCACCGAGTGGCGCAGGGCGATGCCTGAGCGGTCGGTGATGAACGATGCCGCGTTGTTGCGATGCCAGTAGAACGACGGCGGCTCGGTGATCTCGAGCTCGCCCCACGAGCGGTTGCGCCAGTAGCGGTCGTCGATCGACTCGAGGAGGTGCGGGAGCCAGCCGACGCCGGTCTCGATCCAGCACATCTTCAGCTCGGGGAAGCGGTCGAACACGCCGCTGAAGAGCATCTGCGTGATCGCGCCCGCGGTCATCGAGAACACGTGGCTCATCGAACCGATTGCCTTGGCGCGTGCCGCGGCGCTGCTCATGTCGTACCTGACGCTGCGCGACGCGGCCGCGGCCTTGCGCGCTGCGCTGCGCTGCGCACGGCTGACGATGTTGATGTGCACCGATACGGGCAATCCCTCGTCGACGGCCGCGGACCAGAACGCGTCGTCGTCGGCGGACAGGCCCTCCCCGCCCGATGGCCAGTTCGAGAGGATGACGCCCTTCGCGCCACGCGCGACCGCCTGGCGGAGCGAGTCGACCGCGACGTCGATGCCGAGTGACGGGACCTGCGCGAGCCCGATCAGCCGATTCGGGTCGGGCGCGCAGAACTCCTCGAACAAGAAGCTGTTGTACGCCTCCACGCCGGCGAGCACGAAGTCGTCGTCGTCGTCGCCGAGGAAGTGGCTCATGGTGCGCTGTGGTGGGAACAGGATCTCTGCCGCCACTCCGTCACGATCCATGTCCTCGAGGCGCGCGTCGCCGTTGTAGCAGCCCTTGCGTGCGTCCTCGTAGGTGACGCCGAACCAATGGAACTCGTCGTACGCCATGCCGGGCGTCGCGACGAGCCCGATCGGGTCGGGATCGCCACCGACCGCGGTGAGCCACGCGTCGCCGCCGCGCGGATCCTTCACGAGCTTGGGGGCCTTGTCCTGGTGTCGCTCCGGAAGCCAGTTCGTCCAGATGTCAGGCGGTTCGAGGATGTGGCAGTCGGCGTCGACGATCATGGGCACGACGCTAGGGTGCCACGAGCGTCCGGGACGCTGCCGAAGGTCACATCCTCCACCGGACGCAGACCCCGCAAGGTCGGTTCGGTCGAGGTCGAGGTCGAGGTTGAGGTGAGGACGGGATCGGGCGTGGAATCGCTGCTGGAGGGGCTGCGCGTCCTGGATCTGGCCGCTGAGCCGGCGGCGATGGCCGGCCGGGTGCTCGCCGACCTCGGTGCCGAGGTCGTCGTCGTCGAGCCGCCGGGAGGTCACCCTCTCCGAGCGCAGCGCTACCGCTGGCAGGCCTGGGCCGCGGGCAAGAGGGCCGTCTCGGTCGACGGTCCCGACGACGCCCGTCTCGCCACCCTGCTCACCGAGGCCGACGTCGTGATCGAAACGCCGGGGCATCCGGGCACGCTCGCCGTCGATCCGGCACGCGCGCCCGATGCCGTGTGGGTCAGCGTGACGCCGTTCGGACTGACCGGGCCCCGCGCCGACTGGCGCTCGTCCGACCTCGGGGTGCTCGCAGCCAGCGGCAACATGTACCCGACGGGCGACCCCGACCGCGCGCCGGTGCGGTGCACGGAGCCGTCGGGCTACGGCCACACCGGCGGTGAGGTCGCGTTCGCCGTGCTGACTGCGCTGTGGACGGGCACGGGTCATCGCGTCGACCTCTCGATGCAGGAGTGCGTCGATGTCGCGAACATGGCTGCGCCCGCTCGCTTCGACCAGTCGCACTTCCGAGGCAGGCGGCTGGGTGCGCACATCGGGCGCACGCGCGAGATCTGGCCGACCCTCGATGGTTGGGTGTCGTTCGGCCTGCGTGGCGGCAAGGCTCGAATTCCGTCGCTCCAGATCATCACCAAGGCGGTCGCGGACGACGGCGTCGACGCGACTGCCCTGGAGACGCAGGAGTGGGCCGAATGGTCCCCCAACCACGCCCCCGAGGAGGTGCTGCGCGCGGTCGAGAAGCCGATCGGCGAGTACTTCGCCCGCCACACGATGCAGGAGCTCTACGACCTCGCCTGCGAGACGAACCTCATGCTCGCCCCCGCCAACTCGCCGCGGGAGATCCTCGCCAGCAAGCAGCTCGCGGCACGTGGGTTCTTCGCCCCCGTCGGCGACGTGCAGCAGTTCCCTGCCACGTTCGTGCAGGTGCGATCGCACGACGCCCGGGTCGCGAGCGTGGCGCCGAGCGCGCCGGCTCCCGTGAGCGCCGAGCAGCTCACGGGCTTCTCCGCTCCGGGTGTGCGCGCGACGACCGAGTGGAAGCCGGGGCAGCCGTCATGGGACGGCCTCAAGCTCATCGAGCTGGGATCGGGTGCCGCAGGCCCGATCGCGACGCGCTACTTCGTGGAGCACGGAGCGACCGTGCTGCGGATCGAGTCCAAGTCACGACCCGACTTCCTGCGCGTCTACGCGCTCGGGCCCGACAACCCGCACGGGCTCGAAGGTGCCACGATGTACGACGGGCTCAACGTCGGCAAGCGCAACGTCACGCTCAACCTCAAGAAGGCCGAATCGGTCGAGCTCGTGAAGCGGCTCGTCGTCGAGTGGGCCGATGCAGTCGCCGAGAACTACGCGCCCCGCGCGATGAAGGCGTTCGGGCTCGACTACGACGCTCTCGTCGAGGTCAAGCCCGACCTCGTGATGATCAGTGCGTGCCTCAACGGCCAGTTCGGGCCCCACAAGGACTACCCCGGCTTCGGCGGCCAGGGCGCGGCGCTGTCCGGCTACAACTGGCTGACCGGATGGCCCGATCTCGAGCCGGTCGGTCCCTACGCGACGATCACCGACTCGCTCGCGCCGCGCTACGTCGCCGCAGCGCTCGCGGCGGGATTGCACTACCGCCGGCGCACCGGACGCGGCGCGTACCTCGACCTCTCGCAGGTCGAGGCGGGCACGTGGACGCTCGCACCGTGGCTGCTCGAGTACGCCGACGAGGGCGTGATCGGCACCCGCGACGGCAACCGCTCCGCGCGAGCGGTGCCCCACGGCGCGTTCCCGTGCGCCGACGAGACGCACCCGGCCCTGGGCACCGTCGGCGACCGGTGGGTCGCGATCGCGTGCTGGACCGACGACGAGTGGGCTCGGCTGGCGAAGCTGATCGGGAACGACGACGGCGACCTCGCGACGCTCAACGGCCGACGCGCGCGCATCGCTGACGTGGAGGCGATCGTCGGCGAGTGGACCGCGACCCGCAGCCGCACCGAGGTCGCCGAGATGCTGCAACGGGAGGGCGTCGAGGCGGTGCCCGTCCAGGACTTCGGTGACGTGCACGGCGACCCGCAGCTCGCGGCACGCGACCACTTCGTGGCGCTCGAGCACGCGTTCATGGGTCCGGGGCTCTACGAGCGCAATGGCTTTCGCGTCTCCGACGCGCCGAGCGGCTACGACCAGGCCGGCCCGACCCTCGGTCAGGACAACGACTGGGTGCTCGGCGAGCTCCTCGGCCTGAGCGCCGGAGAGCAGCAGCGCCTCCGTGACGAGGGCGCCGTCGAGTAGGCCCGCGCTACGCGGGCATCGCGAGGCCGCCGTCGACGACGAGTGTCTGACCAGTGCAGAGCTTGGCGTCGTCGCTGGCGAAGAACACCGCCGCGCCGGTGAGGTCCTCGGGCTCGAGCGTCTGCTTCATCGCCGTCATCGCGGTCATCCCGCCGATGAACATCTCGGGCACGACCCTCCTGGTCGCCTCTGTCATCGTCACCCCCGGGGCGATGCAGTTGACCGTGATGCCGTACTGCCCGAGCTGTGCGGCCATGAACTTCGTGAGCCCGACGATCCCCCACTTCGTGATCGAGTAGCTGAAGTTGCCGAGCCCGAGGAACTCGTCCATGGGCGGGAACATGTACGAGTAGGCCGCGCCCGACGACTGGTTGATGATGCGACCGCGGCCCTGCTCGACCATCGCCGGTGCGACGGCGCGAGCCATGAGCCACGCGCCGTGCTGGTTCACGCTCATGATCTCGAGCAGGTAGTCGTAGTCGGCGTTGGCGTTGTCGATGTCGTGGTAGATCGCCGCGTTGTTGACGAGGATGTCGATCTGGCCGAACTCGTCCTTGGCGGCCCGGGCGCACGCGTCGGCCGACTCCGGGTCGGAGATGTCGGTCTCGACGAGGACGGCTTCGCCCTTGCCGGCGAGCGCGTCCATGCCAGCCCTCGCACGCTCTGGGTTCACCTCGGCGACGACGACCCTCGCGCCCTCGTCGAGGAACGCCTTCGCGTAGGCGAGTCCGATCCCCTGGCCCGCGCCCGTGATGATCGCGACGCGCCCGTCGAGTCGTGCCAAGGGACTCCTCCCCTACTTCTTCGTGCGGCCGATGAGGTTGAACCTCTCGGTCACGACCGGATCACCGGTGGCGTCGTCGCTCCAGACGGTCTCGATCACGATGAACGTCATCGTGGCGCTGTCGGTCTCCTTCTCGTAGAGATCGACGATCTTCCCCTCTCCCGAGAGCTCGTCCCCGACGACGGGCGGCCGGTGGTACTCGAACTCCTGCTCGCCGTGCAGGATGAGCGCGCCCTTCCCGTAGAGCTCGCCCATGACGACGTGCATCGGGTTGTCCCCGCCGGTCGGGTCCGGCGGCTGGAGCTCCGCGAACGCGCCCATGTGCTGCATCGCGAACGTGAACGTCGGCGGGGCTGGGATGCCGTCGAAGCCGGCGGCAGCCGCGGCCTTCGGGTCGCGGTACACGGGGTTGTCGTCGAGCACCGCTCTGGCGAAGTAGCCCACCGGGCCACGCTCGATCCGCACCTTGTGCGCGCCGGTCGGCTTCCCGATCAGGCTCGTGTCGACGGTCATGTGCGCGTGCTCCCCGTTTGACGACTTCCGACGACGTCGGGCTACCGTGACGCCGACGTCAGGTTTCTCCCAGTCTGGGATCAGCTCGGAAGGACGCGCAAATGGCGGGCATGCTCGACGGCAAGGTCGCGATCGTCACCGGGGCCGGCAACGGCGTCGGTCGCGGTGAGGCGATCCTCCTCGCCGACCACGGCGCCAAGGTCGTCGTGAACGACCTCGGGAGCTCGGTCACCGGCGAGGGTGCCGACGCCAAGGTCGCCGACCAGGTGGTCGAGGCCATCGAGGGCCGCGGGGGCGAGGCGGTCGCCAACTACGACAGCGTCTCCGACTTCGACGGCGCCGCGAACATGGTCAAGACCGCTCTCGACAGCTTCGGCAGGCTCGATGTGCTCGTGAACAACGCCGGCGTGCTGCGCGACCGGATGATGTTCTCGATGGAGCCGTCCGACTTCGACACCGTCGTCAAGGTCCACATGTACGGCGCGTTCAACACGATGCACCACGCCTCGGTGTACTGGCGCAACGAGTCGAAGGAAGGCCGTCAGCCGAGCGCGTCGATCATCAACACGGTGTCGAGCGCCGGTCTCCAGGGCCAGGCGAGCCAGATCAACTACGGGGCGGCGAAGGCCGGCATCGCGGCGATGACGATCATCGCCGGCCTCGAGCTCGTCCGCTACGGCGTCCGCGCGAACTGCATCGGGCCGGGAGGCTTCACACGCATGGTGGGTCAGGCCCGCAGCGACATCGAGGTCAAGAACCCCGAGGAGTACACCGAGTTCAACGCGATGAACCCGGGCAACTCCGCGCCGGCCGTCGTCTGGCTCGCATCCGACGACTCGAAGCCCGTGTCGGGCCAGGTGCTGCGCATGGTGGGCAACTCGCTCTGCGTCTACAAGCCGTGGGAGATGGGCGAGGAGTTCTTCGCGACCGACGAGGAGGGGAACCCGGCACAGTGGGATCCCGCCCGGGTCGGGCACATCCTCAACCGCTACGCGTTCCACACGACGAACCCCGGCATCGACGCCCAACGGCGCGCCTGACCCGGGGCGCCTGGCCGGGGGCCGCCTGACCCGGGGTGCTGGTCATCCGGTGCGGCTCGCCGCGCCGGAGAACCCCGAGACCGGCAGGAGGCGATTCGATGACAGTCGAGGTCGACGGGGCCGACCGTTCCCCCACCCGAGGCGTTCGACCCGCCCGCGGGGCCGGCCCGCCACGCTGGGTCGAGCTCGTCCCACCGGCGGTGCTGCTGGTTGCGTTCGCCGTCATGGCGCTCCTGCGCCCCAACGCCGTGCGCGACCTGTTCTCGGGGACGCAGGCGATCCTCGTCACCGCCGCGATCATCGCGGGCTGGTTGCTGCTCTCCCGACTGATCCTCCCGCGTCTCGTCCGCAACGCGTGGGTGCGTGTGGGCATCCTCAGCGCGCTGGCAGTGGCGCTCGTCCTCGTGCTGATCCTGCCCGCCGTGCGCGACAAGAAGGTCGTCGAGACCTTCCCGAGCGCGGCGCCGGCTGCGGCACCATCCGACTCGACCGACGGCTCCACACCGAGCACGGTCGCCGCCGAGGACACCGCCGCGCCGACCCGCCTCGGCGCGGGCGCACTCACGGGGATCGACCACGACGCGACCGGGACCGCGGTGCTCTACGAGCAGTCGGACGGCGCGTTCGTCGTCGGACTCGAGGACATCGACGTCGAGCCGGGTCCCGACTACTTCGTGTACCTCGTCCCGGGCAGCGACCGCACCGAGCCCGGCGACCAAGGCGTGGAGCTCGACGCGCTGCGCGGCAACCAGGGCACGCAGTTCTACGCGGTCCCCGACGGGACGACGCCGACGGCGGGTGGATGGACGGTGCTCGTCTGGTGCCGGGCGTTCGCGGTCCCGATCGCGAACGCGACGCCCGTCTGACGCTCACGGCCAGGGCGCGCGGCGCCCTCTAGCGCGGGGCGCCGAAGAAGCCGCGGTGGACGATGGTCGTCATGGTGTCGAGCAGGGCCTCGTCGTCCTCACTCACCCGACCCGACGCCACTCCGTAGCTGACGCGTTCGAGCATCGCCATCAGTGCCCCCACCGCGGCGCGCTCGTTGTCGGCGATCTCCACGCCCGCCTCGCGCATCCGCTGGCCGAGCCGGTCGCCGATCGCGGTGAAGGCCTTGACGCCGAGCCGGTCGACGTCTCGGTCACCGACCTGGTCCTCCATCCACGCCCGGATCACGGGCCCGTAGCGCCGGTAGGTTCCGAGGAAGCCGGCGATGAACGAACGGAGCTCCCGGCGCCCGGAGTCGTCGGTCGTGATCGGGCCGATCGTGTCGGCCAGCGCGGTGAGCTCGTGCGCGCAGTCGACCGCGAGGGCTCGCAGCAGGTCTTCCTTGTTCGTGAAGTACAGGTAGAACGTGCCGTGTGACGTGCGCGCCGCGCGGACGATGTCGTCGACCCGCGCTGCGTGGTACCCGCGTCGTGCGAACACCCGCAACCCGGCGTCGAGGAGCCGCCGCATGGTGCGCTTCCCCTGCGCGCGCAGCTCGCGCCCCGCAGCCGGCGTGCCGGGCGTCGCCGCCCGTGCGCTACCGTCCGAGGGCGACCCGTGCGGGGTCGCCTTGTACGATGCCGCCGCCATGCTCGGCGCCACCCTACGCGAGGCAGCGGTCCGCTTCGACGACGTTCCGGCATACGTGTCGGAGCGTGGTTGGCCCTTGTCGTACTCGTTCCTCGATCGCGCCTCCGACGAGCTCGCGGTCGGGCTCGCGCGCCGCGGGGTCGCCGAGGGCTCGGTGGTCGCGCTCGTGCTCCCGCCCGGACCCGAGTACCTGGTCGGCTACCTCGCCGCCGCCAAGCTCGGCGCCGTCACCGCGGGCGTCAACGACCGGCTGACATCCGGTGAGCGTGCGGTCGTGCTCGAGCGCGCGACCCCTGACCTGGTCATCGCATCGCCGACGACCGCCCCGGCCGACCACGACGGGGTCGTGGTCGAGGCGGCGGCGACCGCCGACGAGCTCTACCACGAGGATCGCGTTCCCGATGCCGCGCCTCCCCCGCTGGCGGCCGACCCCGACCGGGCCGTCGCCATCGTGTTCACGTCGGGCACCACGGGCGTCCCGAAGGGCGCGCTCTACTGCAACCGACAGCTCTCGTTCATCACCCGAACCGATGTCGGCGACACCTGGGGCGCGGGCGGCCGCGGGATGACCGGCACGTCGTTCGCGCATCTCGGCTTCATGACCAAGCTGCCCGGGAACCTCCAGCGCGGTGGCACGCAGCTCATCATGAGCCGCTGGAGCGCGCGCGGCGCGCTCGAGCTCTTGGCGCGCGAGCGGCTGACGACGGTCGGGGGCGTTCCGACCCAGCTCGCGCTCATGCTCCGTCAGCCCGACTTCGACGACTTCGACCTGAGCAGCGTCGCGCTGATCGTCGCCGGCGGCGGTCCCATCACTCCGGGCCTCGCGCAGGAGGCGCGCGAGCGCTTCGGCGCCAAGCTCGCGACGCGCTACTCGTGCACGGAGGCCGGCATCGGGCTCGGCACCGGGTACGACGATCCCGACGAGGACGCCGTCGTGAGCGTGGGCCGTCCGCTGCCCGGAGTCGAGCTCGCCGTGCTCGACGACGACGACCGACCAGTACCGAGCGGCGACGTCGGCACCGTGTGCATCCGGTCCCCGGCTGTGATGTCGGGCTACTGGCTCGACCCCGACGCGACGGCGGCCGCGTTCACCGCCGACGGCCACGTCCGCACCGGGGACCTCGGGTGGGTCGACGAGCACGGACGGCTCCGCCTCGTCGGCCGCTCGAAGGAGATGTACGTGCGCGGCGGCTACAACGTGTACCCGGTCGAGGTGGAGGCCGTGCTGTCGCAGCACCCGGCGATCGCGTCGGTCGCGGTCGTGCCTCGTGCCGACCCGGTGATGGGCGAGGTCGGCGTGGCGGTCGTCGTGCCCGCCGAGGGCGCAGGAGCGCCACCGCTCGCGGAACTGCGCGCGTTCGCCCGGGACGATCTCGCCGCGTACAAGCTGCCCGAGGACCTGCACGTGGTCGAAGCGCTGCCCCTCACCGCCGGCGACAAGGTCGATCGCCGCGTCCTCACCGAGTCGATCCAGCAGACCAGCGCGCCGCGGCACCCAGAGACGACAGGACCCCGGTAGCCGCATGGAGCTCGAGTTCACACCCGATCAGGAAGAGCTGCGCGACACGGTGCGCTCGGTGCTCGCCCGAGAGTGCCCACCGAGCCTCGTGCGGGCGGTCATCGACGACTCGACCAAGGCGCTGTCGTTGTGGTCACAGATGGTCGGGCTCGGGTGGCCCGCGCTGACGATCGCGGAGGACGCGGGCGGCATCGGCCTCGGACCGGTCGAGCTCGCGGTCGTCGTGGAGGAGCTCGGCCGCGTCATCGCGCCGGGGCCCTTCTTCGCCACCGTGACCCAGCTCGTGCCGGTGGTCAAGGCGCTCGGCGCGCCCGAACAGCAAGCACAGGTGCTGGGCGCGGTCGCCCAGGGGGCGGCGACGGGAACGCTGGCGCTCACCGAGCGCGGCGGCACGTCGTTCGATCCGGCGAGGGTGCAGACGCTCGCGACCCGCGTCGACGGCGGTTGGCGGCTCGATGGCCGGAAGGCCGGCGTCCTGTCGGGCAGCGAGGTCGACGAGCTCGTGGTGATCGCGCGCGTCGACGACACCGACGGGGTCGGCGCGTTCCGCGTGGCCCGTGACGACGCCGTGCTCGAACCGGCCGAGCCGATGGATCCCACTCGCTCGCTGGTCGACGTCGTGCTCGACGGCGTGCACGTCGACGACGAGTGCGTGCTCGGGGAGCCGGGGGCGGCGTCGCTCGAGCCCGCGCGCCGAGCGGTCGACGAAGCCGTGACGGCGCTCGCGCTCGAGACCGTCGGAGCATGCCAGTCGATCCTCGACATCACGCTCCAGTACGCCAAGGAGCGCGAGCAGTTCGGCGTGCCGATCGGGTCGTTCCAGGCGATCAAGCACAAGCTCGCCGACATGCTCGTCGCCGTCGAGCGCGCTCGAGCGACCGGGTACTTCGCCGCCGTCACGCTCGCCGAGGACGATCCTCGCCGGTCGCTCGCCGCGTCGACCGCGAAGGTCGCCGCCGGTGACTGCCGACGGCTCCTCGCGAAGGAGGGCATCCAGATCCACGGCGGCATCGGCTACACGTGGGAGCACGACATGCACCTCTACGTGCGCCGGGCCACTGCGGACAGTCAGCTCCTCGGCACCGCGCGCGAGCACCGCGCGCGGATCGCCGATCTCCTGGGCGTCTAGCGCCGGCCGGGGATCAGGTGAAGACGATCTCCCAGATCGCGTACCACACGACCACGAGCACCAGACCGGCCCCGATCGCACGGCGATGGTCGTCGAAGATCCAGTTCGTGACGTTCTGGCCCTTGCCGCCGATCAGCCCGAGGGCGCTGAGCTCGAGCACGGCCCAGATCACCGCGGTGATGATCCAGTAGACGGCCCGGTTGTCCTCGGTCGTGAAGTTGCCCCCGACGCTCCAGAAGTGCGACGTGAACACCATGAACATCAGCATCGGGAACGAGAAGATCGTGTTCATGCGGGACGCGAGCAGCGCGGTGCGGCCCGCATCGGCCGCGGCCGGGTCGGCCTGCCCCCCGCCGATGACGTTGCGGGCGTTGGCGATCACGACCTTCTGCTTGGGCCAGATCACGAGCCACACGTTGAGGAACATCGTGATGCCCAACAGCATCCCGGTGGCGATGCTGACGCCCGGCACCGACTTGAAGTAGCCGTCGGTCAGGAACGCGCCGTCGCCACCGCCGGCGAGCGGGATGAAGCCGATCAGCAGGCCGAAGAGCAGGGTCGCCGCGGCCGCCCAGCGGAACCACCACAGCGCTCGTGAGGCGATCTTGTCGGTCACCTCGTTGCGGGTGCCACCGTCGAGCTGCGCGAACGCGGGCACCTGCACGAAGTTGAAGTAGTAGAGCAGACCGATCCAGGTGATCCCCGAGAGGATGTGCGCCCACCGGGATGCGCTGTTGAGGCCGTAGTTGTCGAAGATGTCCAGTGCCAGCACCATCGTGCGGCCCCCCTCCTGCGTCGTGGCGATCCGGGCGGCAACGTAGCACCGTCACGCCCGAGCGCGAAGGACCGGCTGCTGCGTCCGACCTCAGAGGTCGGGCGAGCGGGGGTCGGAGCCCGCCGCGGCCTCCATCGGCTCCCGCCGCGGGACGACCATCGACGAGAAGTCGGCGAACGCGATCACGTTGCCGGGCGGGTCGGTGACCCGGATCTCCACGACGATGAGCATCCGGCCTGCCCGCATCAGCCGCGCCTGCGCGGTGACGGTGTCACCCTTGGGGCGCCCGAGGTAGCGCACGTGGAGGTCGGCGGTCACGAGGCTCTGGGTGACCGGGTCGAAGCCCGACGCCCGCGCCGCGCACGACCCCGCGGCGACGTCGATCAGGGTGGCGATCGCGCCGCCGTGGAGGTTGCCCGAGGCGTTGAACGCCTCGTCGCGCACCGGCATCGAGACCCGCACCACGCCCGGCTCGTCGGTCTCGTGGAACCGGAAGCCGAGCAGCGAGTGCAGCGGCGTCTCGTGGAAGATCACCCGGAGGTGGTCGAGCAGCGCGTCGCCGCGCAGGTCTGCCGGCTCGGTCACAGTGGCGAATCTATCTGGGGCCCTGCGGTCGCGGGCCCTGCGATCGGGTCGTCGAACGAGACCGGCGTGAGCGCCCCGGCCGCGTCGACGTCGAGCTCGGTGACCGAGGCGTGCCCGGGCATGCAGCACACGAGCCGGTCGTCGCCGGTGGCGGCACCGACGGCGGTGTTGATGGCCACGTAGTGCGTGAAGACCACGGCGTCGGACTCGAACGCCGCGAGCCGGTCGAGGAGCTCAGCGCGCCAGCGGTGGAGGTCGGGCGCGACCTCGGTCCAGCGTGCTGCGAGCACGCCGCGGAGCCAGGTCCCTCGGGCATCGAGGTCGTCGACGGGTGAGGGCACCTCGCCGACCGCGGGGACCACGATCGCCGCGGTCCCCCACCGTCGCGCGAGCGGCGCCGCGGTCTCACGGGCCCGGCGCAGCGGCGACGTCGTCACCGGGAGCGGGCCCCGGTGCGAGAGGCGCTCGGCCACGCCTGCGGCCTGCCGGACACCCACGGCGTCGAGGGGCGCATCGGTGCTCTGGCTCCAGGTCGCGGCCGGTCGCGCGTGACGGACGAGCAGCAGCCGGGTCATCGCACGCGCACCGTATCGCCGAGCCCAGGAGTCATCATGCAACGATCCCGATCCGTCGTCGTCGCGAGCCTCGCGTCGGTCGCGCTCGCCCCGCCGGGCGAGGAGCTCGGGGCGCTCGCAGACCCGGCGGCCGCGGAGATGA